>DASXES010000029.1:0-1674 GCA_036489975.1 Roseiarcus sp.
CGTCACCCTGCTGATCCTGTGGGACGAATATATTGCCGCCAACCCGAGCGGCTACAGCTACTCACGATTCTGCGAGCTCTATCGATCCTTCGAGAAGACGCTGTCGGTGACGATGCGTCAGACGCACGCCGCCGGCGAGCGGCTGTTCGTCGATTACGCCGGCGACGGCGTGCCGGTCGTCATCGATCGGCTCACCGGCGAAATCCACATGGCGCAGATCTTCGTCGCCGTGCTGGGGGCCTCGAGTTTCACCTTCGCCAAGGCGACCTGGACGCAGGCGCTGCCCGACTGGATCGACGCCCACGTGCGGACCTTCGATGCGATCGGCGGGGTTCCCGAACTGGTCGTGCCCGACAACGCCAGGACCGCCGTCGTCAAGGCCAGCTTCTACGACCCTCAGGTCAACCGAACCTATGCCGAGATGGCGGCCCATTATGGAACCGCCATCCTGCCCGCCAGGCCCAGGAAGCCGCGCGACAAGGCGAAGGTCGAGCAGGCCGTCCTGATCGTCGAGCGCTGGCTGCTCGGCCGGCTCAGGCGCCGGGCCTTTTATAGCCTCGCCGACGTCGACGCTGCGCTCGGCGAACTCATGACCCAGCTCAACGACAGGCAGACCCTGCGCAGGCTCGGCGTCACCCGACGGCGATTGCTCGAGGAGGTCGATCGTCCGGCCCTCAAGGCCCTGCCGGATGGCGCTTACGAATACAGCGAGTGGCGCGTCCGCCGGGTCGGCGTCGACTATCACGTCGACATCGACGCCCACTATTATTCCGTCCCTTACCGCTTCGCCCGCGCCGAGGTCGAGGCGCGCCTGACCGCTCGCGGCGTCGAGATTTTCCACAAAGGCGAGCGCATCGCCGTCCATATAAGGGCGAGCGGGAACCGGAAGCACACGACCGTTCCCGAGCACATGCCCTCCAGCCATCGGCGCTACGCCGGCTGGACGATCGAACGCATCCGGGAAGACGCCCGCAAGATCGGCCCCGCGACCGCGGCGCTGTGCGAGCACATTCTCGAGGCCCGGCCTCATCCCGAGCAAGGATACCGCGCCTGTCTCGGCATCGTCCGTCTTGCCGGTTCCTTTGGCGCGGAACGCGTCGAGGCCGCCGCCGAGCGGGCCATCGAGATCGGCGCCCGTACCTACGGCTCTGTCAAATCCATCCTCGACAACAAGCTCGACCAGAGGCCCGCGCCAAAGCGCCCCGCGGACGCGGCCCCGGTCCTCCATCCCAACATCCGCGGGCCGCGCTACTACCATTAGGAGAAGACAACTTGCTCAAACATCCAACCCTCGATCAGCTTCACACCCTCGGCCTCTATGGAATGGCCAAGGCCTTCGCCGATCTCACCGCAGCTGGCCAGGCGAAGGATTTGCAGCACGCCGACTGGCTCGCCCTGCTCCTCGACCGGGAGGCCTCATGGCGGAGGGACAAACGCCTGACGGCGCGACTGCGCGCCGCCAGGCTGCGCCAGCAGGCGAGTGTGGAGGACGTCGACTATCGCGCCGTCCGCGGTTTGGACCGCGCCCTGTTCCAGAAGCTCTCGGAGGGCGAATGGATCGACGCCCATGACAATCTGGCCCTGGTCGGCCCGTCCGGCGTCGGCAAGAGTTGGCTCGCCTGCGCCATCGGCCAGAAAGCCTGCCGCGACAATCGCTCCGTCCTCTATCATCGC
>DASXES010000032.1:0-45025 GCA_036489975.1 Roseiarcus sp.
GCGATGCAAAGCACTCGGCAAAAGAAAATTTCGTCCTCTTCGACATCCGCCGCGCCGACATACCGCCCCGGTGTCAGTACATAGTTGTGAGCCTTGATCTCCTCCAACCTCGCAGCCTTGCAGAACCCGGGCACGTCCTCATAGGCGCCGGCTTCGCCCTCACCGCGCCAGGCGTGATAGGCGCGTGTGATCTTTCCGATATCGTCGTCGGAAAATTCCTGCGCGTGCGGTCCACCATGTGGCCGAGCTTGCGCGCGTCGATGAACAGGATTTCGCCTCGCCGGTCGCGCAGCTTGGCGTTTCGCGCAATGCCGTTCGACTTGTCGCGGGCGAGGAACCAGAGGCAGACCGAAACCTGCGTCGAATAGAAAAGCTGGCCGGGCAACGCGATCATGCAATCGACGACGCCGGGCGCGCTGTCGACGCCCTCGATCAGCGCGCGTCGGATCACATCTTCCCCGTTTTGCGTCGACGACATCGAGCCGTTCGCCAGCAGCACACCTGCCACGCCTTTCCGCGAAAGGTGATGCACGATATGGCGCACCCAAGCAAAGTTGGCGTTGCCGCCGGGCCGCGCCCCATACTTCCACCGGACATCCTCGCGCAGCCGGTCGCCGCCCCAATCGGAAATGTGAAGGGAGGATTCGCCAGCACAAAATCGGCCTTGAGGTCGCGCAGCTCGTCCTTATGGAAGCTGCCCTCGCTGTTCCATTTGATGTCTGCATCTATGCCGCGCACAGCGAGGTTCATTTTGCATAACCGCCAGGTCGTGTAGTTCGATTCCTGGCCATAAATGACGATGTCACCAATGCGCCCGCCGTGCTCTTCGACGAAACGCACCCTGAGCGCATCCGTTGAGCGGCGACCGCGACAATCAGCTTCGCGATCTCGCCGCGGCATGAGCCGCAGTTCGAGCCAGCTTTGAGGCGCGCTTCGATCGCAGCGACGGTCGCGGCCTCGCCGAAGTTGGCGGCGGCCTCCAGGATCTCGTTGCGGCCGACATCGAAGCACGCACAGACAGTCGGCCCGCGATCGCGCGTCTCAGCGCCCGCCCGGCCGGTCAAGAGCCGCAGGCGTTCGCTCGGGGGAACTGGCTGACCGAGACGCTCGACGATCCAGGACCGCGCGACCGCGACGGGTCCCGGTGCGGCGAAGAGAGCGCCGACGAACACGCCGTCGTGAAATGCCACGAAGCGTCGCCGGCCGGCCGCGGCGTCGTGATAGGCGATGAGATCCGCATCGTCGCCGAGCGTTAGCATTCGCCGGGCGAACCGGGTCCAGTCGGCCGGCGCTTCAACGCCGGCAAGCTCGGCGCGCCACCCACCGCGGGTGACCGCCGCGGCAAAATAGTCAGCCTCCTCAACGGCGATAGGTCGGATCGAAGTCGCGAAGGCGTGCCAGGCGGCGTCGAAGCGCCGCACCGCGACTGGGGCGCCCTTCAGCTCCGGCTGCCCTGAGACCGGATCGGCGGCGGCCCCGATGAGCGCGTCGATGCGGGCGAGCGAGGCGTGCTGATCCGTCCAATGCATGGGCGCGAACAGCGAGCCTCGTCGCTGCCGCTCCGTGACGACGACGCGCAGGATCGCGCGTCCGTGCGGGCTTTCGACTTCAGCCAAGTCCGCCGGCGCGACGCCGATAGCCGCGGCATCCGAGGGGTGGATTTCGACAAATGGCTCGCTGACATGCGCCATCAGCCGCGGAGCCTTCGCGGTGCGGGTCATCGTGTGCCACTGGTCGCGAATGCGGCCGGTGTTGAGGACGAACGGAAAGCGCGCGCTCGCCGGCGACGCGAGCTTGCGATACGGTGTCGGGATGAAGCGCGCCTTGCCGTCGGGGTGATAGAAGCGTCCGTTAGCGAAGAAGCGCGTCTCGCGCGCGCCTTGTCCTGCGGGACGCGGCCATTGGAACGGCGCAAGCGCGCCGTAATCCTTGGCGCCGATGTCGCCCAGCGCACCGAGATCGAGGTCGCGGCGCCCGCCGTTTTGCTCAGCGGTGAGGCGCGCATATTCGGCGAAGATTTCCGCCGGCTCGCGGTATCCGAAGGCCTCGGCGAAGCCCATGCGCCTGCCGACCTCGCTGATTTGCCGCCAGTCGGGTAGCGCTTCACCTGGCGGATGCAGGAAGGCGCGTTGCCGCGAGACCCGTCGCTCCGAATTGGTGACGCTGCCTTCCTTCTCGCCCCAGGCCGCGCTCGGTAAGAGCACGTCCGCGAGCGCGGTCGTGTCGATCGTGCGGCAGACGTCGGAAACCACGACGAACGGACAGGCTTGGATCGCCCTGCGCACGCGGTCGGCCTCCGGCATGGTGACGGCCGGATTCGTGCCTATTATCCACAACGCCTTGATGCGGCCGCCCTCGACCGCCCGAAACAGATCAACCGCCTTCAGGCCAGGCTTTGTCGCGATCGTGGGCGAACCCCAGAAATCCTGAACGATGCGGCGGTGCTCCGCGTTCTCGATCTCCATATGCGTGGCAAGCATGTTGGCGAGTCCGCCGACCTCGCGCCCGCCCATCGCATTCGGCTGGCCGGTGACCGAAAACGGCCCAGCGCCCGGCTTGCCGATCCGGCCGGTCGCCAGATGGCAGTTGAGGATCGCGTTGACCTTGTCGGTCCCTGCCGACGACTGGTTGACGCCCTGGCTGTAGACGGTGACGACGCGCTCCGTGCGGGCGAAGAGCTGATAGAACAGGGCGAGATCGGCTGCGGCGAGCTCAGTCACGGCGGCCGTTGCATCCATGTCGAACCGGCTCGCGTCGGCGAGCGCCGCATCGAAGCCAACCGTATGCGCTTCGACGTAAGCCCGATCGATGCACCCGGCATTCGCGAGATGCGCGAGCAGACCGGCGAACAGCGGAACGTCGGCGCCCGGCGCGACGCTCAGGTGCAAGTCGGCGGCCTCAGTCGTCGCGGTCGCGCGCGGATCGATGGCGACGATCTTGGTTCCTCGCCGCTCGCGCGCCGCCGAGAGCCGTTGGAACAACACAGGATGACACCAGGCAAGATTGGAGCCGGCCAGCACGACGAGGTCCGCGAGTTCGAGATCCTCGTACAAGCCAGGCACGGTGTCCGAGCCGAAGGCCCGACGATGGCCGGCGACGGACGAAGCCATGCAGAGTCGCGAATTGGTGTCGATATTGCCCGAGCCGATGAAGCCCTTCATCAGCTTGTTGGCGACATAATAGTCCTCACTGAGCAGCTGTCCCGAGACATAGAAGGCGACGCTGTCGGGTCCGTGCTCTCGAATTATCTCCATAAAGCGCCGCGCGACGAGGTCGAGCGCAGTGTCCCAGTCAGCCTCGGCGCCGCCAATCATCGGCTTGAGCAACCGGTTGTCGAGCGACAGCGTCTCGCCGAGCGCCGCGCCTTTGGAGCAGAGGCGGCCGAAATTGGCGGGATGGTCCGGGTCGCCCTTGATATCCGCGGCGAGCCCGCCGTCGCGGGGACGGGCGAGAACGCCGCAGCCGACCCCACAATAGGGGCAGGTCGTCCGCGTCCACCCGTCGCTCATCGTGTCGCGTCTTCGAGCGCAGTCGAGCTGACAAGCGCCGCGAGGTCGATCCACACCCGCCCCTTCTCGACCCGCAGCGGAAAAGAGCGGGCGCGTCCCTCATCCGCCCCTTGCGCTTCGCCGGTCTCCAGGCTCACGACCCAATTGTGCAGTGGGCAGGTGACGCTCGTCCCATGCACGATGCCCTGGCTCAGAGGCCCGCCTCTATGCGGGCAGCGGTCTTCGAGCGCGAAGACGCGGTCGTCGGCTGTGCGGAACACCGCGACGCAGCCGCGGGCCGTGCGCACGACACGCGCGCCGCGGCGGGGAATCTGATTAAGCGCGCCGATATCCGTCCAGGCCTCTTCGGTCATGCGGGCTGACCGATAGCGGAGGAAAGATCAGCGATCGGAGCGAATTCGTGCGCGTCCTTGCCGCCGACGCGCTCGGCCCAGGGGTCCTTCTGCGAGAAGCGCTGCGAGAAGACGAAGCGCTCGTAAAGCGCCCGCCGCTTCTCCACGTCGTCGACCACCTGCGCCTTGATCGAGCTCGCGCCGACGCGCTTCGCCCATTTGTAGATGCGTTCGAGATAGCGGCCCTGCTCTCGATAGAGCTGGACGAGCGCGGCGATGATCTCGATCGTCTCCTGCTCGGTCGAAGCGTGGCAGAGCGCCTGCGTGCCGAGAATGTCGAGACCGGCCGCGCCAGCGAAGACGATGTCGTAGCCGCTGTCGACGCAGATGACGCCGACATCCTTGCAGGTCGCTTCGGCGCAATTGCGCGGACAGCCCGATACCGCCATCTTGACCTTGGCGGGCGTCCACGAGCCCCAGAGGAATTTCTCGAGCTTGATCCCGAGCCCGGTCGAATCCTGCGTGCCGAAGCGGCACCAGTCGGAGCCGACGCAGGTCTTCACAGTCCGCAGCGCTTTTCCGTAAGCCGCGCCGGACACGAGGCCGGCGGCGTTGAGGTCGGCCCAGACCGCCGGAAGCTCCTCCTTCCTCACGCCAAGCAGGTCGATCCGCTGTCCGCCAGTCACCTTGACCGTCGGAATGGCGAACTTGTCGACGACGTCGGCGATGGCGCGCAATTCCGCGGCGCTGGTGACGCCGCCCCACATGCGCGGCACGACCGAATAGGTCCCGTCTTTCTGGATGTTGGCGTGGACGCGCTCGTTGATGAAGCGCGACTGGGAGTCGTCTTCATATTCGCCCGGCCACGAGGCAAGCAGGTAGTAGTTCAGCGCGGGCCTGCACTTGGCGCAGCCGCACGAAGTCTTCCATTCGAGCGCCTGCATAGCAGCGGGGATCGACTTGAGCGCCTTGGCGACGATAAGCCGCCGCACGTCGTCGTGGCCGAGCTTCGTGCAGCCGCACATCGGCTGGACCGCGGCGGGAGCATAGTCGTCGCCGACAGTCAGCTTGATGATCTGCTCGACGAGCCCGGTGCAGGATCCGCAGCTCGCCGAAGCCTTGGTGTTTGCACGCACCTCGTCCAGAGTCTTGAGGCCCCGGGCCTTGATCGTGTCGACGATCTTGCCTTTGCATACGCCGTTGCAGCCGCAGATTTCCGCCTCATCCGGCAGCGCTGCAACGGCCGCCGTAGGGTTCAGCGGAGCGCCCTCCCCTGCGCCCGGTCCGAACATCATCGTCTCGCGCACGTCCGCGATGTCGGCGCCGCGCTTCAAGAGGTCGAACAGCCAGGCGCCATGCGAGACATCGCCGTAGAGCACGACGCCAATCAGCTTGCCGTCCTTCAGGACGAGGCGTCGGTAGATTCCGCGCGCCGCGTCGCGCAGCACGATCTCCTCGCGATCCGGCCCATCGGCGAAGTCCCCGGCGGAGAAGAGATGGATGCCGGTCACCTTGAGCTTGGTTGCGGTCGCGCTCGGATTGAAGGCGGCGCCTTCGTCGCCGACGAGCTGCGCGGCGACGATAGTCGCCATGTCATAGAGCGGCGCGACGAGACCGAAACATTGCCCATGCGCCTCCGCGCATTCGCCGAGCGCGAAAATGTCGGGGTCGCTCGTGCCCATGTCGGGGCCGACCACGATTCCCCGATTGACGGTCAATCCCGCCTCGCGGGCGAGCGCGGCGTTCGGACGGATGCCGACGGCCATGACGACGACATCGGCCTTGAGTTCCGTTCCATCCTCCAGGAGCACGCCTCGCACGCGCGGGGGGCCGGCGCTCGGGTCGGTTCCGAGGATCGCCTTGGTGTTCGCTTTCGTGTGGACGCTCACGCCGCGCGCCTCGATCGCCTGCTCGAGCAGGAAGCCGGACGGCGGGTCGAGCTGGCGCTCCATCAGCGTCGGCATAAGATGGACGACGCTGACCTCCATGCCCTGTTCCTTGAGGCCCATCGCCGCTTCGAGACCCAGCAGTCCGCCACCGATCACGACGGCGTGGCCGCGCGATTTCGTCGCCAGCAGCATGGCGTTCACATCGTCGAGATCGCGATAGGTGAGGACGCCGGCGAGATTGGCGCCCGGTACTGGAATCACGATCGGCGTCGAGCCGGTGGCGATGACGAGCTTGTCGTAAGGCGCGACGACGCCATGCTCCGAGGTCACCGTGCGCGCGTCGCGATCGATGGCGACGATGCGGTGTCCCTTGTAGAGCATCACGCCATGCTTCACGTACCAGCCGTCGCCGTGGATGATGATCTCTTCAAAGCTTTTCTCGCCTGAGAGGACCGGCGACAGCATGATCCGGTCGTAATTGACGCGCGGCTCGGCGTTGAAGATCGTGACCTCGTAGGCTTCGGGCGCGGCTTCGAACAGCTTTTCGAGGGCGCGGCCGGGCGACATGCCATTGCCGATGATCACGAGGCGGCGACGCGGCGCGGGTTTGACGTCGGCGTCGAAGGCTTCCTTGTGGATGTGTTGCATCGGCGTCAACCTTAGGCGTTGGCGGCGGCGAGCGCCGAGCGGTCGAGCCAGGTGCGCCGCCAGCGGGCGCCGACTCCGGTGAGCGCGGTCAACGCGGCAAGCGCAAGACAGGCGAAGATCGCGAGGCCTGCGCCATATCCGCCGGTGAACTGCTTCGCCGCGCCGAGGCTCGCCGCGAGATAGAAGCCGCCCGCTCCACCGGTTGCGCCGACGAGGCCGGTGACGACGCCGACATTGCGCGGAAAGCGCTGCGGGGCGATCTGGAACACGGCGCCGTTGCCTGCGCCAAGCGCTCCCATGATCGCGATGATGATCGGCAGCGCGAGACCCAAGTTGGCAATGCCGTGACTGAGGATCAGAGCCAGGACGGCGACGAGCCCATAGACGAAGCTCAGCGCCCGGACGCCGCCGATGCGGTCGGCGACCGCGCCGCCGAATGGACGGATGAAGGAGCCAGCGAAGACCGCCGCCGCCGTGCAAGAGCCGGCCGAGACCGGCGAGAGCGCATATTGGTCGTTGAAATAGATCGGCAAGAACGACGACAAGCCGACGAAGCCGCCGAAACTCACACAATAGAAGGCCATGAGCCACCAGGCGTCGCTCGCGCGGAGAACGTCAGCGTAGTCCTTCAGAGACTTGCGCGGCGGCGAGCGCGGGCTGTCCTTGGCGAGAGGAATGAAAAGCGCGAGCACGATCGCAAGCGGAACGATCGTAAGCCCGAGCACGTTGCGCCAGCCAATGAGAACCGCGAGCGACGGCGCGAACAGCGCAGCGAGCACGGTGCCCGAATTGCCGGCGCCGGCGATGCCGAGCGCGATCCCCTGGCGCTCCGGCGGATACCAGTAGGACGCAAGCGGCAGCGCGACCGCGAACGACGCGCCGGCGACGCCGAGCACGATTCCAAGCGCCAGCGTCGCTCCAAAACTGGAGACGCCGAAGGCCCAGAAGGCGGCGAGTCCGGCGATGACGACGGTCTGCATGAGGATTCCGGCGAGCCGTGGCTTGAGGTGATCGGCAAGCACGCCGCTCGCGATGCGCAGGACCGCGCCTGCGAGCACGGGCGTCGCGACCATCAAGCCTTTCTGCGCGGGATTCAGGTGCAGGTCTTTGGCGACGAAGACGGCGAGCGGGCCGAGGATGACCCAGACCATGAAGCTGACATCGAAGTAGAGAAACGCCGCGACGAGGGTGGGCAGATGCCCGGCGCGCAGAAAACCGCGGTTCATTGGATGATGGCTTTCAATCCCGGCGCTTTTTTCTTGACGCCGCCGGACCCGAAGTCCGGGGACAGACCGCCATTGGCCCGCCGATCGATCAGGGCGGCCTCGGCCGCCCGCTCATGGCCCGCGCCGTCGTTGGCGCGCGACCTGCCCGCGCCGTCGTTGGCGCGCGACCTGCCCGCGCCTTCGCGCGACGCGGACGCACCTTCTCAAGCAAACGTCGTGCCAAGATACGGGTTAAGAAACATCAATCGGTTAGCCGCGAGAGGGGATATGCGAGGCGCCCAAGAAGGGGATTCGCGCGATGAAGCCTTGGGCATGACCGAAAATAAAGAGGCGCCCGAGCCGCGGATCCCGCCGCTCGAGCCCGCGCATCATGCCGCGTCCTGCTTCTCATAGGCGGCGGCGATCATCACGCTGGAAAGCGCGCCATAGGCGGCGAGCCAGGCGCCCTTGACCTCGGTCGTGAAATCGGCCCCAAGGCCGCGGTCGAGAGCAAAGATCAAGGCCTCGCCGACAGGCGCGTAATACGACGCCTTGACGCCGTAGCCGACATGCTTGACCGCGAGCGTCCGCACCGCCGGAAGGACCGCGTCGAGGTCCTTCAACCCGTTGACGACGACGCCGAGCGTCGTCATCAGCTTGCGGCGCTGCTCGGTCATATCGCCATGAAAGAGCGGCCTGACCTCGGGCGCGATTTCGAACAGACGGTCGTAGAAAATGACCGCCGCCGTGTCGGCGATCGGCGCGACCTTGGCGAAGGACGATTGCACGAGATCGATTTGATGCGGAGTCATGGGAATCGCGTCTCCTTTCGGGGGTAAGCGGCTCGTCGCGGCCGCCGCCGAGGGATCGTCCGTCGCGCAACCGAATCCAGGTCATGAGCGCACAGGCTCGGAGGGCCGCAGGATTCGGGTGGCGTCGCAAAAGTTCTCGGGCGCGGCGCGCATGCCGCGGCGCCGGGCGATCCCATGCTTCAGGCGAACCGCCATTGGTTCGCCGATGAGGGTTCAGAGCGACGGCCTGCGCCGTAGCTCGCTATGGCGCGCGCCGCCGTTGGCGCGGCCAAGCCGCTCATCCGAAAGGCGCGGCCACCCTTGCAGGGATGCAAATCCTGCGCCAACCGTTTAGGTCTCGACACATCAACGTGTTAGCGCCGAAGCCAGGCAGGATCGGCGCCCAAAGGGTAATCTCGGGCGATGAAGCTCTGGGCGCAGGCATGGGCCGGCGATGGAGGAGCGTGAATACTCTTGACAAAATCAGAAATCTCGGTATGTATTTTCGTCTGACGGAATCATTTCCGCTCGCCGAGAAGATGGGCGGGAGGACGGGAAGCCATGGCGGTTTGAAACGTTGGCCCACAACCTCCCGCATGGGTCCGAACTCGGGGCGAATTTTTTTATTTGAATCAGTCGCAACCCATTGAAAAGTCCCGATTCGAAAAAATAAACGCTAGCAAATTTACTAGCATTTACTAGCGTTTACTCGCACTTACTGGCGTTTAGGCGCGTTTATTCGCGGCCGAGTTCTCGCCTTGGTTGTATCCGCGGCTTCGTCTACGAGACACGCGCGGGGTCGAACAGCGCGCCGTCGCAGAACAGGTCCGGCCCCATGGCGATCGGCTCGGGCGAGGCGGGCAGCGACCAAGCCTCGGCATGCCCGCCCTCGCTCTTCATGTCGGAGACGGGGATCGCCGCGCCGACGGGCGCAAGCGCATCGGCATAGAGGTCCGGCCGGTAGACGCGCCGCGCGATGTCGGCGAGCGGCAGGCCGGCCTCGATCAGCCCCCATCGCCGCATCTCGGCGAGGAACCAAAGGGCGTGCGAGCGCCACGGATAGGTCGCGGCGTGAGCGTGAAAGCGCGTCTCGTTGCGCGAGCCGAGCGCTCCCGGCAGCGACTGCAGGATCGCGTGGCTGTCGACGCCAAGCCAGGCGCGGCGCGACAGCAGCGCCGCGATATAGGTCGCGTTGTCGGGCGCATCGCAGAACCGTGCGGCGCGGTGGAGGGCTCGCAACAGGCTTCGCAAGGCTTCCGGATTGGATTCGCTCCACCGCTCGCGGACCGCAAGCGCCTTCTCCGGCCCATTGCGCCAGATCTCGTTCGACGTTGCGACGGTGGCGCCGACGCGAGCGCGCTCGGCCATTTCGCCCCACGGCGCGCCCGCGCAGAAGCCGAGGATTCGGCCTGATCCGAGCGCCTCCACCATGCGCGCCGGCGGCGTGACGCAAAGCTCGAAATCGCGGCCGGCGACAGTGTCCGCGGCGGCCAGCCAATAGCGAAGCTCGAGACTATGAGTCGAATAATCGTGAACGACAGCGAGCGTCGGCTTCTCATCCATTCGCTTCAGACGCGCTGCGAGCGCGGCCGCGAATCCAGCCTTGCGGGCGTCGGCCCGCATCTCCTTGACGAGGCTGGTCGCCACAGTGATCGTATTGCCGCCGAGGCTCGACACATAGGGCACAACCAGCGGCTCAGCCGGGCCGCGCAGCCCGAGCGACACAGCCAGCGCGAGCGGCGGGACGATAACGGCGGCGTCCAGCGCCCCATAGGCGAGCTTATCGGCGATGTTCGCCCAGGAAGGCTCGATCGACAACGCTGCGTCGACTCCTTCGTCGGCGAAGAAGCCGAACTCATGCGCGACGATGACCGGCGCCGAATCGGTCAGGCGCAGGAGACCGATCGCGATCCGTAGGTCGCGCCGCAGGCGCGGATCAGTCATCGCAGGACCCCATCGGTTTCCTCGCCCTCAATCAATTCAGCCGCCACATGAGCGATGCGGCGGTTCTCGTTCATCGCTTTGTTGCGCAGCCAGCGGTAGGCTTGCGGCTCGTTCATCTTTCGGGTGGCCATCAGGAAGGCCTTTGCGCGCTCGATGATCTGCCGCTCCTTGAGCTGGGCAGTCGCGGCTGCGAGCTCGGTCTCGACGCGGGAGTAGCGCTTGAACAAAGCCACTGCGGAAGCGACGATCGCCTTCATGTCGCGGTTGGACACGCCGGACAGATTGTACGAGCAGACGCCCGCTGCAATCGCGTCCTCGACGAAGGCCGGATCGTCCTTGTCGGAGAACATGACGATCGGCTTCGGCGCGCTCGCTGACAGCGCCCGCACGCCTTCGAGCGCATCGCGATCGGGCAGCCCCATATCGATCACGACGAGGTCTGGGGCCAGACGCCGGACCGTCTCGACGAGGTCGACGCCCGCCTCCGCCCGCATGATCTCCGTGAAGCCCGCCGCGGCCAACGTCTCTTCAAGGGACCGCGCGCGATCGACCTCCGAATCGACAAGCAGGATCTTGAGAGACATGGCCGATCGATTGCATCGAGGACCTGGACGGTCAATCGACGATTGTCGAACTCCAAATGTCTCGATCGTACGTCCGGTTTGGAGAACCCGCGCGACCTCACTGATCGGCCGCCATGGGCGCTAATCGGCGTAGCGCGCCGCATGGATCCGACAGTGGCCGACGGTTGTCTGTCTGCTTCCGGGCGCGCGAGCGGGTGAAGCGGATGTCCCACCAACGGGGCCCCCGGCAACTTCTGACCCTGAGCTGCCGTTCATCGTTGGTCGCCGGCACGAAAAGGAATGGGTGCGAAGCAGACAATCGAACTTCCGTTGTGGTCGTCCCTAGAAACTCGACCGGCATCCGTGCCATCCTCGCCTGCTCCCGGACGATGAGTGACGAGGCCGTCGTGCACTCTTGACTTTGTCGAATCGTGCGGACAGGGTCGTTTCTCCGGTTTGCTATGTTTTTCATCCATACGTCCCACGTCGTAGTTATTCGCTGGGGGAGTCATGGAAACGATCCGTCGGCCGCCAGCGCCTCACGAACTCGGAAAACCGCCGCGCACTTTTGACTTCAAGCCAGTGCGCCACCTCGTTGTTGCCGGAATCCTTGCCGCCGCAGGGTGATGACGCCGACCGCAGCGTCGGCGCAACTCGACGAGTTACTCCGGAATGTCTTGCAAAACGCAATGCAGGCCCCGCAACCCTGGTACCGGCCCGGATATTCCGGGCAGTCCGGCGCTCGCGGTCCCGGGATTCCGGACCCGGGAATGGTCGCCGAAATTCAGCGCATGCTGGACGACCTCGGCTATGACGCGGGTCCGGCGGACGGCGCGCCTGGCTCGCGGACCGTGCAGGCGCTGATCAGCTTCGAGCGCGACCACGGCCAGCCGCCATCGACCGAACTTTCCGACGCCGCTCTGGCAGCCGTGCGCAGCGCGTGGTACGACCCCAATCGCGCCGCGGCGACCGGCTCAACTGCGTCCAACCCAACCGTCGAGCGGCCGAGTTTCGGCTGTGCCCGAGCCCTCGCCCCCTCGGCGCGAACGATTTGCGCCAATGCGCCGCTCGCCGAACTCGACGCTGAAATGGCGGCGGCCTATGTCGCGGCCATTTCTGGCTCGGCCGCCGGCCGGCAGGCGAAGCTGGCGGTCGAGCAGCACGAATGGCTGAGGCGGCGCAACGCGTGCGGAGCCAACGCCGCCTGCCTCGAGCGGTCAATCACCGAGCGGCTGGGGCAGTTGCGAACGAACGCTCCAGCGGCGGGAGCGATCGGGCTCGGCGGGACGCCGGCGGTTCAGCAGACGCCGGTGGCGGCCGCTTCGAATCCGACGCCCGAGACGGTTGCGGCGGAGCCAGACGAGCGACTCGGCCGCGGCGATCGCGGCTCTCTCACAACCGTAGGCCGGTTTACGGGCTCTGAAATTTCCGACTCTGGACGGGCGACCGCTCTTCGTTCCCGATGGCAATACCGGGGGAGATGAAGCGAAGTTCTTTAGGCTCGTCGCGCTGGACGCCAGACCGAATTTGATCGAGAGCGAAGATGGATCGGATGATGCGCGTCAGTTCGCCAACGACTTTCTTACACAACCCAACAAATATCTCGGACAATCTGGCGACTGGACCGGCGAGAACGAGTTTCAACGGGCGGCAATCCGCCAGGCCTTCTTGCGCGACTACGCGGAAAAGCTTCGGCAAATGGCGCCGAAAGCACCGTTAGAGTTTGTCTACGCGCCGGGACTCACCCTCGGTCGTTACGACGCGAAGCTGGACGGCTTTCTGCTGAACGGAGCGCCTCCCAACCTGCGAAGCCTGCCCTACGGCTGGCTGCAGCCATCGCCCGTTTTCAATGGCCGGAGCTGCCTACTCATCGCAATCAGGTCGAAGGTCTGGGCGCGAGCGTTGGTATTCGCCCGGTTGGTATCTCGCTTGTGATGGCTGGGATCGACGCCCGTCTTGAGAAGGGCGCGCGCTTCGTCCGCCTTCTTGCGGGCGTCCGCTAGGCCTATGTCATCCTTGCCGCCGTAGGTCCCAATTGAGAGCGTTCGCTGTTTGCCGTCGAACCGATAGGCGAGGAGCCACAGTTTGCCGCCGGTCGGCATGACACACAGTTGCAAGCCATTGCCGTCACTAAGTCTCTTGATTTTTTCGCCCGCTTTTGCAGCGCGAATCTGCGTCCGACAAAGCCATGGCCTGCCCGCCTATTGGTGTCAGGATTTTCGACTCGCTCCGAATACCAACGAAAATACCAACGATTTGCGGGATCAAGCGGACGCCCTGGGATCGCTGCGGACGGCCAAGCGCCGGTAAGGTTTTGATTTTATGGAGTTTTCAGACGACTTCGGACGTCTACAACCAAGGATTTGGTGCCCAGGAAAGGACTCGAACCTTCACGGCTTGCACCGCTGGTACCTGAAACCAGTGCGTCTACCAATTCCGCCACCTGGGCACGGGGCCGCTTCTTAAGTGTCCCGCCGGGCGGCTGTCAACGGCGCCCCTATCCGTCCTGCCCTCCTTCCCCGCCCGCATGACAATGGCGCCCGCCCGGCGCTAAAATCATCCGCAATCAGCGTCAGGCGTCGCCAAAGCGCCCGCCGGAGAACCGTCGATGACCAGCGCCGCCCGCCTTTCGCTGCATGTGCCCGAGCCGACCGTGCGCCCCGGCGGCAGGCCCGACTTCAGCTACGTCGGCATCGCCAGGGCGGGCGAGGCGCCCCGTCCGCCGATCGACGTCAGCCCGTCCGACATCCGCGACTACGCCTATACGATGATCCGCACGCTCGACGACCGCGGCGAAGCGGTCGGCGACTGGGCGGGCTCGCTCGACGCCGACGACAAGCGCAAGGGCCTGCGCGATATGATGCTGACCCGCGCTTTCGACGCGCGCATGCTCTTGTCGCAGCGCCAGGGCAAGACGTCGTTCTACATCACCTGCCTCGGCGAGGAGGCGATCGCAACCGCGCATCGCAAAACGCTCGCCGAGGGGGACATGTGCTTTCCGACCTACCGCCAGCAGGGCCTCTTGATCGCGCTCGGCTGGCCGATCGTCGAGATGATGTGCGAGATCTTCTCCAATGAGAAAGATCATCTGAACGGCCGCCAGCTTCCCGGGCTCTATTCGTTCAAAAAGGCCGGTTTCTTCACCGTCTCCGGCAACCTTGGCACGCAATATCCGCAAGCCGTCGGTTGGGCGATGGCCTCCGCGATTTCCGGTGATACGCGCATCGCCTCGGGCTGGATCGGCGAAGGATCGACTGCGGAAAGCGATTTCCATGCGGCGCTGGTGTTCGCCTCCGTCTATCGCCCGCCAGTCATTCTCAATGTCGTCAACAACCAGTGGGCGATCTCGTCCTATCAGGGACTAGCGGGGGGCGAGAGCGCCAGATTCGCCGCTCGCGCGCACGGCTTCGGCATTCCCTCGCTGCGCGTCGACGGCAACGACTATCTTGCGGTCCATTCAGCCTCGCTCTGGGCGGTCGAGCGGGCGCGCGCCAATCTCGGCCCCACCCTCATCGAGTGGGTGACCTATCGCGCCGGCGCGCATTCGACCTCGGACGATCCGTCGAAATATCGCCCCAAGGATGAAGGGACCGCCTGGCCGCTCGGCGATCCGATCGAGCGGCTGAAGGTTCACCTCATCCGGGTCGGCGCGTGGAGCGAGGAGCGCCAGAAGCAGATGCAGGCCGAGGTCGACGCCGAGATCCTCGACGCCGCCAAGGAAGCGGAGAGCCACGGCACGCTACACGATGGGCCGCGCCCAAGCGCGGCGACGATGTTCGAGCAGGTCTATAAGGAGATGCCGCGCCATTTGCGAGAGCAGCGCCAGCAGCTCGGAGTGTGACCGGGCGCGGCTTCCGTTATGCACTCGTCTCCCGTTCGCAACACGACCGTCCTTGCGGCTGACGCTGCGAACTACTCGCGGGCAATGAGCCTCGATGAACGCCGCGCCTTAGCGGCGCTGGCGGCGAGTCGGAAGCTGATCGACGCCGCGATCGCCGCCAATGGCGGTCGGATCTTCTCGACTGGCGGAGATAGCGTGCTGGCCGAATTTGCGGTGGCCCGGGGCGCAGTGTCATGCGCAGTCGCCGTGCAGCGGTCGCTCGCGGAAGCCAAGGCGCGGGGAGCCGAGATCCTGCCATACCGCATCGGCATTCATTCCGGGCACGTCTACCCCAATGGTGAGGATCTCCTGGGGGATACCGTCAACATCGCCGCGCGACTTGAAAGCCTCGCCTATCCCGGCGGCGTTTGCCTTTCAGACAAGGTCGTTGGAGCTCTCGAACCGCCGCTCGATCTTCACATCGAGGGGATCGGCGCGCAGACGCTCAAAGGCATACGGGAGCCCGTAAAGGTCGCGCGGATTCGGTTGGGCGAGCCTGACCCGGACCCAGAGACCGGAGGGGCGCTCAGCCTTGCCGTCCTGCCTTTTAGTACGGCCCTTGAGGAAAGGCATTTGGGGGAAGGGCTGGCGGATGATCTGATCACCGCCCTCTCCCGATTCACCACCCTTGCTGTTCTCAGTCGCGCATCGAGCTTCGGCTTTGAATCCGATCCGGACCCGCAGCAAGTCGCATCCGACCTGGGGGTGCGGTATGTGGTGACTGGCGCCGTCAGACTGACGGCGTCGCGGTTACGCTTGCAGGCGACGCTTATCGAAGGCGCAACGGGAAGAGTGCTGTGGGCTGAACGCTACGACCGCAACGCGAACGATGTGCTCGAGGTTCAGGATGAGCTCATAGAACGGATCGTCGCGACGCTGGTCGGCCGGCTCGAAGAGACCGGTGCGAAAGCCGCAATACGCAAGCGGTCTGAAAGTCTTGGGGCGTTTGATCTCTTGATGCGCGGCATGCGCCACGCCGATCGGCTGGACCCGGAGTCGGCGCAAAACGCAATCGATTGCTTTCAAAAGGCGCTTGTGATCACGCCTGACTATCCCTCCGCCATGGCCATGCTCGCTCTTATGCGGCTGCGCGAGTGGGCGTTCCATCCGAGCGAAAGGGATTTGACGGAAGCCGCGCTTCTCGCCGACCGCTCACTCACGCTCGATCCCGCGGACAGCTGGTGCCACCTCGTGGCAGGCCAGATCGACATGTATCGAAGGCGTCTCGACGCCGCCGAGGTGCATCATAAAAAGGCCTATGCGCTCAACCCCTATGACGCGCGCATTCTTGCTCTATGGTCGCCGCTTGCGACCTTTCTGGGCAAGCCGGACGAGGGACGGCGGCGAATTGAAAAGGCGATGGAGCTCAATCCCCATCACCCAGCGTGGTACGCGACCAATCTTGGCCTTGCGTGCTATTGCTCCCGCGCCTACGCGGATGGCGCAGCCGTTTACGGCGCTGTCGCCGAGCCGCAAGTCGGTGTGCTCGCGGGCCTTGCGGCGTGTCGCGCTCAGCTTGGCGAAGAAGAGGGTGCGACCACGGCGCGAACTTCGCTGTTGGCGATGGCTCCGAACTTTCGCGCGAGCCTGTTCGTGAAAAATCGTCCATTCAAGTTCACTCAGGATAGCGAGCACCTTCTGGACGGTTTGTTGAAGGCTGGGTTGAGCGGGTGATGGCCTGCGCGGCCAAGGAAGGCAGTCGCGCGGTCCCCCGATCGTGCGATAAGGTCGAGCTTGAGGAGACCCGTCGGCCTCGATGAAGCGTTCGCGAGACGGGCTGGGTCTTTCGTTGGCGGGAGCCGAAAAGCATGCCGCGCATGTCGATGGTCGAGGCGATCCGTGACGCGATGGATTGCAAGATGGCCGAGGACAAGAGCGTGGTCGTATTCGGCGAGGACGTAGGCTATTTCGGCGGCGTCTTTCGCTGCACCGACGGGCTCCAGCGCAAATATGGAAAGTCGCGCTGCTTCGACGCGCCGATCAACGAATCCGGCATCATCGGCGTGGCGATCGGCATGGGCGCCTATGGGCTTCGAGCGGTCGCTGAGATCCAGTTCGCCGACTATGTCTATCCGGGCTACGACCAGATCGTGTCCGAAGCCGCCCGCTTGCGCTACCGCTCGGGCGGCGAGTTCTTCGCCCCGATTGTGATCCGCATGCCGTGCGGGGGCGGCATCTATGGCGGGCAGACGCATAGCCAGAGTCCGGAGGCCTTGTTCACGCATGTCTCCGGCCTCAAGACTGTGATCCCGTCCAATCCCTATGACGCCAAGGGTCTCTTGATCGCCTCGATCGAGGACGATGATCCGGTTATCTTTCTCGAACCGAAGCGGCTCTACAATGGCCCGTTCGCCGGCCATCCCGAACAACCGACGGTACCCTGGGCCAAACACCCGTTAAGCGAAACGCCAGCGGGGCGCTACGTCGTGCCGCTCGGCAAGGCGGCGGTGAGACGCGAGGGCAAGGGCGTGACCGTGCTTTGCTATGGAACGATGGTCCATGTCTCCGAGGCAGCGGCCGAGGAGACTGGAGTCGATGCGGAGATCATCGATCTGCGCACGCTGCTGCCGCTCGACACCGACGCCATCGAGGCTTCGGTGAACAAGACCGGCCGCTGCGTAATCGTGCATGAGGCGACGCTGACCTCGGGTTTCGGCGCCGAACTCGCCGCACAAGTGGCGGAGCGCTGCTTCTACGCGCTCGAGGCGCCGGTCCTGCGTGTCGCCGGCTGGGACACGCCCTATCCTCACGCCGAGGAATGGGACTATTTCCCAGGGCCAGCGCGCGTCGGGCGCGCGCTCGTCAAGGCGATGGAGGGCTGACGATGGGCGTGCGCTCGATCAAGATGCCAGACGTCGGCGAGGGGGTTGCGGAGGCCGAGATCGTCGAATGGGCGGTCAAGGTCGGCGATCTCGTGCACGAGGATCAGGTCGTCGCCGCGGTCATGACCGACAAGGCGACGGTCGAGATCCCGACCCCCGTCGCGGGCAGCGTGCTTGCGCTCGGCGGCGCGGTCGGGGACGTGCTGGCTGTGGGCGCCGAGCTTATTCGCATCGATGCGCCGGGCATGCCCGACGCGCTTCTCCCCACAGCGTCGAAATCGCGGGCGCAGCCGCAGGAGCCGCCGCCGGCGCCATCCGCCGATCTCAAGCCTGCCGAGCCCGCGCCGCCGCCGCCCGAGCCGCAGAGAGCGGCCCCGCGCCCGCTCGGAACCCACGCGGGCGCGCCACGTCCTGCGGGCGAAAAGCCGCTCGCCGCGCCCGCTGTGCGGCTAAAAGCGCGCGAGGCCGGCGTCGACCTCAGATTCGTGCGCGGGTCCGGGCCAGCGGGCCGCATCACGCACCCGGACCTCGACGCCCATGTCGCACGCCCGCCGGAGCCGTCGAAATCCGCGGGCCGGGCGCCCAATGAGGCGATCGAGACGATCAAGGTCGTCGGCATGCGCCGGCGCATCGCGGAGAACATGGCCGAGTCGGCGCGCCGCATCGCGCATTTCTCCTATGTCGAGGAGGTCGATGTCACGGCGCTCGAAGAGCTGCGCGCTTCGCTCAACGCCCGCGCCACTGAAGAGCGGCCGAAGCTGACCTTGCTGCCTTTTCTCATCCTTGGGATCGTCAAGGCGGTTGGAGAATTTCCGCAGATCAATGCTCATTTCGACGACGACAACGCCGTCATCACCCGCTTTGGCGCAGTGCATGTGGGCGTGGCGACGCAAACGCCGAACGGCCTCATGGTTCCGGTCGTCCGCCACGCCGAGACGCTCGGCCTGCACGAATGCGCGAGCGAAATGCGACGTGTGAGCGAGGCGGCGCGCCAGGCCGTCGCGGCGCGTGATGAGCTCTCGGGCTCGACCATCACGCTGACTTCGCTCGGGAGCCTCGGGGGCATTGTCTCGACGCCGATCATCAACCGGCCGGAGGTCGCGATCGTCGGCGTCAACAAGATCGTCGTGAAGCCCGTCTGGCGCGACGGCGCATTTGTCCCGCGAAAAGTCATGAACCTGTCGTCGTCGTTCGATCATCGCGTTGTCGACGGCTATGACGCGGCGACCTTCATCCAGCGGCTGCGCACGCTGATCGAGCAGCCGGCCACGCTGTTCATCGAGGCGTGAAGAGTGGAAACTGTCATACCCGCGAAAGCGGGTATCCATACGGCTGCTGAGGCAAGATGAACGAGCTTCGCTGCAAGGTTCTGGTCATCGGCGGCGGCCCGGGCGGCTATGTCGCCGCGATCCGCGCCGGCCAGCTCGGCCTCGACACGATTCTTGTCGAAGCCGATCGGCTCGGCGGAACGTGCCTCAACGTCGGCTGCATCCCCTCGAAGGCGCTGATCCACGCCGCCGGCGCGGCGCATGGCCTTCGCGAGCCCCGCGCGCTGAACGCCATCGGGCTTTCGATCGGACCGCCAAAACTCGATTTCGCCCGCACGATCGCCTGGAAGGATTCAATCGTCACGCGGCTCACCACCGGCGTCGGCGTTCTTCTGAAGAAGGCCAAGGTGCGCACGCTGCTTGGCACGGCGACGATCATCGACGGCAAGACGGCGATCGTTCGCGCCGACACCGGTGAGACGCGCATCCAAGCCGAGCATCTCATCCTTGCGACCGGCTCGGAGCCGGTGGAGCTGCCGGCGCTCAAGTTCGGCGGCGACATTCTGTCTTCGACCGATGCGCTGGCCTTGACCGAGGTTCCGGGATCGTTTGCCGTCGTCGGCGCGGGTTATATCGGGATGGAGCTTGGAATCGCGTTCGCCAAGCTCGGCGCCAAGGTGACGATCGTCGAGGCGCTCCCCAAGATCCTGCCGCTTTACGACGCCGAGCTGACACAGCCGGTCGTAAGACGCCTCGCCGATCTTGGCGTCGACACGCTTCTCGGCGCGAAGGCGACCACTCACTCGAACGGTGCGCTCAAGGTCGTGGGGGCGGACGGCAAGGTACAATCCATCGCTGCCGACAAGGTGCTGGTCGCGGTCGGCCGGCGTGCGCACGTGAGCGGGTTCGGCCTCGCGACGCTTGATCTGACGATGAGCGGCGCCTTCGTGCGGATCGACGAGACATGCGCGACTTCGATGCGCAACGTCTGGGCGATCGGCGATGTGACCGGCGAGCCGATGCTCGCCCATCGCGCGATGGCGCAAGGCGAAATGGTCGCCGAGATCATCGCCGGCGAGAGGCGCGCCTTCGACCCTGTCGCGATCCCCGCGATCTGCTTCACCGACCCGGAAATCGTCGCCGTTGGACTCTCGCCCGCCGCCGCCAGGGCCGCGCATGGCGAGATTCGCGTCGGCCATTTTCCCTTCCGCGCCAATGGCCGCGCGATGACGCTTCAGGACGACGATGGCTTCGTGCGCGTTGTCGCGCGCGCCGACAATCATGTCGTGCTTGGCGTCCAGGCCGTCGGCGCCGCCGTCTCGGAGCTTTCGGCGGCGTTTGCACTCGCGCTGGAAATGGGCGCGCGCCTCGAAGACATAGCTTTCACCATCCACGCCCATCCGACGCTGAGCGAAGCTTTCCACGAGTCGGCGCTCACGGCGTTGGGACAACCCCTACATATTTGACCGTCGACGTTTGGTTGACACCCGTCTCGCCGGTGCTAAACCCGCCCTCCGATCTGAGGGAGCTGCTGGATGGCGTCGCCACCGATTTTCTGTGTGGGTTGCTGGCAGAACATGAAGATGCCCATTCCGTTGCGCACGGTCGCCGCGGCGCCGTTTCGCGCCGTCGGCATCCGCCGAAGTCGCATGAACCCCAACGTCTGCACGATCTGCGAGACGATGTTCGAGCGGGTCATGAAGGCGCGCCAGGTCGAACTCGACGCGACCATCCTGTTTGCGGATCTCAGGGGCTATACGAGCCTGTCGCAGTCCCAGTCGAGCGGCGCGATCGCCTCGATGCTTGACGCCTTTTACGACGTTTGCGGCGAGGCGATCTGGGAGCACGACGGCATCATCAACAAGACGATGGGCGACGCCGTCCTCGCGATCTTCAACTTCCCGATCAAGCGTGAGGACCATGCCGCTCGAGCGGTCGCCGCTGCGCAGAGAATTCAGGAGTTGTGGGGCGAGCGGCGCGTGGAACTTTCGCGCGGCTTCGGCGCCGAGGCGACAACGATCGGAATAGGAATCGGCATTGACACCGGCCGTGTCAATTTCGGCGAGTTTGGCCGCACGCACCACGACCTGACCGCGATCGGCACCGTGGTGAACGTGGCTTCCCGCGCGCAAAGCGCGGCGGCGGCCGACCAGATTCTCATGACCGCCGCGGTGCACGAGAAAGCCGCCGCCCTGCTTCCCGAAAGCGCCGGGCGAGACTATCAGCTGAAGGGGATCGATGCGCCCGCGAAGCTCTGGGCGGCGTGAGGGGCCTAGCCGGCGCGGCGTTTTGGAAGCACCAAGCGAAGCCTCCGTGACTCGACGCTTGGCGGGGACGGGGAATCCGCTGCATATTTGGGTTGCGCTCGCCTGGACCGCTATATCTCTGCACCGGCGGCGCCTCAAAGGAATCCGCGCCCATGACCTACGCCAATATCCTTGTCGAAACGCATGGGGGCGTCGGCCTCATCAGGTTCAACCGGCCGCAGGCCCTGAACGCGCTGTCGTCCGCTTTGATCGAGGACCTCAACGTCGCGCTCGAAGCCTTCGAGACTGACCCTGCCATCGGGGCGATCGTGCTGACCGGGTCGGAAAAGGCGTTCGCCGCCGGCGCCGACATCAAGGAAATGCAGGACAAGACCTTCGCCGAGGCTTTCATCGGCGACTTTATTTCCAGATGGGAGAATGTGGCGAAGGCGCGCAAGCCGATCATCGCCGCCGTCGCCGGCTTTGCGCTCGGCGGGGGATGCGAGATCGCGATGATGTGCGATTTCATTCTCGCGGCTGATACGGCGAAGTTTGGTCAGCCGGAGATCAAGCTTGGCGTCATTCCGGGCGCCGGGGGAACGCAGCGCCTGACGCGCGCGGTCGGCAAGTCCAAAGCGATGGAGATGGTCCTGACCGGGCGCATGATGGACGCGGCCGAGGCCGAGCGCGTGGGCCTCGTCTCCCGCATCGTGCCGGCCGCCTCGCTGATCGAGGAGGCGCTCAAGGTCGCCGCGGCGATCGCCGCTTTGTCGCGGCCTGCCGTCTACGCCGCCAAGGAAGCCGTCAACCGCGCCTACGAGACGACGCTTGCGGAAGGGGTCAGGTTCGAGCGGCGCATCTTTCATTCGCTGTTCGCCACCGAGGACCAGAAGGAGGGGATGCGCGCTTTCGCCGAGAAGCGGCCGGCCAGGTTCGCGAACCGGTAGGATAGGTCACATAATCGTGTCCCGCGCCACCTGCGCGAGCCTCCCCGACCGCCTTGCAGGCGCCGCGGAGGCGATCGCGCATCGGAGTCGCCCCGGGGCTCGTTGTCGAACTGGATAAGGGCCTTGAACTCGCGCAGGGGTGGGTGTTGCAGAGCGCATGGGCCCGGGGGCCGCGCCCTCGCGCCCAGCTTGGCCGCAGGATTTGAAGCCGTCGTGGACGTCGACGCCCTTCGAGGCCTCCCGGCGGGTCGCCCCGCCTGTCCGAGAGGCGCGCACGCGCGGCTCGGACGAGCGCGCCAGTCCGCCCGGCGACCGCGGCTAGCGCCGCCGCCCGCCGCCGCGTCCAATCCGCGACGCTCGCCGCGCCAAGTCCGCGGTCACGAGGTCCGGCGCAGCGCTTCGGCGTGCCGCGCCCTGGTCCGCTGCGTCGGCCGGGCCGCGACGCGCTCCGCGAGCAGGGCGCGCGCCAGGGCCCACTGGCCCGCCCGCTCGGCCGCTGCGATCAGCGTCAGGTTGACGATGTCGCGCTGGGCGTGGCTGCCGCCGATCCGCGCCGCATCGTTGCGCAAGGGCAGGATCGACTCGACCGCGCGCGCGTAGTCGCCGCTGGCGAAAGCGAGCGCGCCGTCGATGAGGCGCCGGCCGATCTCGGACGTCACCAGCCGGTTGTCTCCCGAGCCTTCGCGCTCATAGTCGTCGAGCGATCGGCTGAGGCGTATGGCGTGCCCGGGATCGGGCGAGCGCGCGGCGGCGAAGGCGCAATGCAGGTCGTTGAAGACGAGCACATGGTCGTCGACATGGGCCATCCATCGGTCGGCGACGGGCGCCCAGCGGTCGCCCACGTCGACCCCTTCGAGTTCGAGCCGCCACAGGAGCGAAGCGGCGTCGACGCGGTCGAGCGTCGCGTCGTCGGCGAGCTTCGGCGCGGTAAAGCGGTCATAGTCGGCGAGAACCTCGCCAGACCGCCCCTGCTCGATCAGGAACAGGGCGAGATGCCAGCCGTTGTGGTGCGCCATGAAATGCGCATGGCTCCAGTCCGCGCGGGTGGAGGCAAGAAAGGCCAGGCCCTCCTCGTGGCGGTTCGCGGTCTCCATCACGTGGGCGAGAGCGTGGGTCGCCCAGGCGTCGCGCGGGTTCAAGGCAAGCGCCTCACGGCCGAACTCCTCGGCGCGCCTAAGGTCTCCGGTCTCCTCGAGTCCGAAGGCGTAGGCGCCGAGGACAAAGCCGGTGAGCGGATTGTCCCGGCCCCAGGCCGGCAGGACCCGCGCGACCGAATCGCGCATCGGCGCGGACCGGCCGAGAAGGAAATAGGCGTCCTGCGCCAGACGCAAGGCGAGCGCGTCGGCAGGGTGATCGGCAAGGATATTCTCCCAAGCCTGGATCGCTTGCGAAAACTCGCCTTGCGCCCAGGACTTTGCCGCCGCGAGGTGGCGCCGCTCGCGCCCCGAAGCAGCGCCGATCGCCGCTTCGGCGGCGCTGAGTGCGCTCTTGATCTCCGGATGGTCGCCGCGAAAGCCGCCGATCATGTAGAGGGCCGCAATCGCGACCCCGGCCAGCGCAAAATCGGGATCGCGGGCCAGCGCCGATTTGAGGACACCGACGGGATCGCCGGTCAGCCCGAAATAGTCGGCGATCGCCCGATCGAACGCTGCGGCCGACTGGGGGCTGCCGGCGAGCGTCAGGCCCTGCCGGTCTCTGGCCATTGATCGGTTCCCTGGCGGACCATCGAGCCTCGCGGCTTTTCGCGGCGACTTTAGCGCGGGCGGGTCCCTCACGAAACCCGGGGCGCTCGCGCCCTGCTCGCCGGCATGTGATCAGGCGTCCCCTGTTGGCGGCGCCTGAGGGCGCTTAAGTTCCAGGCCGAAGCCAAAGGATCCATTCGATGCAGGGCAAGACCATCGTCGCCACCGGCGCGACCTCGGGCATCGGCGAAGCCGGGGTCGTCGCGCTCGCAGGGATGGGCGCGCGCATCGTTTTCATCGCCCGCGACGAAGCCCGCGGGCAGGCGACGATGCGCAAATTGGAGGCGAAAGCGCCGGGCTTAAGCCATCGCCTGCATCTGGCGGATCTCTCGAGCATTGCGGAGACGCGCAGGGTCGGAGAGACAATCGCCGCCGGCGAACCGCGAATCGACGTGCTGATCAACAACGCGGGCGCTCTCTTTTCCCGCCGGCAGGTGACGCCCGAGGGGCTGGAGCTGACCTTCGCCCTCAATCATATGGCCTATTTCGTGCTGACCGAAGCGCTGCGCGACAGGCTCGTCGCCTCGGCGCCGGCGCGGATCGTCTCGACCTCTTCGGTCGCCCACGATCGCGCGACCCTCGATTTCGACGATCTGCAGAGCGCCAAGGGTTACGGCGGGCTCAAGGTCTACGGCCGCTCGAAGCTCGCCAATATCCTGTTCACCCGCGAGCTGGCCCGGCGCCTCGCCGGCACGGGCGTAACCGCCAATTGCCTCCATCCAGGCGTCGTCAAGACCCGGTTCGGCGAATCCAGTGGCGGCTTCGCGGGCCTTCTGATCCCGTTCCTGAGGCCGTTTTTCATGACAGCGGAAAAAGGCGCCGACACGCTCGTTTACCTCGCGTCCTCGCCGGAGGTGGAAACGACGACGGGGGAGTATTTCGTCAAGCGCAAGCTGACCGAGCCGTCCGCGGCGGCAAGGGACAATGTGGCCGCGAGACGGCTTTGGATCGAGAGCGAGAGGCTTGCGAGTTAGCGCCATAGACCTCGGCTCGGCCAGCCCTCATCCGTCGCCTTTGGCGACACCTTCTCCCCGAGGGAGAAGGTGGCCGCGCCCTCTGTGAGGGTTTTCGGAAGACTCCGCGATCTCGACGGTCATGGGAACCCCTTCTCCCCCGGGGAGAAGGGGGCTGGCGTGAGCCACCCGGATGAGGGTATCGGGCGCGATGCGCCTAGCGGCGCTTGCGCGCCTTGGCCTTTGGCCCCGCATGGCGCCAAGCCATCTCCAGCGCAGCCTTGAGTTCCGCCTCGCTCAAAGCCGCCAGCGTCGCGCAGGTCCAGCCGCGCGTCCCCCAGGCGTTGTCGAGGGCTGAAAAGGCGTCGGGCGCCACCGTGCATTTGAGCGCCTGCTCGTCCGGCGCGAATTTGATGTTGGCGCTGAGTTCGTCCGGCGCAAGCGTTGCGAACGTCACCCGAGCCTTGAAGGCGCGGCGATCGAAATGCGGATATTCGCCAGCGCCCTCGAAAGAGAGCGCAATGCGACGGAAATCAGCGGCGTTGGCCATGGCGGCTCCGGTTCTCGGACCAACGCTATGCTATGAGCCGGCGCGGGCTTTTTTGAAGGCGAAAGGCATGAAGGCGGAAACCGGCGCGATCGTCATTGGCGCAGGGCCGGCGGGGTTGATGGCGGCAGAGACGATGGCGCTCGCCGGGCGAAGTGTCGTGGTCCATGATGCGAGTCCGAGTCCCGCGCGCAAATTTCTGCTGGCGGGACGAGGCGGCCTCAATCTCACCCATTCGGAGCCGCTTCGGACTTTTCTTGAGCATTACGGTCCAGCCGCCGACAGGCTTCTTCCGGTGATTGAAGCCATGCCCCCGGACAGGCTTCGCGCCTGGGCCGCAGAGCTCGGCGAAGAGACGTTTGTCGGCTCGAGCGGGCGAGTCTTTCCGAAAAGCTTCAAGTCGACGCCGCTCCTTCGCGCCTGGCTGCGACGCCTCGGCGCGCTTGGTGTCGACTTTGTTCCGCGCTCGCGCTTCGTCGGCTTTGGCCAGGACGGAGCGCTTCGTTTCATGACGCCGTCGGGAGAGACGAGCGTTCAGGCGGCATCGGCCGTTTTCGCGCTCGGCGGGGCCTCGTGGCCGCGCCTCGGGGCGGACGGTTTTTGGGTCGAGGCGTTTCGCGCCGAGGGAATCGCCGTGACGCCGCTGAAGCCCGCCAATTGCGGCTTCCTCGTCGACTGGTCGCCGAAGATACGGGAGACCTTCGCCGGCGCGCCACTCAAAAATATAGCGCTTTCTCACTCAGGGATGCGCGTTCGCGGCGAGGCGATGGTCACGAGCGCCGGCCTCGAAGGCGGCGCGATCTACGCGCTTTCCGCCTCACTCCGGGAAGCGATCGCAAGCCATGGATCAGCGACGATAACGATCGACTTCAAGCCCGACCTCAGTGAGCCCGTGCTTGCGGCGCGGCTGAAGCGCAAGCCCGGCCAATCCATGTCCACGCTTCTGCGCAAAGGCGCGGGCCTTACGCCTGCCGCGATCAACATCCTGCGCGAAGCGGGACCTCTTCCCGAAGGCGCGGCGCTCGCCGCCCTTGTCAAGACCTGCGCCCTTCGTCTGGTCGGAACCGCTTCGATCGCCCGGGCGATCTCGACCGCCGGCGGCGTCTCGTGGAGCGAGATCGACGACGATTTCATGCTCAAGAAGCGCCCGGGAATGTTCGTCGCCGGCGAGATGATCGACTGGGAGGCGCCGACCGGCGGCTATCTGTTACAGGCCTCATTCGCGACCGGCGCGGCGGCTGGCCGCGCTGCGGCGCGCTGGGCGAGCCAATAGTCGCGACGCTTCCATTCGGCCTCAGTTTCATGGCCTAACAGGCGTGGCCTAGGGAGGAATTCGATGGGCGAAACAAAGCTCGACAGAATCAAGACCGTTCTGCGCGTGACCAGCGGCAATTTCCTCGAAATGTACGACTTCTTTCTGTTCGGCATCTATGCCCGGCGGATCTCGGAAACCTTCTTCCCAAGCCACGACCCCTACGCCTCGCTGATGGCGACCTTCCTGAGTTTCGCGGCGGGCTTCGCGATGCGCCCGATCGGCGCCCTCGTGCTCGGGCCCTATGTCGATCGCATCGGCAGGCGCAAAGGCCTCATCCTCACGCTTTCGATCATGGCCTGCGGCACGGTCCTGATCGCTTTCGTGCCCGGCTATGCGACGATCGGCGTGCTTGCCCCGACGCTGGTGGTGGCGGGCCGGCTGCTCCAGGGATTCTCGGCCGGCGTCGAACTCGGTGGCGTCTCGGTCTATCTGTCCGAGATGGCGACGCCCGGCGCCAAGGGCTTCTATGTGTCGTGGCAATCGGCGAGCCAGCAGGTCGCGGTCGTCTTGGCAGCGCTTCTCGGATACGCGATCGCCAACCTGATGGCCCCCGAAACAGTCTCCGCCTGGGGATGGCGCATTCCATTCTTCATCGGCTGCGCCATCGTGCCGTTCCTCTACATGATCCGGCGCAAGCTGGAGGAGACGCCGGAATTCGCGGCGCGCAAGGTCCACCCGACAACGCGGCAGATCTTCGCGACCCTCGGCGCCAACTGGCCGATCGTGCTTGGCGGCGTCGCCATGGTGATCATGACGACGGTGTCGTTCTATCTCATCACCGTCTACACGCCGACGTTCGGCCGGCGCGTGCTCAATCTAACCGAGTCCAACGCGCTGCTGGTAACGATGGCGGTCGCGGCGTCGAACTTCTTCTGGCTGCCGATCTCGGGCGCCTTGTCGGACCGGATCGGCCGCAAGCCGATCCTCCTCACCTTCACCATTCTCGGCCTGCTGACAGCCTATCCGGCGCTTGCGTGGCTGGCGCGGGCGCCGACCTTCGACCGGATGCTCGGGGTCGAACTGTGGTTGTCCTTCATTTACGCCTGCTACAATGGCGCGATGGTGGTGGCGCTGACCGAGCTGATTCCGGCTTCGGTGCGCACATCGGGCTTTTCGCTCGCCTATAGCCTCGCGACTACGCTTGGCGGGTCCTCGCTCCTGATCTCCACCTGGCTGATCGCCCACACGGGCGACAAGGCCGCGCCCGGCTATTGGATGAGCTTCGCGGCGCTCTGCGGTCTGATCGCGACGCTCGCGCTCTATCGCCGGCCCGCCGGCGGGGTCCAGTACGCGCCGGGGGCGGCGTTGGGAGGCTAGGCTATCCTCGCGAACGCGGACGGCCGCCACTCGCCAGGCGCCTCCGGCCTTTGCGACACAAAATCGCGCCTTGCGCGTTTTCGTCGAAGCGCCCACGGCGAGTATTCCACGGCCCGGGCGACGAAATCAGGAGTTCCCGATGCATGCGACCTGGAAGCCTCATGAGAAGCATGGAGAGCTTACGGCGAAAGGCGACTTGCCTGACTCGGTCTTCGCCTTCCCGCACCAGCGCAAAGAGCCGCTGACCGACGCCAAACACATTCGCAACGCCGTCGCGCGTTTCGATCAGGTCACCGACGTCTCCGACGAGGATCGCGCCTTGGCCTTCGCCAACATCAAGAAGGCGGCTGAGCATTATGACGTCGAGCTTTCGGAGACGTCATGGCGCGATCTCGGCGCCCATCCCCAACCCCATCGCAAGGAAGCCGCCGCCAAAGCGGTCGAGACCAAACGCGTGCGCGGCCAGATCAAATAGGCCGGCGCGACGAGCTGGTCCGACGCGCCTCGCCTCAAGCAAGCCTCGCTCAGGTCCGGAGCTTCCTCCTCAGACGGTAGGCGAAAGCGACCGCAAGCGCCTGCACGCGGCCTTGGAGCGCCTGCTCCGGCAGCGCCTGATCGGTTGGGCTTGAAGTGTAGGTGGAGAGCGCGCGCACCTTGATCGTCGCGCCAGCCACCATTGCGACGCCTCTTACCAGGTCGGGATCGGCTGGTCCGCCGCCGCCGAGATAAAGCGTGTCAACCCGGACGCGAAGCCCCTTGGGCGCTCTTGACCCAAGAGCCTGAGCGAGCGCGCCGGGCAACGCCTGCTGCATCCAGCTCGCGGTGGGATTGCCGACATCGGCCACCAGGGGCGCGGTGTCGACCTCGATCGGGGGCCCGCTGGGCGAGCCGGCCAGTTGAACCCCGGGGGTCGGCGTCGTGTTGCAGCCGCTCAACCCCGCGGAAGCGAAAGCGCCGAAACTGATGAGCGCGGCGCGGCGCGTTAAAATGTTCCCCAGCATGAGGCCCTCCTCGATATAAGCACGCCCTCGATCGGCCGGCGTGCGAAGCTCATCAACCAGGCGCCGGTCGACGGCGCTTTGCAATGCCCGTCAGTAGCAGGGCGGGTAGGGGTAGTAGCCGCACGCTGGCGGAGGCGGCGGCGGCGAATAATAAGGATAAGCATAAGGGTGATAGTACGCGCTGGCGGCCGCCGCTCCGACCGCCGCCGCGCCGAGACCGACTGCAGCGGCGCCCACGGCGACCCCGGAAGGATGGCCGTACCAGGCGCCATGCCATCTGCCGCCCCCGGCGACGAATCCGCGCCCGCCGTAACCCCGTGCGGCGAACCAGTCGATGAACAGCGAGGCGGGTCCCGTCGCCTTCGACAGGCTTCCTTCAAGGACAGACACTTGGAAGGTCAGATTGTCGCCTTCGAGCTTCGGCGACTTGAGGACGACAACGGCGTCCTCGACAGAATCGCCGTCCTCGCTCAGGACCGATATCGTAGCGTTCGGCGGATTTTTCGCGAAACTGTCGCTCCCCTCATCCCACTCCCTTAGAAAGTGCTTGGTCAGGACGTGCCCGGCCGCGCGGAACGGACGATCGGCGAAGACGATTGAATTCGCCGACACGCCGGTCAGGGTCAAGGCGCCGCCCTGCAGAGTCGCCCCACGCGAATTGATGACCGCGAGCGAGGGAATCATGGTGTCTTTCGCCGCCTGTGGCTGGCCGATCGTCTTATGACCGGGGGCGGCGATCGCGTCCTGTGCCGATGCGGCGAGCGGCGCCGCCAAGAGAGCGATAAGACCGGCGCAAAGGCCGACCGCAGTGGTGTTGAGCATCAAGTGTCACTCCCTGTCTGAACTTTCCGAGCTCCGTCCGATGCTGGCGCATCCCGACGGACTATCCGCTTACAGTCGCAGGAGAACCCAGCCCTGCTCGACGGCCTACTCGTACATCGCTTGGCTGACGGCGCCAACGCGGGACGACGCGGGAGATGGAGCATGCAGCGTTACGCGCAGGCCGTCGGCGATTTCGATTCCGCGCAGCCGGCCGCAGTTCTGGAAGCCGAATCGAAAAACGAGGCTCAGCGCCAAATCGATCGCGCCCGCGATCGTGTTCCTCTCCTCGGACGAAGCCTTCATGGTGAGCGGCGCGACCTATGACGTGACCGGGGGAGACAGCGCCAGCTACACGGCGTAGGCTCGGCCGCGCCCTACCCGCTCTTCCCCCACTGACCCTGCCATGGCGTCTCGGGCACTGGCGTGAGCGGCGGCTTGCCGTCGGCCCAGGCGAACAGGTTGTCGACCACGCATTGGGCCATCGCGCGTCGCGTCTTCACCGACGCCGAGCCGACGTGGGGCAAAAGCACAGCATTATCGAGCGCGATGAGCTCGTCCGGCACGCTGGGCTCATTCTCGAACACGTCGAGACCCGCCGCCAGAATTGTCTTGCTTCGCAGCGCCTCGATCAGCGCCTTCTCGTCCACCAGCGAGCCGCGCGCGACATTGATCAAAACGCCGTCGGGACCGAGCGCCTGCAAGACTTCGGCATTGATAACGTGGTGCGTCGCAGGACCGCCGGGCGCGATCACGATGAGAATATCGACGGCCTTTGCCATGTCGATGAGTGAAGAATAGTAGCGATAGGGGACGCCGGTTTGGGCGTGGCGGCTATGATAGACGACATCGAGCCCGAAGGCGCTGATGCGCGTCGCGATCGCCTTGCCAATGCGGCCGAGACCAAAAATGCCCACGGTGCGGCCCCTCAGGGAAGGGCTGAGCGGGAAAGCGCCCTTCGCGGTCCATTGCCCGGCCCGCAGATATCGCTCCGCCTGGGGCAATTGGCGCACCGTCATGATCATCAGACCCAGCGTGGTGTCGGCGACCTCGTCGTCCAGAACGCCAGGGGTATTAGTGACAGTGATTCCGAGCCGCGCCGCCGCCTTGGCGTCGATATTGTCGTAGCCGACGCCGAAGCTCGAGATGATTTCGAGGTTGGGAAAACGGCGCATATAGGCTTCGTCGAGCGGCGAATGCGCGCCGGTCATCGCCAAAGCGCGGATCCGCGGCGCCCATTCCTGGAGCCGGAGGTCGGGATTGGGCTCGAGCCACAGGCGGTGAAGCGGAAGCCTGGCGCTGATCTCATCTTCGACCAGCTGCATGCCTTTGGCGGGCATCAGGACGTCGCGGGAATTCATCGGCAAGGCTCCTGTCTTTGGCACTTTCGCGAGGCCGCCGGACGTGGCACACGCGCTCATGACCAGCCTTGACGTCGCCCCCCAGGCCCGACGGCGTCCGCGCGTGCGGCGTGTCATGCTCAATGATTTCCGTTCTTACGGCGCCCTCGATCTCGCAATCCGGGGCGGTCTCGTCGTCCTATGCGGCGAGAACGGCGCCGGCAAGACGAATCTCCTTGAAGCGCTGTCGCTGTTCGCGCCCGGACGCGGCTTGCGCCGGGCGGAGCTTGGGGAATGCGCCCGGGTCGGCGGGGCCGGCGGCTTTGCGCTGTCGATCGAGGTCGAGGAGGACGGCGAGATCCATCAGCTAGGCTCGGGCTGGAAGCCGGGCGCGAACGGCGAGACGGCCGAGCGCCGCAACCGCATCGACCGCGCGCCCGTCGCCTCGTCGCGCGCCTTTTGCGACCATGTGCGTCTCGTCTGGCTGACGCCGGCGATGGATTCGCTGTTCGCCGGGCCGGCGAGCGAGCGGCGTCGCTTTCTTGATCGCTTCGTGCTGGCGATCGACCCCAGTCACGGCGCCCGGGTCTCCCAGTTCGAACGGGCTTTGCGCGGACGCAACCGGCTTTTGGAAGAGGATGGCCGCAACGCCCAATGGCTCGACGCGATCGAGCGCGAGGCGGCCGAGCTTGGCGTCGCGGTCGCAGCGGCCCGGCTCGACTGCATACGCCGGCTCGAAATGCTCATCGCCGCCGAGCGCGACGATTCATCGCCCTTTCCCTGGGCAAAGCTCGCCCTTCAGGGCGAGGTCGAGGCCATGACTGACGATGGGCCGGCGCTCACGGCGGAAGACCGGTACCGAGCGAGCTTGCGCGACAATCGCAGGCGCGACGCCGCCGCTGGCCGCACTCTCATTGGTCCGCATCTCAGCGACCTTCTGGTTTGGCATGGGTCAAAACAGGCGCCGGCCGCCGCCTCCTCGACCGGCGAGCAAAAGGCGCTGATCGTAGGCCTTGCGCTCGCCCACGCGCGCCTGGTCGCCCAGATGTCGGGGATCGCGCCGCTCGCGCTTCTCGACGAGATCGCGGCGCATTTCGATCCGCGCCGCCGCGCCGCGCTCTACGACGCGCTCGCCCGCCTCGGCGGCCAGGTGTTCCTCACCGGCGCCGATCCCGCCATGTTCGCGGAGCTTGAGGGTCGGGCAGAGATGTTTGAGGTTTCCGCGGAGACGGGGGTGAGGCTCTCAGACCCCAGCCGAACGCTCTCCCGTGAACCGGAGACGCCGCCGCCCTTAGCGAGTCCGTTTTGAGCAATTTCAACGACTTGCCGCGCGATTAACGAGTCGTTGTCCCCTGAGACTTCTCGCGGGCTTTGCTCTCGTTCCAACGACGGCCGGCCGGCAGGACCGAGTGCGGGAGGCCTTCTAGGGGCGCGCCTGCTCCGCGAGGCTCAGGCCGGCCTATTCGGGACGGCGGAGAGACAGACCTGCGCCGGCCCAAGCCTGAAAAAGCGAAACAAACATTGAGTCTCCGGGGGCCGGGGGCGCCCCTCGCTTCGGGCAAGATTGTCGGAATGCTCTCGAAGGCTGCACCGTCATTTTCATTGCTTTCTATAACCATGTGGGTTATATTTTGACCTGTAATAATCCCTGCCATGGAGAGAACAATGACAATCGCACCCCATAACCCGCCCGAAAGGCGAAGAAAGCACCTCGATGAACGCCTACCTCCCAAAGTCGTTTCAGCGCGAAGCGGACAGCAACGGTATTTCTGACGAGGATTGCCGAGAGGCGATCCGCAAGGCCGAAAGAGGCCTGATCGATGCGGACCTTGGACAGGGCCTCATTAAACAGAGAATTTCTAGAGGCAATCAGGGCGCGGCGAGAGGCTCGCGAGCCGTTGTCTTCTACAGACGGGGAAAGGTCGCGGTGTTTCTGCACATCTTCCTCAAGAGCAAAAAGGCCAACCTGACCAAGTCGGAACTGGCCATGTATTCACGAGCGGGTCAGGAACTCGCGAAGCTCACGGACAAAGAGCTGACCGCCCTGAGCGCCAAGCGAGGATGGAGAGAATTGGAAATATGACCCAGACGAAGCGCTACAGAAGCCCCGCGCTTCAGTCGCTGCACGAGGTGATCGAGGACCTCCACGAGGTCGGCGCGATCGACAAGGCCACGATGCGTGACTTTGACCTTGGTTGCCTGACGCCCGTGGAGAAACTCGCGCCCGAAGCGATCAGACAAATCCGCGAGAAGGCTCATATGAGCCAGGCGACCTTCGCCTTGGCGTTGAACGTTCCGAAGATGCTCGTCAGCAAATGGGAGCGAGGCGAAGTGCGTCCGAGCGGCCCTTCCCTCAAGCTCCTTGCCCTCGCCGACGCCAAGGGCATCGACACGATTCTTTGACGGCCTGACGGCGCTGGTTCGACCACGCGTGGAGCGACCATGTCGCCGTCCCGATAAGGCGCTCCTGGAACGCACCTAATAGCTCGGCGAGAGGCGTTCTCCGAACGCCCTCAAGCGTGGCCGGCGTCGGAGGACAGCATCCCTTCGTCGACGCCGAGGATCGCCAGCGCCCGATCGTATTTGTGCTCGAAGTCGGGGTCGAAGATGAGGCCGGCGTCGGCGGGGCAGGTGAGCCAGCCATTGGCGAGGATCTCGCTCTCGAGCTGTCCCGAGGCCCAGCCGGCGTAGCCGAGCGCAAGCACCGCCTGCGAGGGGCCAGCGCCTTGCGCGATCGCCCGCAGAATGTCGAGCGTGGCGGTCAGGCAGACGTCGCCGATCTTGACCGTCGACTCGTGGGCGCCGTAGTCGCTGGAGTGAAGAACGAACCCGCGTCCCGTCTCGACCGGGCCGCCGCGCAATACGCGCACGGCTTTGGCGCTCGGCGGCAGGCGGATCGCCTCGGTTTCCGGCACGATCTCGAGCTGGGCCAGGAGCTGGCCGAAATCGATCTCATCAGCCTTTTGGTTGATGACGATGCCCATGGCGCCGTCGTCGCGATGCGCGCACATATAGACGACCGAGCGCGCAAACGGACCTTCCCTGAGCGAGGGCATCGCAATGAGGAACTGTCCCTCGAGACTGGTCGGCGGCGGGGGGTCCGCCCGTTTCATATCGCCTCTCGATTCTCGGTCGCGTAAAGGTGATATACCGATGCTAGTCGAAATTTGCGGCAGGGTATAGGCATACGAACATGGGCGTGGCGCGGACGATCGAGAGCCTTCGCGTCGCCGGACGCGCGTCGATCAGGACGGGGCTCGCGGCGGCGGTTGCGCTCGCGTTCCACGGCGCCCCGGCCTTCGCCGCGGATTCATTCTCGACCGATTGGGCGCCCGGCGCGAAATCCAGGGAGCGGCTCATTGCGGGCGACGGCGGCCTCGCCGGATTCGAGATCGCGCTGGCGCCCGGGGCGATCACCTATTGGCGCGATCCGGGCGACGCCGGCGTCCCTCCGACGCTGGATTTTTCCGCCTCCGACAATGTTGCGAGCGTCGAGCCCCTTTTTCCCGCGCCGAAGCGGATCAAGGAGGCCGACGGCAGCGAGGCGTTCGGCTACGAGAGCGGCGTCGTCTTTCCGTTGCGGGTGAAACCGCGCGACGCGGCGAAGCCGGTGACCCTCAGGCTCAAAGCCGATTTCGCCGTGTGCGAGAAAGTGTGCCTGCCCGCCAAGGCGCATCTCGACCTCGAGTTGTCGTCCGCGAAGGCCTCGCCTTATGCGGGCGCGATCGATGCGGCGCTCAGCGCCGTGCCGCACGCCGTTCAGCCCAAGGATTTCGGCGTGCTCGAGGCGCTCGGCGCGAATAGCTGGCGTCTGTGCGCGCCACATCAAAACGGCCCACCGCGCGACCTCTTCGTCGAGGCGCCGGAAGGCTGGTGGCTGAAGGTCGCGCCGGTGCAGCCCGACGCAGGTCAGGACTGCTTCACGCTGACAATCGGCGACAAGCCGAAGGACGCCGCTCTTCCGGTCGCGCTACGCCTGACCCTGACCGGCGGCGCGGGGGCTGTGGAGACGACGATGAGCGCGACGGCGTCGCGATAAGTCCGCCCTTGAGCGCGCGCAGGCGCTCGATTAACGGATCGCTAAGAGGTCAATCAATAACTTCTTAAGACCGTGCGGCAAGCGGACAGCGGCGTTGTGACAGCTCTCACATCGTGCTTCGCCCGATGTCGCCAGGGTGAAGTGTTGACAGAATGACCGAGCGGGCGTTTGTCGGGGATGCAGCGCCGGCGGGGATGACGGCGGGTTGGGGAACCATGCAATATCTTCTGATTCTTCTTGTGGCCCTTACAATGGCCTGCGGGGCGGCGGCCACCGTGACCATCGCGCTCGCGCCCGCATACGCGGACAATAGCGCCAAGGGCTATTAGCGCGGGGCTGCGTCTGAGCCGAGGCGCTCCCTCCCGGAAGGCGCGGGTCAGGCCCGCGCGCCCTCTGTCGCAATCTCATTCAGCGCAGCCACCATGTCGGGCGACAGCTCGAGGCTGGCCGCGGCCAGATTTTCGCGTAAGTGCCCAACCGACGAAGTGCCTGGTATCAGCAGGATGTTAGGCGCGCGCTGGATGAGCCAGGCGAGCGCAACCTGCATCGGCGTCGCGCCGGCCCGGCTGGCGACGTCGCTGAGCGCGGCGGATTGCAGCGGGGTGAAGCCGCCGAGCGGGAAGAACGGCGCATAGGCGATTCCGGCGCGGGCCAGCTGGTCGATCAAAACGTCGTCCTCGCGATGCGCCACATTGTACATGTTCTGCACGCAAACGATGTCGCAGATCCGCCGCCCCTCCGTGAACTGGGTCGGCGTGACGTTGCTGAGGCCGATATGGCGCACGAGACCCTGCCGCTGAAGCTCCGCCACCACGGTAAGCGGCGCCTCGATCGATCCTTCGGCGGGTCCATGGACGTCCCCCATGATCCGCAAATTGACGACTTCCAGCGCGTTCAGCCCGAGGCGGCTGAGATTGTCGTGGACTGCGCTTTGAAGCTCCGCAGGGGCCATCGCTGGGTTCCAGGAGGCGTCGGCCCCGCGCTTGGCGCCGATCTTGGTGACGATGACAAGATCGTCGGGATAGGGGTGCAGGGCCTCGCGGATCAGCTCGTTGGTGACGTAGGGGCCATAATAGTCGCTGGTGTCGATGTGATTGACGCCGCTCGCGACCGCCTCGCGCAGGACCTTGATCGCTCCGTCGCGGTCCTTCGGCGGCCCGAACACCCCAGGGCCGGCGAGCTGCATCGCGCCGTAGCCCATGCGCTTCACAACCCGGTCGCCGAGCGTAAACGTTCCGGCTTTGTCGATCATGGCGTCCTCCTGGATCGGCCCCGTATACCGCTGCGCCGGCGAGGGCGATACGGGGTGGCGATACCGGGGCCGTGGACCGTCTTCGGCGCCCCGGCCGTAATGGAAGCAAGGTCGCGTCTACAGAATTTGAGCCGGCTCTGCCGATGCTGTGGGGGCAGAAATGACAGCAGGGCTGAGCCCCATGCGATCACGCGTTCGCATCGGGCGGGCGATGAGAACTCCAACTCAAACCTGTCGTGATGGTGACGGCGACCCGCGCGACCTATACGAAGCCGTTTGGTCGGGCTCGGAATTTGCGTCTGTCGCCTGATCCCGTGTCTGAGGCCCATTCATCGGCGAGCGCTGACGCTCTCTGAGCAGCGCCTTCGCCACGCTCAGACGCGTCGTGGCGCGCGTATCGAGCGCGGGCGCTCAGACGCGTCGTGGCGCGCGTATCGAGCGCGGGCGCTCGGGCGCGCCGGCTGCGGCCAGAATTTTGCGGTACTCGTCCCGCTTCTCGTGGATCGAAGCGATGACGACGCCCATCGGCACCCCGAGATCGACCAGCACAGCCTCGGAAAGCTGCAGGCTCGCCTCGATCGTCTCGGGCACGGCGTCCGTCACGCCGAGGTCATAAAGCGCGCGGGCGTGATCGGCGTCGCGGGCGCGGGCGACCAGGGTCACGTCCGGCCGCAGGTCGCGGGTCGCTTGCACCACCGCTTCGTTGGCCGCGGGCGAATCCATGGTGACGACCACCGCCCGCGCCGTCTCGAGCCCGCACAGGCGCAGGTATTCGGGGCGCGCCGCGTCGCCGTAATAGACCGGCTTGCCGTCGGAGCGCGCCCGCGAGGTGATCCCGGCGCTCGAATCGATCGCGATGAACGGGATTGCGTGCCGGTCGAGCATGTCGCCGATCAGGGCGCCGACGCGGCCGTAGCCGACAATGATGACGCGGGACGCTTCACTTCCCGGCGGGACCTCCGGCGCCCTTACTGGTCCGCGCGGCGAGCTGATGAGGGACCCGAGCTTCGCCAGTCTAGGGATCACGAGCATCGAGATCGCCACGGTGGTGATCAGCGTCGTCGCCAGGGCGCGATCGATGAGGCCTCCGGCGAGCGCGACGCCGATCATCACGAAGCCGAACTCGCCGCCTGGCCCCAGCAACAGCGCCATTTCGGCAGCGGCGCCGGAGCGCAGGCGGAAACCGCGTCCGAGCCCAAAAAGCGTCAGCCCCTTGATCGCGATGAGCGCCGCGGCGAGGCCGAGAACGAGGCCGGGCCGTGCGGCGATGAACGCCGGATTGATCCCCGCGCCGACCGACACGAAATAGAGGCCGAGCAGAAGGCCCCGGAACGGTTCGATGGTGATCTCGATCTCGCGGCGATATTCGGTCTCCGCCAGCAGGAGACCGGCGACAAGCGCGCCAAGGGCCATCGACAGGTGGCTCGCGGCGGCCGCGAGCCCGTCGCCCAGAACCACCAGCAGGCACGCCGCCATGAAGAACTCAGGGCTCTTCGTCGCGGCGACGAAGTGGAAGAACGGCCGCAAGGCGAGGCGGCCGAAAACGACCAGCGCGGTCAGCCCCAGCACCGCCGGGCCGAGCGTCGTCAGCAATTGCCACGCGAGGCCCCGCTCGCCTTCGGCGGTGAAGGCGCCGACCATCACCAGAAGCGGCGCGACCGCCAGATCCTGAAACAGGAGCACCGCCAGGCTCGCGCGGCCGGCGCTGGAATGGAGGCGCTTGCTCTCGACCAGCATCGGAATGACGATTGCGGTCGAGGACATCGACAGCGCCGCTCCGACCGCCAGCGCGGAGGGTGGGCTGAGGCCGAGACGCCAGCCGGCGGCGGCCAGAATGAGCATCGTGACCACGACCTGCGCGAAGCCGAGGCCGAACACCAGGTGACGCATGCGCCGCAGGCGCTCGAACGACAGCTCGAGCCCCATGGTGAACATCAGCGCGACGACGCCAAAGGCGGCGATGCGGTCGATCGCCTCGACATGGATGGCGAGCCCGCTGAGCCACGGCGCCCTGAGACCGATCGAGCCAAGGCCATAGGGTCCGAGCGCGACGCCGGCGAGCAGATAGCCGAGCACGGGGCTCACCCGCAGCCGGAAGAACAGCGGCGCGACCACGCCTGCCGTCACCAGGAACAGCAGCGTCTCCTTATAGACCGAAAGGTCGACCGGCTCGTTCACCCAGGGCTCCGTCGGCGGCGGCGCGCGCGCTCGCCAGGGGGGAGCCTAATCGATTCGCACTCGATCGCGAGTCTCGCGGCGCCGGGGCTCGCCATGCTAAGGGCAAAGTCTCGAACTCCTGGAGGGCGCGCCATGCCGCTTTACACTCTCGACGGCGAAACAGCCGCCATCATGGCGCTCGCGCCGGTGATTCCGGTGCTGACCGTCGCAAGCGTCGACGATGGCGTCGCCCAGGCGAAGGCGCTCGTCGCCGGCGGGCTCTATGCGATCGAAGTGACGTTGCGCACCCCCGCGGCGCTCGCGGCGATTCGGGCGATCGCCAGGGACGCGCCGGACGCGGTGGTTGGCGCGGGCACGATCGTTTCGGTCGAGCAGATCGACGAAGCGGTCAAGGCCGGGGCGCGGTTTCTGGTCAGCCCCGGCGCCCCCCCGGCGCTCGCCAAGGCCGCGGCGCAATCGCCGGTGCCGTTCCTGCCGGGCTGCGCGACAGCCTCGGAGGCCATGGCGCTCAGGGAGCTCGGCTTCCGGGCGCTAAAACTGTTCCCCGCCGAAGCGGCGGGCGGCGCGAAGCTGCTCGCCTCGCTCGCCGCGCCCCTGCCGGATCTGCGCTTCTGCCCGACCGGCGGCATCGATCTCGCCAAGGCCCCCGAATATCTGAAATTGCCCAACGTTCCTTGCGTCGGCGGGTCGTGGATGTTGCCGAAGGCGGCGATTGCGGCGGGCGACTATTTTGCGGTCGAGGCCTTGTCGCGCGAGGCGGCGGCCTTGAAGCGAGCCGCTGCCTGAAGTTGCGCGGCCTCGAGGATCGCCGTGATCGTTGTGAAGAAACACGAGTAAAAGCCGGGACTCGAGAGGCGAAAGCGCCTATCCCCGCGGGCGCGGTCGGCCACCAGCGATCGCAACAGGGCCTGCCGGCGTTCGAGCGGGAGCCCCTGCGCTGATCATGAGGGCCGCGTCCTTGCCGCGCTGAGGCGAGAGGTTATGCTCGTTTGCGTCAGACACCGGGGAAGCGCGCCGTGACATTGAAGGGGCCCTCTTTTCGAGGCGGGACATATTCGCGCAGGCACGCTCTGCGTCTCGGGCTGCAAGGCGTGGCGCTCTGCGCGAGCCCAGCCATGCCGGCGATATGCCCGCCCGACCCTGGCCCCGCTGGCGTTACGGCCGTCGAGGCGGCGATCACGACCGCCATGTCCGCATGCAGCGTCCCCTCGATCAGCTATGCGCTGATTTCCTGCGGCAAGGTTTTTGCCGCCAACGCGCATGGAACGGCGAGCCCGAACGTAGCGGCCTCGTCCTCGACGCTTTATCAGGCCGCCTCGATCTCAAAGACGCTTGCGGCGGTCGGCGGCCTGTACGCGATCCAGGCCAATGCGAAGGGCTTGACGCTCGATTCCGACATCACCGCATTTCAGACGTCGTGGAAACTGCCGAGCGGAACGAGCGGCGTTACGTTGCGACGGCTTCTCGGCATGACGGCCGGGGCAAACGTGCACGGTTATCCGGGCTATGCGCAAACGTGCACAAGCTCAACGAATTGCCAGGTTCCGACGCTGCTTGAGATCCTCAATGGCTACAGCGGCAGCCCGGCGGCGAAGATCGTTGCGACGCCCGGGACAAACTGGGTCTATTCCGGCGGCGGCTTTGAGATCGCCGAGTCGCTGATCGGCGACGTGATGGGGATCGCGTACGGCGACTTTGTGCAGGAGAAAGTCCTTGCCCCTTTGAGCATGACAAGCTCGACCTGGGGCGTGCCGATGCCGTCGGCTTTCCAGAGCCAGGCGGCCTACGCCTATGTGAAGCCCGGGACGCCGGCTTCGACTCAGTGGAACGCCTATCCGCAACTTGCCGCCGCGGGCTTATGGACGACGCCGACCGATCTCGCGAAGCTATTGGTCGAAATCGGCAACGCGCTTGCCGATGGCGGAACGTTGCTGACAACGGCGAGCGCGGTCGCGATGCTGTCCCCGGTCGATAACTTCCAATATGGGCTCGGCGGGGCGATCCGAAATATGGGCCAGCCGAACTCGAGCCTGCTGTTCATGAAGAGCGGCGGAAATCTAGGGTTTTCGACCTGGCTTGCCTTCTATCCCGAACTTGGGGGCGGAGAAGGTCTGGTGGTGTTCACCAACTACGATGGGGACGCGGAGCTCGACTGGAAGCCTAAGGTCTTTGCGCCAATCTTCCAGGCGGCGCGGAAGACGATGAACTGGCCGAATTTTCCCGGTCTCGAGGACTGCGGACCACCCGTCGGCGGCTGAGGGGCGCTTAAAGGGGACGAAGGATGACATTCGAGGGCGGATGCTATTGTGGGCAAGTGCGTTATGTCGCCGAGGGCAAGCCGCGGCTCAAGGCGCAATGCCATTGCCGCCAATGCCAGTATTTCAGCGGCGGGGCGCCCAACATGTTCATGCTGATGCCGCCCGAAGGATTCCGCTATGTGAGCGGCGCGCCCAAGACTTTCGCCCGCAGCGATCTCGACGAGCCCGTGACGCGCGAATTCTGCGGAAATTGCGGCGCCCATCTCGCGACCCGGCGGACCGACTTGCCGTTCGTGATCCTGAAGGTCGGAACCCTCGACGACCCGAGCCTCTATGGCGCGCCCCAGATAGCCATTCACACGCTCGACAAGCAGCCCTTCCATATGATCCCGGAAGGCGTGCCGACGTTCGAGCGGCTGCCGCCGCGCTGAAGAAAAAACGGCGACTCGAAGGGCCTGTGGCTCTTCGATGGAGCGTCGGTCGATATCACCCGTGACGGGGCATTTGATTCTGTCCCCGCCGGCGCTGGCCCGACTATCGAACGGGCATGGGAGTGTTTATCGGTGGAACTACCCGCGCATACCCCCGCAGCGGCTTTTTCACGACACTCCCATCTAACTTTTTAAGTTCGTAGGTGTCGAAGAAAAATGGGTTCAGGCTTGTCATTACAAGCACGCATTTCCAAGGGTGCAATCGCTCCTTGGGGTTCTGCTCCCAGCGGTCACGAAATGACCGGGGTTTGACTGAGGCATCATTGAAATGTTCAGTCCGAAACGCAATTACATTGTTGATTTCAGCTAGAAAGCATCCACCTTGACCGCTAATATTAATGAATCCCAGGATTGGGAATTGGATATTTTTCCGGCTGATTCGAAGCCCTGTCGCCCAATATAATTCGCGATTGACTTGCAGGTGAGCAATGGCGTCCGATATATTGACTATAGTCGGATCGGCGCTAAATAAAATGGCTTTGGCAGGTTTCTTTTCAGCGCTCACATTTAACCTCTCAGCCAGGCGCAGCCCCCGCCTCCAGTGAAGACATCCTTCTTCCCGGAGGGAGAGGGGAGTTTCAGAACCCCTCAGGCCGGCCAACCACGGTCGTATGCAGCGAGCCGTCGCCGAAGGCGCGATGCGCGGCGCGCTTGACGCTCTCCATCGTCACCGCGCCGATCTCGCGATTGCGCTCGACGAGCCACTCGGGCGCGCGGCGCTCAAGCTGGATATGGACGAGCTGGGAAGCGATCTTGGCCGAGGTGTCGAAGCGCAGCGGATAGGAGCCGATGAGGTAGGTCTTGCCCTTCTCCAGCTCCTCTTTGCTCAATCCGTTCAGCGCGACGTCCCGGATTTCGGCTGAAGCCACGTCGAAAGATTCGCGCGCCCGCTCGTTCTTGGTTGTCGTGCCGCCGTAGAAATACGCGCCGTGATCGAGCGAATAGAAGGTCCCGAACACCGTATAGGCGAGGCCGCGCTTCTCGCGCACTTCCCGGAACAGGCGCGACGTCATGTTGCCCGACCCACCCAGCACATGCGCCGCGACGACGCTCGCGATGAAGTCCGGGTCGTCGCGCTTGAGCGCCGGCCGGCCAAAGCGGATTGTCGACTGCGGCACGTCGAGGTCGATCTTTTCGATCGCGCCCAGACCGGCGAACGCGGCCTCGGCGACAGGTTTCAGCTTGGCCTTGGCCGGCAGGTCGGCGAACGCCTTGTCGACCAGCGCCGCGGCGTCCTTTTCACCGATCGCGCCAACGACCGCGATCATGAGTTGATCGCGCGCCATCCCCCGCCTGGCGGCGTCGACGAGATCGGCCCGCTCAATGCGCGCCAGCGTTTCGAGCGTGCCATCGGCCGGCTGGCCATAGGGGTGATGAGGAAAGGACTTCGCCTTCCAGTTGCGGTTGGCGAGCGTCCCCGGATCGTTGGCGTCGTGGCGCAGGCGCGCGTTCAGGTGCTCGCGCACCCGCTCGAACGGCTCCTCGTCGAACCTCGGCGCGTTGACCGCAAGCCGCAGCAATTCTGCAGCGCGATCGAGGTTCTTGATCAGCGTGCGCATGCGCCCGCCCGAGTGATCGCGGTCGCAGTGGAATGACATTTCAACCGCTTTCTCGTCGAGAGCGCGGTGAAAGGCCTGCGAATCGAGTTCACCCGCGCCCTCGTCGAGAAGACCCGCCGTCAGCGCGCCCAGCCCCGCCTTCTCCGCCGGGTCCTGGGCCGCTCCGCCGCGTATGGCGAATTCGAGCGAAACAAGCGGCACCGCATAGGACGGCACGAGCCAGAATCTGAGGCCGCCCGGGCTCGTCACGACGTCGACATTGACGGCGGAATGCGAGGGGGAAACGGGAAAGTGCTTTTGCATGAGCGTTTCCATGGGGTTTGTCTTTTTGGCCCCGTGCGGAGCGGGAGATTTCGGCCGCCTCAAGCCGCCTCGTCGACGAGCGGCGTGAGGTGCCCGGTCACCGCCGGCTTGTGAACGAGCCAGCCGCGCGCCGCCTGGATCACGTCCTCGGCGCTGACCCGTTCCATCCTCGCCGGCCATTCCTCGACATCGCGCATGGTCTGGCCGATCGCCAGCGACGAGCCGTACCAGCGCGCAAGGTCCGATTGGCTATCGCGGGCGTAGATGGCGTCGGCGACGAGGCGCGTCTTGGCCCGCTCGAGGTCGCCGGCGTCGAACCCGTCTTCCACAAATCTCGCCAGCGCCCGGTCGAACGCCTTGTCGAGCGCCTCGAGCGTGACCCCCGGCGCCGGCGTCATGTGGGCGATGAACCGGCTCTCATCGAGCGCCGCGCCATGGTAATAGGACCAGGCGGAGACCACGAGCTTCTCCTTGATCACCAGCGTGCGATAGAGAAAGCTCGTTTGCCCGCCCCCGAGCAGGTGGGCGAGCATTTCGAGCGCTTCGGCCTCACCCTCGCGCGCGGTGCGGGCTGACGGCGCGAGATAATGCCGCTGCCACCCGGGCTGCTCGACTTTGTCGTCGGCGACCGTGACCAGCCGATTGGCGACGGTCGGCGGCTCCGCCGGGCGGATGCGCTCCGGCTTTGCGCCGCGCGGCTTGATTTTGCCGTAAGTTTCCTCGGCGAGCGCGCGCGCTTCGTCGGGCTCGACATCCCCCGCGACCACCAGAATGGCGTTTTCGGGTGTATAGAAGCGCCGGTAATAGGCGAGCGCGTCCTCACGGTTCAGGCCCTCGATCTCGCGCCCCCAGCCGATCACTGGAATGCCGTAGGGATGATGGGTGAATAGCGCCGCCTGCACCGCCTCGCCGAGCTGCGCGCCGGGATCGCTGTCGCAATGCATGCGCCGCTCCTCGAGCACCACGTCGCGCTCGGGCGCGACAATGTCGTCCGTAAGGATCAAGCCGGTCATCCGGTCGGCCTCGAACGCCATGCAGGCCTTGAGGTGCTGCTTGGCGATCTGCTGGAAATAGGCGGTGAAATCGTTGCCGGTGAAGGCGTTCTCCATACCCCCGACCTCGGAAATGAACTCGGAGAACGCGCCCTTGGGATGGCGCTTGGTGCCTTTGAACATCAAATGTTCGAGGAAATGGGCGATGCCGGATTTGCCCGGCGGATCGTCGGCGGCGCCGTTGCGGTACCAGACCATGTGGGTGACGACCGGCGCGCGATGATCGGGAATGACCACGACGTCCAGGCCGTTGGCCAAAGTGAAATTCACGACATGCGGCGCGGTAGAAGCGGAAGACGTCATCGCGGTCCATTTCGAAGCTGGCTAGCCCTTCATGACCGGCCGCAATGCGGCGCGATCATGACGGTCTCGCGACATATAAGGCGCCGCGCGGCGGCCCGCTAGGCGGGGGGCGGGCGGCGCCTTTAACGGGCCCTAGCCTCCAGCGCTTGGATAATCTCGTCCAGCGCCTTCGGATCCTCGATCGTCGCCGGAGTCGACCAGGGATCATGATCGGCGATCTTTTTCATCGTGCCGCGCAGGATCTTGCCCGAGCGGGTTTTTGGCAGCCGGGGGACGACAAAGGCCATTTTGAAGGCGGCGACGGGGCCGATCTTGTCGCGCACCAACTGAACAACCTCCTTCTCGATGTCTGCGGGCGGGCGATTGACGCCCGCCTTCAAAACCACAAACCCGCACGGCGCTTCCCCTTTGACCTCGTCCCTGACGCCAAGCACCGCGCATTCCGCCACGTCCGGGTGCGAGGCGACCACTTCCTCCATCCCGCCAGTGGACAAGCGATGGCCGGCGACGTT
>DASXES010000038.1:0-44359 GCA_036489975.1 Roseiarcus sp.
TCCCTCTCTCCCGCTCGCCTAGGCCCGCCATCCAGATTCGCCAAGGCGGCGGCCACTTCTCGGCGTTGCTCGGGGCTCAGCCGACCAACGCCCGAAAACCAGACGGAAAATTCATCGGCCTTCATCGAATCAAGCTCCTCAACCCAGACCCTAGCCTAACTCAAACCAACAGGTATCGCTATAAGCGCCTCGCGTTTTGTTGACAAAATCAGAATTTTATGCTATCATTTGTAATTATCGGAATAACTCGCGGTCCTGTCCACAAGCCGGGGGGCGAGGGATCTGGGCTGTATGGAAGCTCGGCTCAACCACAACCGCCGCGCGAGTCGGAAGTCGGAAATGTTTTTGCTTTTTTCGCGCGTAACCCTCTGAAAAGTCCAGATTCCGCAAAACAAAAAAAACAAAATGAGGCTATTTTGCTTTGCTTTTGTTTGCGGTTGCTTGCGCTTAATTCGCTCTATGGTTGCAATCGGAATGTTCAGATACGGGGATGCTGGCTCCGCGCTCACCCGGATCGGCTTGCCTCGGCGAGGCCTGGATCGCTTGCCTCAGAGCGTGTAGGCGGCGTCGTGGAAAGCGATCTCCGCTTTCAGGGCCTGTTCAAAGAGCTCCACCAGGCGCGTTTGCCGGACTTCGGCGAGGGTGGGTCCTCTTGCGTCGATTTCCGCGCGGACCCACGCGACATGCTCGGCGAACGCGCCCCCGGCGTGGAGAGCGACCCAGTCGCGGATGTAGGCCCTCGAAGACGGCGACTGGTTGGCCGCCGAGCACCAGGTCAGATACATCCATTCCGCCGCCAGAGTGCAGGCGAGGATCTCCTCGTAGCCCTCCGTCTCAGCCGTCTTGAGAAAGAGCGTGTGCAGCGGAAGCGCGAGCCCCTGCGGCGGCAGACTCGTCCGCTCGTTGGAGGGCGCGCGCATCAGCGCGAAGGCGTCAATAAAGACCTGCTCCTGATCGGTGACGAGCCCGTAGAGACCGAGGCCAAGTCGCTTCCGTTCCTCAAACGACGGCGCTTTGGCGACGGCATAACCAAGCGCCCTCGCCGCAGTGTCGACGAAGCCGTATTCGATCCTGAGGTATCGGGCGAAGACGCGATCGGCGATGGCGTCTGTCGCGACCTCGCGAAAGAAACGGTGGCGAAGGACCGCTCTCCATGTTCGGTCCGCGCGGGCGCGCATGCGCTCTGAGAACGAGGACGCTTCGCTCATGGCGCTTTGTTCACGGCGCTTTCCTGGCCCGCTCAACAAAAAGCTTCGCCCGTTCGCGATCGACGGGGTTCCACCAGCGCCTGTCGACCTTCAAAGAGCTTGCGACGATGACGCCGTCGACGACGGCGAGAATGTCGCCGACATTGCCGAGGTCAACGCCACTGCCGACGAGCGTCGGAAGGGAAGCTGCCGCCCGAAGCTTCCGGAGATAGTCGAGATCAGCGGCGTGACCGGTACGCTGGCCGGTGAAGATGACGACGTCGGCGTTGAAGAACTCGACGTCGCGGACGAGCTCGGCGATCGGCCGGTCCTGCACGATTGCGTGCGCGCCATGCTTGACATGCGCGTCGGCGAAAACCTTGACGTCCCGCGCCTGAAGCAGGCTGCGGTAACGCATCGCTTTCGCCGCCGCGCCTTCGATCAGGCCCTCGTTGGCGACATAGGCGTTGGCCCATTGGTTGACGCGCACGAAGCGCGCGGCGGCTGCGCTGGCAATCGCGAGAGCGTGAAGGGCGGCGTTGGCCAGCACGTTGACCCCAACCGGCAGCCCGCTTGCGGTCCGGACGCGATCGGTCGCGATCGCCATATGCGTCGCCGTTTCCGGACCGATGTCCTCCGGCTTCGAGAACGGAATGTCGCCGTGGTTCTCAACGATGAGGCCGTCGAAACCGGCGTCGCCGTAAGCTCTCGCATCCATGAGCGCCCGCGCATAAATCGGCTCGACGCCGCCGCCCGAATAGTCGGGCGATCCCGGCAACGGCAGGAGGTGAACAACGCCGATCAGAACGGCGTTTGAGCGCCCGAACAGGGCTTTCAGCGCGCTCTCCCGGTCTCGCGCGACAGAAGGCGCGTCCTTCATTACCGTTGCTCCTCGAGGCGTCGGGGCGTGGCGCGCCCGAAAATGGCCGCCATCGCCTCCCGGGACGGAAAGGAAGCGAGGACCCCCTTTCGCGTGACCGAAATCGAAGCGGCTTCGGTCGCGGCGGCGAGCGCGTCTCCCCAGCGCCACCCAAGGCCTTTGGCGGCGATCAAAACGCCGCAGAACACGTCGCCGGCGCCGACCGTGTCAACCGCGCTCACCCTCGGCGCCGTCATGCGAAACGCATCGTCGGCCGAGAAGAAAGCGGCGCCGTCCTCGCCGAGCGTCAGAACGACCGCTCCCGCGCCCTTCTGGCGAAGCGTCCGCGCCGCGTCCTCCGCCGCGCCGTCCGCCAGCTCGGTCGCCTCGCCGCGGTTGACGACGACGAGATCGACGAGCGTCCAGTCGTAGTCCTGAGCGGCGTAGGCTGGCGATGGATTGAGCACGGTGACCGCGCCCTTCGCCTTCGCCAGAGCGAGACAGTCCCGCGTAATGTCGGCGCCCAAATTGCCCTGCATGACAACGAAGTCCTCCGGCGCGATCCATGAGTCAATCGGGGTCTGCGCAACCGGATCGAAATGGCGCGCCGCGTCGATGAGGCTCAGAATGGTGTTCTCGCCAAGTCGATTGACCGTGATGACGCAGCGATCCGTCCCGTAAGGCGAGGTCGCCAGGCCGTCCGTCAGCACGCCTTCTTCGGCGAGAGTGGATCGAATGCGCGCGCCCTCCGCGTCGTCGCCGATTGCCGCGACGAGGCGAACTTTAGCGCCGCAGCGCGCCGCGGCGGCCGCCTGGTTGGCGCCCTTGCCGCCAAGATCCTCGAAGGCTCCGAGCGCGACGATCGTTTCACCGGGCCGGGGAAAGCGGTCCACCCGGATGACGCTATCGACTGCGGCGTTGCCGATCACGTGGATCATCGTGTTTTGTTGTTCGCCGCCGGCGCCCTGCGTTTCGCTCCCTTCAGCACGCGCGATGCTCGGCGGAGAAAACCCGCCGCGGGTTTTCGTTCAGGATATGGTCGATCGTGCGCTGATCCATGCCATGGCGCCTCAGGCGTGGGACGAAATGCTTGAGGATATAGCCGTAGCCAAACCCGCCGTAACGCACGAGCATCATCTTGAGAAACACGTCCTGCGACATAAGAATCGAGTCACGATAGCCGTCCTCGACCAGTTTGCAGATGGCGAGCGCATTCTCCTCGTCGCACGGCGACTGCGCCTGCTGGTCGGCGTAGAAATAGTCCATGCCGATCATATCGTATTCGATGAAGGCGCCCCTGTCCGCCAGGCTGCGCTGATACTCGTGGTCGTGCAGGCTCGGGTTCATGTGGCAGAGCACGACGTGACGCGGGTCCGCCCCTTCGCTCTCGATGACGTCGAGCACGCGGTGGGCGTGGCGCTCCCAGCCGGGAAGATGAATGGAGAGGGGAGCGCCGCTGAGCCTCGAGGCGCGCGCGGCGCCCCTCAGCACTTTCTCTTCGGAGGGAGTAAAGTCCTTGCTGATCCCGATCTCGCCGATGATGCCGGCGCAGACCTCAGGCTCGTCTTCCGAGACGCCGCAGTCCTCCGCGATGGCTTCCGCGATCGCTTCGATCGTCATGTCCTTCACATAGGGCGGATGCGACGGTTCGAGGTAGAAGCCCGCGCCCATGACGACGTTGAGTCCGGTTCGCCGGCTGATCCTCTGCAACGCGGACGGGTCGCGCCCGATCCCGAGGTTGGTCGGATCGACGATGGTTTTCCCGCCATATTCGACGAAATGGTTGAGCTCCTCGATCGCGGCTCTCATGTCGAGCAACCCGCAATTGTCGCGATTGAGGAATGGGTTCATCCGCAAATCGCCGATCATCGACATGTCAAGCGGCCGCTCTGCGATGGCGATCTCGGAGCCGCAACACGGGCGCTTCCACCAGCTCGAGGCGTCGAGCAGGATATGTTCGTGCATGAGCGTCACGCCCATCGCCTCGACTGGGATTGGGCCGAGCACCGTCCGCACCATTCCAGAATGCACGCCTGTCCTCGGCTTGGCCATGTGGCTCCTCTTTTTTTCAGCCGGCCTGCCGGCCCGCCCGGAACAGCCGGAAGTTGAGCCAGATGGCGATCAGAATGATGAACCCCTCGACGATCGGGGTGATGAACGGCGACATATGATAGAGGATGAGACCATTGCCGATCACCGCGATGGTCAGCGCGCCAAGCATCGTGCCGAGCATGGTGCCGCGGCCGCCGAACAGACTGGTTCCCCCCAGCACGACTGCGGCGATGACCTCGAGTTCGAATCCTCCGCCGGCGTTCGAGGAGCCGCTTCCCAGCCGAGCGGCGATGATGAGTCCCGCCACCGCGGCGGCGAATCCGCTCAGCGCGTAGACCGCCACCGTGATCTTTTTCGTGTCGACGCCCGCACGCCGCACGGCTTCGGCGTTCGCGCCGACGCCGGTCACATACCGGCCGAAGGTGGTTTCATTGAAGACGAAAAAGCCTATCGCCAGCGCGACGACGGCGATGATCGCCGGCATCGGCAACCCAAAGATCCAGCCTCGGCCGATCTCGTTGAACGGGCTCTGAGGATCGATCGGGATCGAATAGCCTTTCGTCAGAAGCAGGGCGGTCCCCCGGATCGAGCTTAAGCCCGCAAGCGTGACTATGAAGGCGGGAATGCCTTCATAAGCGATGAAGAACCCCTGGAAGAGGCCGATGGCGATTCCGACTCCCAGCATCAACACCACCACCAGCGGCCAAGCGAGGCCGGCCTGCAGCGAAATCGCGGCCAGCGCGTTGACGAGCGCCAGCACCGAGCCGACGGAGAGGTCGATCCCCGCGGTGGTGATCACGAAGGTCATCGCCACCGCCACAATCATCAGCGGCGCGCTCTGCCGCAGGATATTGAGGATATTGATCTCGGTTAGAAAAGTCCTGGTGATCAGCGAGAACGTCACCGTCATCACGATAAAAAACGCCGCGATGCTGAGCACGCCCCCGTTGTCGCGAATGGCCAGTCTCGCGCGATCGCCGAGCGCGGCGCGGCTTGCGATGGCCGTCAAGAGCGCGCCTCCCCACCGCCCGGGGCGCCAGCGGAGATCGAGCGGAATTTTCGCCCCACGATCAGGTTGACGATCTCCTCGATATTCGTCTCGCCGATCAGCCGCTCGGCGACGCTGCGGCCCTCGTAGAGGACCATGATGCGGTCGCAGACGACGAAGAGATCCTGCAGCCGGTGGGTGATGAGAATGACACTCACGCCCTTGGCGCTGACTCTTCGAATGAGGTCGAGCACCGCGTCGACTTCCGCGACCGCGAGCGCGGCCGTCGGCTCGTCCATGACGAGGACCAGCGGATCGAAGGACACGGCGCGCCCGATCGCGATGCTCTGGCGCTGGCCGCCGGAAAGATTCTCGACCTTGAGCCGCGTGCTCGGCATGCGAATGCCCAATTGCTCGAGCATTCGAGACGCGTCGGCGTGCATCTTGCGCTTGTCCATGACCGGCACGCCAATGAGGCGCCTGAGCGGTTCGCGGCCGAGCAGGAGGTTGCCGGCGACGTCGATCGTGTCGCAGAGCGAAAGGTCCTGATACACCATTTCGACGCGCTGGCGCCGCGCGTCGGCGGGGGACGCAAAACGGACTTCGCGGCCGTCGAGAAGAATGCGGCCGGAATCGGGAATGACGGCGCCGGACAGGATCTTGCTCAGCGTCGACTTTCCCGCGCCATTGTCGCCGACGAGCCCAAGAACCTCGCCCGCCCGCAGGACAAGGTTGACGCCGTCGAGCGACTTGATGGCGCCGAAGGACTTGCTGATGTCCTCCATCTTTACCCGGAGCGGCGCGTCGGCAGTCAACATCCGCTGGACTTCAACCTTCGGAAAGAGCGAGACAGGCGGGGAGGCGCCGAAGCCTCCGCCATCGGGACGTGCCAAGCCAGCCTATTTGAAGAGGCTGCGGAACTTGTCGACATTCTCCTTGGTCACGATACTGACGGGAATGTCGATGCTCGGGCTGACCTTCTCGCCCTTCTTGATCTTGAGCACGGTCTCAACGCCTGCCACGCCCTCCTGGAAGGGGTCCTGCTGAACCACGGCGACGATCCAGCCCTCGTCTATGCCCTTGATCGCCTGGGCGGTGAGGTCCCAGCCGAAGACCTTGACCTTGCCGGTCGCTTGCTGGCTGGTCACGGCGGAGATGGCGCCGACAAGCGCAGGCTCGCCGGTGGCGTAAAGCGCGGTCATGTCGGGGTTGGCGGTCATCAGATTCTCGGCTGCCGTCAGCGCCACATCCTGGATGTTCTGGCCATCGACCGTGTCGAGGAACTTGACGCCCGAATCCGACTGAGCCGCCGCCTTGAAGCCATCGAGTCGCTGGTTCTGAATGAAGGAATTGAGCGCGCCTACGATGCCGACTTTGGCCGAGCCGCCCATCTTGTTCTTTACGTAGTCGGCGAAATATTTGCCGATCTCTTCGCCTGCGCCCTTGTTATCGACGCCGATGAAAGCTGCATTATCGCCGTCGGGAATGCGGGCGTCGATCGCGACCACGGGAATGCCGGCCTTCTTCGCCGCCGTGACGGCGGGCTTGACGCCGTTCACGTCGATGGCGATGAGCACGATGCCGTCGACCTTCTGGGCGATATAGTCCTCGATCGCGCTATTCTGGGCCGCGGCGTTGTTGTTGGCGTTGAAGATGACGAGCTTTGCGCCTGCCTTGTCCGCCGCTTGCTTCGCGCCGTCGTTGATTTGATTGAAGAAGAGCGCCTGCTGGTTAATCGTGACGAGCGCGACGGTCTGCGCCTTCGCCCCAGCCATCCCAAGCGCAGCCGCGGCCAGCGCCACGACGCCCAGGGTCTTTATCGTTGATCGCATATTGCGCTCCATCGGGTTGGTTCGGAGGCCGAGCGGTGTCGCGGTTGAAACCGACGCGGCGAACGATCGGACAAACGCAAGAACCGTGCCCTATTTTCGACATGCGCCGCAAGTCCTGGTGGGAAACCTTTGGAACGATCCCTCGGGAGGCGGCTCTCGGCGCGGATTCGCGTCAGGGGTCCCACTCCACCCCGCATCACACCTGGAACGCGAGTTGCACCTTCATCGACTTGGACCGATCGTTCGCAAGCTCGAACGCTTCGCGGGCTTGCGTGAAGGGCAAAGTCGCCGAGATCAGCGGCTTCACGTCGATCATGCCCTTGTCGATGTAGTCGACAGCGATGCCGAATTCCTCGTGGAAGCGAAACGACCCGCGCAGCTCGAGTTCCTTCGCCGTCACCATCTGCAGCGGGACAGGCGAGTCGCCTCCGCCGAGGCCGAGCTGCACGATGACGCCGCCGGGCCGCACGGTCTCGAGGCAATTCCTGAGCGCCGACGAAGCGCCGGACGCTTCGAATGCCGCGTCGAAGGCGCCTTTGTCGCGCGCGTAAGGCGTGAGCGCATCCGGATTGGTGGACGTGTTGATCGCGCGGTCGGCGCCGATCGTTCGCGCGAATTGCAACGTCGCGTCCGTGAGGTCGGTGGCGACAATCTCGAGCGCCCCGGCGCGCCTCGCCGCAAGCATGACGAGCGCGCCGATCGGGCCGCAGCCGGTCACCAGCACGCGCCGCCCCACGAGATCACCCACTTGACGCACCGCATGGACGCAGACGGCGAGCGGCTCCGCAAGCGCGGCCATTTCAAGCGACGTCCCATCGCTGATCGGGTAGACCTGCTCTTCTGCGCAGACCAGGGACTCTCGGAAAGCGCCATGAACGTGCGGCATACGCATGGCGCTCCCATAGAAACGCATGTCCAGGCACTGGTTCTGGCGACCCATAAGGCAGTATTTGCAGGCGTTGCAGGGCAGGCTAGGGTTGACCGCGACCCGGTCGCCCGGCTTCACCCTCGTCACCATTGCGCCGACTTCCTCGACGGTTGCGGCCACCTCGTGGCCAAGGATCATCGGTTCGCGCAGGCGCACGGCGCCGAAACCGCCGTGGTTGAAATAATGAAGATCAGAGCCGCAGATGCCCCCGAAGCCAACCCGCACCCGAACCTCGTGGGGGCCAACGTCGGGGGTGGCGACCTCCTCGATTCTCAGGTCCTTTGCGGCATAGGCGACGACGGCGCGCATGGATCAGATCCTTCCTGTCCGCGACCGGCGAAGTTGGCCGCAAGTTTGCCGGCGCCGTGATAGGACTGCAGGTGAAGGTTGTCGAGGTCGAGGAGCCGCTGGCCTGGAAAGGAATTCGGGGTGAGGGATACTATTCGCAAGCTGTTCTCGCTTGACGACGTCGTTGCGCTGGTGACCGGCTCTTCCGGTGGGATCGGGCTCGCGCTGGCGCGTGGCTTGGCGGAAGCGGGCGCGCGCGTGGTGGTCAACGGACGCGATCCGGCCAAGGTCGCGGCCGCGGTGGCGACTTTTAAGAACGAGGGACTCCCGGCCGACGCGGCCGTTTTCGACGTGACAGATCCTGGGGGCGTCGAGCGCGGCGTCGCCCGGATCGAACAAGAAATCGGGCCGATTGACGTGCTGGTCAACAACGCCGGCATCCAGCGACGCGCGCCACTCGAGGATTTTCCGCCCGAAACGTGGCGTGAGCTCATGCGAACCAATCTGGACGCTGTTTTCTATGTCGGCCAAGCTGTCGCCAAGCGCATGATTCCCCGCGGGAAGGGGACGATCATCAACATCGCCTCCGTGCAGAGTGAACTCGCGCGGAGCAATATTGCGCCCTACACGGCCTCAAAAGGCGCGGTGAAAATGCTGACTAAGGGCATGGCGACGGATTGGGGCAAGCATGGTTTGCGCGCCAACGCGTTGGCGCCGGGATATTTTCGCACCGAACTGAACCAGGCGCTGGTCGAGGACGAGAAATTCTCCGCGTGGCTCTCCGCGCGGACGCCGCTGGGCCGCTGGGGCGACGTGCAGGAGCTGGTCGGCGCGGCGATCTTTCTTGCTTCCGATGCGTCGAGCTTCGTCAACGGGCATGTGCTCTACGTAGACGGAGGCGTGACGGCGTGCCTCTGACCGGGGCTCCGGATGACGAGTCCGCCACTCGCCAGTGACGAATTCGCAGCGGTTGAGACATCTGCGTCTCGTCGCCTGCAAGGTTGCGGCCATCGAAATCGTCTGCTCCACCCTAGCACCGCTTGAGGCGGAGCCGCGCAAGCCAGCTGCGCTTCGCCTACATTGCGCGACGCGCCAGCGACCGAACTCGTGGGTCCGAGATGTCTCGGAAATGATCCCGATTATGCGCCCGTCAAGCCCGAAGCCCGCGCCTCCTCGACGAAGCGCAGGCGGATGCTGTTGAGGCGGTTGCGTCAGCTCGGCGGCGGAACATCCGGCGGACGGGAACTGGCGCCTGCAGGTCCAACGAAGGGCTGGTAGTCGTTGTGCGTCTCGACGTTGAGACGGCCGTCGAAGAAGGGAATGTCATGCGGCTTGTGAGGGTGTCGCTGGCATGCGCTCTCGTCGAGTTCGACGCCGAGACCGGGCTTGGTCGGAACGACGATCTCGCCGGCCGTGAATTCGAGATTCTCGCGAACAATCTCCTTGCGCCAGGGAACGTCGACCGCAATCGTCTCAAGAATATGAAAATTGGGAATCGACGCGGCCAGATGAATCGTCATGGCGTTCATCACGGGGCCTGTCGGATTGTGGGGCGCGACCGGCAGGTAGCGCATGTGAGCAAGGCCCGCGACCTTCTTCGCCTCGAGCATCCCGCCAACATGACCAACGTCCGGCTGCAGGATATCGACCGCGCGCTTGTTGATCAACTCAAGGAACCGTTCGGGCTCGAAATAGCGCTCGCCGGTCGCGATTGGGATGGGGCTCTTGGCCCTGACTTCCGCGAGGGCGTCGATGCTCTCGGGCGGAAGCGGCTCCTCGAACCAGCGGGGTGCGAACCTTTCGAGCTCGCGCGCCATGGCGATGGCGGTCGGCACGTTCAGCCGCCCATGCACCTCGATCATGAGGTCGATATCCGGCCCGACCGCGTCGCGAACCGCCTCGACGATGGCGATCGTCTGACGGCGCTGAGCGCGGTCCATGTCGAGATAGGCGCTCCCGAACGGATCCCACTTGAGCGCCGTGAAGCCGAGCTCGACTGCGGTGCGAGCCTTGGCCGCATAATCATCCGGCGTCCGCGCCCCCGCGAACCAGCCATTGCCGTAGCAGGCGAGCCTGTCGCGCTGCTTGCCGCCGAGCAATTCATACACGGGAACGCCGAGCGCCTTGCCCTTGATGTCGAGCAGCGCCGCCTCCAGGGCGCTGAGCGCGCTGCGGAAGACGGCGCCGGTGCGCCAGTAGGAATCCCGGTTCAAGCTTTCGATCAGCCATTCCGTCCGGAACGGATCCTGGCCGATCAGAAAGCGCCCCGTCTCGCGGATGGATTCGACCAGCGTGCTCTCGCGCCACTCGAGCGTCGCTTCGCCCACGCCTTCGAGCCCGGTGTTCGTATAGAGCTTGACGAACACCCAGCTCGTCCGGCCCGCATCGACCAGAAAGGTCCGCAAATCTTCGATCTTCATCGCTCTACCTTATGCTGCATCGCCACTGGGAAGACCTACCGCTTGCGCGATCCGAACGAGAAGGCGATCACCGCGATCAAGGTGAGAGCGCCCGTCCAGATGTACTGGTAGTAGGCTGAAATCTGGAGGTGGTTGAGCGCATTCTGCATCAACCCCACCAGGACGGCGCCGGCTAGCGTGCCGATCGCCGTTCCACGGCCGCCGAAGACGCTTGCGCCGCCGATGACGACGGCGGTTATCGACGTCAGCGTGAACTGCGCGCCCGCCTGCGGATCGCCGCTGCCGATCCGCGCCGCGATCAACAGCCCGGCGAGCACAGCGCACAGGCTGCAAAAAACATACGCGCCCGCGCGCAGGGCGGCGGTCCGGATGCCGACGATGAAGGCGGCCTCATTGCTGGAGCCGACGGCATAAAGCTTGGCGCCGATACGACCGCGCACCAGGACCCATTCGGCCAGGATATAGAGGGCGACCACGATGAACGGCGCGATCGGCGCGGGGCCGATCTGCGCGGCGACCGCATCCAGGAACGTCGGGCTCAGCTCGCCTCCGGGACTCGGGCGCACCAGCAGCGCGACGCCAGTCACGATGGAGAAGCTCGAGAGGGTCGAGATCAGGTCGGGGATGCGCAAGACCAGGATCATGCCGGCGTTGAGCAGGCCGACGAGCAGACCCGCGACCAGGCAGACGGCGATTCCTGTGAAGGATTGCACGAGGCTGTCGCCGACAATCAGATAGGAGGCGATGGCCGTGACAAGACTGATCGTTGGTCCGACGGAGAGGTCCACGCCGCCGAGGAGGATGACGGCGAGCTGGCCGAGCGCTGCGAGCGCGAGCGGCGCGATCTGCAGCGCAAGGTCGCCGAGATTGAGCGGCGAGAAGAAATATGTCGACCGGCTCGCTGTCGCGAGCGCAAGGGCGACAATCATGAAGGCGAGCAGAATCGAACTCGCGTAACGCCGATCGAGCAGGGGCTGGCGTCTCGCCTTGCGGACGGAAGTGCGGGCAGGCGCGCCGTGCGCAGAGACGCCCGACGTCGCGCGCTCGTCTCCGACCGCAGCGCCGATGATCCGCTCCTCAGTCGCTTCCGTGGCGCGAACTTCGTCGACGATGCGGCCCTCCGAGATCACGTAGATGCGGTCGCTGAGCCCGATGAGCTCGATCAGCTCCGAGGACACGAGCACCACGGCTGCGCCGGCCGTCGCGAGTTCGCGCACCCGCCGGTAGATCTCGAGCTTTGTCGCGACGTCGACGCCCTGGGTCGGCTCCTCGAACATGTAGATTTTCGGCGTCCCGCGCGTCCAGCGGCCCAGGACCACCTTCTGCTGATTGCCGCCGCTCAGAAGCGCCACCAGTTGCTCGGAGGACGGCGTCCGGATCGCGAAATCGCGGATCGCCGCCTCGCTCGCTCGCCGCTCCTGATCGCGTGCGATGATCCCGAGCCGCGACCAGTGGCCAAGATGCGGGACGGCTATGTTCTCCCGAATTGAATGGACCAGGAACAGGCCATCCCGACGGCGGTCGGCTGGAGCGTAGATGACGCCCCTGGCGATCGCCTGCCGCGGCGAGTTCAGCCGCTCAGGTTCGCCATCGATCTCCACCTCGCCCTCATGAGGGATAAGGCCGAAAAGGCATCGGACAATATCGGTCTGGCCGTTTCCCACGATGCCGCCGAGGCCGACGACCTCGCCCGCCGCCGCCGAAAAGCTGATGTCCCGCAGCCGCCCCGGGCTCGACAGCCCGCGGACCTGAAGGCGGGGCGCGCCGACGTCCGTGGCGCGCGCCGGATAGGCCACAGTCATCGATCGTCCGACCATCATCGAAACGAGCCGGTCCTGGTCGACTGCGCCATGCGCGACCGTGCCGACCACCTCGCCGTCCTTCATCACCGTGATCCGGTCGACGAGCGAAAGCACCTCCGGCAACCGGTGGGAGATGAAGATCAGGCTTTTGCCCGCCGACCGGAGCTGACGAAGAATGACGAACAGCCTTTCCGTCTCGCCGCGGTCGAGCCCGGACGTCGGCTCGTCGAGGATGAGGAATGGCGGATCTGTCGTCAGCGCGCGCGCGATCTCCACGATTTGCCGTTCGTCGAAGGCGAGGCTGCGGACAGGCGCGTCGAGTGGAATCTGCAGCCCGAGGCGATCGAGGATTTCCTTGGCGGTCCGTTCGATACGGCGTCTGTCGACGAAGAAGCGGCTCCCGGGCTCCCGGCCGAGCCAGATATTCTGCGCGACGTCGAGGTCGGGCACCAGCCGGGTGTCCTGGTAGACCATGGCGATCCCGCGGTCATGTGCATCGCGCGGGCTCGCGAGCTGGATGGGCTTCTCGTCGAGCAGGATCTGCCCCGCGGTCGGACGGAAAAAGCCGGCGAGAACGCGCATGAGCGTGGACTTGCCCGCTCCGTTCTCGCCGACGAGGCCGTGAATCTCGCCGCGATGAACATCGAACGACACCCCCTTGAGCGCCAGAACGCCCGGGAAGCTTTTCTCGATACCGATGACGCGAAGCGTGGCGGGGTCGTTCATGTCGAGGCTGGCGATCAGGGAAGACCGCGATCAGTGAAAGATTTTGACGAGTTCAGCGTCCGTCAGGTCGGTGTCGACAAAGACCCCATCGGGCAGATCGCGCTTCACGTACTGGGCGTAGTTGGCGTTGTTGATCAACGAAGGCTCGATGATCTGCTGCTTTGGCACATCCTCCCCGGCCAGGAGCTTGAGCGCCGTGCGCACGGCGAGCGTGCTTTCCCATGTGGGCTCTGAAACCAGGCCAAGCTTGAGGCCGGGATTGTCCTGGTGATGCTCGTCGTAGATCTTGAGGATGCCGTTGTAGTCGTCGCCGGTGATCGGAACCAGCTTGCGCCCCGCGGCCAGCATTGCCTTGGCGGCGCCCGCGGCGTCCTGGCCGCCGTCGCAAAAGATGCCGTCGATCTGCGGATAGGCGACGATAAGATCCGCCATCACGACTTTCGCCCGATCCTCCTGCCAATAGGCGTCTTTCATCGCCAGCACTTCGATCCCCTTGCCCAGAGTCGTCTGCGCGCCGGCCCAGACGGCGGCGGAGCCCGAATTGCCGGGCAGGCCGCCGAGCGCGACGATCTTTCCCTTGTTGCCGAGCGCCTCGGTCATGAACGCGCCCCAGGCGACGCCCTTCTTGAAGGGGTCCGTGCCGATATACGAGCACCATTGTTCGCCTGAAACATCGAGGTTGAAGGGGATGACCGGAATATTGGCGCGCATCGCCCGCGCGAGCGCCGGGGCCACCGCCGTCGACGAATTCGGGATGCACAGGATCGCGTCCACCTGCTGGGCGACGAGATCCTGGATGTCGTTTACCTGCTTGGTGATGTCGCCCTGGCCGTCGACGATGATGAGGTCGGCGATCTCGGGATGCTTCGCCGCCTCCTTGCGCAGCGAGGCCATGCATTCGGTCCGCCAGGTGTTGCCGGAGAAACCGTTACTCACGCCAATGCGCAACTTTCCCGAGCGCTTGAACTTCGCGCCAGAGGTCATGTCCTTCGATCCGGTGACGGTGACCTTGGAAATGTCGGTGGCGGCAAGGGCGCCGCGGGCGCCTAGCCCCGCCGCAGCGAGGCCGACGCCCATCTGCAGGATCCCGCGCCGGCTCATCGTTGATTGGCCGTATTTCAGCATCGTTTCTCTCCCTTTTTCGGTCTGCTTATTGTTCTTCAGTGAAAGATCTTGGCGAGTTCCTCGTCCGACAAATCGCTGTCCACGTAGACGCCGTCCGGCAGATTCGGTTTCAGGTATTGCTGATAGTTGGCGTTGCTGATCGGCACCGGTTCGACGATCTGCCGCTTCGGCACATCCTTCCCCGCCAGAAGAGCGAGGATGGTGCGCACGGCGAGCGTGCTTTCCCAGGTCGGCTCGGAGATAAGGCACAGCTTGAAGTTCGGATTGTCGGCGTGATGCTGGGCGAAAAGCTTGAGCATCCCGTTGTAGTCGTCGTCGGTCACCGGAACGAGCTTACGCCCGGCGGCAAGCAGCGCCTTCGTGGCGCCTGCCCCTTCGCCGCCGCCATCGCACCAGACGGCGTCGATCTGCGGATAAGCGACGATGAGATCGGCCATCAGCACTTTGGCGCGATCCTCCTGCCAGTAGGCGTCCTTCATCGCCAGCACTTCGATGTCCTTGCTGAGCACCGCCTTGCTGGCCGCCCATTCGGCCGCCGTACCCGCGTTGCCCGGCAGGCCGCCCATGGCCACGATTTTGCCTTTGCCCCCGAGCGCCTCGTTGAGGAACTTCGCCTTGGCGACGCCCTTCTTGGCAAGGTCCGTGCCGATATACGAGCACCATTGGTCGCCTGAAACCTCGAGATTGAAAGGCACCACCGGAATGTTGGCGCGCATCGCCCGGGCGAGCGCCGGCGCGACGGCGGTCGACGAGTTCGGAATGCATAGAAGCCCGTCGACCTGCTGCGAGACAAGATCCTGGATGTCATTCACCTGCTTGGTGATGTCCCCCTGACCGTCGACGATGATGAGGTCGGCGATCTCAGGATGCTTCGCCGCCTCCTTGCGCAGCGAGGCCATGCATTCGGTCCGCCAGGTGTTGCCCGAAAAGCCGTTGCTCACCCCGATGCGCAGCTTGCCCGAGCGCTTGAACTTGGCGCCGGACGTGATCTCTTTCGACCCCGTCACCGTGGCGCGGGAAATGTCGGTCTCGGCGGACGCGCCGGAGCCGGCGAGCCCCGCGACGGCGAAGCCCGCGCCCATCTTCAGGGCCGCGCGCCGGCTCATCATGGATTGGTTGAATTTCCGCATGGACTCTTCTCCTCCTGGTTTTTCTATCGTTGTTAGTTGGCGTGCAAAACGAACCGGTAGACGAGGACGCTCAGCGCGATGATTGCGCCCTGGACGATGTATTGAGTTCCCGTCGACATGTGGGCGATGTTGGTGAAGCTGTTGGCTTCCGTGATGAACAGGGCGCCGCCGATCGTGCTGATGATGCTCCCGATGCCGCCGGTGAGCGCCGTCCCGCCGACGACGGCCGCGGCGACCGAGGTCAGCAGGAACTGGTCGCCGATCCCGAGGCTCGGATTGCCGATGTATGCGGTGATGAGCAGGCTGCCGAGCACCGCCATCAGGCTCGACAGCATATAGGCCACGAGCAGCACCTGCTGAACGGGCACGCCCATCAATCGCGCCGCGACCGGATTCGCTCCGACTGCGTAGACCCAGCGGCCGAAGACCGTCCTCGTCAGGACAAAGGCCATGACGAGCGCGACAACGATCCAGCTCAGCCCGCTCGCAGGAACGCCGGCGATATGGCCTTGCCCGATAGGCACGAAGAGCGGGGCGGCGCTGCCGTGCGGGGCGCCGCCCGTGTAGACGAGCGCCACGCCGAAGAGGATTGAATTGGTCGACAGGGTCGCGATCATCGGCGTCACCCGGAGGTAGGCGATGAGCAGGCCGTTGACGAGCCCGACGAGGACGCCAGCCAAGAGGCAGACGCCAACGGCTGGAAGGATGGCGCCGTTGTGGCCGTCCATGACGCTCGTGGCCAGGACGTTGGTCAGCGTGACCATGCCGCCAATCGACAAGTCGATGCCGCCCACCATGAGGGCGATCGTTTGTCCGATCGCGGTCACGCCGAGAAAGGCTGTCACCTGAAAGATGTTGCGGATTTCCTCGAGGCTCATGAAGGCGGGCGAGACGCTCGAGGCGAGCAGAAAGAGCAGCACGACCGCGATCCAGACCGGGCCGCGCATCGCCAGCGCGCGGAGCCAGCCGTGCGTCCCTCTTCCAGCCTCCGCGACGGCCCTGTCGCTCACGATCATCCTCCCTGCGCCGAATTCTCGAACCGAAATCGCCCCAACCGGCGTCACCAGTTGGTGTGCGAACCATCCTTGCGACGCAGATGCGGCGCTTCGGCGTAGCGGAACGCCTGCTTGCGGACGAGGTCCTCGTTCACCTCGATCCCGAGTCCAGGCGCCTCCGACAGGACGTAGGACGCGCCGTCGAGCTTCATCTGCACGGGGAACAGATCCTCATCGTGACGGCCGGGCTGGCCGCCTACCGGCGTTTTGAAACATTCGAGCCACGCGAAATTCGGCACGGCCGCGGCCAGATGGACCGTGGCCGCCGTGCAGATCGGTCCCAGCGGATTGTGAGGCATCAGATCGACGTAGTGGGCCTCGCTCCATCCGGCGACCTTCATCGCCTCGGTGAGACCGCCGACGTTGGCGACATCGATCCGGACGAATTGTTGGATGTCGCGCTCGATGAACGGCAGGAACTGCCATTTCGAAGAAAACTCCTCGCCGATGGCGAGAGGAATGTCGGTCAGCCGGCGGAGCGCCTCGTAAGCCGTCGGGGATTCATCGCGAATCGGCTCTTCCAGGAAATCGAGCGTCCCGGAAGGCATCTTCTGGCAAAATGACGCCGCCTCGGCGACGCTCAGCCGATGATGGTAATCGATGCCGAGCGCGACAGCGCCGCCGAGTTCCTCGCGGGCGCGAACGAGCCAGGGCGCGGTCGCGGCAATCGATTCGCGCGGCTCGAAGATGTCCTCCGATGCCTGCCCGACGGGAAAGAACCGGATGCAGGTCCAGCCGAGCCTGATCAGTTCCTTGGCCTCCTCGATCATCGCAGATCCGGTGGCGAACGTCGTCGCGAAGGTTGGCACACGGTCGCGATGCCTTCCCCCGAGGAGTTCATAGACAGGTACGCCAAGCGCCTTGCCTTTGAGGTCATGAAGAGCGATGTCGATCGCCGAGATCGCGCCCGCCAGCACGCGGCCGCCCTCGAAGTACTGGCTTCGATACATTTCCTGCCACAGCGCGCCAGTGCGCATAGGATCGCGCCCGATCAGGAACTCGCGATAGTGCTCGACGGCGCCGACGACAGCGCGCTCACGATAGGACATCCCCGATTCGCCCCATCCATAAAGGCCTTCGTCGGTCTCGACCTTGACGATGAGCTGATTGCGGTTGCCGACCCAGATCGGATAGGCGTGGATGGCCGATATCTTCATGGGCTGTGGGGCCTGATTGTTTTCGACGCGCGTTTCATCCGCGCAACGCGCGTCTTGCCTTTCGACGCGCCGGAAGGCGATTGCGGCCCGAGGGCGCCGGCGGGCGGCCCGATCCACCATTCGCCCTGGCTGGTGGCGAGATCGGTCGCCCCGGTATGGTTCCGCGCCTGCATGGCGTACACCAGGGCGAAGGCCTCCTCCTCGCGGCCGTCACGGATCGCGACGGCGAGGGCGCGGTGAATCACCGGATTTGAGTCGTAGGCGTATTTGCCGGAGAGCGAGACGCGAGCCGCCTCAAACAGCGCCTTCAAGAGCACGCTGAAAGGCTGACGGAAGCCGGCCATCAGCTTGTTGTGCGTCGCCTCTAGAATGGCCAGGTGGAATTCAACATCAATCGCGGCCGCATCGAGAGCGGACGCTGTTTCAAGCGAATCTGTAAGCGCGACGAGCCGGGCGCGCTCCTCGTGGGTGGCGCGCCGCGCCGCGAGCGCCGCGGCCCGCGGTTCGATGCACAGTCGCAACTCCGTGAGGTCGTGGAGGAAGCGGGCGTACTGATCGAGGTCCGACAAATGCCACGAGAGAACGTCGGCGTCGAAGAAGTTCCAGTCGGACTTTTTGCAGACGCAAGAGCCGTAACGCCGCGCGGTGCGGATGAGGCCTTTGCCGGCAAGGACTTTCACCGCCTCCCGAAGCACATTGCGCCCGACACCGAACACCGCGGCGAGGTCCTGCTCGTGTGGCAGCCGTGTCTCCGGCGTCCATCGGCCGGCCACGATCTGCGACCCAAGAGCATGAACGGTCAGACGTGTCGCACCCTTCGGCAGCGACGTTTGTTGAGGCGATGACAAGTCGCTCTCCTCCCGTCCTAAGCTCTACATCCCATCTAGAGCCCAAGTCAACGGGGCAGCGCTGGCGAGGTTATGCGCTCCTTTCCCAATCGCGCCCAACGGCGCAGCATTTTTGGGCGCGAAGCTAAACAAGGTCCCAAGCAATTGAAATCATTAACGCGCGCCGGTAAAAGGGCGGCTACGCGACCGCTTCCCCTTCGCCTGGGCGCGTACTCAAGCGCGCTCCCGAGCCTTGCTCTACCGACGCGGCCAGCGCATCGCCCGTTGAGCCAGTCTTCCGGTGATCCTTGCGACGATTTTGGTTGCTGCGAAATCATCCTCGATCGTTCGATAGGCGCTGAGCAGCGTGATCGATCCGCTCGGTTTCAAACTCTTCCTATCCGAGCGGTTCGTCCCTCAGCTGTTCGCGAAATGCTGCATGGGTGGTAGCAGAGAAATGGCACGATCGATAAACCCGCGCGCTCGCGATCGGCGTGCGCCGTGCCCAGGCGGGGATCCTGCGCCTTACCCCTTGAGCCAGCGCGCCATGCGCCGGGTCGCTTCGGCGATCTCATCGGGATTGCGCGCGAAACAGATACGCAGATGGCCCTCGCCGCCCAATCCGAATGCGCCGCCCGGCGCCGCGCCCACGCCCGCTTCGTCGATGAGGCGGAGGGCGAGTGCGCGCGAATCGGGGAAGCCGTCGACCGAGAAGAAGAGATAGAACGCCGCCTCCGGCCTAAAGAAGCGCACGCGCCCGGTCTGGGCAAGCCCCTCGCATAAGATATCGCGCGAGCGGCGGCAGCGTTCGATCTGCTGGGCAAGAAAAGCTTCGCCCTGTTCGAGCGCCGTGGTCGCGGCGCGCTGATTGAAAACGGGCACGCCCGAGGTCGTGTACTGGACCAAGTTCTCGATGACCTCGCCGAGCGCCGCCGGCGCCTCGAGCCAGCCGATGCGGAAGCCCGTCATCGCCCAGTTCTTGGACAGGGTCTGGACGAACAGGATCTTGTCGTCCGGCTCCATCACGTCGTGAAACGAGGGCGCGCGAACGCCGTCGTAGGTGATGCGGCCATAAATCTCGTCGGCGATGATCCAGAGCCCATGCCGGCGCGCAATGGCGAGCGTCTCGACGATCTCTTCGCGCGTCGCGACGAAGCCGGTCGGGTTGGCGGGGGTGTTGAAAAAGATGAGTTTGGTCGCAGGCGTGACCGCCTTCTCGAGCTTGGCCGGATCGAGGCTCCAGCGGCCCTGCTTGTCAAGTGGGACGGGCACGGCGCGCGCCCCGGAAATTTCCAGCGCGCCGACGAAATTGGGCCAGGCGGGCGTGGGGATCAGCGCCTCGTCGCCCGCGCCGACGATGAGCCGGGTCGCGATCTCGATCGCGTGCATTCCCCCAATTGTGACGAAGAAATTCTCGGGCGAGAAAGGGCCGCCGGCGGGCGCGGCGCCGTAGACTTGCGTCATGTAGGCCGCGATCGCCGCGCGAAGCTCCGGGATGCCCCGCTGCCAGGTGTAGAAGGTTTCGCCGCGATCGAGAGAGGCCTTGGCCGCTTCGCTGATGAAGGGCGGCGTCGGCAGGTCGCCCTCGCCAACCCACAGGGGAATAAGCCCCTGCCGGCCGCGGCCGTAATTGAACACCTCGACGATGCCGCTCGTGGCGACGTCGCGCATGACGGGGCGGATGAGGTCGGGCCAATTGGGGCCGCGGGACGAGACGATGTTCATTGCGGCCTCATGGACCAGCGGCCCGGTGCGGACAAGGGGATTTCTGCGTTCGGGGCGCTCCCCGTCGGCGCAGGCGCCAGAGTTGCGCCCACTTTCATGTGATAGAGTGATCCTGGGCCGGACGCCGAAAAGGCGCGTGAGCCGCATTGGTCAAACAGGGAGGAAGGCATGGTTCAATCTGTCAAAACTGCCGCCGACGCCGTACTGAACAAGGCGGTCAATTCCACCCCCGGAGTGCCGGGCGTCGTGGCGATCGCGACGGCCCGCAATGCGAACACTTACGAGGGCGCCTTCGGCGTGCGCCAGGCCGGCGCTCACACCCCAATGACGACCGACAGCGTTTTCGCCATCTTCTCGACCACCAAGGCGATCACCGGCACGGCGTGCCTTCAGTTGGTGGAAGACGGCAAGCTGGACCTTGATGCGCCAGCGAAGACCTATGCCCCGGAGAGGCAAGCTCCAGGTCCTTGACGGCTTCGATGAATCTGGAAAGCCGAAACTCCGGGCGCCGAAGCGCGACATAACCACGCGCATGCTGCTGCTTCACACGGCCGGCTTCGGCTACGACTTCTTCAACGAGAACTACAATCAGCTCGCTCAGAACCACGGACAGCCGAGCGTCATTACCGCCTCGCATGCTTCGATTCGGACCCCGCTCTTGTTCGATCCCGGCGAGAAATGGGAATACGGCTCCAACATCGATTGGGCGGGCCAGGTGGTCGAGGGGATAAGCGGCAAGCGGCTTGGCGAAGTCATGAAGGAGAGGATCTTCAAGCCGCTGGGCATGGAGGACACCGCATTCTCGATGAATGAATCGATGCGCAAGCGCATGGTGACGATGCATCAGCGCGACGAGAAAGGCGTTTTGACGCCGCTTCCGGACTTCACGCTGCCGTCTGACCCCGAGGTGCACATGGGCGGTCACGGGCTCTACTCCACGGTGCTCGACTACGCGAAGTTTATCCGCATGTGGTTGAACGACGGCCAGGGACCTGGGGGACGCGTCCTCAAGAAGGAAACCGTCGAGATGGCGGCCAAGAACAATCTTCCGGGGACCATGAAAATCAAGGGACTGCCGGGCGTCATCCCGAGCCTTTCCAACTACGCCGAGTTCTTCCCCGGAATGCCGAAGTCATGGGCCCTTACGTTCATGATCAACGATCACGACGCCCCAACAGGGCGGCCGGCAGGCGCGCTCGCCTGGGCTGGGCTCGCCAATCTCTACTTCTGGATTGATCGCAAGAATGGGGTCGGCGGTTTCTGGGCGACCCAGATCCTGCCTTTTGCGGACCCGGCTTCAGTCGGCGGATACGTCGATTTCGAAACCGCCGTGTATGGCGCCATGACGGCAAGAGCGGCCGCCTGAGATCGTCGACGGCTCCCGCGGCGTTGAAGCCGAGGGAGCCGGCTCTCAGCCCTTAGTACGGGCGCCTCCGCCGAGCGCTAGATCGTCGAGGATCGGGCAGTCGGGCCGATCGTCGCCGTGGCATGCGCCCACGAGTTCTCGAAGCGTGTTCGCCATCGCTTGCATCTCGGCGACCCTCGACTGGAGATCACCGATATGCGTTTCCGCGATCCGCTTCACTTCGCGGCTGGGGCGACCGCGATCGCGCCATAGAGCGAGCAACTCGCCAATCTCGGGAATCGAAAAACCGAGCCGTCGCGCCCGTCTGATGAACCTCAGCTCGTGGAGGTCGCGCTCGCCGTAGTCGCGATAAGAATTCGAGCGCCGCTCGGCCGGTCGCAGCAAGCCGATCGCCTCGTAATGGCGGATCATTTTCGCGGTGACTCCGCTGGAGGCCGCCGCCGCGCCGATGTTCATATCGAGAATCCGCTTGACCTTCCCATGATGGGAAGGTGTATCTGTCCCCGTCATGGAACACAACCAGCATTTGCAGATGGACTCAGCCGAGGCCGCGAGCGTGCTCGCGAAGGACCCCGTCTGCGGCATGTCGGTCGATCCGGCGACGGCAAAGCACAAAGCCGAGCATGGCGGGGAGACCTTCTTCTTCTGCTCCGCCGGCTGCCGCGGGAAATTCGTCGCCGAGCCGGCGCGATTCTTAGCCCAGCCAACTCACGCGCCGGCCGGCGCCTCGCATGGACACGCGCACCACGCGCCCGAGGCTTCATCGCCACGGGCTGCGCCCGCAGGCGCGGTCTACACCTGCCCGATGCACCCGCAGATCCGGCAGGACCATCCCGGGAGCTGCCCGATCTGCGGCATGGCGCTGGAGCCGGAGATCGCAACAGAAGCGACCGGCCCGAGCGCCGAGCTTGTCGACATGACCCGGCGCTTCTGGATCGCGCTCGCGCTCTCCATCCCCGTCTTCGCGCTCGAAATGGGCGGCCATCTCATTGGCCTGCATCGCTTCTTGCCCGAGGGCGTTTCCAACTGGATTCAGCTGGCGCTGGCGACTCCGGTGGCGCTTTGGGCGGGCTGGCCGTTCTTCGAGCGCGGCTGGGCCTCGCTCAAGAGCCGCAATCTCAACATGTTCACGCTGATCGCCTTAGGGGTCGGCGTCGCGTGGACGTATAGCGTCGTCGCCACCGTGGCGCCGGGCCTGTTCCCATCGGCTTTCCGGGGCGCGCACGGGGCGGTCGCGGTATATTTCGAAGCCGCGGCGGTCATCACGACGCTCGTCCTGCTTGGGCAGGTGCTGGAGCTGAGAGCGCGTGAGCAGACGGGCGGCGCGATCCGCGCGCTCATCGATCTTGCGCCCAAGACCGCGAGCCTCGTCCGAGCGGACGGCGCGGATGAGAAAGTGGCGCTCGACGCGGTCAAAATCGGCGATCGGCTTCGTGTTCGGCCGGGCGAGAAGGTCCCGGTGGATGGCCAGATCGTCGAGGGGCGAAGCGCGGTCGATGAATCGATGTTGACCGGAGAATCCATGGCCGTCGGCAAGACCGTGGGCGACAAAGTCATCGGCGGCACGCTGAACCAAAGCGGCGCCTTCGTGATGCGCGCTGACAAAATCGGCCGGGACACGGTGCTGGCGCAGATCGTCCAAATGGTTGCGCAGGCGCAGCGCAGCCGAGCGCCAATCCAGCGTCTCGCCGATCAGGTCTCCGGCTGGTTCGTGCCGCTGGTCCTCGCCGTCGCCGTCGCGGCCTTCGCCGCTTGGGCGATCTGGGGGCCTGAGCCGCGCCTGGCCTATGGCCTTGTCGCGGCGGTTTCGGTCATGATCATCGCCTGCCCATGCGCTTTAGGCCTCGCGACGCCGATGTCGATCATGGTCGGCGTCGGGCGAGGCGCGCAGGTGGGCGTCCTGATCAGGAACGCGGAGGCGCTTGAGCGGCTCGAAAAGGTGGACACCGTGGTCGTCGACAAGACGGGCACGCTGACCGAAGGCAAGCCGAGAGTTGTGGCGGTGAGGCCGACGCCCGGGGTCGGCGAAGACGAACTGCTCAAGCTCGCGGCCAGCCTCGAACGTATGAGCGAGCATCCGCTCGCGGATGCGACTCTGCACGCGGCGGCTGACCGCAATCTCCCGCTTGGCCCGGTCGATGGGTTCGAGAGCGTCCCGGGCAAGGGCGTAGCCGGCGTCATCGACGGGCGCAAGGTCGCGCTCGGCAATCCCGGGATGATGCAGGCGTTTCGGGTTGACGTCGGCCCGCTCGAAGCGGAGGCGGACGCATTGCGCGGTGACGGCGCGACCGCGATTTTCGTTGCGCTCGACGGCAGGGCGGCCGGCGTCATCGCCATCGCCGATCCGATCAAGGCGACGACAGCCGATGCCATTCGCGCGCTCAAGGACGCGGGGGTCCGCGTGGTCATGCTGACCGGCGACAATCGCACGACGGCCGAAGCAGTCGCGCGCAAGCTCGACATTGCAGAAATCGAGGCGGAAGTTCTGCCGCAGGACAAGGGCAGGGTGGTTGAACGACTGCGCAAGGAAGGCCGCGTCGTCGCGATGGCCGGCGACGGCGTCAACGACGCCCCGGCGCTCGCCGTCGCCGACGTCGGGATCGCGATGGGGACGGGAACCGACGTCGCCATCGAGTCCGCCGGCGTTACGCTGGTCAAGGGCGATCTCCTCGGCGTCTTAGCCGCGAGGCGCCTCTCGCAGGCGACGATGGGCAACATCCGCCAGAACCTGTTTTTCGCCTTCCTCTACAATGCGCTCGGCGTGCCGATCGCGGCCGGCGTTCTCTATCCGGCATTCGGCTTTCTGCTGTCGCCGGTCATCGCCGCCGCGGCGATGTCGTTGTCCTCCGTCAGCGTCATCGCCAATGCGCTTCGATTGCGGAGGGTGCAGCTCCAGTGATCAGGCAAGGAGGAGCGTTATGGATTATTAGATCAACCGGCCGTTGCCAGTCGCGTTCGACGAGGTCGTAGCGCGCACGAAAGAAGCCCTGAAGACGGAAGGGTTCGGCGTTCTGACGGAGAGCAATGTGCGGGAGACGTTGAAAGCAAAAATCGGCGTCGATTATCCCAGTTACGTCATTCTCGGCGCCTGCAACCCGGCCCTCGCGCATGAAGCACTCCGCCTGGAGAACAAGGTCGGGACCATGCTGCCCTGCAACGTTGTGGTGCGCGACGCCGGAGACGGACGAACCGAAATCGCGGCGATCGATCCCGTTGCCTCGATGCTGGCCATTGACAATCCGGCGCTCAAGGAAGCTGCGCAAGTGGTGCGCTCCAAGCTCGCCCGCGCGGTCGCTTAGGTATGAGGGCTTGGCGTGATGAGTTGGAGCGGGCCATTCGGCGGCTCCTTGGTGTGGGGCGCGGACCTGACCTAGCTACGGGTTATCATCGTGCCGGCGCTCGGCATTGCCGCGCTGATCAAAGACCTCCGCAGCTAATTTTGAACCATCGCCCGGGCCAGAGACCCGAGTCGGATCCGATCCCGCAACCCAAGAGGAAAACGCAATGAACAAACCGATGCTTCTCGCCGCCGCTCTCGTGATGCCCGCCTTGCTGTCGTCAACGCAAACCGTCCGCGCCGAGGACATGAAGGGCATGGCGATGAAGCCCGCGACGAGCCCTGCCGACAAGGCGTTCGCGGACTCGATGAAAACCATGATGAACGGCATGCAGGTAAAGCCGACAGGCAAGCCGGACGAAGATTTCGCGCGCATGATGATTCCGCATCATCAAGGGGCGATCGATATGGCCAAGGTTGAGCTCCAATACGGAACCGATCCCGAATTGCGCCAGTTGGCGACGGACATCGTCGCCGCGCAAGACAAGGAAATCGCGCAAATGAGGGCCTGGCTGGCGAAGAACGGGCGGTAACTAGCCGCGGGAAGCGGCCCGCACCTTCACAACGCTGCAAACCTCTCGGTCGTCGCCGCCACCTTCAGAGCATGGGTTGCCCACGCCCTAGCGGCCTCACGTATAATTGATAGATCATTAATTGATATATCATCTATATATCGCCCATGCCGCTCGCCGCAAAAGACGCCCGGGCTCGATTCGCGCCTCTCGTCGCCCATGTGGCGCGGGAATGGCGACGCGCGGTCGATGGCCGGCTGCAGGTCTATGGACTGACGGAAGCGACTTGGCTCCCCTTGCTCCGGATCGCACGCTCCGAATCGCCGATGCGGCAGAACGAGCTGGCCGCTTCGTTGTCACTCGATGGCTCCTCGGTCGTCCGCCTGCTCGACGCGCTTGAGAACGCGGGCCTCATCGAGCGATGCGCTGACGTGGCCGACCGTCGGGCCAAGAGCCTTGCGCTCACTTCTCGCGGACGCCGGACGGTGGATAAAGTCGAGCGCGTATCCCAGGACATTCGCGACGTCGTCCTCGGCGAGGTCTCCGACGAGGATCTGGCGCGCATTCTCGATCGGCTCGAAACGATCAGGGACCGGCTCTTGAGCCTTGGCGAGGCGCGGCCGGAGACCGTCGAACGCAAGCCGGCGGCGGTCCGATGAAGCTCGCTCGACGACCGCCCGCGGTTCCGCTCTGGCTGCTCGGCTTGTTCATCCTCTGCGGCACGCTTGGCATGCACATCTTCGTGCCCGCGCTTCCGGAGACGGCGAGGGACCTTCACGCGACGACCGCCACTGTCGAACTCACGATCAGTCTTTACATCCTTGGCCTGGCCGTCGGCCAGCTGGTCTACGGGCCGCTCTCCGACCGCTTTGGCCGCCGGCCCGCCTTGTTGCTCGGCCTCTGCCTGTTCACCATCGCCAGCATCGCCGGGCTCTTCGCCCCGAACGCGCATGCGCTCGTCGTCGCCCGATTTTTTCAGGGCCTCGGCGGCTGCGCGGGCCTCTTGCTCGCCCGCGCCATCATCCGCGACACGTCGCAGGCGAACGAGGCCGCCCGGCGCCTCGCGCTGGTCAATGTGCTGGTGACCGCCGGCCCCGCGATCGCCCCCCTCATCGGCGCGGCGCTCAGCGGTCTTTGGGGATGGCGGGCGATCCTGATGGGGCTGACCGCGCTGGGCGTGGCCAATTTCGTGCTGGCGTGGCGAGTTCTGCCCGAGACGCGGCCCGACGCGCTGTTCGTCAGCGTCTCGAAATATGCGCGCGACTACGTCGGCTTGCTGCGGTCCCGTCAGTTCCTGGGCTACGCCCTTGGCGGGGCTTGCGCGACAACCTCCCTCTACGCGTTCATCGCCTGCGCGCCTTTCATCTTTGTCGACACCCTGCATGCGCCGAGCGCAAGCGTTGGTCCCTATCTCGCGGTCCTGGTTTCCGGGCTCTGGCTCGGCAGCCTTCTCGCAAGCCGGCTGATCGAGCGCTTTCCGCTCAACCGGTTTCTGGTCGCGGCCAACGCCGTCAGCGTCGTGGCGGCGGCTTCGTTCCTTGGCCTTTTGATCGCCGACCGCGCGACTCTGATCGGCGTCATCGGAACGATGTTTGCGTTCAGCGTCGGGGTGGGCGCGGCGGCGCCCGCCGCCCTTGTCCAGGCGATCAGCGTGAATCCGCGCGTCACGGGAGCTGCGTCCGGACTTTACGGTTCGGTCCAGATGGCTGTGGGAGCGGGACTGGTCGCGATCGCGGGCCTGGGCGCAAACCCGGCGCTCGCCTCGGCCATCGTGCTCCTCGCTGCGGGTCTCGTGGCGCAGGCGTCGTTCTGGGTGGCGCGGAGCCAGGGGGGCGCCGGCGAGCCGGAAAGCGAACTCGCGTCCGAAGCCGTCGCCGCGGCCGAGTGAGTTGAAGCCGGCTAAGCGCCGCGCTTGGCCAATTGGTCGCGGATCTCGGTCAGGAGAATGACTTCCTGGGTGGGCGGCGCTGGCGGAGGCGGCTCCTTGGCCGCCTTCCGGGTCATCATGTTGATCGCCTTGATTGCGACGAACAACGCGATCGCGACGATGAGGAAGTTGATCACCACTGTGATGAAGTCGCCGTAGGCCAGAACACCACCCTGCTTTCGCGCATCGGTGAGATTGGTCGCGGTCACATTGCTCGACAGCGGGATGTAATAGTTGGTAAAGTCGGCTTTGCCAGCAATGCCAAGGATCGGCATGATGATGTCGTTGACCAGGGCGTCGACGATCTTGCCGAACGCCGCGCCGATGATCACGCCGATCGCGAGGCTGAGCGCATTGCCTTTGAGCGCGAATTCCTTGAATTCATTCCACATGAGGCGTGGTCCCTCGCAAGGCGATAGCCGCGGCGGCTTGTCTAAGCTTCGCGCAAGCTAGCCGACCTGCCCCGAGAGATAAAGCTTTCCGGCCCGGCGCGGCCGAACACCTAGCGGGATCGAGCCGACCCGCCGCGCCGGCGCTTACCCTCCTCGTCCGAAGGCTGCTCGAAAATCACCGCCCAGAGCCGCCCCTCGCCCATCGCCAGGCTCAGATTTCTCAGGCCGAAAAATGGGATCAGCGCGATAAACAGAATGGCGGTGATGCTTAGGAACCCCACGAGGCCGCCCCCGCCAAGCGCCGGCAGGCTGTCAGCGAACGTCTTTCCACGAAGGAGCCCTTCGATCGTCTTTTCGATGACATGGGCGACGAGAAATAGAGCTGTCAGGAGCATCGTCTCATAGAGGATCGGATAGATGAGAGGCCGATGGCGCAGCCAGCGGCCTGGGTCGAACACCTCGAACAGCATCATCACCTTGGCGAAAACTAGGGCATTGATGAAAGCAAAACCCAGCATGGGGAAATTGATCCCATGCTCGCGCATGACCACGCCCTGGTTGAGCACGAAAACACCGAACAGAATCCAGAGATAGAAAAAGAGAACGAGGAACCTGCGGAACTCATCGGCAGCTTTGGCTTTCAGGGACCGCGCGCCATGAGCGTCCCCGCCGGCCGTAACCGTTGCTCTGCCTCCGCCCATCGCACCTTCCGCCACGGATCACCTCGGGGTCGCCTCGCCACCGACCATGGGTCGAGTCCTCGGGCTACGCAAGAGCCTTTAAGATCGTCGTGTTTCCGGGCCGAAGCCGAGCTCAATCGCCGCATCCGCGCTAGGGCTGCTTGGCCCCTTTCTTCGACTTCCCCTTCCTCCCCTTTTCGCTCGTGGTCGCGGGGGTCGCTGCGGTCGGGAGCGCATCGAGCCGCGTCTGGAGCAGAGCGGTCCGCCCCTGGGTGACGCGGAGCGCGCAGTAGCCGTGGAGGCTTTCCTTGGCGTAGTCGTGGCAGAGTTCGTCGCGCTGGCCGGCAAAGGCGTTCTGGTCGCGCGCCAGGTTGGCCGCCTCTGGGCTGTTCTTGGCGCGATCGTCGATCGCGCGCACGATCCTGGCCATGGCCTTTTCCGCCGCGGCGCGTTCCTTGACGATCTTCGCCGCGTCGCCGACGAGCGAAGCGCCGTCGGGGCCCCAGAGGCCGCCGGGCGTCGTCTGGCAGTCTGCGGCCTTGAAGACGCAGGCGGTGATCTGGGCGGGCACAAGAACCGCGCCGTCGAGAACGTCGAACGCGATCGGGCAAGCCGCGACATCGGCCTCGAACCGCATGAGGCCGTCGGGGCGCCCTGCGGCGGTCGCGAGGATCGGCTTCTCTCCGACAATGTCGACGACACAGCGCTGCGAGGGGTCGGAGATGCTTTCGCCGGCAAGCTCAAGCTTGTCGATGGTCGCCGTCTTGTCGTCGCCGGAAATCTGCAGAAGCCCCGACTTACCGTTGAGCATCAGCGGGCGTCCCGCGACACTGTCGATCCCGGGCTCGCGGCCCGCCTTGACGCCCTTGGAGCCGGCCCCCACTTCCTTAGCGGAAGAGCCCGCGTTCCTGTGCCTGGCGGGCGCGACCTTCGCGCCCTGCGGCTCGGCCGGCGCGGCCCCTGGCAGCAACAATTGCGCGTCGGCTCCGTTCGCCCCGAGGGCGACGGCGAAGAGGCCGAAAACAAGAATGCCGAACCGGGGAGTCATCGCCTGACTCTAGAAGGCTTGGAGAAAAAGGGGAAGGCGCGCGGCCCCGGAGCAAACGGGCTCAAAGCTTGAAGAATCCGTCGCTTGCGCGCCTTGCGCCGCCAAATCGCCCCCCCTATATACGCCCCGACTGACAGGTTCGGGCGCGCAATCGCGCCGATCCAGCGGAAATCTGGTTATGACACGGAGATCGGAAGAGCTAGGCCGATGGCTTTGAGCGCACGGCGGAATGCTTCTCATAAGGCTTGGCTGCCTTTGGGGCCCGGCGGTCTCGCGAAAGAATAGGGGAAAGAAGAAATGGCGAAGGTAATTGGCATCGATCTTGGCACAACCAATTCGTGCGTCGCTGTCATGGAGGGCTCGGCCCCTAAGGTAATCGAAAATTCAGAGGGCGCGCGCACGACGCCGTCCATCGTCGCTTTTACCGACGACGGCGAGCGGCTCGTCGGCCAGCCCGCGAAGCGGCAGGCGGTAACCAATCCCGAACGGACCTTCTTCGCCATCAAGCGCCTGATCGGGCGCTCGTTCGAAGATCCGATGACCAAGAAGGACATGAGCCTCGTCCCGTACAAGATCATCAAGGGGCCCAACAGCGACGCTTGGGTCACGGCGGACGGCAAGCAATATTCGCCGTCGCAGATTTCCGCCTTCATCTTGCAGAAAATGAAGGAGACGGCGGAGGCCCATCTTGGCGGCCCGGTGACCCAGGCGGTGATCACGGTTCCCGCCTACTTCAATGACGCTCAGCGGCAGGCCACCAAGGACGCCGGCAAGATCGCCGGCCTCGAGGTCTTGCGCATCATCAACGAGCCGACTGCGGCGGCGCTCGCCTACGGCCTCGACAAGAAGAAAGCCGGAACCATCGCGGTCTACGACCTCGGCGGAGGCACCTTTGACGTGTCCGTGCTCGAGATCGGCGACGGCGTGTTCGAGGTGAAGTCGACCAACGGCGACACGTTCCTCGGCGGCGAAGACTTCGACATGCGTTTGGTCGAGTATCTGTCCAGCGAGTTCAAGAAAGAGCAGGGCATCGACCTGACCAAGGACAAGCTCGCGCTGCAGCGCCTGAAAGAGGCGGCCGAGAAGGCGAAGATTGAGCTGTCGTCCGCGACCCAGACCGAAATCAACCTCCCCTACATCACCGCCGACGCGACGGGGCCGAAGCATCTCGCGCTCAAGCTGACGCGGGCGAAGTTCGAGGCGCTGGTCGACGACCTCATTCAGAAGACCGTCGAGCCTTGCAAGAAGGCGCTCAAGGACGCCGGCCTGTCGGCTGGCCAGATCGACGAGGTGGTTCTGGTTGGCGGCATGACGCGCATGCCCAAGGTGCAGGAAGTCGTCAAGCAGTTCTTCGGCAAGGAGCCCCATAAGGGCGTCAACCCGGACGAGGTGGTCGCTATCGGCGCCGCTATCCAGGCGGGCGTGCTGCAGGGCGACGTCAAGGACGTGCTCCTGCTCGACGTCACGCCGCTCTCGCTCGGTATCGAGACCTTGGGCGGCGTGTTCACCCGACTTATCGAGCGCAACACGACCATCCCGACCAAGAAGAGCCAGGTGTTCTCGACCGCTGAGGACAATCAGACCGCGGTCACCATCCGTGTCTTCCAGGGCGAGCGCGAGATGGCGGCCGACAACAAGGCGCTCGGCCAGTTCGATCTCGTCGGCCTGCCTTCCGCGCCGCGCGGCGTGCCGCAGATCGAGGTCACCTTCGACATCGACGCCAACGGCATTGTCAATGTCACGGCCAAGGACAAGGCGACCAACAAGGAGCAGCAGATCCGCATCCAGGCCTCGGGCGGCCTCAGCGAGACCGACATCAACAAGATGGTCAAGGACGCCGAACTGCACGCCGCCGACGACAAGAAGCGGCGGGAGCTGATCGACGCCAAGAACCATGGCGAGTCGCTCGTCCACGATGCGGAGAAGTCGCTGAAGGAATACGGCGACAAGGTCTCGAGCGCCGACCGCAGCGCGATCGAGGCCGCGGCGGAGGCGTTGAAGACCGCGCTGCAAGGCGAGGACATCGAGGCGATCAAGGCTAGGACCAACGACCTGATGCAGGCGCAGATGAAGCTCGGCGAGGCGATGTACAAGGCGCAGCAGGCGGCCGGCGCAGGCCCCGAAGGCGCCGCGGCGCCCGGAAGCGAGCCGAAGGACGACGTCATCGACGCCGAGTTCAAGGAAGTCGACGACGACAAGAAGAAGTCCGCCTGACGGTTTGGGCGGCGGCGCAGCCGCCGCCCTTTCTCCGTCGGTCAACGAGGCTTCCCGCCCGTGGCTGGGGCTGCTATGGGCGGATGACCAGATGACGACTCAATGATTGCGCGGGCTGAAGCTGACGTGGGCAAACGCGACTTCTACGAGACCCTGGGCGTCGCCAAGACCGCCACGGAGGCGGAGCTCAAGTCCGCGTTCCGCAAGGCGGCGATGCAGTGCCATCCGGATCGCCATCCCGGCGACCGCCAGGCCGAAACCCGCTTCAAGGAGCTGAACGAGGCCTATCAGGCGCTGTCCGACGCGAACAAGCGGGCGGCCTACGACCGCTATGGCCACGCCGCCTTCGAGCAGAACGGCGCGGGCATGGGCGACGGCTTCGCCTCGTCGATGGCCGACATATTCGATGATTTGTTCGGCGACATGATGGGGCGGCGCGGCGGGCGCGGCGGCTCGGGCAAGGAGCGCGGCGCGGACCTGCGCTACAATCTCGAAATCACCCTCGAAGAGGCCTATCACGGCAAGACGGCGACGATTAAGCTGCCAACCTCGGTGGCCTGCGAGACATGCGCCGGCACGGGCGCCAAGGCGGGCTCGAAGCCGCAAGTCTGCAAGACCTGCGCCGGGCATGGCAGAATTCGCGCGCAGCAGGGCTTCTTCGCAATCGAGCGCACCTGCCCGACCTGCCAGGGCCGCGGCCAGACCATCGACAATCCCTGCGATCGCTGTGGCGGCTCCGGGCGGGTGACGCGCGAGCGCACCTTGTCGATCAATGTGCCGGCCGGCGTCGAGGACGGCACGCGCATCCGTCTGACCGGCGAGGGCGAGGCCGGCCAGCGCGGCGGCCCGGCGGGCGATCTCTACATCTTCCTCGCCATCAAGCCGCATCCGTTCTTCCAGCGTGACGGCGCCGATCTCTACTGCCGCATTCCGATATCGATGGTTCGCGCGGCGCTCGGCGGCGAATTCATTGTGCGCGCGCTGGATGGGAGCGACGCCAAGGTGCGGGTGCCGGAGGGCGCACAGGCGGGGCGCCAGTTGCGCCTGCGCGGCAAGGGCATGCCGGCGCTTCGGTCGCGCGACTTTGGCGATCTCTACATCCAGATCAACGTCGAAACGCCTCAGAACCTCACTCGGCGCCAGCGCGAATTGCTGGCTGAGTTTGACGCCGAATCTTCGCACACCACGCATCCCGAGAGCGCCGGCTTTTTCTCGCGCATGAAGGACTTTTTCGAGGGGCTCGGCGGTCAATGAACAAGCGCGGCTCGTCGCGGCGCCGCGCAGATGCGCCGCATTCGGCGACCCGCCGCTTTTGCGCTCCGCGCCCTTGAACAAGCCGGCCAAACCGTCCGGGCGACGCAGCGCCGGCGGGCTGGCCGACCAGCTTCGCTTTCTGCGCACCTTGTTCGCCAACCCCCGGCTGACCGGCGCGGTGTCGCCCTCCGGCCGCTTTCTGGCGCGGGCGATGGCGCGAGCGATCAACCCGCCGGTTGACGGCCTCATCGTCGAACTTGGTCCCGGCACCGGGCCGGTGACGCGGGCGCTGATCGAGCACGGGGTCGATGAAAAGCAGCTCGTGCTCGTCGAATTCGAGGCGAGGTTCTGCGGCCTGCTGCGCGAGCGGTTTCCCGGCGTTACCGTGCTGCAGGGCGACGCCTTCGACCTGCCGCGAACGCTGGCGGGGCTGGGCCCGCGTCCGATCCGCGCTTTCGTCTCAAGCCTGCCGCTTCTCAATCAGCCGCCCGGGCGCCGCGCCGCGCTGATCGCCGACGCGTTCAGTTTGATGGCGAAGGACGGGGTATTCGTGCAATTCAGCTATGGCGTGACGTCGCCGGTTCCACGTTACGCCGGCGATCGCCGTTTGCGGGCGCATGCCGGCGCGCCGATCTGGGCGAATCTGCCGCCGGCGCGGGTTTGGACCTATCGAGCGGACGCGGACGGCGAACCGGTGCGCCGCACGCCCTTCCGCTTTATCGGCGGCGGACGCGGCTGAACAATCGCCGCAGGCCAAGCGGGGGGACTCATGCGCAATCAGACGCCGCCGCGCGACAGGCTGATCGTCGCGCTAGATCTGCCGGACGTCGGGCAGGCGGAACGGCTGGTGACGCGGCTCGGCGACGGCGTGACCTTCTACAAGGTCGGCATGGAGCTCGCCTATAGCGGGGGATTGACGCTGGTCGAGCGGCTCGTCGGCGACGGCAAACAGGTCTTCCTCGATTTGAAGCTGCATGACATCCCCAACACCGTCGAGCGGGCCGTCGCGCAGGTCGCCCGTCTCGGGGCGAAATTCCTCACCGTCCACGCCTACCCGCAGACCATGCGGGCGGCGGTCGTCGGCCGCGCCGAATCGGCTTTGAAGCTGCTGGGCGTTTCTGTGCTCACCTCCAGCGACGACGCCGATCTGCGCGAGGCCGGCTATGGCCTGTCGGTCAAGGCGCTGGTGGCGCGTCGCGCCGCTCAGGCGATGGCGGCGGGCGTCGATGGACTTGTCGCCAGCGCCGCCGAGGCGGCGCCGCTCAGCGCCGAATTCGGCGGGCGGCTTCTCCTTGTCACGCCCGGCATCCGCCCGGCCGGCGCGGCGTCCGGGGACCAGAAACGAGTGGCGACGCCCAGCCAGGCGATCCGCGACGGCGCCGACTATCTTGTCGTTGGTCGGCCGGTGACGGCGGCGCCCGATCCCCGCCTCGCCGCCGAAGCGATCGTCGCCGAAATCGCCGCGGCTTGCTAATACCCGTTCGTTCTCGTCCCATTCCGATCGCGCGGAGGCGCTCATGCCCAAGGGTTACTCGATCGTCCGCATCGACATCACCGACCCCGAGGCCTATGCCCGATACGCGAAGCTGGCGACGGCGGCGATCGCCAGGCATGGCGGCCGGGTGCTGGCGCGCGGCGGCCGCTTCGAGGCGGTCGAGGGCGCCGCGCGGGCGCGCAATGTCGTCATAGAATTCGAGAGTTTCGAAGCGGCCCGCGCCTTCTACTTTTCGGACGATTATCGGCAGGCCAAGGCTTTGCGCGATGGCGCGGCGATCGTCGAATACGTGCTTGTGGAAGGAGCCTGAACGTGGCCAAGGGTTATTGGATCGCTCATGTCAACGTCAACGATGCCGAAGGCTACAAGCGCTACACGCAGGCCAACGCGGCGGCCTTCGCCAAATTCGGCGCGCGGTTCCTCGTGCGCGGCGGGCCCAGCACGACGGCTGCCGGCGCCCTGAAGGCGCGGCACATCGTCATCGAATTCAAGGATTACGCAACCGCCCTCGCCTGCCTGGAGTCGGAAGAATATCGCCGCGCTGCGATCTTGCGCGACCAGTCGAGCGCCGTCGACCTCGTCGTCGTCGAGGGCCATGACGCGCCGCCGCACGGCTAGACGAAGCCTGAAGGGGAGAGAGCGAAATGGCCGATATGCGGCTCGTTGTGACGGGCGCCGCGGGGCGGATGGGCCGGATGCTCGTCAAGACGATCGGCGAGACGCCGGGCGCCGTCCTTTGCGCGGCGCTGGAGCGCGGCGACTCGCCTGCGCTGGGCCGGGACGCCGGGCTGCTCGCCGGAAGCGAGGCGACGGGCGTCTGCGTGTCGGCCGACCCGCTCGCCGCGGTTGTCGAGGCCGACGGCATCCTCGATTTCTCGACGCCGGCCGCGACGGCGGAGTTCGCTGCGCTCGCGGCGCAGGCGCGCATCGTTCATGTCATCGGCACGACAGGACTGTCGGTTGACGACTTGAAGGGCATCGAGGCGGCGGCGCGTCACGCGACGATCGTGCGCTCGGGCAATATGAGTCTCGGCGTCAACCTGGTTGCCGCTCTCGTCCGCCGGGCAGCCAAAGCGCTGGGCGAGGATTTCGACATCGAAATCCTCGAAATGCACCATCGCATGAAAGTCGACGCGCCGTCCGGCACAGCGTTGCTGCTGGGCGAAGCGGCCGCCGAGGGGCGCGGCAGCGCGCTCGGAGCTCGCACCGCGCCGCTGCGCCACGGCCATACCGGCGCGCGGCATGCCGGCGACATCGGCTTTGCTTCATTGCGCGGCGGCACGGCCGCGGGCGACCACAGCGTGATCTTCGCCGGCGAGGGTGAACGCATCGAACTGACCCACCGCGCCGAAGACCGTGCGATCTTTGCGCGCGGCGCGGTCAAGGCGGCGCTCTGGGCGCGGGGGCGTAAGGCGGGGCTCTATTCGATGGCCGACGTGCTCGGCCTCGACGAGGCGTGAAGGCAAAAAAAGCCCCGGCCCGCCTGTCGCGAACCGGGGCTCGTCTTTGGCTTGCGGCCTCAGCTATTGCGGCTCGAGCCGGTCAACTGCAGCAACGCGACGAAAATGTTGATGAAGTCGAGATAGAGCTGCAACGCCCCGAAGACCGACTTCTTCTGCGCCACCTCGTAGCCGTCGCCGGCATAGTAGCGCGCCTTGATCGCCTGAGTGTCCCAGGCGGTGAGGCCGGAGAACACGCCGACGCACAGGATCGACAGCGCCCATTGCAGGCCGGTGCTGTGCAGGAACAGGTTGACGACGCTGGCGATGATCAGACCGAACAGGCCCATCATCATGAACGAGCCCATCGCCGAGAGGTCACGCTTGGTCGTATAGCCGTAAAGGCTGAGCGCGCCGAAGGCCGCGGCGGTCTCGAAGAACGCGCGGCCAACCGAAAGCCCGGTGTAGCGAAGCAGCAGCGCCGACAGCGACAGGCCGATCAGCGCCGCGAAGACGAAGAACGCATTGCGCGCCGTCGCGACGGAAACCGCATTGATGCGCGCCGAAATGAAGAACACCACGGCGAGCGGCGCCAGCACGATCACCCAGTGCAGCGGCGAAACGTAGATCGCCCGGCCGAAATCGGTCAGCGCGTAGCCGGCCGGAGTTTCGACCACGCCAAGCTTGAAGGCTCCGATCGCGAACAGACCGGTGATCCCGAGCCCCAGGGTCATATAATTGTAGACGCCGATCATATAGGCCCTGAGGCCCTGATCGATCGCGCCCACGCCAGACCGGGCTACGCCGGCGCCGTAACGCGGGTATGCTGAACGGTCATAGTCCGACATCGAAAATCCTCATGGAGTTGTGCGCCCGCCAACCCACCCCGCTTGGGGCGGCCGGCGGCGCTCAAAGCGCAATATGGTCCCGCGCGATGCGCCGCGCAAGGGATTCCGGGGAGGGATGGGTAACGCCCGGATTACAAATCGTTAAGTCGGCGGCCCGGCTTGAGAGCGGCGGGGGTCAGCCGCTGTTGCGCAACCCGGCCGAAATGCCGTTGATCGTCAACTGGACGCCGCTCAGCACCTTGTCATTGCCGGCATGCGCGCGGTGAAGCTTCAAGAGCTCGACCTGCACATGATTGAGCGGATCGAGATAAGGGAAGCGATTGCGAATCGAGCGATCGAGCAGCGGGTTGGTCTCCAGCAGCCTGGTCTGACCGGTGACCGCCAGCAGCGCATCGATCGAATCGCGCCATTCGCGGCTGATCTGCGAAAAGATCGCCTCGCGAAGCACAACGTCCGGCACCAGCGAGGCGTAGCGGGAGGCGATGGCCAGGCTGCTCTTGGCCAGCACCATGTCCATATTGGACAGCAGCGTGCGAAAGAACGGCCATTGCCGGTGCATTTGCCGCAACTGGTTCATTCCATTGGCCGGATCGGCGGCGATAAATTGCTTGACCGCCGCCCCGAAGCCGTACCAGCCGGGCAGCATCAGGCGGCATTGCGCCCAGCTGAACACCCAGGGGATTGCCCGCAAGTCTTCCACTTTCGTGGTTTTCTTGCGCGAGGCGGGCCGCGAACCGATGTTGAGCGTGGCAATTTCGGTGATGACGGTTGAGGCCCAGAAATAGCGCTCGAATCCTTCCGTTTCATAGACCAGGCCGCGATAGGCCGCGTAGGCGCTTTGCGAAAGGCGGTCCATGGCGGTCAGAAAGGCGGGGTCGGGCGCCGCCGCCTTCTCCGCGAGCAGGCTCGCCTCCAACGTCGCCGATGCGAGAGTCTCCAGATTGCGCCGCCCGACCTCGGGGTTCGAATATTTGCTCGAAATGATCTCGCCCTGCTCCGTGATGCGGATTTGTCCCTGCACGGCCCCTCCGGGCTGCGCCAGGATCGCTTCGTAGCTCGGCCCGCCGCCGCGGCCGACGGAGCCGCCGCGCCCGTGGAAAAGCCGGATGCGCACGCCGTGGCGCTTGAACACCTCGACCAGGCCGATTTCCGCCTTGTAGAGCTCCCAACCGGACGTGACGAAGCCGCCATCCTTGTTCGAATCGGAATAGCCGAGCATCACTTCCTGCTCGCCGCCCCGTTTGTCGACCAGCCGCCGGTATTCAGGGATGGCCAGCAGACGGTCCATGACCCCGACGCAAGTGCGAAGATCGTCGATCGTCTCGAACAGCGGCGCGAGGTTGAGCGAAGAGCGGCCATCGGCGCCGATGAGCCCCACCTCCTTCAGCAGCAGCGCAAGCTCCAGCATGTCGGAGACGCCCTGCGCCTTGGAGATGATGCTGGTGACGATGGCCTGCTCGCCGTAGGTCCGGTGGATCCAGGCGGCGGTCCGGAACACGGCAAGCTCGTTCTGCGTCTCCTCGCTGTAGGTGAGGAAGGGCGAAATCAGTGGGCGCGGCGAAACCAGTTCCTGCAGCAGCACCGCGATGCGCGCTTCCTCGTCGAGGGCGAGATAATCGGCGACGGGCGAGGCCGCCGCCAGCAGCTCGGCCACGGTGCGCTCGTGCACATCCGAATTTTGTCGCAGATCGAGCGGCGCCAGATGGAAGCCGAAGCAGTCGACGGCGCGGCGCAGCGCCCGAAGGCGTCCACGCGCCAGGATCCCGGCGCCGTTTTCCTCCAGCGAGGCGGCCACGACGCGAAGGTCCTCGGCAAGGTCCGCGGCCTTGGCGTAGGGCGGCGCATCGGCGAGCGGCCGACGCAGAACCACGATCTGGTCAAGGTCACGCGCCGTAGCCGCCAGCCGCGAATAGACGCCGCCGATGGCGCGCCGGTAGGGCTCGTCGTCGCGCGTCGCCGAGCGTTCGGTGGCGCGCTCCGCCAGTTCGCGAAGGGCCGGAGCGATTCTCACGAGTCCGGCGCTCAGCGACAATTCGCCACCGAGCTCATGCAGTTCATCCAGGTAATGGCCAAGGGCGCGCGCGCTTTGCAGGCGCATCGTCTCGCGCAACACGTCAGCCGTCACATAGGGGTTGCCGTCGCGATCTCCGCCGATCCACGACCCGACGCGAAGGAACGAAGCAAGGGGCGAGCGCTCGCCCTGCGGCGCGCCTGCCGCCAGCTCGTCCTCAAGCGCGGCATAGATGCGCGGCAGCTCCTTGAAAAAAGTGTAATCGTAGTACGAGAGGCCATTGGCGACTTCATCGAGCACTTTGAGCCGGGTCTGGCGCAGCATGCTGGTGCGCCAGAGCGTCAGGACGGCGCGGCGCAGCCGTTCCTCGCTTTCCTGCAATTCCTGCCGATTGCCCTGCATCCGCTCGCGTGCGTCGATGATCTGGGCGATCTCGAGTTCACGGGTCAGCGTACTCTTGCGGCGCACTTCGGTCGGATGGGCGGTGAGTACGGGGCTGACGAGCGCGCGATCGAAGAAGGAGCGCAATGTCGCGGGGTCGATTCCGGCTTCCCGCGCCCGCTTGAGAGCATGGGCCATCGCGCCCGGGCGCGGCGCCGAACCGGCGGCGACGTGGGCGCGATTGCGCCGGATATGGTGCTGGTCTTCGGCGATGTTGGCCAGATGCGAGAAGTAACTGAAGGCGCGCACGATCGCCAAGGTCTGCTCGGCGGTCAGGCCGTCGAGGATCGCTTCAAGCTCCCGTCTTGCGCCCACGTCATTGTCGCGATGGAAGCGGATCGAGGCCTGCCGCACGCGCTCGACAATTTCGAAAACCGAGACGCCCTCCTGCTCGCGCACCGTGTCTCCAAGGATACGGCCGAGCAGCCGAATATTCTCGCGCAGCGGCAGGTCTTTCTCCTGCTCATTCCCGGAAGCAAGCGCCTGTTCAGGCGCTTGGTTGGTCAGGCGCGTGTCGCGCGTCTTGCCGGCGGAAGCGATCGGCATCGGAGCTCCTGGACAAGCGCCCTGCTCAACTGGCTGGCGTCTTCTATGTTGCAAGCGCGTCATGAAGGTGGGCAAGAACAACCTTTTTGACGCTTACGCAAGAATCCGGCCAAGGCGATGGGGTTTGCTCCCGCGCTGCCAGCGAGCTGGAGAATTAGCGCGGGAAACGCCGCTGGGACGCTTGCCTTGGGATGGCAGTCAACACATCATCCCGATCCGGGCTGCGGAGCGCTTCCGCGCCTTGGAGCGCATGGTTCGGGGGCCTATGAAGATGAGATTTGCTCTGGCGATTGTGGCCGGCATCGCGGTTGCACCCTTTGCTCTCGGCGCGCCGTCGTTCGCGGATGACGCCAAAATGCATCACACGCCCAAAACTGCACGGCCCGCCAAGCTTGGGGCGCATGGCTCGGCCCCCAAGGGTTTCGGTGGCGGCGCCGCCGGAGTTGCCGCCGGGCTGTTTGGGGCGGCAATCGGCGCGAGCGTTGTCGATGCGCTGACCCATGCCAGCGATCCAGACGCGGCTCCCGCTGCCGCCGCTCCGGCGGGCGGTTGCCATTACGAAATCCAGCCGTTGTTCGACGCGAGCGGGCAGCAGGTGGCCTCACGCCGTGTGCGAGTCTGCAACTGAAGCACGGGCAAGTCGCGAAGCGCTAGAGCCTTCGGCGATTGGACGTAATCGCCGAAGCTCTAGATTCCTTTGATTTCGCGAGATTTTCGCGAAAAACCGGACGCCACTTTTTCGCATCTCGCTCCAGGCGCCCGTTCTGCGGCCTCGCGCGCGAAGCGCTGGCGCCTCGCGCTGCGAGATCGGCGGCCCGGACTGTCGTCAGGGCGATTACTTTCTGCGCTTACCGCCGCCGCCCTTGCCCCCGCCCTTGCCGCCGCCCCCGAACTTGCCGCCGCCCAATTTCGCGCCAAGCAGTCCCAGCGCGACGCCGCCAAGCAAAGCGCCAAACGCCGCGCCCGCGCCGGGGTTGTTGGCGGGAGCCGCATAGGTGCGATAGACGCGATGCACCGGCGCATAGACGCGCACAGGGCCAACCGGCGGGTGGCTCGCCAGGAACTGCTCGTAGGCGCCCTCGCTTTCGATGCGCAACGCGGAGAGCTGGAGCGGACCAAGGTCGCCGGTCGGCGCCAGGTCATGGCGCTTCTGCCATTCAGCGATCGCCGCGCGCGCCATAGGCCCTAGGTCGCCGTCGAACGGCCCGGCGTAGAGACCAAGCGCCGCCAGCCGCTGTTGGAGCTCAATCCGTCCGGGCGGCCCGATGTCGAGTTCGCGCTCGGTGTCGATGGTTCCGACCTCGGCCTTCAGCGCTTCGGGCGAGACCGGCTGCGGCGGCGGCCCGAGGGCGCTCGGCGGTCCCATCGGCGCCGCCATAGCGGCGGGCGCCGCCATGGGCGGCGGCGCCATGGGCGGCCCGCCGGGGTTCGCTGGCGGCGCGCTACTCAGATTGGCGATGCGGTTGCGCGCCATTTGTGCATAAAGACCGGTCGGATAGGCTTGGAGATAAGCCTGATAATCGGCCGCCAGATTGGAATGCTCGGCCGATTCCCAAAACGCGGTTTCTTGGGCCGCCTTGTCCGAACTGGCGGCGGGGGCCGCGGCCGCCTGATTTGGCTGGGGGCCCGGCTGCGGCGGCCCGACCGCGTCGCTTTCAGCCTTGATCGCATCGAGTTCGACCGGTCCAAGCCAGCCGGTTGGAGCCAGATCGTGTTTCTTTTGCCAGGTTCCCACCGCCGCGCGAAAGACCGGCGTCAGGTTGCCGTCCGTCGGCCCGGAATAGAAGCCCAGCGCCTCCAGACGTTGCTGCAGTTCCGTGCGGTCGGCGGGCGACAGATTGAGCGATTGCTCGGTCTCCATGGTGCCCACTTCCGCCTTGAGCGCGGCGGGCGACGGCGCCGCCGGATTCCCGGCCTGGGCCACGCGATAGGGCCGCAAGGACGAGCCGGAATCGGCCAGCGCCGCCAGAGGCGCGTTAGCCGCCAGACTCAGCGACACCGCGACTGCAAGCGAGCGGTACGAGCAGGCCCGCAGACCTGAAATGCGAATCCCCTTCATTGCCCCAACTCCGCCCAAGCCCCTGATCGCGCCGCTTCTTGCGAAAATTCTAGTCTTCCATCGTTCCCGATGGCAAGACCATTTCGCCTTACGGTCTGCCGCTCAGATGACGTTGCGTTCGACCAGCGGCCGACCCTCGGCGAGGCGCTCGCAAGCAAATTCGCCGAGGTCCAGCGTCAAATAGCGTCCCTCGGCGATAAGCTCGGCGAGGGCGCGCCCCACCGCCGGCGATTGCTGCATGCCGTGGCCCGAAAAACCCGTCGCAAGATAGACGTTGTCGAGGCCGGGCGCACGTCCGACGATGGCGTTGTGGTCGAACAGATTGAGATCGTAGTGACCGGCCCACGCGCTTTGGACGCGCAAGGCCTCAAAGGCCGGGATGCGATGCGCGAGCGCCGGCCAGATGACCTCGTCGAACTGCGGCCAGACGACCTCGAAATCGTCGCAATCGGGGTCCTCCGCTTCGGGCGGCGACATGCCGCACAGCCAGCCGCCGCCCTCCGGCCGGACATAGACGCCGCTGAGGTCGATCACCAGCGGACAGCGCTCGATGTTGGCGTGGGCGTGAAATGAAAAGACGCACCGCTTGCGCGAGCGCACGGGGATGTCCAGGCCCATTTCCGCCGCCAGTCGCCTCGCCCCGGAGGCGCCTGCGGCATTGACGAAGGCGCCGCAGGCGACGCGCTCGCCGCTCGCCAGGCGAACCGCGACAATGCACCGGCCCTGGCGCTCGAAGGCGGCGATATCGTCCTCGCGATATACGACGCCGAGCGCGCGCGCCTTGCGCCGAAAGGCCTGCATCAACGTGTAGCCGTCAAACCACCCCTCCCCGGTGCGACCGAACCCCGCCGCCGCCACGCCCTCAAGATTGAGGAATGGGAACCGCTCTTCGAGGCCCGGGCGATCGAGCAAAAGCACATCTGCCCCTTCCGCGACTTGCGTCCGATGATTTTGCGTGAGCGCCGCAGCGCCGGACTCGCCGGCCAGATAGAGATAGCCGTTTTCGGTGATCGACAGGTCTGGCGCTTCGCCATCGACGGCGAGCGTCTCGCGCGCCCTGCGCAGGAACGCCGCGCCATAAAGGCCGACGCGAATGTTGATGGCGCTTGAAAACTGCTGCCGCACCGAACTCAGCGAAAGTGAGCTGGCGGCCTTGCGGTAGGTCATGTCCTTGTCGATGACCAGCACCCGCCCGGAAAACCCCGGCTGCATCGCCAAGTGATAGGCAATCGACGAGCCCATAACCGCGCCGCCGCCAATCACCACCTCGTAAGCGTGCGCCATCCGCTCCGGTTTCCCCCGTCTCTCGACAAAGCCCTCGCGTTTTGCTTTTCATGCTTCGGCCTTGTCAAGCAAGGCGGCCGACCAGGGGCGTTTGAGATGCCGCGACTAGCCGGCAAATGCGCGATCGTTACGGGCGCCGCCGGCGGCATCGGCCTTGCGTGCGCGCGGCGATTGGCGGCCGACGGCGCCTCGGTGATGCTCGCCGACATCGATGTCGCAGCGGGCGAGAAGGCCGCCGCGCAATTGCGTGAGGAAGGCCGGGCAGCCGCGTTCGTCCCAGCGGATGTCAGCGAACGGGCGCCGATCGCCGTGCTGGTCGACCGGACGATGGAGGAATTCGGCCGGGTCGATATCATGCTCAACAATGCGGGCGTCGCGCTCAGCGCGCCGATCCTCGAGATGAGCGATGAGCTGTTCGACAAGGTGCTGGCGACCAACCTCCGCTCGGCGTTCATCGGCACCCAGCTCGCAGCGCGGCGGATGATCGCCGGTGGGCGCGGCGGCGTCATCATCAATATGTCGTCAGTCAACGCGCTGCTGGCCATCCCCGGCCTTGCCGCCTACGGTTGCACGAAGGGCGCGCTCAACCAGCTGACGCGCGTCGCCGCCATCGAGTTGGCCCCGCACAACATCCGCGTGGTGGCGATCGGCCCCGGCACCATCCTCACCGAGCTTGCGCGCAACGCCGTAATGGGCGACGAGGCGGGACGGCGCAGGATCTTGTCGCGCACGCCGATCGGCCGGGCGGGCGAGCCCGAGGAGGTGGCGGCGGTCGCCTCATTCCTGGCGAGCGAGGATGCCTCATACATCACCGGCCAGACCATCTATCCCGACGGCGGGCGCCTGGCGCTGAACTACACGGTGCCCGTGGCGGATTGAACGGGCCGGTTGCGTCCAGGCGCGTGCGGGGTTAGAGCAGCCGCGTCGATCAGGGACCCCCATGCGACTTTCCCATCGCGCGCCCGACGAATTGCGCAAGGTGACATTCGAGCGCGGCGTCGCGCGCTACGCCGAAGGATCGTGCCTGACGCGCTTCGGCGACACCCATGTGTTGTGCGCCGCCTCGCTCGAGGACAAACCCCCGCCGTGGCTGCGCGGTCAAGGCCGCGGCTGGGTTACGGCCGAATACGCCATGCTGCCGCGCGCCACCTCGACGCGGACGCGGCGCGAGTCGACCGCCGGCAAGGTTTCGGGGCGCACGCAGGAGATCCAGCGGCTCATTGGCCGCTCGCTGCGCGCCGTTGTCGATCTGCCGCGCCTCGGCGAGCGACAGATCACGATCGACTGCGACGTGCTGCAGGCGGACGGCGGCACGCGGACGGCGGCGATCACGGGGGCCTGGATCGCCCTCAACGAGTGCCTCAAGTGGATGGCGCAACGCTCGATCATTCGCGACAATCCGATG
>DASXES010000041.1:0-22445 GCA_036489975.1 Roseiarcus sp.
TCCCTCTCTCCCGCTCGCCTAGGCCCGCCATCCAGATTCGCCAAGGCGGCGGCCACTTCTCGGCGTTGCTCGGGGCTCAGCCGACCAACGCCCGAAAACCAGACGGAAAATTCATCGCCCTTCATCGAATCAAGCTCCTCAGCCCAGACCCTAGCCTAACTCAAATCAACAGGTATCGCTATAAGCGCCGACAATTTATTGCGAAAAAACAGAAACTACGATAGGCTCGCCCCATGATCGATCCTGTCCATGCCACCGGCAGTTCCGCTTCGCTTCGACCCGCTCCGGCGCCGTCCCCGCCGGCAAGGCCGGAAGAAATTTCGCGCTCCGGAAATCCTTTGTAACCCATTGATAAATCACGATTCGGACGAGAGAATCCAAGGGAATCCAAGCTTTTCCAACCCCTGATTCCGGGGGATTCCGAAGCGAAAGCGCCCGGATCGAGTCAATCCAAACCGGATCGACCCAGCGCGGCTGACCGACTCCAGCCGGATGGAAGGCGCCCGAGGGGCGCCGCCCTCGGAATGCCGCCGCCCCAGCCGCCGCGCGGACCCCAGCCGCGCCCCAGCGGACCCGTGTCCACGGTCGAGCCGAGCCCGGAACGGATTGCTCGGCCTTCGGGACGACTACACGACCACCCGGCAGCGCCTCGTCAAAGCGAAGCCGGCTAGATATGGATCGCCCGCTTCGCAACCGCCAGCGCCGCTTCCTTGACCGCTTCCGACATTGTCGGATGCGCGTGGCAGGTGTGGGCAAGGTCTTCGGACGAGCCGCCGAACTCCATCAGGACGGCGATCTCGTGAATCATCTCTCCCGCGCCGAACCCCACGATGTGCCCCCCGAGCACCCGGTCGCTGGCGGCGTCGGCTAGGATCTTCACGAAACCGTCGGTATGGCGCATCGCGCGCGCGCGCCCGTTCGCGGTGAACGGGAACCTGCCGACCGCATAGGCGACGCCTTCGGCCTTGAGCTCTTCCTCGCTCTTGCCGACCGAGGCGACCTCGGGACTGGTATAGACGACATTGGGAATGACGCCGTAATTGACGTGGCCCGCCTGCCCCGCCAAGAGCTCAGCGACGGCCACGCCCTCTTCCTGCGCTTTATGGGCGAGCATCGGCCCGCGGATGACGTCGCCGATCGCATAGATTCCGGGAACGTTGGTCATGAAATGCGCGTCGACGACGACCTGGCCGCGCTCCGTCTTGACCCCAACCGCCTCCAACCCGAGGCCCTGGATATACGGGCGCCGTCCCACGGAAATGAGCACGACGTCCGCCTCGAGCGTCTTGGCCTCGCCGCCCGCAGCAGGCTCGATCGTCGCCTTGACGCCTCCGGCCGCCTTCTCGACCTTGGCCAGCTTATGGCCGAGGTGAAAGGCGAAACCCTGCTTCTCCAGCGTGCGCTGCATGAACTTGCCGGCCTCGCCGTCGATCCCGGTAAGCACATGGTCGAGAAACTCCACCACCGTCACTTCCGAGCCCAGCCGCCGCCAGACGGAGCCAAGTTCCAACCCGATGACGCCAGCCCCGACGACGATCAGCTTCTTCGGCGGCACGGCCAAGCTCAAGGCGCCGGTCGAGGAAATGATCGTCTTCTCATCGATCTCGACGCCCGGCAGCCGCGCGAAGTCGGATCCCGTAGCGATGACGATCGCCTTGGTTTCGTGGGCAGTCTCATTGCCATCGGCGCCCTTGACGATCACGCGCCCCGGAGCGGCGATGCTCCCCTCTCCGCTCAGCCAGTCGATCTTGTTCTTCTTGAACAGGTAGGCGACGCCGTTGACGTTGGCGGCGACGGTGTCGTCCTTGTGCTTCATGAGCGCAGCATGATCAAGCTTCGGCGGAGAGACGACGACGCCAAGGGGCGCAAGACCGTGACCCGCCTCGTCGAACATCTCGGTCGCGTAGAGCAGCGCCTTGGACGGAATGCAGCCGATGTTGAGGCACGTTCCGCCGAGCGTCTTCATCTTCTCGACGACAGCGACCTTCATGCCGAGCTGCGCCGCGCGGATGGCGCACACATAACCGCCCGGGCCGGAGCCGATCACCACAAGGTCATAGATCATTGCCCATCTCTTTCGCTGGATGCGCCGATGGAACCTGCGCCGGCTACCATCCAACCAATCGCGACAGCATCATCACTAAGCCGACAATCGAGAGCGCCCATAAAGCCGAGCGTACATACATAATGCCGGAGACGTAGATCGGAAGGTAGATGATACGCGCCAGGATCCGGATTGTAGCGCCGATGGCGCCCGCGCCGCCCGTTCGCTGAGTGGCGATAAGCGCGAGAGCAAGGGCCCCGAACGGCGTGAGGTTCTCGACGTAGTTCGCCAACGCCCGAGTCGCCCTTCCGTACAGGACGCCTGTCGCTGCGGGGGGATTGTCGCGAGACGTGGCCAGATATCCGGACGGCGTCGCGGCATGGCCAACGCCCCCCTGAACAAGGACGTGGACGAGCCACAGCACGACACTCAACTCGAGGCACGTCAGTTCGCTCATGGCGCTCCCCAGTCGGCTGGCGCGGTAAGGCCGCGCGGTTTCAGAGATCCAGCACGAGCCGCGCCGGATCTTCGAGCCCCTCCTTGACGCGCACGAGGAAGGTCACAGCCTCCCGCCCGTCGACGACGCGATGATCGTAGCTCAGCGCGAGATACATCATCGGCCGGATCTCGACCTTGCCGCCGAGGGCGACCGGCCGGTCCTGAATCTTGTGCATGCCCAGAATGCCCGACTGCGGCGCATTGAGAATGGGCGTCGACATTAGAGAGCCATAGATGCCGCCGTTAGTGATCGTGAAGGTTCCACCCTGCAGTTCGTCGAGCGTAAGCTGGCCGTCCCGGGCGCGTTTTCCCAAGCCGGCGATCGTCTTCTCGACATCGGCGATCGAGAGCCTGTCAGCGTCGCGCACAACCGGGACGATAAGTCCCTTCTCGGTGCCCACGGCGATGCCGATGTGATAGTAGTTCTTGTAGACGAGGTCGGCGCCGTCGATTTCGGCGTTGACCGCGGGAATCTCCTTCAGCGCCTGAACGCAGGCTTTGACGAAGAAGCCCATGAAGCCGAGCTTGGCGCCATGCTTCTTCTCGAACGCGTCCTTGTAGCGGGCGCGCAACGCGATCACTTCGCTCATGTCGACCTCGTTGAAGGTCGTGAGCATCGCGGCGCTGTTTTGCGCGTCCTTGAGCCGGCGGGCGATGGTCTGGCGCAGCTTGGTCATGCGCACCCGCTCTTCGCGGGCGCTGTCGTCGGGCGTGGTCGAGCGCGCCGCGGGCGCCGGAATTGGCGCCGCGGCGGGGACCTGCGACGGCGCTAGCGCGACCGGCGCGGGCCTGCGCGGCTCGGCGACGGCAGCCAGCACGTCGCCTTTGAGCACCTGGCCGCGCTTGCCGCTGCCGGCGATCGACGCGAGATCGATCTTGTCCTCGGCGGCAATCTTGGCCGCTGCCGGCGACGGCGGCATCGCCGTCCCGGCGGGCGGAGGCTTGGTCGCAGCGGCCTTAGTCGGGGCGGGGGAAGCGGCCTTGGCCACCGGAGCTTGAGCCGCCGCTGATCCGGCAGAGAGCTGGCCGAGAAGCGCGCCGATCGCGACGGTCTGACCGGTGTCCGCGGCAATCTCGCTCAAAACGCCTGCGCTCGGCGCGTTGACCTCGAGCGTCACCTTGTCGGTCTCGAGCTCCACCAGCGGCTCGTCGGCGCTCACAGAATCGCCGGCCCTCTTGAACCACTTGCCGACGGTCGCTTCGGTGATCGATTCGCCCAGCGTCGGAACACGAATTTCAGTCGCCATTTCGATCGCGCCGCGAGGCGCCCTTCTTTGCCGTCAGGGAGATACGGAAGTGATGGGCGCGAGCGGCTGGCTTGGGCGTACGGCTATCCCCAGCATGCGGCGATTTTCGTAGGCAAAGCCCCGTCCGGCGGCAATGACCGGATCGGCCGCCTGCATCGCCTCGAGCGCGGCGTCGGAGGCCGCCTCGATGATCGCGACGCCGTAGCCGCCGGCCGGATCGGCGACCGGACCCATCGCCACCACCACGCCCGTCTCGACCCGAGGCGTCCAATATTCGCGATGGGCGCGCATGAGCTGCGCCTCCTCCGGAGTCATGTCCGAGGTGAAGGTTGTTCGCGGCGGCCTCAGCCTGCAAAAGAAATGGGGCATCTCGAAGCGGCTTCGCTCAGGCCAGGCATTCGTCAATGAAGGCCTTGAGCTGAGCCAGATGTTTCGACATGAGCCCGGTCGCGGTCGCCGCCGACGCCGGGCGTCCGGCGTAGCGAGCGCGCCTCGACTTGCCGTTGACCTGGCCCAGCACCCATTCGAGATACGGTTCAACGAAGCTCCAGGCGCCCATGTTCCTGGGCTCCTCCTGACACCAGACGACCTCCGCTCGCTTGAACCGGGAGAGTTCCCTCACCAGCGCCTTGATTGGAAAAGGATAGAGCTGCTCGACCCTAAGCAGGTAGACGTCGTCGACGCCGCGCTTCTCCCGCTCGTCGTAAAGGTCGTAGTAAACCTTGCCAGAGCACACCACCACGCGTCGGATCCTGTCGTCCTCGGCAAGCGTGATCTTCTCGCCCTTATGGGTCTCCGCGTGATCCCATAGCAGCCGGTGGAAACTCGTGTCCGGGCCGAAGGCCGCGAGGTTCGACACCGCGCGCTTGTTGCGCAGCATCGACTTCGGCGTCATCAGAATGAGCGGCTTTCGGAACTCGCGCTTGAGCTGGCGGCGCAGCACATGGAAGAAATTTGCAGGCGTCGTGCAAGCGACGACTTGCATGTTGTCCTCGGCGCAGAGCTGCAGATAGCGCTCGAGGCGGGCCGAGGAATGCTCCGGCCCCTGCCCCTCATAGCCGTGCGGCAGCAGGCACACGAGGCCCGACATGCGCAGCCATTTCCTCTCGCCGCCCGAGACGAACTGGTCGAACACCACCTGCGCGCCATTGGCGAAGTCGCCGAATTGCGCCTCCCACAAGACGAGCGCGTTCGGCTCGGCGAGCGAATATCCGTATTCGAAGCCGAGCACGGCTTCTTCCGACAGCATCGAGTTGATGACTTCGTAGCGCGCCTGTCCGTCACGGATATGATTGAGCGGGATGTAGCGCGCTTCGTTCTGCTGATCGATCAGCACCGAATGACGCTGCGAGAAAGTGCCGCGCTCGCTGTCCTGGCCGGACAGGCGAACCGGAAAGCCCTCGTCCAGGAGCGAGCCGAAGGCGAGCGCCTCGGCGGTGGACCAGTCGATCCCCTCGCCGACCCTGAGCGCCGCGCGGCGGTTCTCGAGGAAGCGGAGAATGGTTTTATGAACGTCGAAGCCTTCGGGCGCCGTGGTGATCCGCTCGCCGATTGATTGCAGCCGGTCGAGCTCGACGCCGGTCCTGCCCCGGCGATCGTCGTCGGCGAGGTTTTGCGCCGCCTTGACGCCCGCCCAGCGGCCGTCGAGCCAATCCGCCTTGTTGACGGAATAGGACTGGCCCGCCTCGAATTCCGCGTCCAGCCGTTGGCGCCAGTCCGAGCGCATCTTGTCGACATCGCCCTGGGTGACCACGCCTTCCACGATCAGCTTATTTGCGTAGATCTGCTGCGTTGTCGGGTGCGAGCGGATGAGCCGGTACATGATCGGCTGGGTGAACGAGGGCTCGTCGCCTTCGTTGTGGCCGAACCGTCGATAGCAGAACATGTCGATGACCACCGGTTTGTGGAACTTCTGCCGGTATTCGATCGCCACCTTCGCGCAGAACACGACCGCCTCGGGGTCATCGCCATTGACGTGAAAGATCGGCGCCTCGACCAGCTTGGCGACGTCGGAAGGATAGGGCGAGGAGCGCGAATAGCGCGGATAGGTGGTGAAGCCGATCTGGTTGTTGACGATGAAATGCAGCGAGCCGCCGGTCCTGTGGCCACGCAGCCCCGACAGGCCGAAGCATTCAGCCACCACGCCTTGTCCGGCGAAAGCCGCGTCGCCGTGGATCAGGAGCGGCAGCGCCTTCGACCGCTCTATGACGTCATCGAGCTGATCCTGCTTGGCGCGAACCTTGCCGAGAACGACCGGATCGACGATCTCGAGATGCGAAGGGTTCGCGGTCAACGAGAGATGGACGGCGTTGCCGTCGAACTCGCGGTCCGAGGACGCGCCAAGGTGATACTTGACGTCGCCCGAGCCTTCCACTTCGTCGGGGGAAGCCGAACCGCCCTTGAACTCGTGGAATATGACGCGATGCGGCTTGCCCATCACCTGGGAGAGCACGTTGAGCCGACCCCGATGGGCCATGCCGAGGGCGATGTCTTTCAAGCCGAGCTGGCCGCCGCGCTTGATGATCTGCTCGAGCGCCGGAATCATCGCTTCGGCGCCGTCGAGGCCGAAGCGCTTCGTTCCCGTGTACTTGACGTCAAAGAAATTTTCGAAGCCCTCGGCCTCGATCAGCTTGCCGAGGATCGCGCGCTTGCCTTCCCGCGTGAACTGGATTTCCTTGTCAGGCCCCTCGACCCGCTCCTGGATCCAGGCCTTTTCTGCCGGATCGGAGATATGGACGAATTCGAAGCCGATGGCGCCGCAATAGGTCCGGCGCAGGATCGCGAGCATTTCGCGCACCGTCGCCTGTTCGAGCCCGAGCACGTGATCGATGAAGATCTCGCGGTCGTAGTCGGACTCCTGGAATCCGTAAGTCGAGGGATGCAACTCCTCGTGGTCCCGTTGCGGCTCGAGGCCGAGCGGATCGAGGTTGGCGTAGAGATGGCCGCGCATGCGGTAGGCGCGGATCATCATGAGCGCCCGCACCGAATCGCGCGTCGCGCGGCGAATCTCGTCCTCGCTCGGCGCAGCTTTCGCACCGGCTTCCGCCGCTCTGGCGCGTAGCTTGTCGGCGATCGCCTTTTCGGCCACCGGCCAGTCGCCGTCCAGCGCGCTGATGAGATCGCCTCTGGGGATCGCAGGCCAATTCGACTTGCGCCACGAGGCGCCGCGCGCGGTCTTGGCCACGCTCGCCGGATCATCACCGAGGGCTTCGAAGAATTCGCGCCATCCGGTTTCGACCGACTGCGGGTCTTTCTCATATTGCGCCTGCAAGGCTTCGATGTAGGCGCTATTGGCGCCGTACAGAAACGAGGTTTGCAGCAGGGCCTGATTGACGTCCTGGCGAGTCACCGAACGGACACTCCTTACTTGCCGCGCAACAGATCGACCAATGTCTTGCCCAGCCGGGCGGGTGACGGCGACACACGCACGCCGGCCGCTTCCATCGCGGAAATCTTGTCCTCTGCGCCCCCTTTGCCGCCGGCGATGATCGCGCCGGCGTGTCCCATACGCCGCCCGGAGGGCGCGGTGCGCCCCGCGATGAAGCCGACAACTGGCTTCGAGCGACCGCGCTTCGCCTCGTCCTTCAGGAACTCAGCGGCGTCCTCCTCGGCCTGGCCGCCGATTTCCCCGATCATCACGATCGACTGGGTCTTGGGATCGGCCAAGAACATGGCGAGCGCATCGACGAATTCCAAGCCCTTGATCGGGTCGCCGCCGATTCCGACCGCTGTCGTCTGCCCGAGGCCCTCGCGCGTCGTCTGGAACACCGCCTCGTAGGTGAGCGTGCCCGATCGCGAGACGACGCCGACACTTCCGCGAGCGAAGATGTTGCCCGGCATGATGCCGATCTTGCATTCTCCCGCCGTCATGACCCCGGGGCAATTGGGGCCGATCAGCGTCGACTTGGAGCCTTGCAGCGCCCGCTTGACCCGCGCCATGTCGAGGACCGGAATGCCCTCGGTGATGCAGACGATGAGCGGCGTCTCGGCGTCGATCGCCTCGCAGATCGCATCCGCCGCGCCCGCGGGGGGCACGTAGATCACGCTGGCGTCGGCGCCCGTCTTCTCCCGCGCTTCGGCGACCGTGTCGAAGACCGGCAGCCCGAGATGGATCGACCCGCCCTTGCCGGGCGAGACGCCGCCCACGAGTTTCGTGCCGTAAGCCATCGCCTGCTCGGAATGGAACGTGCCGTTCTTGCCGGTGAAGCCCTGGGTGATGACTTTGGTTTCGGCGTTGACGAGGATGGACATGAGAGCTTTCGGCCGGTGGCGGTTCAGTTCAGTTCAATTCGATTGGAATGGATTTTTGCAGGGCGCAGCGCCGACAATTCGCACCTTACCCAAAAATCGCCTCGAAGCTCGCCAACGTGACGTTTTTCATAAGACGCCCGGTCCGCAATATATGTCTGACTCGAGCCGTTTTCCAACCATTTTCCATGGACTTAAAGCCGTTCGAGCTCACGCACCGTCAATGCGCTCGCGGCGTCGCCCGTGTTGAGCGTGGTGCTCGGCTCGAACATCAAAACGACCGGCTCCGGCGAGAGGGAGCGAGGCCGATGCTCGACGCCCCGCGGAACCACGACAAAATCGCCCTCGTCCAATTCCTGGACGCCGTCACGGAAATCGATCGCGATACGCCCGCGCAAAACGAAGAACGCCTCGTCTTCGCGTTCGTGCGCGTGCCAGTCGAACTCAGCGCCGAATTTCGCCACCTTGACCTGGGCCTCGTTGACATCGCCGACGATGAACGGATGAAAGACTTCTCTGATCTTCCGGTCGACCGCCTGAAGAACGTTGACCTTGGATGGAGGCATCGCCCGTCTCCTTCGTTGCGATATGCGCTGACGCCCGTTAGGCCGCCTTCCTCACCGCGTTCACGATCTTCTGCGCCGCGTCATCGAGATCGTCGGCCGCAATGACATTCAGGCCGGATTCCCGCAGGATTTTCTTGCCAAGGTCAACGTTGGTGCCTTCGAGCCGGACGACGAGCGGAACCTTGAGACCCACCTCCTTCACCGCGGCGATGACACCCTCGGCGATGATGTCGCAGCGCATGATGCCGCCGAAGATGTTGACCAGAATGCCTTTCACATTCGGATCAGCCGTGATGATCTTGAACGCCGCGGCGACCTTGTCCTTGGAGGCGCCGCCGCCGACGTCGAGAAAGTTCGCCGGGCTTTCGCCATAGAGCTTGATGATGTCCATCGTCGCCATGGCGAGCCCGGCCCCGTTGACCATGCAGCCGATCGAGCCCTCGAGCGCGACATAGTTGAGATCGTTTTTGGTGGCCTCGACCTCCTTGGCGTCCTCTTCGCTCTCGTCGCGCAGGGCGGCGATGTCGGGATGACGGTAGAGCGCGTTGTCGTCGAACGACACCTTGGCGTCGAGAACGCGCAACTGACCGTTCGACATGACGATCAGCGGATTGATTTCCAGCATCGACATGTCTTTGGCGAGGAAGGCGGCGTAGAGCTTCGTGACGAGGCTCTCGGCCTGCTTGGCGAGATCGCCGGTCAGTCCAAGCGCCCGCGCCGCGGCGCGGCCATGATGGGGCATGATCCCGGTCGCCGGGTCGACGGCGAAGCTCATGATCTTTTCCGGCGTGCTATGCGCCACATCCTCGATGTTGACCCCGCCCTCGGTCGAAAGGACGAACGCCACCCGGCTTGTCTGCCGGTCGACGAGCGCCGAAAGATAGAGTTCCTTGTCGATTGTCGCGCCGTCCTCGATGTAGAGGCGGTTGACCTGCTTGCCGTGGGGGCCGGTCTGGGCCGTCACCAGCGTGGCGCCTAGCATCTGCGTTGCGAATGTCTTGACCTCGTCGACCGATCGGGCGAGCCGCACGCCGCCCTTGTCGCCGGCCGACGCCTCCTTGAAGCGGCCTTTGCCGCGCCCCCCGGCGTGGATCTGGCTTTTCACCACCCACATCGACCCGCCGAGCTTCTTCGCGCCTTCAAACGCCTCTTCGGCCGTGAATGCGGGAAAGCCGCCGGCGATCGGAACGCCGAAGGCTCTCAGCACCGCCTTGGCCTGATATTCATGGATGTTCATGGCGGCGAAAACCTCAAAGAAACAAACGCTCAGGCGGCTCAGGGCACGCAGTGTGGCGATCAGGCGGCAAGCGCAGGATTGATAGCCTTGCAGGCCTCCATCAAAGCCTGGACCGCGGCGACCGACTTGGCGAACATCGCTTTTTCGCTCTCGTCGAAGGCGATCTCGATGATCCGCTCAACCCCGTTCGCGCCGATCACTACGGGAACGCCGACATAGGCGTCTTTGACGCCGTATTGGCCGGTCAGGCGCGCCGCGCATGGCAGCACGCGGCGTTGATCCTTGAGATAGGATTCCGCCATCGCGATCGCCGAAGCCGCCGGGGCGTAGAAGGCCGAGCCGGTCTTGAGCAGGTTGACGATCTCGCCCCCGCCCTTGCGTGTCCGCTCGACGATGGCGTCGAGCTTGGCCTGCGTCGTCCAGCCCATTTTGACAAGGTCTGGCAGAGGGATCCCCCCGACTGTCGAATAGCGAACCGAGGGGACCATGTCGTCGCCGTGGCCGCCCAGCACGAAGGCGGTCACGTCCTCGACCGAAACCTGAAACTCTTCAGCCAGAAAATAGCGAAAGCGGGCGGAATCGAGAACGCCGGCCATGCCGACGACCTTGTTCGGCGGCAATCCGCAGGACTTCTGGAGCGCCCAGACCATGGCGTCGAGCGGGTTGGTGATGCAGATCACGAATGCGTTCGCGGCGTGCGTCTTGATCCCGACAGCGACCGCGTCCATGACCTTGAGATTGATGCCGAGCAGGTCGTCGCGGCTCATGCCGGGCTTGCGCGGCACGCCGGCCGTGACGATCACGACATCGGCGCCGGCGATCGCCGAATAGTCGCTCGCGCCCGAAAGTCGCGCGTTGACGCCCTCCACGGAGGTCGATTCCGCCAAGTCCAGCGCCTTGCCCTGCGGCACCCCGTCGATGATGTCGAAGAGAACGATGTCGCCCAGTTCCTTGATCGCCGCCAGATGCGCCAGCGTGCCGCCGATCTGACCGGCCCCAATCAAAGCTATCTTCTTGCGCGCCATTGAGTTTCTTTCGCAGTTCGAGGCCGGCCGCGCTGCCTTTGGCGGCGTCATGGCCCTCGCCGTGAGCTATCGGCCTATCGATGCACGCGATCAAGCCAAACTTTTGGCGGTAAGCCCGGAAGAATCGGCCGCCCGCGGGATCCCGTGAAGAAAAACCATTGTTATATCACCTCGTTACCGGAGATTCCGCCTTCCCGCCGCGGGTGGAGCATTCAACCTGCCTCCGGCCGGGCAACATCGCCCGCCACCGCATAGACCTGCCGCCCGAAGAGGCTTGCGGTGAGGTCAACCAGCAATAACGCGCTCTTGCCGCGCTCGTCGAGGAACGGATTGAGCTCGACCAGATCGAGCGAGGGCCCGAGCCCGGATTCGTACAACAATTCCATGACAAGATGCGCTTCCCGGTAGGTCGCCCCGCCGGGGACGGCGGTGCCGACGCCCGGCGCGATCGCGGGATCGAGAAAGTCGACATCCAGACTGACATGCAACACCCCGTTGCGGCCGCGCACCCGGTCGATGATGCGGCGGATCGAGACGGCAAAGCCGTCTTCGTCCAGCCTGCGCATGTCGACCACGTCGACGCCCCTGTCCTGCAGGAGCCGCCGTTCGCCCGAATCGATCGAGCGGATGCCGAAAAGATGCAGCCGGCCGGGATCGACAAGCCCGTGCGGTTCGTCCCCAAAGACTGCCTTGAGGCCCGGCTCGCCGCACAGCATCGCGAGCGACATGCCGTGCATGTTGCCCGACGGCGAGGTGAGCGGCGAATTGAAGTCCGAATGGGCGTCGAGCCACAGGACGAACAATTCGCGTCCGGCCTCGGCCGCATGGCGGGCCACGCCGCCGACCGACCCCATCGCGAGGCTGTGATCGCCGCCAAGCACGACCGGCGTCCGCCCCGACCGCGCGACCGCATAAGTCTCGCGCGCGAGCCGCCGCGTCCAGGCCGCGACCTCGGCGAAGTCGTTGGCCTTGCCTTCGGGCGCGGGGGCGTCGGGCAACAAAGGCGGAAGGGCGAGATCGCCCCGGTCCTCGACGTCGTGCCCGAGGTCCCTCAGCGCGTTGACGACGCCCGCCGTGCGCAGCATCGCCGGCCCCATCGCCGCGCCGGGTACGCCCGCCCCCGCCTCGATCGGGGCGCCGATGATGGTGATCGCCTGCCGGCGCAAGTGAGCCGCCTCCCCGGGCACGCCGGCTCCGCTGCTTCTTTCCCGGCTCAACAGCTCCCCCTTCGCAGGCCGAAGCGGTCTGGTTTAGAGGATTATGGCCCTGGGCGGAAAGGGCTCGAAAGCCGCCCCGGCGCGCCTTCGCGAGCGACCGTTGCAAGGCTCTAGCCGCCATTTTACCGGCACGCCCTAATGTTTTCAGAGCGTTATGACCCCGTTTAGTTCCGCGTCCTGTTTTTCGAGCCGCGCGGCTTGAATAATTAACTAATATCTTACGTATTATCATCTGCCTTTCGACGCCCCGAAGCCGCCTGCTTCGGACATTTATCGGACGCCGGCCGGAGGGCGATCGGGGCAATGGATTTCTTGGCGGCTGCCTTCACGCAAACGAAATCAACCCCCCTCCTGTCTCCGATGTCCCGGGCCAGAACAAAGCCTTGACAAAACAGCCGGCCCGGCCACATGGATGCCGCCCATGACGCCCGCCTGTCCCATCATCCGGATTTGCATCATTAGCCGCTAGCTCCCGGCTGGCTGGTTCGCGTCTCCTTTTTTCTTCAAAGCCATCGAGAAGCGATCATCCGGCCAACCGGGCGGCGCCTGTTTGCGCCGCCGCCTCCATCAGATGACGCCGACGAGAAAAGCCCGATGAATCCGCCGCCCCGACCCCAGGACGAGACGCCCGCGCAGGCGAAGCGCGTTCCGCTGCGCCTTTATAACACGCTCGCCCGGGCCAAGCAGGATTTCGCCCCGATCGACCCGAAGGCGGTGCGCATGTACGTCTGCGGCCCCACCGTCTACGACTTCGCCCATATCGGCAACGCGCGGCCGGTGATCGTGTTCGACGTGCTGTTCCGGCTCCTGCGCCAGATTTATGGGCCGGACCATGTGATCTACACGCGCAACATCACCGACGTCGACGACAAGATCAACGCGCGCGCCGCCCGCGACTTTCCAAACCTGCCGCTCAACGAGGCGATCGCCAAAGTGACGGAAGCCACGAAGCGGCAGTTTCACGACGACGTCGCCGCGCTCGGCTGCCTGCCGCCGACGCATGAGCCGCGCGCCACCCAATATATCGACACGATGCGGGCGATGATCGAGCGGTTGATCACACGGGGGGTGGCTTACGTCGCCGAGGGTCACGTGCTGTTCTCGCCCTCGACGATGGACGCGCTCGCCATCGCCCCGCGCTATGGAACGCTCGCGCATCGCTCGCTCGACGAGATGCTGGCCGGCGCGCGCGTGGAAGTCGCCCCTTACAAGCGCGACCCGATGGACTTTGTCCTGTGGAAGCCGTCGAAACCGAACGAGCCGGGCTGGCCGAGCCCGGCCGGTATCGCCGCTTCAGGCCGTCCCGGCTGGCATATCGAGTGCTCGGCGATGTCGCTGGCGACGCTGCTCGAGCCGTTCGGCGGCGGCCTCGAATGCGACGACCCGGCGCGCAATGTGTTCGACATTCACGGCGGCGGAATCGACCTCGTTTTTCCCCACCACGAGAACGAGATCGCGCAATCCTGCTGCGCCTTTGAGTCCTCCCGTATGGCCAATGTCTGGATGCACAACGGCTTCCTGCAGGTCGAGGGCGAGAAGATGTCGAAGAGCCTCGGCAACTTCGCCACCCTTTATGAACTGCTCCACACGACCAAGTTCGGCGGCCGCAAATGGTCCGGCGAGGCGCTGCGGCTCGCAATGTTGCGCACGCACTACCGCCAACCGATCGACTGGACGGTGAAGGAGCTGGAGCGAGCAGATCAAAAACTTAGTGAGTGGTATCGATTGATCCGAGGCGCGGCCTCTTCCGCCGGATCGGTCGACGAAGGGGTACTTGACGCTCTATCCGACGATCTCAATACGCATGACGCGATCGTTCGACTCCAGGAGCTAGCACGCACGGGCGAACCGTCCGCTCTGGCTGCGTCCCTCCGCTTTCTCGGCTTCAGTTGCGACCTTTCCAAACTTGATTGGACCATTTCAACGGGCAACGACGGGCTGAGCATCAATATCGATTCCACTGCGCCGAGCGCAGGCATTGCGATCGGTGCAGCGCGCACTACCTCCACCTCCACCGCGACAGCCGTTGGTCGCTGGTTCAAATTCGAGGCGGACGGCAGCTATTCCGCGGACCCAGTTACCCAGAAACGCATCGACGAGCTCATTTCGCTTCGCGCGGCCGCGCGCGCCGCGAAGAACTGGGCCGAGTCCGACCGGTTGCGCGACGAACTCGCCGAACTCCGCGTCGCCATCAAGGACAACAAGGACGGCACGACCAGCTGGGAGCCCAAGCGATGAGCACGGTCTCCCTGCGCCCCTATCTCCCGGCCGACGCAAAACGCTGCGCCGAGATCTTTCGTATCAGCATCGAAGAACTCGCGGCCGAGGACTATAATGAAGAGCAGCGCGAGGCCTGGGCGGCGCGCGCCGACGACGCGCAGGCCTTCGGCGCAAAACTCGCGAGTGAACTGACCCTCATCGCCATGATCGACGGCGCGATCGCCGGCTTCGCTAGCCTGAAAGGCGCCGAAGAGATCGACATGCTGTTCGTCAATCCGGAATTCGCCCGTCAGGGCGTCGGCCGAACGCTGGTCGACGCCTTGACGAGATTGGCTCAAGCGCGCGGCGCGAAGCGCCTGACGACAGAGGCGAGCGATGTCGCGAAATCTTTGTTCGAGCGGCTGGGCTTCGCCGCGCAAACGCGCAACCTCGTGCGCAAGGGCGACCAATGGCTCGCCAACACCACCATGCTGAAGACGCTCGGCGCCTCGTCCGCGCCGCACCCGACCCGGCACTGACCCCCATGGCCAAGCAACGCCTCTATCTGTTCGACACCACGATGCGCGACGGCGCCCTGACCACCGGCGTCGACTTCTCGCTCGACGACAAGCGGCACATCGCGGCCATGCTCGACCGGCTTGGAATCGATTATGTGGAAGGCGGCTATCCGGGCGCCAATCCGCTCGACACCGAGTTCTTCAAGCGCAAGCCCACCAAAAGCGCCCGCTTCTGCGCCTTTGGAATGACCAAGCGGCCCGGCCGCTCGGCCGCCAACGATCCGGGCCTCATGGGGCTGCTCGCAGCGGACGCCGACGCGATCGTCTATGTCGCCAAGTCCTGGGACTATCATGTCCATGTCGCGCTCGGCTGCACGCTCGAGGAGAACCTCGAGGCGATCGCCGACAGCGTCAAGGCGGCGGTCGCCGCAGGGCGCGAGGCGATGGTCGATTGCGAGCATTTCTTCGACGGCTACAAGGCCAATCCGAAATACGCGCTTCTGTGCGCTCGCGCCGCGATCGAAGCCGGCGCGCGCTGGGCGGTGCTCTGCGACACCAATGGCGGAACGCTGCCGGACGAGATCGAGCGCATCGTAGGCGAAGTCGCCCGCGTCATCCCGGGCGAAAATCTCGGCATTCACGCCCATAACGACACCGGCAATGCGGTCGCCAATTCGCTCGCCGCCATCCGCGCCGGCGCGCGCCAGGTGCAGGGCACGCTGAACGGCTTGGGCGAGCGCTGCGGCAACGCCAATCTCGTCAGTCTCATTCCCACGCTGGCGTTAAAGCCGGAGCTTAGCGAGCGTTTCGAGACCGGCGTCACCCCTGAGGCGCTGCGCCAGATCACCTCGATCTCGCGCGCCTTCGACGAATTGCTCAATCGCGCGCCGAACCGTCACGCCCCTTACGTCGGCGCCTCCGCCTTCGCCACCAAGGCCGGTATTCACGCCTCCGCCCTCGCCAAGGATCCGCGCACTTACGAGCATGTCGCGCCCGACAGCATCGGCAACCAACGCGCCGTCCTGATCTCGGATCAGGCCGGGCGCTCGAACCTCATCGCCGAGCTTGCGCGGCTTGGGGTCGAGGCGAAACCGGACGACCCACGCCTGTCGCGCCTGCTCGACGAGGTGAAGGCGCGCGAGGCGCAAGGCTACGCTTACGAAGCGGCCGACGCCTCGTTCGAGCTGCTGGCGCGCAGCCTGCTTGGCGGCCTGCCGGAATATTTCGCCGTCGAGAGTTTTCATGTCGGGGTCGAGCGCAAGCTGGTCGCGCCCGGCGTCACCTATTCAGCCTCGCAGGCGGTGGTGAAGATCCGGATCGGCGAGGAGCGGCTCATTTCCGCCGCCGAAGGCAACGGCCCGGTCAACGCGCTCGATCTCGCGCTGCGCAAGGATCTCGGCGTCTACCAGAAATATATCGAGACCCTCGAGCTTCTCGACTATCGGGTGCGCGTGTTCCAGGGCGGCACCGACGCGGTGACGCGCGTCCTGATCGAGTTCGGCGACGGCGCCGGCGACACATGGTCGACCGTCGGCGTGTCGGGCAACATCATCGACGCCTCGTTCCAGGCTCTGGTCGACGCGATCACCTATCGGCTCATCAAGGTCGGCGTCGCGGCCCAATAGGGCCGCGGCCGTATTGCGTGGCTGTGACGGAAAGCAGAAAAACTAGCACTCTCGGTGCTATGCTGCTAACACACTGATCTGGCACAATTTTTGCGGAACAAATGATTGCCAAGAGGCGTACCCCGTGTACGATTTGTTTGGCGATTCTTTGGAGAAAACCGCATGGCCAGCGTCGACTTCCGCCGCCAGCTCGAAGGATACGGACTCACCACCGCCAGCATTCTCTACCGGATGCCGGACCACCCGGACATCCTGCAGAACTACATCTGGCAACAGCACGACCTGCACCCCCATTTCCCCGAACTGAGGAAATTCCTCGACTTCTGGGCGCGCGAGCTCGATGGGCTGCTCCATTCCGTGACGGTGGCGCATGCGCGCCTAATCAGGCCGTCCGAAATCAAGGCGGTCGGGGCCGAGTTCCGGTTGAACTGAGGGGTCCGCCGCCAAAAGGCGCAGTCGGGCGCATCGGGCTGCGCGCTGCCGATGTCCGGGCGGGGGCGCCAGCCGGCGATCTCAGGCCTGACAGCCTGATCAAGGCCAGGTATAGGATCGCCGCACGCCCTATATGTCCTTGATTTCGCGCGCCTGCGCCGGGGAGACCTGATGAAAGAAACTGCCGCGCCGAGGCGGCTCGCGCTCATCGATCGCGATGGAACGATCATCGTCGACAAGGTCTATTTGAGCGATCCGGACGGAATCGAATTCGCTCCAGGCGCGATTGAGGGGCTCCGGCTGTTGCGCGACGCAGGCTTTACGCTGGTTTTGATCACCAACCAGTCAGGCGTCGCGCGCGGCTATTTCGACGTCACGACGCTCGAGCGGATTCACGACCGGCTCCTCGCTATGCTGACTAAGGAGGGTCTGCGACTCGAGGCGATCTATTTCTGCCCGCACGGCCCGGGCGACGGCTGCGAATGCCGCAAGCCGGCGCCGGGCATGATCAGAAACGCGATGCGCGACCTGGGCTTCGCCCCCGCCGGGGCCGTGGTTATCGGCGACAGCGACGCCGATATGGGGGCGGCTCTGGCGGCGGGGGTTGCGGGGGTGCGCGTCGCCTCCGCGGGCGGCCCCCCATCGCCCGAGGCGGCCGACGATTTCCTCGAAGCCGCCCGCCGCGCGAACGCGCTCTTCGCCTAGAGCTCCTTTTCGCACGCTTGACCGCCGCGAGAGGAAGGCCGACGCCCTGGATGTGACCGAGCGCCTTGCACCGGCATATCGTCTGCGTTAGTCGGTTTATTTCCGTTTTGGCGGCTTGACTGCGTCTAACCCGGCCGGCGGCTTGCCGAAGAAAATGAACTCCCACGCAGCGCCTTAGTGATCAAGCAAGCAAGGTTTGCAATGAATTTGGACTCTGCCGGTCAGGCGCTCAATTCCGGCGCCGGGGCCATCACCTCAGGCCCGGGCCTTGACCTCGGGGGCAAGAGAACGGAGGAACGCTCGGGCGACACGGCCATTCTGGTCCTGGGCATGCATCGCAGCGGCACCTCGAGCCTGGCCGGAGCACTGGTCCGGCTCGGCGTCACGCCGCCTCTCAATTTGATTCCTCCTAACGACGACAACCCGAAAGGCTTTTGGGAATCCACGGTCATAGTGGCGCTGAACGACGAGATTCTCGCCGCCGGAGGAAGCCATTGGGAAGACTGGCGCCCATTCGATCCGACGCGCATTGACCCGGCGGTCGGCTACACGCTGAAGACACGGGCAAGATCCGCCCTGATCAGGGAATTCGGCGAGGCCAGCCTTGCGGTCATCAAGGACCCGCGCATATGCCGGCTCATACCCTTCTGGTCCTCGGCGTTGCAGGATAGCGGATGGTCGCCGCGCGCGATTCTGCCGCTAAGGTCGCCGCTTGAAGTCGCCTCATCGCTCGAGCGCCGAAACGGCATTCCGCTGGGCGTTGGCTGTCTGATCTGGCTGCGCCACGTGCTGGACGCCGAGGCTGGAACGCGGAGCATGCGCCGGGCGGTGGTCGACTGGAGTGGTTTTCTCCGTGATCCGCCGGGCGCCCTCGAGCGGGTCGGCGAACAGCTCAAGGTCGAATGGCCCCGTTGGACCGAGCACGCGCTTACAGAGATCCATGACTTCGTGTCAGGAGACCTGAGGCGCCAGCGAGCGAGCGACAGCGACCTGCTGGCGCATCCGGCGGTGAATGATCTGGTTCGCGAAACTTACGCCGTTGTTCCTGATCTCGTCGAAAATCCGAGGAGCGGAAAAGTCGAACGGACGCTCGATGACATCGCCGAGCGCCTTCGGAACGCAACAGGGATGCTCGGCTACGCTATGTTCGAGCTGGAAGACGGGAGGCGCCGGAGACGATCGGCCGGCGCGCCGCTGGGCGACGAATACGGGAGACAGCTGACTGCGGCGCGAGAGGAATTTGCCGCGCGGCTGGCCGAGGCGAGGAGCGAGAGCCGGCGCCTCGTGGAAGTGACGGACCGGGATCCGCCGCGCGCCAGTTCCCGCCCCCGCCAATACAGGCGAGATGGCCGCGGCGCCGCCGTCGCCCGCTTTCGCGACTATTTGCGCGGCCGTACGAACGAGAGCGAGGAACTCGCGGCCATTCGCAATTCGGTGTTTTTTAATGCCGAGTTTTATCTGAATTCGAACCCTGATGTCGGCGCCTCGGGAATGGACGCCGCGCTCCATTACCTCGCTCATGGCGCGCGCGAAGGCCGGGATCCCGGCCCCCGGTTCTCCACGCACGAATATTTGGTCCAGTTTCCTGACGTCGCAGCATCCGGTTTGAACCCGCTCGCGCACTACGAGATCTTCGGCCGGCGTGAAATGAGAAGGATCCCGTTTTCGCGGCCCTAACTGTGTCAGCGTCCGGTCATTCCCTCGTCCGTGACCGCACAAAAAATGAACGACAGAATCCCACGCGGCGCGCATTGGCGCGGGTTTTAAAAAATGGTCCGCGTTCGGCCATCCCTTCAAGCGCCCACTTCCAACGCCAAGTATATCCGCCATGGTAGCTCCCGAGACCGCGTTCAGGAATCCCGTCTATCTCACGGACCTGCTACAGCTCGGCGCCCTGGCCGACCCGGCGGACATGACCGTGGTGGCCGCGTGGACGCTTTTCGGTCCGTTCGCGTGCTTTCCCGACGACCCCATCAACCCGGCAGCTCATGACCTTCGGCGCGCATACACGCAATGAACTGGCGCTACTGCTCGCTTTCGTCGACGCGGGCGATGTGGTCTACGACATCGGCGCGCATATCGGCACCTTCGCCGTGCCGCTTGCCGCCGCGGTCGGCGCATCGGGAAAGCTCGTTGCGGTCGAGGCCAATGCTGCAATTACGCCCTGCTGGCGCCCAATCTGGCTGCCCGCGGACGCCTATCCCCGCGCGGCCCAACTCGCCCCATCCATGTCGTCATCGCCGGCCCGGGGAAAATACGCGGCGCAGACGGTGGCCGGCAACACCGGGGCGACCTGGTTCGAGCCGGACCCCGCGATCGAGGAGGGGCCGGCGGCCCTCGGCCTCGACCAGTTGCACGCCGCCCAGGGGGCGGCCGAATCGATATGATCAAGATCGACGTCGAGGGCATGGAGCTCGCCGCTCTGCGCACGGCGGAGGAGCTCCTCGCGCGCCGTCCCTTGCTCTACCTGGGGATCTCCGCAGAGCATCTGGCCCGTCATGGGGCCGCGCCCGCGGACGTGGACGCTCTGCTGCGCGGCTGCGGGTACCGATTTTTTTGCAATGTCGGCGAGCGCAACTCGAGCCATGACGGCTTTATCCTGCAGGCGCTCGAGTCAATCGAGGAAGGCGGACCGTTCTTCGACCTGCTTGCGATCCCGGAAGGTCATCCGAGCCTGGCCCGCGTCGATGATCTGGTCTCTGCGGCCTCGGCGCCAGCGCACTGACTCCTGCTGGAGGCCCGGGTTCCGGCCTCAGACGGCGAGCCGGCGAAGGGGCCACACGATCGCAGCGCTGGTTCTCACACCGATTCAGAGGCTCCCATCTTCAGTTCGGCGTTAATATCGACGGGCAAGCCAGATACTTGGCGTTCAAATTCGTCCAACTCCGAGTGAGACGAAAATAGAAGTTGTTCGACGCCCAGGTAGGATAACATATTGTTTATTTCCGCGACATCTTCGGGAACCCGGTACAATTCGAGATTCGGGAATTTCTCATTCCCCTCGGCAAGATTCAATTGAACGCGACCTTGTTCCCGCCGATAATTCAAAAACACCGATGGCGTCGCCGATCGCCTCTGCTCGATTGTATTATCGAACACGACTAAAAGCTGCTTGCTAGACCCGAAGCGTCGTTTCAATCGCGCCAAGTCAAGATTTGTACGAAGGGTTCGCTGCGGGTCCGCGCGAGCAAATCTCTCTATTGCTTTCTCATAATCGAGATTAGGGTACAAGATCTGAAATCTCTTAACAGCATCTTCTAAACGTTTCTGTCTGTTCTCACCCGTGAAGGATTGCGTCTGCCAGTGTCTAACAAAGGCGTCGCCCACGACAGCATGTGTCCAACCAACTGCGGTCGCTCTGTAACAAAAATCGGTTTCCTCGCCATACCCCTCGGCAAAATTACGGTGATCGAACAATCCAATTTCATCTAAGGATTGACGTTTTATGAACATGCAGAAGCCGATGGTATGCGGAATTTGTGCATTTTTACCAAGATTAACCTCTAGGCAGAGATCGTTTAAAGCATCATCGTCGACTTCAAGGTATTTGTCGCCATCATCCCGGCCAAGTGCCGGATAATTGCTCATCCAACCGTTCGACAGAGGATTTACAGTTGCTATTCGCCTGTCCGAATAAGCGCCGAACCGCATTCGCTCCGCCCAAGGCCCGTAAACAACGGTGTCGCTGTTTAGGAGTATAACATCCCTGTTTTTATTGATCGCCATGCCTCGGTTCACTGTCCGAACGAATCCCAAATTATGATCATTTGTGAGCAATTCAATCTCACCCACCATCTCTTTGGATTTTATATAATTGACAATGTTGCTATCTGTACTTCGGTCATCGATGACAATAATGTGATATGTATTCTTTCTTGACGATAAAATAACCGATTCTATACACAAGGTGACAATATCAATTGGCCCATTGTAGACGGGGATGATAACGTCAATGGGCCCTTGCACTGAGTATTGCTTTCCCACTCTGCCCCAAACCCAACTTTTGTTGGGGCGATTCTGGGCGGATAATAACGTCGTCCGCACGACAGCGAAAGCTCCAAGGGTTCGGGAACCCATTGACTCCTGAATCGCTGCCTCGCTTTGCTTCTCGCGGCGACGTCGCGGTTGCGAAAACGCGGGGTGTTCAACGGGCTCGCCGTTCCTCATTCCGCCAGCGCCGCCGCGCGAACGACTGACGCTGATCGGGATTTTTGAGGATCTACGCACTCTTGGCTACGAAGGGAGCAACGCGGCGGTCAGGCGTTACGCGATCGCATGGCGGGAGAAGCGCGCCAGCACAACGGCTGAAGCTTACGTTCCGCTGAGCTTTGCGCCGGGCGAGGCCTACCAGTTCGACTGGAGCCACGAAATCGTTGTGATGGACGGGATGACGACAATCGTGAAGGTCGCGCATCTGCGCCTCTGCCACAGCCGGATGATGTTCGTGCGCGCTTATCCGCGCGAGACGCATGAGATGGTGTTCGACGCCCACGAGCGAGCGTTCGGCTTCTTCAAGGGCGCCTGCGCGCGCGGGGTTTATGACAATATGAAAACGGCTGTCGATACGGTGTTTGTCGGCAAGGACCGGCAATACAATCGGCGTTTCCTACAGATGGGCTCGCATCATCTGGTCGAGCCGGTCGCCTGCACGCCGCAGTCAAGCTTGCGCAGACCGCGTAAACTTGTCTGCGTCCGGTTGGCAGAAGGGCGAGGCACGAGAACCAGGTCGGGTTCGTGCGTGAACGCTTCTTCATGCCGCGGCTGCGGTTCACGAGCTACGATGAGCTGAACGCCTGGCTCATAGACAAATGCATTGCCTGGACCAAGGCGCACGGCCATCCCGAGCGGCCCGACCAGACGATCTGGGAGGCCTTCGAGGAGGAG
>DASXES010000049.1:0-131437 GCA_036489975.1 Roseiarcus sp.
TCCCTCTCTCCCGCTCGCCTAGGCCCGCCATCCAGATTCGCCAAGGCGGCGGCCACTTCTCGGCGTTGCTCGGGGCTCAGCCGACCAACGCCCGAAAACCAGACGGAAAATTCATCGCCCTTCATCGAATCAAGCTCCTCAACCCAGACCCTAGCCTAACTCAAATCAACAGGTATCGCTATAAGCGCCAAAATGTCGACCTGCGCCGGCGAGGGGCCACCCGGCAGGGGCGCCCGAGAACGAGATCGCGGGCGTAGGGAAATTCGCCGCCCGCGCGCCATCCCGGGCGCGAGCCGCGTCCTCTGGCCCTTGGCGGGGAGCGATCGACCGGCTGCGCCCAAAGCCCCCGCCCGGCGAGCCGCGCGGGGTCCCGGCTTCGGCGTCAGGTCGTCGTGGGAGCGCGCCCCCCTCACATCGCCATGGCGTCCTTGGTGCACTTCTTGACAAAAGAGGTCTTCGCCGCGCCATGCAACTTCTTGTCACTGGCCTGTCCCTCGCAAGACGTCCTCTCACACTTCGTCATGAAGCTGGTCTTGGCGGCGCCGGCGAGCTTCTTGTCGGTCGCCTGGGTCATGCAGGCGTCATCGGCATAGGCGAGCGCGGGCGCGACGGCGAGCCCGAGCGCGAGGGCGAGCAGGGCGAACGTCTTGGTCATGGCGCAAAACTCCTGAATCAGGCCGCCCTTTTGCGGCCATGAATCCCAGCATAACGGCGCGGGCGCGCGGTGGCGAGCGGCTTCGGGCCCTCCAAACCGAGGCGCCGGTGTCGCCCTGCTCGTATCAATCTTCGGCGAAATGTTGCAAAAGGCCCGGGCTCGAACACCCGCGCAAACTGGAATGGAGCCATGCGGCGCCTGACGAACCGGCTCTTGATCCTGCTCGCGGTCGCGCTGCTGGCGCTCGGCGCGGCGGCGCACCTGGCGCTCTTTCACGCTCCCGTTCCCCCGCTCGTCTTCGTCGCGGCCGCCGCGATATTGGCGTTGCTGCTGGCGATCGGCAATCTGCCGCTCGGCGCGCGGCGCCCGCTCGTGTTCGTGGTCGTGCTCGCTCTTCTGGTCGCGGCCACCGGCGGGCTCGCCTATTTCCAGTTCGTTATCAAGCCCGTCATGGTCAAGAATTTCATGGCCGCCGCCTTCGCGCCGAAGCCCACCGCGGTGACGGCGGAGGCGGTGAAAGCGGAAAAATGGCCGCCTCAGCTCACCGCGATCGGCACGTTGCGCGCCTATCAGGGCGTCGTCATCGCGCCGCAGGTGGCGGGCGTCGTGACCGCCAAACATTTCGAATCGGGCGATGACGTCGAAGCCGGCGCGCTCCTCATCAACATCGACGATTCGGTCGAGCAGGCCGATCTTGCCAACGGCCTGGCTCAATTGAAGAACGCCGAGGCGACGCTGGCTCGCCAGAAGACGCTCGTCGTGCAGGGCAACACGCCCCAGTCGAGCGTCGATGCGGCGATCGCGGCGCGCGATTCCGCCGCCGCGACGGTCGAGCGCACGCGCGCCGTCATTGCGCAAAAGGCGATCCGGGCGCCCTTCGCCGGCAGGCTCGGCCTGCGCAACGTCGATATGGGCCAATATGTCGCGGTCGGCGCGAGCCTGGTGACGCTCCAGCAGCTCGACCCGATCTACGCCGATTTCCCCGTGCCCGAGGAGGCGCTGCGCACGCTCGCTGTCGGTCAGGCGGTCAGCATGACGGTCGACGCCATCCCCGGCCGTAAGTTCACGGGCACGGTCGAGGCGATCGACGCGCGCGTCAGCGCCGAATCGCGCAACATCACCGCTCGCGCCGTGTTCGCCAACCCCGACCGCAAGCTTCTGCCCGGCATGTTCGCCAATCTGACGGTGACGACCGGCGACCCCGTCTCGGTGGTGACCGTTCCCCGCACCGCGCTCGTTTACAGTCTTTACGGCGACAATGTCTTTGTCGTCGCTCCGGCGCCGCACGCGCGTGAGGAGGGCGGCGTGAGCGACAAGGGTGGCCCGAGCGGCCTCATCGTCGAGCGGCGCTTCGTGCGCCCGGGCCCGACGCGCGGCGAGCGGATCGCCATCGAGCAAGGCTTGAAGGCGGGCGAGCGCGTGGTGACCGCGGGCCAGATCAAGCTGCAGGCCTATATGCCCGTGACGCTCGACGAGACCGCCTCGCTTCCCACCCCGGCCGAAACGGCCCGGCCGTGATGGAGCGCCCGAGATGACGCCCCCGAGATGAAGCTCCGATGAACGCCTTCACCGATCTCTTCATCCGCCGGCCGGTGCTGGCGAGCGTGGTCGGTCTGCTCATTCTGCTGGTCGGCGGAATGGCCGCCTTCCGGCTGCAGGTCAGGCAGTTTCCCGAAACCTCGAACACCACGATCACCATCACAACGACCTATCCCGGCGCCTCAGCCGACGTCATCAAGGGCTTCATCACGACCCCGATCGAGCAGGCGGTCGCGAGCGCCGAAGGCATCGACACGCTGGTCTCGACCTCGCAGCAGAACACCTCCACGATCACGCTCAATCTGCGGCTCGACGCCAATCCGGACCGGGCGATGGCCGACACCCTGTCCAAGGTCAATCAGGTGCGCGGACTCCTGCCGCGCGACGCCAATGATCCCGTCGTGGTCAAGCAGACCGGTCAGGGCTACGCGCTCATGTACCTGTCGTTCAACTCGGAGGTGATGACCGCCTCGCAGATCACCGACTACCTGACCCGCGTCGTCCAGCCGCGCCTGCAGACCGTCGACGGGGTCGCCAACGCCCAGATCCTCGGCGGCCAGACCTTCGCCATGCGCATCTGGCTCGATCCGACCCGCATGGCGTCCATGGGCGTGACCGCGAACGACGTGCGGGCCGCGCTCGCCGCCAACAACTTCACCACCGCGGCGGGCGAGGTGAAGGGCGACTACACCCAGATCAGCGTGAACGCGCTGACCTCCCTCGACAGCGCGAAAGCGTTCGGGCAGCTGGTGATCACGGCGCACGGCGATGCGCTGGTGCGCCTCGGCGACGTCGCCAAAATCGAGCTTGGACCCCAAAGCGTCGATTCCTCCTCGGTGTTCGACGGCCTCAAGGCGGTGTTCGTCGGCATCTATGGCACGCCCGAGGCCAATCCCTTGACCGTGATCAACGGCGTGCGCGCGATCATGCCGAGCATCCAGACCCAGTTGCCGACGGGCTTGAGAGCGACGATCGCCTATGATTCGACGACGTTCATCCGCGCCTCGATCTACGAGGTCGCCAAGACCCTGATCGAGGCGGCGGCGATCGTGATCGTGGTGATTTTCCTCTTTCTCGGCAACCTGCGTTCGACCTTCATTCCGATCGTCACCATTCCGCTGTCGCTCGTCGGCGTGATGATCGCGCTGATGGCGCTCGGCTACTCGATCAACCTCCTGACCCTGCTCGCGCTGGTGCTGGCAATCGGCCTCGTGGTGGACGACGCGATTGTCGTGGTGGAGAACATCCACCGGCACATCGAAGAGGGCATGACGCCGTTCGACGCGGCGATGCGGGGCGCTCACGAGATCGCGCTGCCGATCGTCGCCATGACCATCACGCTCGCCGCGGTCTATGCGCCGATCGGCTTCGTTTCCGGCGTGACAGGGGTGCTTTTTCGCGAGTTCGCCTTCACCCTTGCCGGCGCCGTCATCATCTCGGGCTTCATCGCGCTGACGCTGTCGCCGATGATGTGCTCGAAGCTGCTCACCCGCGAGAAGAGCGAGAGCTGGTTCGCCCGGAAACTCGATGGCGCTTTCCTAAGCCTGCGCCGCGCCTACAAGCGCCGCCTCCACAGCTCGCTCAACTTCCGCGCGCTCACCCTCCTCATCCTGGTCGGCGTGCTGGCGCTGACCGCCGTCATGTACGTCACAACCCCGCGCGAACTCGCTCCGGAAGAGGACCAGGGCATCCTGCTCTCACTGGTGAAGGCGCCGCAGATCGGCAATCTCGACTACACCGAACAGGCGACGAAGCGTCTGTTCAAGGAAACGCATGGGATTGAAGAAATCGCGCATGTCTTCACGATCAACGGCTTCCCCAGCGTCCGCAACGCCTTCATCGGCTTTCTGCTCAAGCCCTGGGACGAGCGGACGAAGAACCAGAAACAGGTGCTGACCGAGCTCCGGCCGAAATTCAACGCGGTGCCGCAGGCGCAGGTGCAGGCGTTCTCGCCGCCCGCGCTGCCCGGCTCGACGGGGGGCGCGCCGCTGCAATTCGTCATCCGCACCACTGGCGACTATGCGACGCTCGCTGACGTCGCGCTCAAGATGCAGCAGGCGGCGAAGGAAAGCGGGCTCTTCCTGTTCACCGACGTCGACCTCAAGTTCGACACGCCGCAATACGAGTTCAAGGTCGACGCCGACAAGGCGAACCGCATCGGCGTCAACATGGCCGATATCGGCACGGCGCTGGCGACGATGCTGGGGGGCAACTATGTCAATCTGTTCAGCCTCTATGGCCGCAGCTATCAGGTCATCCCGCAGGCGCCGCGCGAATTCCGCTTCGATCCCGCCTGGCTCACCCGCTATCAGGTGCGCGCCGCCAATGGCGAGCTCGTGCCCCTGTCGGCGGTCGCGACCGTCACGGAAGAGGTGCAGCCGAACGCGCTGACCAGCTTCCAGCAGCTCAATTCCGCAACCCTCTCCGGCGTGCCGTTTCCCGGGCGCACGCTCGGCGAAGCGCTCGACTACCTCAAGACGAAATCGAAAGAGATCTTCCCCGAGGGCTATTCCTATGACTTTCAGGGCGATTCGCGCCAGTTCGAACAGGAGGGCAACGCGCTTGTCTATGTGTTCGTGTTCGCGCTCATCGTCATCTACCTCGTGCTGGCCGCGCAATACGAGAGCTTCCGCGATCCGCTGATCATTCTCATCGCCCTGCCGACGGCGCTATTCGGCGCGCTCCTGCCGCTCAACATCGGCGGCGTGCTCGGCTTCGCCAGCATCAACATCTATTCGCAGATCGGCCTCGTCACGCTGATCGGCCTCATCTCCAAGCACGGCATCCTGATGGTCGATTTCGCCAATCGCTTACAGGAAACCCACGGCCTCTCGCGACGCGCCGCGATCGAGGAGGCGGCGGCGGTGCGCCTCCGGCCCATTCTGATGACGACGGCCGCGATGGTGGTCGGCATGGCGCCGCTCATTTTCGCGACCGGCGCGGGCGCCGTCTCGCGCTTCAACATCGGCGTCACCATCTTCGCCGGCATGTCGATCGGCACCCTGTTCACGCTTTTCGTCACCCCCGCGGTCTACACGTTCCTGGCCCGCGACCATGCGGCGCTGTTGGCGAAGGAGAAGGCGCTGGGGCATCTCGCGAAGGAGGAGGTCGAGGTCGGCTGAGGCGCGATGGGCGCGAGGACCCCGCTCAAGCCCTAGAGCGCCTCGGCGCCGATCGCCGCCAGCGCCGCCCGGGCGCATTCCATGTCCTGGCTGTAATGCCCGCCGCTGAGGCCGATTGCGCCGACTATGTCGCCTTTGAGCGCGATCGGGAACCCGCCGCCGAACACGACAAGGCGCGGCGTGTGGGTGATGCCGTGCAGAAGCGGGGGGTCGTCCTTGATGAAGTCGAACCAGGCGTGCGTCGGCATCGAAAAGGAGGCTGCGGTATAGGCCTTGTCCTCAGCGATCAAGATGGAGAGCTTGGGCGCCCGTCCATGCGCAGGAAGGCCTTGAGATCGCCTGCCTCGTCGGCGACCGCGATACACATTGTAAGCTTGAGCTCGGCCGCCTTTTTCGCCGCCGCCGCGACCGCCTTCTCCGCCATTTCGACGTCAATGCTGTGCTTGACAATGGTCATCCGGTTTCCTCTCAAGCCTGCCTTGGCGCGTAACCCGCCCGACCGGCCTTATAACAGGACTCGATGATCGACACCGATCATCGACTTAATTGCCGAAGCGCGAACGCGCGCCCGCGCCGTCGCGTGGATCGAAGCGCGCGATGCGTCGCGCTCAATTGGAACGGGTATTCACTGTCGCCTTCCACCTTGACGCCCGGCCAACGCGGGCATCCAGGCTTGCCCGACCCAAACCCTGGATTCCCGCTTTGCGCGGGCACGACGACACGGCGGCCGGTCACTCGAGCTGGGCCCACGGTGTTACGACTTGCGTCGGGTTGCGCATGGCGGCTCGACCTCCTAGCTGAGGGGGATGAGCCCCAGCCCCATGCCCAGTTCGCCGAACGACACGAACCCGCTGCTCGAGCCCTGGACCGGGCCGTTCGAGGCGCCGCCGTTCGAGCGCGTAAAGCCAGCTCATTTCCGGCCTGCCTTCGAGGCGGCGCTCGGCCAAGCGCGAGCCGAGATCGACGTCATCGCCGCCGACGCTGCGCCGCCGAGCTTCGCCAATACGGTCGAGGCGCTCGAGCGAAGCGGGCGCAGCCTCGACAAGGTGGCGAGTGTTTTTTTCAATCTCACCGGCGCCCATACGAGCGACGAACTGCAAGCGATCGAGCGCGAGATTGCGCCGGTCCTCGCGCGCCATCGCAGCGAAACCTACCTGAACGAGGCTTTGTTCGCGCGCATCGACGCGCTTAAAGCGCAGGAGGACAAGCTCGGGCTCTCACCCGAACAGATACGCGTGCTCGGCCGCTACCATCTCGATTTCACCCGCGCCGGCGCGGCCGTTGCGCCCGAAGCCAAGACGCGGCTGGCGGCGATCGCCGAACGGCTGGCGACGCTTGCGGCTGAGTTCGGGCAGAATGTGCTCGCGGACGAAAAAGACTGGCTCCTGCTCCTGGACAAGTCCGATCTCGACGGGCTGCCGGATTTTTTCACCACCAGCGCCGCGCGCATCGCAGCCGACCGCGGTCATCCGGGCAAGTACGCGGTCACCCTGTCGCGCTCCAGCATCGAGCCGTTCCTGCAATTTTCAGCCCGCCGCGACTTGCGTGAGACCGCCTTTCGCGCCTGGGAGGCGCGAGGCGAAAAGGGTGGTCCGACCGACAATCGCGCCATCGCCGCCGAAATGGTGCGCCTGAGAGCCGAGCGCGCGCGACTCCTTGGCTACGCGACCTACGCTCACTACCGCCTCGCCGACACGATGGCGAAAACGCCGGGCGCGGCGCTCGATCTGCTCGAGTCGGTCTGGACGCCGGGCGTCGCCAGCGCGCGCAGGGACGAAGAGGCGCTGCAGGCGATTGCAGCCGGGGAGGGCGGCAATTTCAAGCTCGCGCCCTGGGATTGGCGATACTTGTCGGAAAAGCGGCGCAAAGCCGAGTTCGACTTCGACGAGGGCGAGCTCAAGCCCTACCTGCAGCTCGACCGCATGATCGAAGCGGCGTTCTACGCCGCAAGCCGCCTGTTCGGCCTCAAATTCGCCGAGCGTTTCGATCTCCAGCTCTATCATCCCGACGTTCGCGCATGGGAAGTGACCGGTCGCGACGGCGCGCCGAAAGCGCTTTTCCTTGGCGATTATTTCGCCAGGCCCTCAAAGCGAAGCGGGGCGTGGATGAGCGGTTTCCGCGGACAAGAGAAGCTGGACGGGCGCCAGTTGCCGATCGTCGTCAATGTGATGAATTTCGCCGAAGGGGGTCAAGGCGAGGCAAGCCTGCTAAGCCCCGCCGATGCGCGCACGCTCTTTCATGAATTCGGCCACGCGCTGCACGGCATGCTCTCGGACGTCGTCTATCCACGCATTTCGGGCACCCATGTCGCCGGCGACTTCGTCGAGTTCCCCTCGCAGATTTTCGAGCATTGGATCCAGGCGCCCGAGATGCTGCGCCGGTTCGCGCTTCACTACAAAACCGGCGAGCCGATGCCCGAAGCGCTCATGGACAAGCTTCTCGCCGCGCGCCGGTTCAATCAGGGCTGGGCGACAGTCGAATACACCGCCTCCGCCCTGGTCGATCTCAAGCTCCATCTCGATCCCTCGCCGGCTGGGGTCGACGTGGTCGCGTTCGAACGGGAGGAGCTCAAGCGGATCGGCATGCCGGACGCGATCGCCATGCGTCACCGCGCGCCGCATTTCCAGCATGTCTTCTCGGGCGGCTATTCGGCCGCCTACTACAGCTATCTGTGGTCGGAGGTTCTCGACGCCGACGGCTTCGAAGCTTTCGAGGAGAGCGGCGACATCTTCGACCCCGGCGTGGCGAAGCGGCTCGAGGATTTCGTCTACGCGGCGGGCGGCAGCCGCGACTATGACGAGGCCTATCGGGCCTTCCGCGGCCGCGCGCCCTCGCCCGGGGCGCTATTCCGCAAGCGGGGCCTCGCGCTCGAAGGCGCTCAAATATCTGGTTGACCGTCGGGCGGCGCGCCCCACCGGGGCGGGGAGCCTTTGCACGCCATAAGTCGGCGCTCGGAACAAAGCGGGCCGGGCGGCGTTGATGACCTGATGAGAGTTACAGCTTGGCGACGACCGCGAGCTTGTTGATCTGCCCGTTCTCGTAGGCGCGCAGGAAGGCGTTGTAGTCCTTGAACGATACGCAGCCGTTGGAATCGCCATTGGGGCCAAGCATGAACGGATGCGCGAGGAGCCCCGCCCGGCCGTAGATTCCGCCTTCCCCGACCGGATTGAGGCGCAGCGCCTGCACCCCGTGGAATGAGCCCTCCCGCAGCGTGAGCGTATAGAGATGCGGCGGGGTCGGGCCCCGCGCGCGCGCGCTCACGTAGCGCGGATCGTCCAGTGCGGGGCCCAGGCCCGAGTGGGCCTCGAGCCGCGTTCCATCCGGAAGATAAACGACGCGGGCCGAGATGTCGTAGACGGCGGTGTTTCGATCATAGCCGGAGACCGGGGCCGAACGGCCGAAGGGCGACGGGAAGCTGAACAACGGTCCCCTGCCGAGGCCGGCGGCCTCCCTCTCCGTTTGCTCGGCGACGACTGACTGGCTGGCCGTGCGGGCTGGCGCAACGGAGGCGATCGCAGGCGCCCCTTGTGCAGGCGCCCCTTGGCGTCCCCAGCCGAACAGTTTCTCGAGAACGTTGCGGTTGTCGGCCGGAGCGGCGGGCCGAGCGACCGCCACCTCCGGTCGGGCCCAGCGCCGCGAGGGCGCTACCGGCTGCGTCGCGAGGTCGGTCGGACGGACCGGCGGCAGGGGGAAATTCTCGAGCGTCCCGACTTCGGGCGCCTCGCGCTCGGGCGGCGCCGGAAGGCTGCCGAGAGGCGCCATCGTCGGCCCAGGGGCGGGAGAGAAGGGTTCGAGGCTCGGCAGGGGGAATGGCGAGGCGGAAATGCGCGGCGCGGCTTCGAGGCTCGCCACCTGCGCCGATGGCTGCGGAGCGATCGGCTGCTTGAGCTGGGCGAGCACGTTCCCGTCGATGGCGATGTCGCCGAACGGCTTCGAGACGGACGGCGCCGGCGCCGTCACCGAGGTCCAATGGGAGAGCAGCCCTTCAGGGGCCGAGCCGCTCCAGTGCAACACCCAGACGCCAACAGCCCCGGCTAGGACCGCTGCGGCCGCGCCAGGGAGAATTTTGAGGAGAACTCGCCGAGGACCTTCCCCGCCCTCAAACGAAACGTCGTCGAATGTCGCGTCTATTCCGTTCATCCCCTGCCCTACGCATACGGCCCGCAATTGATTCAAATTACCGCGTACGCATTGAGCGTTTCTTAACGCAGTCCCGCGCCCGAGGCCAGCCGGGCGCGGAAAACGTTCCGCGGCCTGGCTCTCACTTTTTCGAACGTGTGGCATGGCCGCCACAGACATGACAGTCGCTGCCCGTAGTTAGACCGTCCGCTTCCGGATAGGTTTGGAGGCGGAACGCCCCGAAGCCCTGTGTCCGGGCGGCGGGAGACCGGGAAGGTTCTGTCTCTCAAGCGACCGCCGCGCCCATCAGTTTTCGCGCGGCCGCCGCGTTCATCGGCTGGCCGAACGCAGCGCCTTGAGCGAATTGGCAGCCAAGCTGGGCGAGCTCGACCGCGTCGGATTCCGTCTCGGCCCCCTCGGAGATGACGTCCATCCCGATCTCCTGCGCCATGGCTACGATCGAACGCAGGATAGGCGACCGGGCGCCGAAGGCGTTGGGCCTGACCAGCGAGGCGTCGATTCGCATCGCGTCGAACCGGTACTCCGGCAAGTGTCCGAGCGAGGTGTAGCCGGCGCCGAACCGGTCGAGCATGAGGGCTGCGCCAATTTCGCGCACCCGCTGCAGCAGGGCCGCGGCGTATTCCGGGTTTTCCATCACCAGGCTCTCCGCCGCGGCGAGCTTTAGCGAGCCCCGATGGACGTAGTGGCGCCCAAGCGCCTCGCGCACGTCGAGAAGGAGATCATGGCTCAGCATCTGGCGCGAGGACGCGGCGACGGTGGCGAAGATCGGCGGATTGACCTCGAGCGCCTTCTGCCAGGCCGCCAGCTCCCTGGCGGTCGCCTCCAGAGCGTAGGCGCCGATGTCGACGATCGCGCCGGTCGATTCCGCGGCGGAAAGGAATTCATCCTCGTCGAGCACGCCGAGCCTCGGATGGCGCCAACGGATCAGCGACTGGAATCCAGCGACTGTGCGATCCTCCAGACGCACGATCGGGCGGAACAGAATGGAGATCTCGCCGCGCTCGAGCGCGCGGCGCATGTCATTCTCGAGCGTCTGCCGGTCGGTGCGATTCGAGCGCATGGTGGGGGCGAAGATTTCCACCCGATCGCCGCCGGCCTTCTTGGCGTTGGCGAGGGCGAGCTGAGCATCGGCGAGCAGATCGCCGCCCTTGTCGTGCAGCTTCGGATTGTACTGCGCTGCGCCGATCGAAACCGAGAGCGCGATCTCGCGTTCGCCAAAGCTGATGGGGGCGGCGAGCGCGGCGCGCAAGACGTCGATCCTCGCGGCCGCCTCCATCGACTGCGGTTCGGCGAGCACGATCGCGCCAAAGGTGTCGCCGCCGAGGCGAGCCAGCGTGTCGCCCGGGCGGAAATCGCGCGCCAGACGGCGCGCCACCGCCAGCAGGGCCGAATCGCCGATCGACAACCCGTAGGAATCGTTGACCGACCGGAACTCGTCGATGTCGATCACCATCACCGTCGGGACACTCCCTCCGGGCTTCTGGGCGAGCAGGATCGCCGCGCCCAGGCGGTCGTTGAACAGCTCGCGATTGGGAAGGCCGGTCAGGTTGTCGTGAACCGCGTCATGGAGCATGCGCTCCTCGGCCGATTTAAGCTCGGTGACGTCCGACAGCGAGCCGATGACCCTCACCACCTCGCCGTCGGCGCTGATGACCGGCCGGGCTTTGAGAACGTACCAGAAATAATGCCCGTCCGGTCCGCGCAGGCGGAGATCGTGATTGATCCGGCCCGAGCGCTGATGGAGCAGTCCATCGAGCGCCAGGGTGTAGCGGTCGCGGTCGAGAGGATGCAGCACGTCGAGCCAGGTCGCCGCCGGGCCCTCGAGCGCGCCGCGCTTCAGGCCAAGCTGGGTTTCGATCGCCTCCGCGCCGTTCACTTCGTCGGTCAAGACGTTCCAGTCAAAGACCGCCTCGCCCGATCCGGTCATGGCGAGCGAGCGCCGGTCGGCGTCGGGGCCGCTGTCCATGGCGCCGCCCGAGCCGGAGAACGCGAATTGCATCACCGTGAAGCCGATCAGCATGACGATCAGCACCAGGCCGCCGACCAGGCCGGGCGCCGCGAGGTCGTTGGTCAGATAACCGAGCGCCGCCGCTCCCGCGGCCACCACCCAGACTGCGAGCAGATACCAGGTGGGGATGAGCATCACCGCGCGGTCGGAGCCGCGCGCCGCGAGGCTGAGGATGAGCAGGAAGCCAACGCCAGCGACAGTCGCGATGGAGATTCGCGCCACCCCCGCCGCGACCGACGGATTATAGACCGATAGCCCGACCACGGCCGCCATCAGAAGAAGCCAGGCGAGCGCGAAATGGGTGTAGCGCACGTGCCATCGGCGCAGATTGAGGTAGGCGAACAGGAATATGATGAGGGTCGCCCCGATCGTCGCCTCGACGCCGGCGCGCCAGATTCGCTCCGAGGCGTCCGAAAGCCCGAACATCTTGCGCCAGAAGCCGAAATCGATGCAGACATAGGCGAACACGGCCCAGGCGAGCGCCGCGGCGGCGGGAAAGATCATGGCGCCGCGCACCACGAACACGATCGTCAGAAACAGGGCCAGGAGGCCCGCGATGCCGATCAGAATCCCTTCATAGAGCGTGAGGCTGGTCGACTTGTCCTTGAAGGCGTCCGGCTCCCACAAATAGAGCTGCGGCAGGTTCGGCGAACGCAGCTCTGCGACATAGGTTACGGTCGTTCCCGGATCCAGGGTGAGACGGAAGACATCGGCGTCCGCGTTGTCCTCGCGCTCCGGCGCCGCGCCCTGGCTCGCGGTAATCGTCGTGATTCGCGACGAGCCGAGATCCGGCCAGATGAGGCCCGAGCCGACAAAGCGGAAATGCGGCGCCACGATCAGCCGCGTCAATTGCTCATCGGAATCGTTGGTCAGCGCGAACACGATCCACGCGGGCTGCGCTCCCGGCTCGAGCGCGCTGACCTCGATACGCCGAACGATGCCGTCCGCGCCGGGCGCGGTCGACACCTGGATGCGATCGCCCTGGGCGCTGTGCCGCTCGACGGCCCGGGTGAGGTCGATGGCGTCCGAATCGGGTGACACCCTGACCGACTGCACGGCCCAGGCGGCCGGGCACAGCGCGGTCAATCCGGCGATCAGGACCATGACGGCGATGAGGCCGCGCCAGACGCCAATAGCGCGCTTTGCCGGCCCATTCGCGCGAGCCGCCGCGTGAGGGCGCGGGCGATCGTTGGCGATCGGTTCAGTCAAGATTGGCCCACGTCTGTCGCGGACGCGCGTCGCTTTCGACCAGCCCGAACAGGATATGGTCGCGCCAGGCCCCGTTGATCCTCAGGAATCCGCGCGCGTGGCCTTCACGCCGGAAGCCGTTGCGCTCAAGGAGCGCGATGGACGGCGCATTTTCCGGGATGCAGGCGGCTTCGATCCGATGCAGCCGCACCCTGGCGAAGGCGAATTCGACCGTCGTCGCGACCGCTCGCGTCATCCTGCCTTTGCCCGCATACGGCGCTCCCATCCAGTAGCCGAGCGTCCCGCTCTGCGACACGCCGCGCCGCACGCCGCCGAGCGTGATCCCGCCCAGGAGTTCGTCATTCCCGCTGTCGAAAATGAGGAACGAATAGGCCTCGTCGCGAGCCATGTCGTCGTCCTGGCGCCGGAGCCGTCGGCGAAACGCAGCGCGGGTCAGATCATCGTCCGGCCAGGTCGGCTCCCAGGGTTCAAGAAAACCGCGGCTCATGGCGCGCAGCCTCGACCACAACGGGTAGTCGGATGGCGACGCCGGCCGCAGATACAAGCCGTCGCCGCGCAGGAGCGGCTCCGGACTAGCCGTCCGCGACAGGCCGAAAAGCGCCATTATAGCCCTTTCAACGCGCGGGCGATCTTCGCCCGGCCGGGAACCTTGCCGACGGCGCCGACAGCCGCCACGGCGGGGGGCGATTTAAGCATGGCGGCGCCGGTTTTGCGAACCTCTTCGAGGGTGACGGCGTCGACGCGGGCGAGCATCTCGTCGAACGAAAGCGGCCGCCCGTAGACCTGCATCTGGCGCGAGAGCTGGTGGACGCGCGCCGCGGGCTGCTCGAAGGCGGACACAAGCGAAACCTTCATCTGCGCCTTGACGCGGCGAATCTCCGATTCCTCCAGCCCCCGCGTCGCCTCCGCGAGGCAGTCGAGCGAAGCCGCGACCACCTCCGCCGCATCCCCATCGGCCGAGCCGGCGTAGAAGCCGAACAGGCCGGTGTCGATGAAGTCCCAGTGGAATCCATAGATCGAATAGGCGAGGCCGCGCTTCTCGCGCACTTCCTGGAAGAGCCGCGACGACATGCCCCCGCCCACCGCGGCAGCGAAGACCTGAGCGGCGTCGTGGTCCGGCGCGCCGGCGGACCGGCCCTCGAAGCCCACCACGACATGCGTCTGTTCGAGCCGTCGTCTAAGCTTGGTCTCGCCGCCGCGATAGGCGGCGGGCTCCTCGGCCGGCGCTGGCGCGACGTGGAGCTTTTCGAGGCGAGATTGAGCCAGGGCAAGGATATGCTCGTGCTCGACCGCCCCGGCCGCGGCGACGACCGTGGCGTCGGCGCTATAGCGGCGGCCCAGATAGTCGTCGATGGCCGGCCGGTCGAAGGCCTCGACGCCCTGGCGCGTGCCGAGGATCGGCCGGCCGATCGGCTGGTCCGGAAAGGCGGTCGTCGTGAGGAGATCGAACACCAGGTCGTCCGGCGTGTCCTCGACCGAGCCGATCTCCTGGAGGATGACGTTCTTCTCCCGTTTGAGTTCATCCGGGTCGAAGGCGCTTTCGGTCAGAAGGTCGCCCATCACGTCGAGCGCGAGCTCGACGTCGTCGCCCATGAGGCGGGCGAAATAGCTCGTCCGCTCGATTCCGGTCTCCGCATTGAGATCGCCGCCGACGTTCTCGATCGCCTCGGCGATTTCGCGGGCGCTTCGACGGCGCGTGCCCTTGAACGCCATGTGCTCGATGAAATGCGAGAGTCCGTGCTCGCTCGCGCGCTCGTAACGCGTTCCCGCGGCGACGAAGACGCCGATCGCCGCAGTCTTCACGTGAGGCGTCGTCTCGGTGATGACGGTGAGCCCGGAAGGAAGGCTGGTGACTTGAGCGCTCACGCGGCGGCTCGCAAGGTCTGGCGCAGATGATCGGCGACCGCCCGGCGGTCATTGGGCAAAATGACGATCGCTTCCTTGCGCTCCATGAGATCCTTGAGGCGCTCCGGCAGCGGGGGCCGCACCCCGGTCGCGCGCTCGACCGCGTCGGGAAATTTCGCCGGATGGGCCGTGGCGAGAGCGACGACCGGGGTCGCCGGCGCGGCGCCAAGCGCCTTTCGCGCGGCGCCAACGCCGACCGCGCTGTGCGGGTCGATGATCATGCCGCTCTCGCGGTAGATGCGACCCATCTCGTCGGCGCAGGCGGCCTCATCGACCCGGAACGCGTCGAAGTCGGCGCGAATGCGCTCGAGAGCAGGCGCCGGAATCGTGAATGAGCCCTGTTTGGCGAGCGCGTTCATCTGCGCGACCACTTGACCAGGGTCGCGGCCGGACGCCTCGAACAAGAGGCGCTCGAAATTGGAGGAGACCTGGATGTCCATCGACGGCGACTGGGTCGCCTTGACCTCCTTGGGCGCATAAAGCCCGGTGGCCAGCGCGCGGGCGAGAATGTCGTTGTCGTTGGTCGCGATGATCAGACGCTCGATCGGCAGCCCCATCCGCTTGGCGTAATAGCCCGCAAATATGTCGCCGAAATTGCCGGTCGGAACGGCGAAGGACACCGCCCGGTCAGGGGCGCCGAGCGCGACGGCGCTGAAGAAATAATAGACGATCTGCGCCAGGATGCGCGCCCAGTTGATGGAATTGACGCCGGAAAGGCCCATTTCGTCGCGAAAGGCCAGATCGCCGAACAGCTCCTTGACGATGCGCTGACAGTCGTCGAACGAGCCTTGAATCGCGAGCGCATGGATGTTCGGCCGATCGAGCGTCGTCATCTGCCGGCGCTGCACGTCCGACACCCGCCCCTGCGGATAGAGGATGAACACTTCGACCTGGGACTGCTCGGCGAAAGCCTCGATCGCCGCGGCGCCGGTGTCGCCCGAAGTCGCCCCGATAATTGTTGCTCGCGCGCCGCGGCGCCGCAGGACGCGGTTCATCGCCTGTCCCAGCCACTGCATGGCGAAATCCTTGAACGCCAGCGTCGGTCCGTGGAAAAGTTCGAGCGCGAACAGATTGGCGTCGATCTGCGTGACCGGCGCGACCGCCGCATGACGGAAGTCGGCATAGGCGGCCGCAGTCAGGGCGTTCATTTCCTCGTGATCGAAATCCTCACCGAGGAAGGGCGCCATGATCCGGGCCGCGGCTTCGGGATAGGCCAAGCCCCTCAAGCTGCGGATCGCCTCCGGCCCCCACTCGGGAATCGCGAGCGGCAGGTAGAGTCCCCCGTCACGCGCCAACCCCGCGAGAAGAGCGTCCGCGAAACCAAGCGTCGGCGCGGCGCCGCGCGTCGAAACATAATGCACGATCAGGGAATCCTTGGCCGGGTCCGGTCCTCTAGCGCAAATTCCGTCTAAGGGGAACGACCGCGGACTTGGTCAGGGAATGAGGCCAAAACAAGACGATCTCATTCAGGGGTTTGCGTCAGCCGAATGCCCGCCGCGCCACATTCGCACTTGAAATCGCCTAACAACCTTCCGTAACCTGACACAATGACAACAAAGCGCGGTCGGCGGGTGCGCCGGTCGAAATGGGATCGCTAGGGATGAGTGCGGCGTTTCGGGCTTTTTTGCGGAGACTGGTTCGCAAGGGTCGTCTCGAAGTGGAGACCGCGGACGGGGTCGTCGGGACATACGGGGATGGCGTCGGGCCGCTGCTGGGCGCCAAACTTCTCGATTCTGCGGCGGAACGCCGTCTCATGCTCAATCCGGCGCTGGCGCTCGGCGAACTCTACATGGATGGGCGGATGGTCGTAACCAGAGGCGAGCTTTACGACCTCCTGGAGCTCGGCGCGCGCAATCTCGCCGACTTTGAGAATCAGACGTGGGTCAAGGCGCTGAACAAGGCGCGCCTGGCGTTTCGCGGCCTCCACCAGCGCAACCATCGGCGCAACGCCAAACGCAACGTCGCCAGCCACTACGATCTCGATCAGCGGCTTTACAATCTCTTCCTGGACGCCGACCGACAATATTCCTGCGCCTATTTTGAATATCCCGGCCAGTCGCTCGATGACGCTCAAACCGCCAAGAAGCGCCATCTCGCCTCGAAGCTTCTGCCGACGGACGGCTCGAGCACGCTCGACATCGGCTGCGGCTTCGGCGGTCTTGCGCTCTACCTCGCCGGCGTCGCCGGCGCGCGGGTGACGGGGGTGACCTTGTCCGAGGAGCAGTTCGCCGTCGCGACCGCTCGCGCCCGTGACACCGGCCTCGCCGACCGGGTCGAATTCCGGCTGCAGGATTATCGCGACGTCCCCGAGACGTTTGACCGTATTGTCTCGGTCGGCATGTTCGAGCATGTCGGCGTCAACCACTATGACGAGTTCTTCACCAAGGTCCGCGGCCTGCTCAAGGACGATGGGGTGATGCTGCTCCATGCCATTGGCCGCAACTCCGTTCCCGGCGTCACCAACGCCTGGATTCGCAAATATATCTTTCCCGGCGGCTACATTCCGAGCCTGTCCGAAGTGCTGCCGGCGATCGAACGGGCCGGCCTCTACGTGTCGGATATCGAGATTCTTCGCCTGCACTATGCCGAAACGCTGCGGCTCTGGCGCGAACGGTTCATGGCGCGGTGGGACGAGGCGGCCAAACTCTACGACGAGCGCTTCTGCCGGATGTGGGAATTCTATCTCGCGGGTTCGGAGACCGCGTTCCGCATCGACGCGCATATGGTGTTCCAGATTCAGCTGGCGAAGCGTCAGGACGTGGCGCCGCTGACCCGCGACTATATCCCGGAGCGGGAGGCTGAGCTTCGGCGCCGTGAGGCCGCGCGCTCCCAGATGCGGCACGCTGCGGAATAGGACCTGACCGTCATGGCGCTAGAAAGCCTGCGGCTCGCTTAGCGGCGTTTTACCGGCGTGGCCCTAATGTTTTCAATATGTTACGACCCCGTTTAGTTCCGTGGTCCGTTTCTGGCGGTTTTAGCGTCTGGCGGCCCATTAACAACATTTATTTTGTGTTTTATTGGTGGAGCGCTGTGGTGAAGGCTTTATACCCATTCCATTTGAGCGCGACTCGATCCGCGTATCAGAATCTTGGCCTCACGGGACGGTAGTCCTCGTGACGCGTGACGATGGGCAGGCAGCCGACATCGCAGGGGTCCTGAGACTGGGCGCAAGGACTCAGTGACTCGCTAATCGCGCCGCAACACTTTGAAAAGATTGATTCCGGACTCGTAAATGGCGAGGGGCGAGCCCTCACGATCCGCAGCCGCAGACGGGGCCCTCAGGCCCACTTGGGAGCGAGGAGCCCCCCCTAGGCCGCCTCGGCGAACCTGACCGCAAGCCCCGTCGCGGTCAGCCGCTCGAGCCGGACCCCGCCGATGTCGCCGCCCTTGCAGCCCTCGACCTCGAACCGCACGTCGACGATTCCGTCAGCCCCGTAGTCTTCGGCTTCGCGCCTCAAGGCTTCGATCGCCGTCTGACGGTCGGCTTCGGCGCTGGAATCGCCGGCTGCCCGCCAGGGCCCCTTCGCCCGGATTCGCCCAATCGCAATTGTACGCCGGCCGTCGTCGAGCGCGGCCGCAAAACTCACTCGCATGAGATTCAGTCCATAAGCTGAAGCGCAGACTCCATAGCGCAGTCGGCCTTTCCGAGCCGTTAACAAGCCGTTACGGCTCGGAAATCAACCAGCGTCAGTATCGCCGGCGAAGCGCCGCGGCGCTGTGATGCGCCGCACAATATGTAGGGCGCAGACTGGATTTCGCTATTCGGCCGTCGGCGCGGGCTCCAGCGCGGGCGTCTTTTCGAGATCGGCGCCCGTCTGCTGGTCGACGACGCGCATCGACAGTTTCACCTTGCCGCGATCGTCGAAGCCCATGACCTTGACCTTGACCCTGTCGCCTTCCTTGACGACGTCGGTCGTCTTGTTGACACGCGTTTTCGCCAGTTGCGAAATGTGGACGAGGCCGTCCTTCGAGCCGAAGAAATTGACGAAGGCGCCGAATTCGACCGTCTTGACGACAGTGCCGTCGTAAATCTGGCCGACCTCCGCTTCGGAGGCGATCGACTTGATCCAGTTCACGGCCGCCTTGATCTTCGCCCCGTCGCTGGACGCGATCTTCACCGTGCCGTCGTCCTCGATGTTGATCTTGGCGCCGGTCTTTTCCACGATCTCGCGGATCACCTTGCCGCCGGTGCCGATCACTTCGCGAATCTTGTCGGTGGGGATCTTCATGGTCTCGATGCGGGGGGCGAACTCGCCGAGTTCGGCCCTGGCGCCAGTGAGCGCCTTGCTCATTTCGCCAAGGATATGCATGCGCCCCTCGCGCGCCTGAGCGAGCGCCTGGGCCATGATCTCCTCGGTGATGCCGGCGATCTTGATGTCCATCTGCAGCGAAGTGACCCCTTCGCTCGTGCCCGCGACCTTGAAGTCCATGTCGCCGAGATGATCCTCGTCGCCGAGGATGTCGCTGAGCACCGCGAAGCGCTCGCCCTCGAGGATGAGGCCCATCGCGATGCCCGCGGTCGGGCGCTTGAGCGGCACGCCGGCGTCCATCAGCGCCAGCGACGAGCCGCACACTGTCGCCATCGACGATGAGCCGTTCGACTCGGTGATCTCCGAGACGACGCGGATCGTGTAGGGGAACTCGGCCGCGGTCGGCAGCATCGGGCGAATGGCGCGCCAGGCGAGCTTGCCGTGTCCGATTTCACGCCGGCCCGGAGCCCCCATGCGGCCGGTCTCGCCGACCGAATAGGGAGGAAAGTTGTAGTGGAGCAGGAACCGCTCCTTATAGGTCCCGTCAAGCGAGTCGACATATTGCTCGTCCTCGCCCGTGCCCAGCGTGGCGACCACCAACGCCTGCGTCTCTCCACGCGTGAACAAGGCCGAGCCGTGGGTGCGGGGCAACACCCCGACCTCGGCGAGGATCGGGCGCACGGTGGTGAGGTCCCGCCCGTCGATGCGGCGCTTGTGGTCGAGAATGTTCCAGCGCACCACCTTGGCCTGGGCGTCGTGGAAAGCCTTCGCGACGTCGCCCGCGGGAAACTTCGCCTCAGCGCCTGCCGGCGCGAGCGCGGCAAACACCTTCGCCTTGGCGGCGTCGAGGGCGGCGTAGCGCTCCTGCTTCTGGGTGTGCGAATAGGCGGCGCGAAGATCGGCCTCGCCCACTTCCAGGACCGCCTTTTCGACCGCCGAGTGATCCTTCGTTCCGAGTTCGCGCGGCTCCTTGGCTGCCTTTTCGGCCAGCCGGATGATCGCCTGAAGGACCGGCTGGAAGGCGGAATGGCCGGCCATCACCGCCTTGAGCATCGTGTCCTCGGAGAGCTCCTGGGCCTGCGATTCGACCATCAGGACCGCGTCCGCCGTGCCGGCGACGACAAGATCGAGAGTCGAATCCTTCATCTCCTCGACGGTCGGATTGACTTTGAGCTCGCCCTTGATGAGGCCGACGCGCGCGCCGCCGATCGGGCCCATGAAGGGCACGCCCGATAGGGTCAGCGCGGCTGAAGCGGCGACCATGGCTAGGATGTCCGAGTCATTCTCGAGGTCGTAGGAGAAGACCGTCGCGATGACCTGCGTGTCGCAGCGGAAATCCTCGGGAAACAGCGGACGGACCGGCCGGTCGATCAGGCGCGAAGTCAGCGTCTCACGATCGGACATGCGCCCTTCGCGCTTGAGGTAGCCGCCAGGAATTCGTCCCGCCGCGAACGTCTTCTCCTGGTAGTGGACGGTGAGGGGAAAGAAATCCTGGCCGGGCTTGGGCTCCTTGGCGGCGACGACGGTCGCCAGCACCGTGGTTTCGCCCCAGGTCGCCAGCACCGCCCCGTCCGCCTGACGGGCCACGCGGCCGGTTTCGAGCGTGAGCTTGCGCCCGCACCAATCGAGTTCTTCACGTTGTACGTCAAACATCTTTCTTCATCCTGCATGAGTTGAGGATGCGAAAGCCCGCGGCCCATGCCGCCCGTCGATCGGGCTCGTCATCGGCAAGACGGCGAGCGGCTGGGCGTGCGCCAGCCGCTTGCGATCCTGCCATGACGCCAGGCTCTCGCATTGGGTAAAGGGCTTCGGCCGCGCCGCCGCCCGGTCTTAAGGACGGGACGCCTGAAATCAGGCGCTCCGTTTGCGTGGGGCCCGCTGTCAGCGGCGGATGCCCAGGCGCTCGATGAGGGTCTTGTAGCGCGCCTCATCCTGCTTCTTGACATAGTCGAGAAGCGTTCGCCGCTGCGACACCATCTTGAGCAGGCCGCGGCGGGAATGGTTGTCCTTGACGTGAGTCTTGAAGTGGCCGGTCAGGTTGGCGATGCGCTCGGTGAGAATCGCAACCTGCACTTCGGGCGATCCGGTATCGCCCACTTTCAAACCATATTGATTGATGAGCGCGCCCTTGCGCTCAGCTGTGATCGACATCGGGATTGTCCTTAAATCTGCGGCCGGACGAAGCCAGCCTCATCGTTCCCAACGCGGCCGAACCGGGATGTCGTCCAGGTCGGTCGCAACGCAACTTGCCGCGCGCCAAGAGGCCCGCGGATGGCGCGCTTATACAGATTTCATGGCCGCACGCCAGCCTTTTTCTCGAGATGCAGCGAGAGCGATCGGGCTAAAGGCGCCGCGGCTTGACCCGGCGTGGCCCCGACCGCTCCTCCGGACGACGATGTGTGATGCCCGTCACAGAGCGCAGCTGAAAACTGTGGCTTGACTGCTCGCGAGCCGCGTTTGCGTGAACGCCGGCTCTGCGAGGGCCTAGCGCGCCTTCTTTTCTGCACCTCCTCGCTCGAATCCGATTTATCTGGACCAATTCCACATATTTCAAAAGGACATTTTACCATGGCAGACCGCGATCATCTCGAAAACGCCTTTTCCATGCCCGTTGGTTTCAAGATTCATGAAGTCCGCCCCAGGAGGGGCGAAGCCCTTGAGCGGGCGCCCAGCCTGACCTCACTTGCGGCCGCCGCGGCGCCGCCTCCGCTTGGGCCCCTCGTCGCCTTCGCCGGGACCTGGAGCGGCATGGGCTTCAACACCATCTTCCGTCCGCAGAATCAAACGTTCGACCTGCCGACCCCGGCGCCGGGCGACAATCTGCTCGAGCTCAACCTCACCTCGGAGACCCTCTCTTTCAACGCCAGTCTCGGCTCCATCCCCAATCGCGGGATGCTCCAGGACGACCTGTTCATGAACGGCGTGCCTTACGTTCAGTCGATCAACGACGTGACGAATCCCGCGCCGCCCACCGGCATCCACTTCGAGCCGGGCATCTGGCTCAGCGTTCCAGCGACCACCGATCCGCAGGAACCGATCTCAGTTGCGCGCATGGCCTCAATACCGCACGGGACGACGATCATCGCGCAGGGGGTGGCCCTCCCGACGACCAACGGGCCACCCAACATCCATCCGGTCGACATCACGCCGTTCCCGATCGGCGGCGGCCCGCCGATCCGGTTCCCCAGCCAAACCGGGCTAACCCAGGGAACCGCGCGCCTGCCCCAGGACCTGACCCCTTGGCTCAACGCCGGCACGATCACCCAGGGGCTTCTGGACGACCCCAACCAGATGCTGCGAAAGGCCATTTCGGTTCAGAACATCCTGTCCACCACCACGATCGTCGTGAGCACGAATCCGCAATCGCCGCTTTTCGGCGGAGGAACCAGCAACATCGCCTTTCTGCTCGGCAACGCCGCAGGCGCCCCGGCGAACGCCAACGCCATCCAGATGGACGCCGTCTTCTGGATCGAAACCGTCGAGCACCAGCTTCACATCGACTTTCCGAACGGGAGCGCGCCGACCACCATCCAGCCGCGCGGCGCGCCGTTCGGACTTCCATTGGTCACGTTCCTGCTCGACCCGCCCGTCCAGCTGACCGGCCCGAGAATCATCAAGGTGACGTCGACGCAGATCCAGTACAGCCAGAAGGTCATTCTCAACTTCAACGGCCTCTCGTGGCCGCATGTTTCGGTCGCAACGCTGGTTCCGACAGCGCCGCTTCCGATTCCAGATTCCGCCTGGCAGTGACGCGAAAAAGCCGGTTTCGAGCTTAATCGAACCGCCTGGCCACGGCCGGGAACCGCCGTCCCGATATCGGGACGGCGCTTTGAGCGGGCGCATGCGCGCCCCATTCGGGCTTGCTCCGTAGCGGTAGGCTTCGCTGTCGGGAGCGCAGCAAATCCGCGTCCGCTCGGGCGAACTGTTCGCCGAGCGTGACAGGCTCCGCGTTGCGCGCGCTCACGGTCTTTGCGGAATAGCCGCGTCGCTTATCCCGCCGCGCTTGGGGGGTCAGGTCGGCGACGCATTCGGTTGCCGCGGCCGCCGGAAGCGGCTACCACCCCGCGGATCCTCCTCCATCCTGCGTTCCAATGCCTGCCTCACCCGAAGATCTGCTCGCGTATCTGACTGCCCTCGGGGTCGAGACCGAGACCGTCGACCATCCGCCGCTCTTCACGGTCGAGGATTCGCAGGCTCTGCGCGGCGACATCCGCGGCGGTCATACCAAGAACCTGTTCGTCAAGGACAAGAAGGGCCGGCTGTTCCTTCTCGTCCTGGGCGAGGAGACGGCGGTCGACCTCAAGCGGGTGCACGAGACGATCGGCGCGCAGGGGCGCGTTTCCTTCGGCTCGGCCGAACTCCTGGAGGAGGTATGGGGCGTCAAGCCGGGGGCCGTCACGCCGTTCGGCGCGATCAATGACAAGGCGGCCAGGGTTTCTATCGTTCTGGATGAAGCGATGATGCGCCACGAACGCCTCAACTTCCATCCCCTGGTCAATACCCGCACAACGGGGCTCAAGAGCGCCGACCTGATGAGATTTCTTCGGGCGACGGGACATGAGCCGCTCGTGGCGGCGCTCGGACAGGATCAAGCCGCAGGTTGAATAAGCCGCAGGTTGAATAAAAAGTCCGGCGGCTCCATCTAGGACAGCAAAATTGGGGTGTGGTGCGCGGCATCGCCGTCGCCAGGCTGGAGATGAGGGATTATGGCGAATGTGAGCGGCGCGGTCGCGCCTCAAGCCAAAGCGGGCGCGGTCAAGGATGTGACGTCGGCCTCGTTCCGCGCCGACGTGCTCACCGCGTCGATGCGCCAGCCGGTGCTGGTCGATTTCTGGGCGCCGTGGTGCGGGCCATGCAAGCAGCTCGCGCCGGCGCTGGAGAAGGCGGTCGCCGACGCGGGCGGCAAGGTCGCGCTGGTCAAGATGAACATCGACGACCATCCCCAGATCCCAGGCCAGCTCGGCATCCAGTCGATTCCCGCCGTGATCGCCTTCGACAAGGGCCAGCCGGTGGACGGATTCGTCGGCGCGCTGCCGGAGAGCCAGATCCGTGGCTTCATCGAGCGGCTCGTCGGGCCGATCCAGAGTGAATCGGCGGTGCTTCTCGCTGAGGCGGAGGAGGCCGCCGCCACCGGCGATGCGGCCGGAGCGGCTGCGATCTTTTCCGAGATTTTGGCCGAGGATCCGGCCGAGGCCAAGGCGATCGGCGGCCTCGCCAAGCTCCATGTCGCCGCCGGACGGCTCGAGGAGGCGAAAGCCTTGCTGGAGACGGCGCCCGCTGCAGCGCCAGGCAAGGAGCAGGACCCGGCGGTTGTCGCCGCCTGGGCCGCGCTGCACCTCGCCGAGCAGGCCTCGAACGTCGGCGAGCTTGCGCCGCTCGAGCAGGCCGTCGCCGCCAATCCCAGCGACTATCAGGCGCGCTTCGATCTCGCCGTCGCCCTCTCGGCGAAGGGCGATCGGGCCGGCGCCGCCGACCAACTGCTTGAAATCATTCAGCGCGACCGCAAATGGAACGACGAGGCGGCGCGCAAGCAATTGCTGCAGTTCTTCGAGGCCTGGGGTCTGATGGATCCAGAATCGGTCGCGGCGCGGCGCAAGCTGTCGGCGATCTGGTTTTGACGGCGATCCGCCGCGAAAAGCGTCCAGAGAATGAGAAGGGCGCCATGAAGCTCAATCGCACCTTCGCCGGGCCGGCCGAGATGCCGGAAACGATCCCGCTCTTTCCTCTTGCCGGGGCGCTTCTCCTGCCGCGCCGGCCAATCCAGCTCACCGTGTTCGAGCCGCGCTATCTCGAGATGCTCGACAATGCGCTTGCCGGCGAGCGGCTCATCGGGATCATCCAGCCGACCGACTCGGAGGAGACGGGAGACCAGAGCCCCGAGCTTTACCCGCTCGGCTGCGCCGGCCGCATCGTCCAATACGCCGAGATCGGCGACGGACGCTGCTTTCTCACGCTGATGGGGGTGGCGCGGTTCCATCTCAAGGCGGAGGCGCCGAGCGGCCTGCCTTACCGCGTCGCAGTCGCCGATTACGCGGCCTTCGGCGAGGACTTTCTCGAAGGCGCGGGCGAGGCTGCGGTCGATCGCGAGGACCTGATCTCGGCTCTGAGGCGCTTCGCCGAAGTCAACGAGATCAAGGTGGTGTGGAGCGACATCAAGAAGGCGTCGAACGAAGCGCTGGTCAACGGCCTGTCAATGATGAGCCCCTGCGGGCCGAAGGAAAAGCAGGCGCTGCTCGAGGCGAAGGACCTCAAGTCGCGGTCGGAAATGCTGGTCGCGATCACGACCATCGAGCTCGCGCGCGGCCAGGACGCGGCGACGCAGATTCACTAGCGCGCTCCGGCCGCTGCCCGGACGCATCGTCGAAGCCGATCGCGCGCTCGACGATGTAAAGCGGCCGGCCCTTCGCCTCGGCGTAAATGCGCCCGACATAGAGCCCGATCACACCGGTCATCAGCATGTTCGCGCCTCCGAGGACGGCGACGACCACAATCGTCGAGCTCCAGCCTCTCTCGAGGCCCGGATCGCCGAACCCCCATCGCCCGATCACGCTCAGCCCATAGATGAAGGCGAGGGCGGACACTGCGCCGCCGGCCCAGAGCGCCAGACGAAGCGGCGCGTCGGAGAACGACAGCAGCCCGTTCGCCGCCAGCGAGATCATCTTGCTCAGCGAATATTTGCTCGTTCCCGCGGCCCGCGGCGGGCGGTCGAAGGTCACCGTTCCGTGGCGAAACCCGATCCAGGCGAACATGCCCCGCACAAACCGGTCGCGCTCGGGCATGGCGAGGAAGCAGTCGAGCGCCCGGCGATCGACCAGCCGGAAGTCGCCGGCGTCGCGCGGCGGCGGAACGTCGCCAAACCGCGCGATGAGACGGTAGAACAGATGGGCCGTCGCCCGCTTGAACCGGCTTTCGCCTTGACGCGAGGCGCGCTCGGCCGAGACGATGTCGTAGCCTTCCTTCCAACGGGCGACCATTTCAAGGACGACCTCGGGCGGATCCTGCAGATCCGCGTCCATCACGATCACCGCCTGCCCGGCGGCGTGATCGAGCCCGACCGTGATTGCGATCTGGTGGCCGAAATTGCGCGACAGCTTGATCAGCCGGTAGCGTTTGTCCGACCGCGCCTTGGCCTCGATCACGATCGCGCTCGTATCGGCCGATCCGTCGTCGACCACGATCACCTCAGCCTCGGCGTCGAGGGCCCCGATGAGCGCGTCGAGGCGCCGGATGAGGATCGGGATCACCGCCTCCTCATTGAAGATCGGCACGACGAGGGAATAGGTCGGCGGCATGGGCGCGCAGCCTTTGCGAGTCAAAACCCAGGTACTGTCTGGCAAAAGCATAAAGAAAGGCTTTGCGACGCGCTCAGCGCCGACGCGCTACTCCGTCAGAACGTTGTCTGATAGAATGGTTAAAACGCATTAACCGGCGTCGGCCGACGGAGTCATCCATGGAATACGACAACATGCCGTCCTCCGAGAATATCGAGGACCGGCGCGGCCAACGCGGCGGCGCGGTTGGCGCGGGCGGTCTCGGTCTCGGCGCGATCGTCGTGATTTTCGCCATCAGCTATTTCACCGGCATTTCGCCCCAGGTGCTCATCAGCGGGGCGGAGATGATGGGCGCCGGGCAGCAGCAGAGCGCGCCGCCGCAGACGGCGCCGGTCGATCCGAACGATCCGGCGCGCAAGTTTCTCGCCAAGGTGGTCGGTGGCACGGAGGCGGTGTGGTCGGAGGTTTTGCCGGCCCAGACCGGCGTCCAGTATCAGCCCGCGACGCTGGTCATCTACGATGGCGCGACGCGCTCTGGCTGCGGCGGCGCGCAGGCCGCGATGGGGCCGTTCTACTGTCCGATCGACAAGAAGGTCTATCTCGACACGTCCTTCTTTAAAGACATGAAGAACAAGTTGGGCGGCGGCGGCGATTTCGCCTATTCCTATGTGGTGGCGCATGAAATCGGCCATCACGTCCAGGACCTGCTCGGCATTCTCGACAAGGTCGACAATCTGAAGCAGCGGGTGAGCCAAACCCAGGCCAACGCACTCTCCGTCAGGATCGAATTGCAGGCCGACTGCCTGGCTGGCGTCTGGGCGAACCACGCCGACAAGAAATGGAAGATTCTTGAGCCCGGCGACATCGAGAAGGCGCTGGCGACGGCGCAGGCGATCGGCGACGATCGGCTTCAGACTGCGGCTCGCGGCTACGCGGTGCCCGACAGTTTCACCCACGGTTCCTCGGCGCAGCGGCAGAAATGGCTGACGGCCGGCCTGAAGAGCGGCGACATCAACGACTGCGACACCTTTTCAAACTGAGTGACGGAGCCAAGATCGCGCTTACCGCCTTCGACGCGTCTCCCAAGACCGGCCGGCCCGACGAAGCACGACGTCGGCGGCGGTTGTCGCGCCGAGTTGGCGCTCGACTCTTGACGCGGCGCTTGGGCGGCACTATCTCTTTGTTCATGATTTGTTCCAAATTTTCCGTTACGGAACGCGACCATGAACCCGACCCAGATCCGCGCCGCGGCTCCTGACCCGCGCCACCGTCCCGAGGCGATCGCCGAGCGCATCCTGCCCGCCGCGTTGAGGCGCGGGCGCGGCGCCGCGACCAACGCGACCGGCCGTTTCGAGCTTCAGCAGCGCGAGGCGTTCGACGATGGCTGGACGCTTGACGAAGCGCCCGAGCCGCTCGCGACCGAGGTCACCTGGGAAAAGCCCAAGGCCATCATCACCCGCAACGAATCACCGGACATCGGGTTCGATCGGTCGATCAACCCCTATCGCGGCTGCGAGCATGGCTGCTTCTATTGCTACGCCCGGCCGACCCACGCTTATATGGGGCTTTCGGCCGGACTCGACTTCGAAACCAAACTGTTCGCCAAGGAAGGCGCCGCGCAGCTGCTCGAACGCGAACTGGCGTCGCCAAAATATAGGCCGGCGCCCATCGCCTTCGGCGCCAACACCGACCCTTATCAACCGATCGAACGGCAATATCGCATCACCCGGTCGCTGATCGAGACGCTGGCCGAGGCCCGCCACCCGCTCACCATCGTCACCAAATCGAACCTCATTTTGCGCGACCTCGACCTTCTGGCGCCGATGGCGCGCGACAATCTGGTCAAGGTGTTTGTCTCGGTGACCACGCTCGACCGCGCGCTCGCGCGTAAGATGGAGCCGCGCGCGCCGACCCCGCAGAAGCGGCTCGAGGCGATCGAGGCGCTCAACGACGCGGGCGTTCCCGCGGGCGTCATGGCCGCGCCGGTCATTCCGGCGATCAACGACGAGGAACTGGAGACGATCCTGACCCGCGCCTCTTCGGCCGGCGCGCGCGAGGGGGCCTATGTCGTGCTGAGGCTGCCCGGCGAATTGCGCGACATGTTCCGCGAATGGCTGCAGGTCAACTATCCCGACCGGCTCAAGCGCGCCGTCTCGCTCATGCAGTTGATGCGCGAGGGCAAGGACTATGAAGCCCAGTGGGGCAGGCGCATGGCGGGCTCAGGCCCCTACGCCTGGATGATCGGGCGCCGGTTCGAAATGGCCGCGCGCCGGCTCGGCTTCCGCGAAACGTCGCGGGCGCTGCGCACCGACCTCTTCCGCAAGCCGATGGTGAAGGCGAGCGACGCCGGCGCGCAGCTCAGCCTGTTCTAACGAGGTCGGGGATCTTCCCGGCCGAGTTCGGCCCTTGCCGCGGGGGCGGGCGGTCGCGTCCGGGACGGCCATCCGGACGGGCGAGCGGCGAGCGCCCGGCCTGAGATGACGGCGGAGGCCCGAAGGCGTTCTCCCGGCGCTCCCGCGCCCTTCGCGCGAGAAGTTCGCCCGGATCGTCGTCGAGCGGCAGCGCCGATGCGTCCCGAACATCGCTTGGGCTGAGGCCGATATCGGCGAGCTCGCGGCGATCCATATTGGCCAGCGTCCTCAACGTCGCTCGTGCGGCGGCGACGCGAAACGGCCACGCCGCGGCTCGTCTCGCCTGAACGCGGATTGTTCGCCACATAGGACTCGCGGGGATCATGGGTTCGTCTCCTTTCCGGGCCAGGATCGGACGCTAGGGCTTGCTGCGCCAGAGACACCTCAGTACACTAGCCCTAAACTGTACCGATCCACTGGGCGTACAGTTAGGAGCGGATATGGATGGCCGGCCTGCCTCTCGCGTCGAGACGACCGCGGCGTTCGTTCGCACCCGCATAGCGAGCCGGGCGCTCGCGCGCGGCGCAAGGCTGCCCTCGGTGCGTGAGCTCGCCGGCAAGCTCGAAGTCTCGAAATCGACCGTCGTCGAGGCTTACGACCGGCTTGCAGCCGAGGGCGCGGTCGTCGCCCGGCGAGGTTCCGGATTCTTCGTCGCGGGCGCCGCCCGTCCGCTCCCGCTCTTGAGCGCCGACCCACCGCCCGAGCCCGCGGTCGATCCATCCTGGATCAATCGCCACGCGATGATGAGCGCGCCCGACTTCCTTTGCCCAGGCGCGGGCTGGCTGCCCGATTCCTGGGTGCTCGATCTCGGCGTGCAGCGGGCCTTGCGCCTCGCCGCGCGGGAGGATCCCGGGCGCCGGCGGCAGTATGACGAGCCGCTGGGCTACGCTCCGTTGCGCCGGCTCTTCTCGGTGCGCCTTGCCGAGCGCGGGGCGCCGGCGGATCCCGACCGGATCGTTGTGACCGATTCCTGCTCGCAGGCGCTCGATCTCGTTTGCCGCTTTCTCCTCAGCCCCAACGACACAGTGATTGTCGACGATCCCTGCTACTTCAATTTCCATGCGCTCCTCCGCGCCAACCGCGCCCGGAGCCTCACCGTGTCCATGACCCCCGACGGCCCCGACGTCGCTGAACTCGAACGCCTGTTCGCCGAGCATCGCCCGCGCCTCTATCTGACCACCGGCGGCCTGCATAATCCGACGGGGGCGACGCCCTCGGCGGCGACGGTCCATCGCGTGCTGCGCCTTGCCGAGGAGCACGACGTTCTCATTCTCGAGGATGACACGTTCGCGGATTTCGAGGCCGAGCCTTCGACCAGACTCGCCGCGCTCGACGGCCTGCGTCGGGTGGTCCAGGTCGGCAGCGCCACCAAGGCCGTCGGCGCCGCGATGCGTTGCGGTTACATCGCCGCGCGGCAGGACTGGATCGCCCAGCTGGTCGATCTCAAGCTCGCGACCACCATGGGCAATAGCGCGACGGGGGCGCACATTCTGCATCGCGTGCTGACCGAAAGCGGATACCGGCGCCATCTTGACGGGTTGCGCCGGAAGCTCGCCGACGCCATGGGGCGGACGCTGCAGAACCTCCGCCGCCACGGCCTCGATCCGTGGATCGAGCCGCGGGCCGGCATTTATCTGTGGGCTCGCCTGCCCGAGGGCGTCGCCGCCGCGGATGTCGCCCGTCATGCGCTTGCGCGGAAGGTGATGTTCGCGCCGGGGCCGGCGTTCAGCGCCTCCGAACACGCGTCCGGCTGCCTGCGCTTCAATGTCTCCCGCTCTGGCGATCCGCGAATCTACGAGGTTCTCGACGAAGCGATCGCCGTCGCTCCCCGCCTAAACGCCGCCAGGGCTCCGAATGCCGCGCTTCAAGCTCACGCTCGAATATGACGGCGCGCCGTTTGTGGGCTGGCAACGGCAGGGGAACGGCCTCTCGGTCCAGGAGGCGCTGGAGGGCGCAATCTTCGCCATGACCGGTGAGCAGGTGGCCGCGCATGGCGCGGGGCGCACGGACGCCGGCGTCCATGCGCTCGGCCAGGTCGCGCATGTCCACCTTGAGCGCGACTGGGCGCCGTTCCGGCTCGGCGAGGGCCTCAATGCGCGCCTTCAGCCCCATCCTGTCGCCATCATCGGCGCCGAGCGGGTCAGCGCCGATTTCGATGCGCGCCACAGCGCGAGCGCGCGCCACTATCGCTATCGCATCGTCAATCGCCGCGCGCCCCTCACGTTCGAACGCGGACAAGCCTGGCGGGTGAAGCCGCGGCTCGACGCAGCGGCCATGCACGCGGCCGCCCGCGTTCTCATCGGCAAGCACGATTTCTCGACCTTCCGCGATTCGCAGTGCCAGGCGAATTCGCCGGTCCGCACCCTCGACCGGCTCGACGTCGGCCGCGACGGGGACGAGCTTCTGTTCGAGGCGAGCGCGCGCTCGTTCCTGCATCGCCAGGTGCGCTCAATGGTGGGCTCGCTGGTCGAGGTCGGCGCCGGCCGCTGGAGCGCGGAGGCGTTTCAGGCGGCGTTCAAGGCCGCCGATCGCAGCCGCTGCGGGCAGGTCGCGCCAGCGCACGGCCTCTACCTGGTTCGGGTGGACTATGCGAGCGGGTTGCTATCCTCCGCCGCGAATGCGGGGGAGGATAGGCGCTGAACGCGCCGGGGTCGACTATTCCGAATCTCGGGCGAAATATCGCTCCAACACCCGCTCGTAGATCCGCGACAGCGCCTCGAGATCGTCGAGCTTAACCCGCTCGTCGACGGCGTGAATCGTCGCGTTGACGAGGCCAAGCTCGACCACCGGGCAGGCGGCCTTGATGAAGCGCGCGTCGGAGGTCCCCCCTCCTGTCGAAAGCGAGGGCGTCCGCCCGGTCACGTCCTTGACCGCGGCGGCGACGAGGTCCGTGAACGGACCAGGTTTGGTCAGAAAGGCGACCGCGTTGGTCGGCTCGAAGGCGAGCGTCGCCCGCTTGGCCACGTCCGCCTCCCCGACCCGCCGCTCGATCTCGGCGCGAAGCGTTTCCGGCGTCCAGAGATCGTTGAAGCGGATGTTGAAAATGAGCCTCGCTTCGCCCGGAATGACGTTGAAGGCCGGGTTGCCGACGTCGACCGAAACCACTTCGAGGTTGGTCGGCTCGAAGTCGGCGTTTCCCTGGTCGAGCGGCGGCGAGAACAGCGCCGTCAGCACCGGCGCCAGCACCCGGATCGGGTTGTCGGCGATCTGCGGATAGGCGGCGTGGCCCTGGCGGCCCTTGATCGTGATCCGCCCGTTGAGCGAGCCGCGCCGCCCGTGCTTGATCGTGTCGCCGACCGCCGCGACGGAAGTCGATTCGCCCAGGACGCAATGATCGAAACGCTCGCCCTTATGAAGCGCCCAGTCGATGAGCTTGACCGTGCCGTTGACCGCCGGGCCTTCCTCGTCGCCGGTCAAAAGGAAGCTGATCGAGCCGGCGAACGTTCCCCTGGCGATGAAGCGCAAGGCGGCGGCGACGGAGGCGGCGACGCCGCCCTTCATGTCGCAGGCGCCGCGGCCCCAGAGTTCCCCGCCGGCGATTTCGGCCGAGAACGGGTCGAACCGCCAGCGCGCCTTGTCGCCCGGCGGCACGACGTCGGTGTGCCCGGCGAAGACGAGATTGGGCCGCGCGTCGCCGAACCGCGCATAGAGGTTGAGGACGGCGGGCGTATCCTTCGCCTCGAAGGTGACGAGGTCGGCGGCGAACCCGGCCTTCGCGAGCAGATCGCGCAGATAGGGCAGGGCGCCGCAGTCGGCCGGCGTCACCGAGGGAAAGCGGAGAAGCGCTTGCACGATCTCGAGCGGCGGGGGCGGAGCTGGCATGACGGAGCCTGTCCGGCGGCTATCTCGGGCGCATTTCACGCACGGGCGCGGCCCAGTCGAGGCCGGCGTCGTAGATCGGCGGCTCGGTGTTGGACAGAAGATTCCATAAGCCCGTGTTGGGGCTGCGCTTCAAGGACTTGATCAGCACCCGCCCGTCGCTGAGCCCGCAGACGCACATGCGCCCGACGAGACTGTCGTCCGGGGGATTGTGGATATCGTCGTAGAAGACAAGCCAGTTGTCGAACAGCACGCCCAGGGAATGGCCGCGGATCTGCACCGCGACCGTCGTCGGCTTCGAATCAAGAGGCGCGTCGACGTCGTCGAACGGCCCCTGGCCATCGGCGTAGAAATGCGCCACCGCGCCCGCGCCGACATAACCGACGAGCGGGGCGCTCGGCGGTCGCGGCGGTCCCCCGCCTATGAGGCGCGGCGGCTCGATGCCGAGATATTCCGACACGGTCGCGATCTCGTCGGCGCGCAGGCGGCGGTGGCCGTTGAGAAGGTCGGTGACGGCGGAGGGCGAGCGGCCAAGCGCCTTGGCGAGGCCGCTGCGAGTTTTTCCGGTCCTTTTGAGGCCGATGCGGATCCAGTCGACGGTCAAAGCTGAAAATCCTCCAGTTTCTCATCCCCAAGTGAACGGCGAGCAGCCCGCCGGCGCGTCCGGCCTGGAAGGGCCCCGACGAGCACGATTTCGAAATTAACCTAATTTCCGAAAAACAGCAATTCAAAAAAACAGAAGATTGACACTTGGTTCTGTTTTGCCCAATATCGAACAAAACGGGAACATAGCGCGTCAACAGAGAGAGGGCAAGCTCATGACCACATCCCCACCCACCCGCCGGCCGCCAAAGCTCGACACCGAGCGCGCTTTGGCCATCCGCGCCTCCACCCGCCATCTCAACGATTTGCGGCGCGCCCAGCGCCAGCCGCCCGCGAATGTCGCGGTCAGCGAGCGCGGGGTTCCGAAATTCGTTCCCCTGATCATCGAGCAGTCCTGGTGCACGTCGCCCGCTGCCTTGTGCGCCGATCTGGGAGAGGTCAGGAACCGGCCCCAGTCGGTGGGCGCTACGGAGCTGGCCGAGCTCACGGAACTCACGGAACTCGCCGAGCTTGGCGCGGAACTGAGCGAACTGGAAGCGGAATTCGCGGAGCTGCTCAAATGAGCACGCCCCACAAGACGACCAAGCGCGCCCGCAAATCGCCGCAGGAATTGCTCGACGCGGTTCAGGAGCGGCTCGACGCGACCCCCGAGCGCCTCGCTCGCGCCAGGGCCGCAGGGCAGACGCCGATCCTCGAGGCGGACCGGACCCGCCGCCTGCTCGATCCGTTCGACACCATGCGCGCCAACCGGCTGCTCGCGCCGCACGATCCGAAGCTCAACGACATCCGCTGGCTGGTCGGCGAATCGCTGCGCCGGACCCATCAGCGGGCGAGGCTCGATCAATTGCGCGCAGTCGCGCCCGACCGGCTCGGCTCGACCGGCTTCGGACCCCGCCCCGGCCTGCCGCAGTCCGAAGCCGCCCTGCACGCCCGGGATAAATTGCGGGACGCGGAGGATCGGGTCGGCCCGCACGCCTGGCCGATCGTGACCCGCATCGTCATCGAAGGCGCGGGCGTGCGCGACTGCCGCGGCTTCGTCCCCGAACTCGCCACCCCCTGGCGCGTCGATGCGGTCGTCTCCGATCGGCTCAGGGTCGCGCTCGACACGATCGGCGGGCTCATGGGGGTCACGGCCTCGCGCGCGAGGCGAAGGGACTGACGCCCGCCGCCGACTCCTGCCGCCGAACCTTCCCGAAGCGACTCAACGCCCTAGAGGAGCGAACGCCGATGACCTTCAACATCGTCGCCATGATTTGCATAGCGGGCATGAGCCCCGCCGACTGCGGGCCCGAGCCCGGCTTCTCGCGCGACGTCGCGGTGATCGGCCAGGTCTCGAACGAGCTTTGGTGCCTGGGCGAGGCGCAGATGGACGCCGCCAAGAGCGCCCCGTTCCGCAACCTCGGGACAGGCGAGTTCATCAAGATCATGTGCGTCCGGAACGGCTGATCGCTGTTCGTGGAATCGCGCCGCAATCGCCGCTCTGGCCCCCTGGCCAGAGCGCCCAAAAACCGATGGGCCGCCCGCAAAGCCGCGGCCCTCCGCGCGCAACGCTGGCGCGCTCGCCGAACATAGGTCCCGGTGATGACGACTGACCGATCGCCGATCTCCTCCTGTGCGTCCTCTCCGTGGTCATCGTCGCGGTCGCGCCGACCAGGTCGAAAGTCGACGGCGTCAAGCCGAAGGCGGAGTTTCTGATCACCGCCGACTGGCCCGTGGCCCTCGATTCGGAAGTCGATCTCTGGCTCGTCGGACCACACAGGAAGCCGGTCTTCTATGGCTCGCGCGAGGTCGGATGCGCCTCCCTCGATCGCAACGGCCTTGGCTATTCGACGTCCGAGATCACGCTTGCCGACGGCTCGATGGCGCGCCCCCCTACCAGATGAGCTCATAGATCCGGTGGGTCCCGGCCAGGCCCTTGAGGGGGCGCTCGCCGGCCGGCGAGAAGCGCAGATCGCCCGCGCTGACCGCGACATCGTGGAGTGTGGACGACACCAGGATCTGCCCCCCTTGCGCGAGCGAGGAGATGCGCGCGGCGAGGATCACCGCCCGGCCGAAGAAATCCGTCGATTCCCGCACCGCCTCGCCGACATGGAGGCCGATCCTGACCCGTATTGGCAGCTCGGGATGGGTGTCGGAATAGGCGGCGAACGCCCGTTGCACCGCAATCGCGCACAGAACCGCGCGCCGGACGCTGGAGAAGGCGATCATGAAACTGTCGCCGAAGGTCTGGACCTCATGGCCCCGGTGCGCTGCGACCTCGCGGCGAAAGATCTCATTATGGGTTCGAATGAGTTCGCTGCCGCGCAGGTCCCCGAGCGTCTCGTAGAGGGTGGTCGATTCGACGATGTCGGAGAACATGATCGTCACCGTGCCGTCGAGCGAGGCGAGGGCGCCCACTTCGCGGGCCTGCGACATCGCTGACGCCGCGACCGAATCGAGCGCCGCGCCCTCGGGCTCGATCGGCGCACCCCCGAGCGAGGGCGCGTCCACCGAGGCTCCGCTCTCGGCCCAGCCTCCGACGAGCGCCGCGACCGGCGCGCGCTCGACCGGGGCCGGAGGATCGAGCGCGCCGAGACGCGCAAGCTTGTGCTTGACGCGAACGAGGTTCAGCGTCTCGGCCGCCCGGCGAGCCGAGCCGAGGAGCGCGTGAGCCCGCTCGGCGTCGTCGCCTTGAGTCCGGGCGAGAAGCAGCTTTGCGAGTTCGTACTGGCTATGCGCGAGCGGCGTCGCGGCGCGCATCCGCGCATTGGCGCTGATCGCCGTCTCGAAATGGGCCTTGGCGTCGTCGAAGCGCCCGATGAGCCCGGCGAGCCTGCCGAGGGCGGAGGCGACCGAGCCATAGGTGTGATACCAGCCGATCACGGCGTTGCGCGCCGAATAGGGCGCGAGCAGCCGATAGAGGACCTCCGCGTGCCGGGCTTCGCCGAGGTCGACGCAAATCTCGGCCAGGACGAACATGGAGGCGAGCCAGTTCCAGTCGCGCGGCACGCCGGCGAACGCGTCCCCGGCCAGGCTTTCGAACTCCGTTCGCGCCTCCTCGAGACGTCCGAGCTGGACGAGCGTCAACTGCAGCCCGCAGCGCGCGAAAACGATCGCCGGATTTTGCGTCACGTAAGCACGCAGCTGCGGCTCGAGCTCGCCAAGCCGGCCAAGCTCCCACATCGCCATCCCATGCTGGACCAGAAACGCGTTAAGGGTCAGGGGCCGCCCGCTCTGCTGGCCGGCGATGAAGGCCTGCTGCGCCAGCGACGAGGCCTGGGCGAGCTGTCCGTCCATCAGCGCGCGCATGCCCTGCAACAGGAACCCGCGCTTGAAGCGGTCCTTGAGGTCCGCCTCGGCGGTGAGATAGTCCCGCAAGCCCAGGTCCGCGCCGGCGATGTCGCCCGCTTCGACAAGATCGGTCACCCGATAGAAGCGCGCTTCGAGCGCGAAGTCGCGCTCGCCCGCCCGCTCGGCGACCGCGACCGCCTCGCGCCCGTCCGCGAGCCGCTGCTCGAGGCTGTCCGGATTTCGAAGCGAAAGGTGGCGCCCCCAGAGCGCGACGATGAGGGTGCGCGGGTCGTCGAGCCGCCGCGCCATCTCGACAGCCTCCTGGCATAGCGCGACGGACCGCTCCCGGTCGGCCCAGTAGAGCTCGATGCCGAGCCGCGCGAGCGCCTGCCCGCGCAGCGGACTGTCCTTGTCGCCAAGCCTATCCAGCGCCTCGTTGAGCAGGCGGACGAGCTCGTGATCGGTCTCGCCGGAATTGCTGACGCCCCGCCCCGCCGTCACCGCGGCGCGAGCGAACGGCTCGGGTCGATTGAGGCGCCGCGCCAGTTCGACCGCCTTCAGGCAGGTCTTGCGCGCCTCAGCGAGATCCCCGGTCCTGGCCTGGGCTTCGCCGAGCTCGCACATGAGCTCGGCCTCCAGCGCCTCGTCGCCGCCGGGCTTCAGCGCCAGCGCGTCGATCGCGTTGTGCAGATGTTGCGCCGCCTCCTCATAGGCGAGCTGCCGCTCCGCAGCCCGCGCGGCCTGGCGCGAATAGTCCGCTGCGATCTCGGCGTCGGCGGGCGAGGCGCTCTGGCAATAATGGTAGGCGATCTCGGCGAAAGGGGGCGCATCGGCGTTGAGGGCGCGGATCGCCTCAGCGACTTCGCGATGAAGCGCGCGGCGCCGCGCCGCAGGCAGGGCGTCGTAGAGCGCCTCGCGAATGAGCGCATGGCGGAAACTGTAGCGGCCGGCGCCCGGCGTCTCGGTGATGAGCTCGAGCGCGACGGCGCGGTCGAGAGCGTCGATCAGGGCTTCCGGCGGCTTGCCCGTCACGGACGAAAGCGCGTTGAGGGAGAAGTCGCGCCCCAGCACCGAGGCGACGTCGAGCATTTCGCGCGCGTCGTCCGGCAACGGCTGCGTCAGCCGCTTGATGAACTCCCGCACGCCGCGAGGAATGTTGAGCCGGACGGACTTCGCCGACGCGCCGCCGGTAAGCTGTCCGTCCGCCGCCATCTGGCGCAGCACCTCGTGCAGGAAGAATGGATTGCCCTCGGTCGTGTCGCGCAGGAGGTCGACCAGCGAGCCCGCCGCCCGCACGCCCCAAGTGCGCTCGACGAATTCGTGGATGTCGGCTTCGCCAAGCCCCCGCAGGGGCAAGACCAGACCCTCGCGCTCGGCCTCGGTGATCAGCGAGGCGAGCTCTGGCAGGTTCTTGACTTCGATCTCGCGGTAGGTGCCGATGATCGTCGCCCGCATCGTGCGGATCTGCCGCGCAACGGCGATGAGCATCATGATCGAGGTCGGATCGGCGGCGTGCAGATCGTCGAGGATGATCAGCAGGGGCTCGGTCTCGGCGGCGCGCCGGATGAACGAGGCGACCGAGTCGAACAGGCGAAACCTGGCCTTTTCCGGCTGCGCCAGCGCGGCGCTCGGCGGCTCAGGCAGGCCCCCGAGGCGCTCGCGAAGTTCCGGCGCGATCTGCGCGATCTCGGCTGCGTCGGTCGCGAGCCAGCCCGCCAGGGTCGCGGGATCGGCGTCCGCGATCAGACGCCGCAAGGCCTGCACCCAGGGCCAGTACGGCGGCGCGCCGCCGTGCTCCCAGCAGCGGCCCCACAGCGCCCGCACGCCTCGCTTCTCGGCGTAGGCCGCCGCTTGTCGCGCGAGCCGGCTCTTGCCCACGCCTGGCTCGCCCGAAAGCATCAAAAGGCGTCCTTCGGACGCCAGCGCGCCGTCGATCCCCGCGGTGAGCTCGGCAAGCTCATGCACGCGATCGACGAAGGCTTCCCGATAGCGATTGGGCCCTTGTTCGCGCATGCGCAATCAACCCCGCCAACTGTCCGTCATGTTGACAAATTTTAACGTGCGATGCTAGCCTTTACGGCGGAGAACCGTTTTCAGCTGCTCTTAAAGGCGCGTGCGGGCAGATCGGCGGCGGGGAGGCGGAAGGGCGATGGGTCAGGCCTTCGATCTGTGCCTTCGATCGACGCCTTCCCTTCAAGGCCCTCGCGACATCCGGCTCTATTCCAGGAAAGCCCAGCGCGTGTGGCGTAACTCCCCGCTCGCCGTCGATAAACGCGTCGCGTCCGCGGCGGGTCTCATTCGCTCGCGTGACCGGCTGTCTGGCGCCAAAACCAGGTTTTCCGGGCGATTTGATGTTGCGGAGCCAAGATAGGCAAGGTGCAAAACCGGAGCAACGTTCCGGCGCAAGGGTTTGAGGGCGCGCTACTTTAATTCGACTGTTTATTTTGACTTTGTTACCCGGTAGATTGGAGGCTATTATGGCGAATACTGATACGATTACTACGTTTTTGAACGTTTTTATAAGTGGAAATACCGGCGCCCGCAAAGCTCAGGACATCGTCAATCTGTTTTGCGAGGACGGACAGGATAACTGGGGCAACCCGATACCCACCGTCGGCATCACGGACCATGGGCCCCAATTTGTGAATGTCGCGGACGTGGCGCTGCTTTTCACGAGCCTGTTCCATTCGTTTCCGAACATCACCCTGCAGCCGGCCGTCATCCCGCACGGCCCGCCAAATTATCCGCCGTTCCTTTTCTCGCCCGAGGCCGCGCCGCCTTACGCCTATGCGCCTCCAACCGTCGGCCTGCAGACGACCTTGACGACCGGACCCTTCGTGGCTCCCTGGTTTCATCAGTCGGGCGACCGGCATCACTCGCCGCCTTTGTCTCCGATAACGCCTAATCCGGGCGTGCAGGGCGTGACCATCCCCGCCTGCTGCATTTTCACCTTCGACGACAGCGAGAAAATCATGCAGCTTGCGATCTATATGGACCGCTATCGATTCGTAAGTCTGCAGCCGGGCGGGCACGCTCTGCTCGCCGCGCTCGGCAAGGCGACCGGGGATTCGCTCGCCCTGTTCGAGAAAGCTTTCCGGGAGGGCGTTCCCCGAGAAGAAAAATAAGAAAAGCCCCCAAGAGCCAGGCGCCAGCCGGTCTTGCAAGGCATTGGCGGCGCCCTCGCCTTGCCATGCGCGCCGGGGAACGGCGCGCAAGTTGCGGTCGCAAGGGCTGTGTGGGACAACTCGCGCCTGAGCGCGGAGGAAGGTGACAATGGGTCAAGCGAATAGCGATAATAACGGGGCCAATGTCACACTCGACAGGTTTTTCAGCGTGTTCAATCCCGGTTCCGGAGCCGGCGCTTACAAGAATATCGAGATATTGATGAACGACGTGTTCTGCGCCGACGATCCGGCGGGGGACGCCCCCTGGGTCGGCATCACGCAGCACGGGCCCCAGTTCCGCGGCCAAACCCACGTCAAAGGCCTCTTCCAACAACTCATCACCACGTTTCCGGACATCTGGTGGCAGGAATCGACAACGCGTCCGAACATTACGCACGTGCCGCGGCTCTATTCGAACGACGCATTCAAACTCGCCACCGTCGGCGTCCAGACGACCCTCTTTGGCACGCACAAGAGTCCTTGGTTCCAGGATATACGGTATTCTCTGCCCCTTTCCGCGATCAAGCCAAGCAACAGGGCGACAGAGGCGCCGTCTTTCGCGGTTTTCACCTTCGGCGCGAAAGACCCCACGCGAGTGTCCCAGTTGTCATTCTATATGGATCGCTATAGCCAGATGCGGCAGGTGCAGGCTTATCACGATCACGCCGATTTCGACACCGACATGCGTCAGCTTTTGAAGAACATCCACCATGTGGTCATGGCGTCAGGCGTTCCGAGGGACTGATCGTCGAGAGAGCGGTCGCCAAGGGACTGATCGCTGCTCTGACAAGCAAGAGCCGTGGAATAAGCTTAATTTTGACTTGGAACGGCCCTGCCAGATTCTTCCTGGCATGAGTGTTTTGTCGAGCCAGACGGAGAGGAATCGCCGGAAATACTGGCGATTATAGAATCTCTTCTGGCGAAGACTGACAGAGCGCGGCCGCAGAGCCGGGCGGGTTTTTCGCCAGTTGCAGAAAAATGAGGTTAAGCGCCTGAAATCATTGGCTCGCGCGCAAAATCGAACACCCGTCTCGGATGTGAAATAGAGCGGCCCCTCAACCGCCGCCGGAAAAGCGGCGCCCCAATTCGTCACAAACCATTCACCCCCAATTCAGAGCCTTTGCGCATAATGCGCGGAGTGCTCAGAAGCCTGGAGGTTACCCATGGTCTTACGCATTCTGTCCGGCGGCGCGATCGCCGCCATCGCTGGCGCTGCGATGCTCGCAGCCTCCAGCGCGCCCGCGCCCGCCTTCACCCTCCCCTCACCCTCCCTCGAGCAACCCATTGTCGGCGCCGACATCCAGTCCGTCTGGTGGCATGGCGGCTGGCATCGAGGATGGCACGGCGGCTGGCATCGCGGATGGGGATGGCATCGCGGATGGGGCTGGCATGGCGGCTGGCATCGCTGGGGAGGCTGGGGCCCGCGCTACGGCTTCGCTCCCGGCTGGCATTGCTGGTGGGGCCCGTGGGGCCGCCGCTGCGGGGTCTGAAGCGCGATCGGGGTTAAGCGCCGCTACCGGCGGCGCTAGCCCTCCATCTTCTCCAACAGCGCCTCGGAAACCTCGAAGTTCGCGGTGACGGTCTGCACGTCGTCGTTATCCTCGAGCGCGCCGACGAGCCGCAGGATCTTTTCCCCCGCCTCGTCGTCGACGGCGATGGTGTTCTGCGGCCGCCAGACGATCGAGGCCTTGAGCGGCTCGCCGAACTTGGCCTCCAGCGCTTTTTGCGCTTCGGTCAGCGCCGCGACCGAAGTGATCACCTCGTGCTCTTCCGGTCCCGAGGCGACGTCGTCCGCGCCGGCCTCGATCGCCGCCTCCAGCATCGCCTCCTCGTCGGCGACTTTGCGGTTGAAGACGATGAGCCCAACGCGATCGAACATGAATGACACGGCGCCGGTTTCAGCCAGCGATCCCCCGGCCTTGGTGAAATAGGAGCGCACTTCGCCCGCGGTTCGATTGCGGTTGTCGGTCAACGCCTCGACGATCACCGCCACGCCGCCCGGCCCATAGCCCTCGTAGCGCACCTCGTCATAGGTCTCGGTGTCCGCCGCAGACGCCTTCTTGATCGCGCGGTCGATATTGTCCTTCGGCATGTTCTCGGCCCTCGCCGCGATGACGGCGGCGCGCAGGCGCGCATTCATCGCCGGATCGGGGAGGCCGAGCTTCGCCGCGACAGTGATCTCGCGCGCGAGCTTGGAGAAGAGCTTGGAGCGGATCGCGTCCTGCTTGCCCTTCTTGTGCATGATATTCTTGAACTGACTATGGCCGGCCATAGATTGCCTCGACGGATCCTCGAATTGGCGGGATGCTTTGGGATGAATTCGACCTCCTATACGCCGCGCTCCGGCCTAAGGGAAGGCGATCGGCAAGAGGCGGGAACGTCGTCCCCGGCCGCCGTCGCTGTGGCTCAAGGGGTCGATCATTTCCCCGGCTTTCTCGACCGCGCCGCCCAGGAAACGCTGCGCGACGAGGTCATGGCGATCCTCGAGGCCGCGCCCCCCTTTCGCCCGCGCATGCCCCGCACCGGCAAGCCGTTTTCGGTTTTGATGAGCAATTGCGGGCCGCTGGGCTGGGTGTCCGATGAGCGCGGCTACCGCTATCAGCCGACCCACCCGGAGACCGGCCGGCCCTGGCCTGCGGCGCCGCAGAGCCTCCTCGCCGCCTTCGCCGCGATCGCCCCGGGCGCGCCGCCGCCGGAGGCCTGCCTCATCAACCTCTATGATTCCCGCGCCCGGATGGGCCTGCATCAGGACCGCGACGAGGAGGAGCTTGGCGCCCCGGTCGTGTCGCTGTCGCTTGGGGACACGGCCCTGTTCCGCGTGGGCGGGCTTCAGCGCAACGCGCCGACCCGCTCCTTCCGCCTGGCGTCCGGCGACGCCATGGCGCTTCGGGACGCGGGGCGCCTCGCCTTCCACGGCGTCGATCGCATCATCGCTGGCTCTTCGACCCTTTTGCCGCAAGGCGGCAGGATCAATCTGACGCTACGGCGCGTGAGAAGGGCGGGCGCGTGACCCCGGGCGGGTCCCCGACCGCTATTTCCCGCTGGAAGCCGGCTCCTGCCTCGGCGCGGCCTTCGGCCCGCCTTTGGAGACGCCGACCATCGCCGGCCTCAAGACCCGATCGCCGATCCTCCAGCCGCTCTGAACCACCTGGGAGACCGTGCCAGCGGGAACCGTCTCGTCGGGCGCCTCGAAAATTGCCTGGTGAAAATTGGGATCGAACTTCTGCCCCTTGGGATCAAGCTTCGTGACCCCGTGGCGGCCGAGCGCCGCCTCCAGGTCGCGGGCGGTCAATTCGACGCCTTCGACCATCGACCGGACAGCGGGATCGGCGCGCGCCAGCGCCTCGGCGGGAAAATGCTCGAGCGCGCGGGCCAGATTATCGACCACGATCAACATGTCGCGGGCGAAGCCTGTCACCCCGTAGGTCTTGGCGTCGCTGACCTCGCGCTCGGTGCGCCGGCGCAGGTTCTCCATTTCCGCCAGCGTGCGCAGCACGCGATCCTTCAACTGGCTGTTTTCCGCATTCAATGCCTCGATCACCGCGCCTGCGTCCGGCTCGCCGGTCGCGGGCCGAACGCTGTCGGGCGCCGAGTTTTCGGTCTGCCGCGCGGATGTCTCGGCGCCCCGTTCGGGGTTGGAACTGTTCACCATTTCATGAGCCCCATGGATTTTGCGACGCATATCAGGGTTGACGGGCCAAAAATCAAGCGCGGGAACTTGAGAGCTCCCCGTCGGACGTCCCGTCGACGCTCAGGCGAAGTCCGCCAGCAACCGTCGTTTTATCACCGCCTGCCGCGCCGGCGTGCTGATCTTCTGCCCTGTCAGGTCGGTGACGTAAAACGAGTCGACCGCCTTCTCGCCGAAAGTGACAATATGAGCGGAGCCTATGTTGAGATTGAGGCTCGATAGCGAGGCGGTCAGGTCCCGGAGAAGCCCGGGCCGGTCCAGACCGGCGACCTCGACTACTGTATACCGGCGGGAGAGATTGTTGTCGACCGTCACCTCCGGCTCGACGGCAAAAGCGCGCTGGCGACTGTCCCGGGGCTGCTTGGGGGGCGCGATTTCGGCCAGGCGGACCTCGCCGCGCAGGGTCTTCTCGATGTTGGAGGCGATGCGCCGGCCGCGCCTGAGTTCGTCCTCGTCGCGCTCGAAAGCGCGCGAAACGAAAATGGTGTCGAGCGCGAGGCCGTCGGTTGTGGTGAAAATCTGCGCGTCGACGATGTTGCCCCCCGCCGCGGCGCAGGCGCCGGCAATGCCGGTCAGAAGGCGCGGGTGGTCCGGCGCGACTACGGTGACCGCCGTCACGCCATGAAAGGCGTCAGTTGTGACCTCCGTGGCGAGAGAACGGGTTTCGGCGGCCATCGAATGGAGCAATTTCGCATGGGCGACCTGCCGGGCAGGCTCCACCTTCAGCCAGTAGGGCGGGTAATGACGCTGGGCGTAGGCGTCAAACTCGGGATCGGACCAACCCGGCAGCATGCGGCGCAACGTCTCCTGCGCCCCTTCGACGCGCGCCTTGCGGTCGATCGCCGAATGGCCGCCGCCAAGCACGACCTCCGTCTCCCAGTAGAGCGTGCGCAGGAGCTGGCCTTTCCAGCCGTTCCAGACGCCGGGGCCGACCGCGCGAATGTCGGCGACGGTGATCGTGAGCAGCATCTTGAGACGCTCTTGCGTCTGCACGAGCGCGGACAGCGCCTCGGTCGTTTTCGGATCGAACAGGTCGCGCCCTTGAGCCATGTTGGACATGACCAGATGCTGCTCGACCAGCCAACCCACGCGCTCCGCATTGGCGGCGGTAAGCCCGAGGCGGCGCGCAAGCTTGCGCGCCACGTCGCCGCCGGCGTGGGAATGATCGAGTCCGCGCCCTTTGGCGATGTCGTGCAGGAACGCCGCGAGATAAAGCTCGGTGCGATGGGCAACCTGGGGCATGATCTTGGTGGCGAGCGGCAGTTCCTGGGCGAGCCGTCCCGCCTCGACGGCGCTCAGTTCGCCGACAGCGCGGATGAGATGTTCATCCACCGTGTAGTGATGGTACATCGAGAATTGCATCATGCCGACAACGCGGCCGAAATCGGGGATGAACCGCCCGAGCACGCCGGCCTCGTTCATCCGCCTGAGCGCGATTTCCGGCGCGTTGCGCGACGTAAGGGTCTCGAGAAAGAGCCGGTTCGCCTCGCTGTCCTCGCGCAGGCGCGCGTCGATACGCTTCAACGACTGTGTCACCAGTCGAGTGGCGTCCGGGTGGATCGGTAGATTCGACCGGTCGGCGATCCAGTAGAGGCGGATCAGGTTCACCGGATCGCGCTCGAAGGCGTCGTCGCGGATGACGTTGACGCGATCGTTGTCGACCTTGAAATCCTCAGCGTCCGCGATCGTCCGAGCCCGCCGGCGGAATCGCCCGACAAGGCGCCCAAACGCCGGCGTCGCCTTGGCGTGCCGCTCCTCGAGCGCCGCGCACACGATCGCGGTCAGATCGCCGACGTCCTTGGCGATGAGGAAGTAGTGCTTCATGAACCGCTCGACGTCGATCAGCCCGGCATGGGTCGAATAACCGAGCTGGCGGGCGATCGGCCGCTGAACGTCGAAGCTCAGGCGCTCCTCCGCCCGGCCGGCGAGAAAATGAAGCCGGCAGCGCACGTTCCAGAGAAATTCCTCGCAACGGCGTGACAGCGCGAATTCGCGGGGCGAGAAAAGCCCAGCAGCGACCAGTTCGTGGGCGTTGCGGACCCGGTAGACGTACTTGGAGATCCAAAAGAGGGTGTTGAGATCGCGCAGCCCTCCTTTGCCCTCCTTGATGTTGGGCTCAACGAGATAGCGCGACGCCCCCGCCTTCCTTACCCTGGTCTCACGTTCCGCGAGTTTGGCCGCGACGAATGGCGCCGCCGTCTTGGCGACGATCTCCTTGTCGAAACGGGTCCTGAGCGTCTCGAACATCGCCTTGTCGCCACAGATGAATCTGGCTTCGAGCAGCGTCGTGCGGATGGTCATATCGGCGCGAGCCTGTTTCAGGCATTCGTCGATCGTCCGCGTCGCGTGTCCGACCTTGAGCTTGAGATCCCAAAGCACATAGAGCAGCGCCTCGACCACCTTCTCCATGCCGGGCGGCGCCTTGTCGGGGAGCAGGAACAGGAGATCGACGTCCGAAAAGGGCGCGAGCATGCCGCGGCCATAGCCGCCGACCGCGACGATCGTTGGCAACGGCTGACCTGACTGCGCCGGAGCGAGCCAGCGTGCGGACATTTCGAGTCCGACGCGCAAGAATTCGTCGGTGTCTCCGCTCAGCGCCTCGGCGCATGCGCGCCCGGTTCCCCCGTCCTCCAGAGCCTGGCGCGCCCTCTCCCGTCCCGCGTTCAAGGCTGTTTGCAAAGCCTCGACTGCGGCGCGGCGGAACGCAGCGTCGTCGCCCGAATGCCGCTCACGGAGCGCCGCGATCTCCTCGAACAGCTTGGCTTGCTCGAGGCCCCTGGACGAGGATGCGGCGCGCGGAGCGCGAAGCGGGCGTTCCACCGCGGAAGCAGGGGCGTCTGACATCGGCGGTATATTCCCCCTCGGTCCAGCGACCGCAAGGCCAGATGAAGCCCGGAACCGGTTATTTCTTCGTTAGTTTGGCCTCGATTACGTCCCAGATCGCCACTGCGAGATCGGGACCGCCCAGCTTCTTGACCGCGCGGATTCCGGTCGGCGAAGTGACGTTGATCTCCGTCAGATAGCCGTCGATGACGTCGATGCCGACGAAAAGGAGGCCGCGCCGCCTGAGCTCCGGGCCGATTATCGAGCAAATCTCCCGCTCGCGGGCGGTCAGCTCGGTTTCCTTCGCCGCCCCGCCGCGCACCATGTTCGAGCGGATGTCGTCGCCCGAAGGCACCCGGTTGACGAGGCCCCTCGCCTCGCCGTCGACCAGAATGATCCGCTTGTCACCAAGCGCCACGGCGGGGAGGAACTTCTGGATCACCCACGGCTCGCGAAAGGTCGTGGCGAACAGGTCGAACAGCGAGCCGAAATTCGGGTCCTGGACGGCGACCTTGAACACTGAGGCGCCGCCGAAGCCGTAGAGCGGCTTCATCACCACTTCGCCGTGGATCGCGCGGAACGCCTCGATCGCCGCCTTGTCGCGGGCGATGAGGGTCGGCGGCATGAGTTCGGGGAAATCCATCACGAACAGTTTCTCGGGCGAATCCCGCACCCCGCGCGGATCGTTGACGACCAGCGTCCCGGGCTGGACGCACTCGAGCATGTGGGTCGTGGCGATATAGGCGAGATCGAACGGCGGGTCTTGCCGCAGCAAAACGACGTCGACGGTCGAAAGATCGACGAGCTTCGCTTCGCCGAGGCGCGCATGCTCGCCCTGGACGTCCTTCACTGTCAGAGGCTCGGCCATCGCCTCGACCCGCGCGCCGTTCAACCTCAGCCGGTCAGGCGTGTAGTGCAGGAGGCGATGACCGCGCGCCTGCGCCTCGATGAGCAGCGCGAAGGTCGAATCGCCCGCGATGCGGATGCGCTCGATCGGGTCCATCTGCACGGCGACGGTCAGGGGCATGGGCGTCCGTTCGAAAGCGCGGGGAGGGCGCTCGAGGAATCAGTCGATGTTGAGCCTATACGCGTCTGCCGCATGACGGGGAAGGCGCCGCGGCGCGACGAATATGGCGTCGCCCCGCAAAGTCAGGCCCGCAGCCCATGGGTTGCGCGTGAGCCACAGGCGCGCGGCGCGAGCGATTCGTCGCCGCTTGGTCGCACTGATCGCAATCGCGGCGGCGTCGAGATCGGCGCGAGCCTTGACTTCGACAAAGGCGACTGTGCCGCCGCGCCGCGCGATCAGGTCAATCTCGCCGCCCGAGACGACGAACCGCCGGGCGAGGATCGAATAGCCCTTCAGGCGCAGGAGCAGCGCGGCGACGGATTCAGCCTTCAGCCCGTAAAGATGCGCGTCGCGCCGGCGCTCGGTCTGCCCCACGCCCCCGCCCCGGCCCCTCACCGCTGGGCGCCCATGAGCGCCAGCGCGCGGGCGTAAACCTGCCGTCTCGGCAGCCCATGCTTCGCCGCCACCGCCGCCGCGGCGTCCCTGACCGACAGCTTCTCAAGCAGTTCAGCGATCTCACGGTCTAGCGCGGCCTCGGAAACCGCCGGCCGCGCTTCGGTTGCGCCGACGAGGATGACGATCTCGCCCCTTGGCGGTCCACTCGCCGCGTATTCGGCGGCGAGCGCCTCGAGCGAGCCTCGCCTCACCTCCTCATGCAGCTTGGTCAATTCGCGCGCCACCGCCGCGGGCCGGGGCCCGAGCTCGAGCGCAAGGTCGGCGAGCGTCTCGGCGAGCCGCCCCGCCGCTTCATAGAAAATGAGTGTGCCCGGCGTGGCCGCGAGAGCGTTGATGCGCTCGCGCCGCGCCGACTGCCGGGCTGGCAGGAATCCCTCGAAATAGAAGCGATCGGTCGGCAGACCGGCGACGCAAAGGGCCGCGAGCGCAGCGGAAGGGCCCGGGGCGGCGACGACCGCGAGGCCCTGGGCGATCGCCTCCGACACGAGTTTATAGCCGGGATCGGAAATGAGCGGCGTCCCTGCGTCGGAGATAAGGGCCAGCGCTTGGCCCTGGGCGATGCGCTTGAGCGCGCGCGGACGCGCCTCGGCGGCGTTATGCTCGTGGTAAGGCGAAAGGGGCCTCTCAATGCCATAACGCGCGAGCAGGGCGCGCGAGACGCGGGTGTCCTCGGCCAGGATCCCATCGGCGCCGGCCAGGATCGCGAGCGCCCGCAGCGTGACGTCGGCGAGGTTGCCGATAGGCGTCGCGACGATATAAAGCCCGGGGTTCAGCGCCGCCGCCGGCACGGTCGCGTCGCCAATCATAAAGCTTCGGGTCGACCGGGCGCTGTTGACGCCGTCCGAGCGGGGAGCTTTCGCCGCAGTCATTGCGCCTTTAATCCGCCGATCGCCTGGCTGGCTGAATGATCAACGGCATAGCCAAGCGAGGGTCAAAATGCCACAATTTCCGGTGACAGCCGGTCGGATCGCCTCTGTCGCGGGCCGGCATGCGAACCGGAGACGGCGCGACGCCGCTTGCCGGCGCTGGCGCGCCTGGGGCAAAAGACGGGTATGACGATGGCCGCTGAGCAGCGGAAAGCAGGACCCGGCTTGACGAGACGAGCCGTGCTTGGCGGCGGGCTCGTCCTGACGCTTGGCGGCTGCAATGCGGTCGGCGTCGATCTGCCAAGCGATGCGGGCAAGCCCGGCCCGGCGGTCCCGCCCGCGAACGGGCCCCCGGTCGGCGAGGCGCTGGGCACGGGGCCGGTCCGGGTCGGCATGATCCTGCCGCTCACGCAAAACGGCGGCGGCCCGAACCCGATCGGCGTCTCGATGCGCAATGCGGCGCAACTGGCGATCGACGGTTTTGGCGCTCCTTACATCACGCTGATGATCGAGGACGACCATTCGAGCGCCGACGCCGCGGCGCAGGCGGCTCAGGCGGAACTCGGCGCTGGTGCGCAGCTCATTTTAGGCCCGGTGTTCGCCAACGACGTGCGCTCGGCGTCGGCGGCGGCCAAGTCGGCGGGCAAGCCGATGATCGCGTTCTCGACCGACGTCACCGTCGCGGCCCCGGGCGTTTACCTCCTGTCGTTCCTGATCCAGGGCTATGTCGACCGGATCCTTCAGTACGCCGTCTCGAGCGGCAAGAAATCGTTTGCGATCATGGCGCCGCAAAACGACTACGGCAGCGTCGCCGCCGACCGGTTCCAGGACAGGGCGCAGAGCCTCAACGTGCAAATGGTGGTGACCGCCCGCTACTCGGCGGGACAGATGGCGGGCGCGGCGCAGCAGGTGGCCGCGGTTCAGGGTCAGATCGACGCGCTTTTCATTCCCGAGCAGGCCGACGCCATGCCCGCGGTCGCGAACGCGCTCGCGTCAGCCAACGTCAAGACCAAGTTCCTGGGCACTGGCGTGTGGAACGATCCACGCGTGCTCAAGTTGCCGCAGATGCAGGGCGCCTGGTTCTCCGCCGCCGACGATTCCGGTTTCGACGCGTTCGCGCAGCGCTACAAGGCCAAGTTCAGCGGCGACCCGGCGCGGCTCGCGACGCTCGCCTATGACGCTGTGACGCTTGCCGCCGCGCTCGCCCGCAGCGGCGGGACGGATCCCTTCAGTCAGGCGGCGCTCATCAATATTTCCGGCTTCAACGGCGCCGACGGCGTATTCCGCTTTCGCGACGACGGAACGAACGAGCGGGGCCTGGCGGTGATGGAGATCGACGATGGCGCCTCGAAGGTCGTGAGCCCCGCGCCGCGAAGTTTTGCGGCGGGGTGAGGCGCCCCATTCTCCTAAGGCGGGTCGTCGCCCTCACCGACCCGGGTTTGGCTGAATCCGCGGCCTTGCCCGCCCGCGATGCAGCCTAAAGCATGCTCGGCAGCACCCGGTCGGGAGGCCTATGGCCGTCGACGAAGGTGCGGATGTTGATGATGACCTTTTCGCCCATGTCGGCGCGTCCTTCGTGCGTCGCCGAGCCCATGTGCGGCAAGAGCGTCACCCTGCCCAGTTTGGCGAGAGCGATGAGCTTCTCGTTGACGGCGGGCGCATGCTCGAACACGTCGAGGCCGGCATTGGCGAGTTCGCCCCCCTCCAGCATCCGGACGAGCGCATTCTCGTCGACGATCTCGCCGCGCGCGGTATTGATGAGAATGGCGTCGGGACGCAGATGCTTCAACCGGCGGGCCGATAGAAGGTGAAACGTGCCGGGCGTATGGGGGCAGTTGATCGAGACGAAATCCATGCGCGCCAGCATCTGGTCGAGCGAATCCCAGTAGGTCGCTTCGAGCGATTCCTCGATTTGCGGCGCCACGCGACGGCGATTGTGATAGTGGATCGACATGCCGAAGGCGCGCGCGCGGCGGGCCAGCGCTTGGCCGATCCGTCCCATGCCCACAATGCCGAGACGCTTGCCGGTGATGCGCCGCCCCAGCATCCAGGTCGGCGACCAGCCGGCCCACCGCCCCTCGGGAATGACGCGCGAGCCCTCGACCAGACGGCGCGCCGTCGACAGGATGAGCGCCATCGTCATGTCGGCGGTGTCCTCGGTCAGCACGCCCGGCGTGTTGGTGACCGTGATGCCGCGCCTCAGCGCGCTGGTCACGTCAATATGATCGACCCCGTTGCCGAAGTTGGCGATCAGCTTCATCTGGTCGCCGGCCTGGGCGATCATGGCGGCGTTGATCTGGTCGGTGATGGTCGGCACCAGAACGTCGGCCTCGCGCATCGCCTCGACGATGTCGGCCTGGGACATCGGCTGATCCTCGATGTTGAGGCGCGCGTCGAACAATTCCCGCATGCGGGTCTCTACGAGCTCGGGCAGCCGCCGCGTGACCACGACAAGGGGTTTTTTCTTGGTCATCAGCGCCGCTCTTACCGCTCGCTCGGCGCTGACGCCGCCTTTGCCGCCATCATCGGTTCCGCGCCTTCATTGAGTTCACGCTGCGTTAACGACAGACGGCCCAAATGGAGTCGCCGGCGCGCCCACGAACTCCGATCCGCTGGATTGGCCTCCTTAGCAGAAGAACGGGCAAAGACAAGGATGGCCGGATCGCTGTCAAGGAAGGCGGCATGAACCAGGACAAAAGAACAGGCAATGCGCTCGCATTCGGTCGCCGCGACGTGCTCGCGCTGGCCTGCGCCTTGATTCTGGCGCCGATTCTCGCGCCGCCGGCGGCGCTCGCCGACCCGGTTGGGCCGGTCACCGGACTGCCGCTGCCGCGCTATGCGAGCTTGAAAACCGACCGGGTCAATCTGCGAGAGGGGCCCTCGAAGGACCACGCGACGAAATGGGTCTATGAGCGGGCCGGGCTTCCGGTGGAGATCACCGCCGAGTTCGAAATCTGGCGCCGAATCCGCGATTCGGAAGGGGTCGAGGGCTGGGTGCTTCATTCGCTGCTCTCCGGGCGGCGGACGGGGCTGGTCCTGCCCAAAAAGGGCGAAAGCTCGGAGCTCTATGCCCGCGCCTCCGCATCGGCGAGCCTGGCCGCGACGCTGCAGTCGGGGGTGATCGTCAACATCCGCAATTGTGACGGCGCGTGGTGTCTTGTCGATGGAAACGGGTTCAAGGGCTATATCGAGCAGGACAAGCTGTGGGGCGTGTATCCCAACGAAAAAGTCCAATGAGGCGCAGCGATCGGCCGGGAGTTCCGCCCGGCCTGGACGGGGCGCAGGCGTTCGGCCCGGCGCAGACTCGTCTTGCGGCGCGCGCCCGGGACGGCTAGGGACGCTCCACCCCTTTCGAGAGGAACGCTTCATTCCATGAGAAAAGTCTACGCCAACGCCGATGAGGCGCTCGCCGGCCAGATCAAGGACGGCATGATGGTGATGGCGGGCGGATTCGGCCTGAGTGGGGTCCCCGAGACGCTGATCGACGCGGTGCGCAAATCGGGCGCGAAGAACCTCACCTGCGTTTCCAACAATGCTGGCGTCGACGGGATCGGCCTCGGCGTTCTGCTCGAAACCGGCCAGATCCGGAAGATGATCTCGAGCTACGTGGGCGAGAACAAGATTTTCGCGAGCCTCTATCTCGCGGGCAAGCTCGAGCTCGAATTCAATCCCCAGGGGACGCTGGCCGAGCGCATCCGCGCCGGGGGCGCGGGAATTCCGGCGTTCTTCACCCGCACCGGCGTTGGCACGGTGATTGCGGAGGGCAAGGAAGTCCGCGAGTTCAACAACGAGGCCTACATCATGGAGACCGGCCTCGTCGCCGACATCTCTCTGGTTCATGCCTGGAAGGGCGACACCGAGGGCAACCTCGTCTATCGGAAAACGGCGCGCAACTTCAACCCGATGATGGCGACGGCGGGGCGCCTGACGATCGCCCAGGTCGAGCACCTCGTTCAGCCAGGCGAGATCGACGGCGACGCCATCGTCACCCCAGGCATCTACGTTCAGCGCATCGTTCATGTCCCCAATGCGCAGAAGCGCATCGAGCAGCGCACGATCCGCAAGCGCGACGCGGCCTGAATTTTGGAGGCGAACATGGCTTGGACCCGCGACCAGATGGCGGCGCGCGCCGCCAAGGAGCTCAAGGACGGCTTCTACGTCAATCTCGGCATCGGCATTCCGACGCTGGTTTCTAATTATATCCCCGCGGGAATGAGCGTGCAGTTGCAGAGCGAGAACGGCATGCTGGGGATGGGGCCGTTCCCGTTCGAGGGCGAGGAGGACCCGGACCTCATCAATGCGGGCAAGCAGACCGTCACGCAATTGCCGACGACCAGCTTCTTCTCCAGCGCCGATTCGTTCGCCATGATCCGCGGCGGGCATATCGACCTTGCGATCCTCGGCGCGATGCAGGTCGCCGAGAATGGCGACCTCGCCAACTGGATGATTCCGGGCAAGATGGTCAAGGGCATGGGCGGCGCGATGGACCTCGTCGCGGGAGTCAAGCGCATCGTCGTCGTCATGGAGCACGCGGCCAAGGACGGGCCGAAGCTCCTGCATCATTGCACCCTGCCGCTGACTGGCGCGAGGGTCGTCGATCTCGTCGTCACCGATCTCGGCGTGTTCACGATCGACAAGCATGGGACGAAGGGCATGGCGCTCATCGAACTCGCGCCCGGCGTCACCCTGGACGAGGTCGCCGCCAAGACCGAGGCGAGCTACCGGATCGCCTTGAACGAGCGGAGCGAGGCGGCGGTCGCGGGTTAGAGGATTTGGGCTTCAGTGAAGCCCCGCCGAACGGGCTCATTTGCGAGTCCGTTTTGAGCGATTCCAGGAAGTTGCGGCGCCATTAGCGATCCATCTGGCGCGATCGCCCCAGGTTCCGCGCTACCAATTACACGATCTGGAAAAGTGTAAATAACGCCGTCAAGGCCAACCACGAACCGAGCGCGGCAAGCATTGCTGCCACAGCGCTCGGCTCCGGACTCGCTACTTCTTGACCAGCGGGCAGTCGGAATCCGCGAGCTTGCCGTACGCCTCATCGCCTTTCATCGTCTTGAGGATCTTGTAGAAATCCCATTCGCCCTTCGATTCGGCCGGCGTCTTCACCTGAACGACATACATCTCCTTCTCCAGGAGGCCATCGGGGCGGATCACGCCGTCCGTGACGAACATGTCGTTGATCTTCGTCTTCTTCAGTTCTTCCATGATCTTGTCAGGATCGGTCGACCCGACCGCCTTGACCGCGTTCAGATAGGCGAGAGTCGCCGAATAATAAGCGGCCTGCGGAAAGGTCGGCATCTTCTTCGTCTTCTCGAAGAACCGGTTGGCGAACTTCCGCGTCGTGTCGTTCATGTTCCAGTACCACGAGGTCGTCAGCACGAGGCCCTGCGCGGTTTCGAGCCCGAGCGCGTGGACGTCGGAGAGGAACACGAGCAACGCCGCCGGCCTCATCGTCTTGGTGAGGCCGAACTCCGCGGCCGCTTTCAGCGAGTTCGACGTGTCGGTGCCGGCGTTGGCGAGGGCGAGCACCTGCGCGCCCGAACTTTGCGCCTGGAGGAGATAGGAGGAGAAGTCCGATGTGCCGAGCGGAACGCGCACGTCGCCAAGCACTTTTCCGCCGCCCGCCTTGACCAGATCGGAGGCCGTCGCCTCGAGTTGCTTGCCGAAGGCGTAGTCGGCGGTAAGGAAGAACCAGCTCTTGCCGCCCTCTTCCAGAATGGTTTTCGCCGTGCCGTTGGAAAGCGCGGTCGTGTCGTAGCCGTAATGGATCATATAGGGCGTGCAGTCCTTGCCGGTCAGCGAGGCGCCCGCCGCGCCGATCGCTATGAACGGGATCTTCTTCTCCTTGGACGCAGCCGCCATCGCGAGGCTGACGCCGGTGTTGGAGCCGCCGAGCTCCATCGTCAGTCCGTCGGTGTCGGCCCATTCGCGCAGTTTCTGCCCCGCGAGAGCCGGCTTGTTTTGATGGTCGAAGGTCAGGATTTGAATCGGCTGGCCGAGCGCCGAGCCGCCAAAATCGGCGATCGCCATTTTGATCGATTCGATCCCGGCGGTTCCAATGACGTCGGCGTAAGGGCCCGACGTATCGTCGATGTCGCCGATCACGACCTTGTCGGTCGCGGCCGAGGCCGCGCTGGCGGCGAGCGACGCGCCAAGCGCCCCCGCAAGCATCAACATTCGTCTAAACGAGTTCATTCCATTCCTCCCAAATCCATGGTTCGTCCGGCGGCGCGCCGCCGATGCCCTGGCCCCATGCGGGCATAATGCTTGGCGCCGCCGCGCATGGCAACTTGCGCTTTAGTCGAAAGCGGCGCTTGGCTCGCGCGCCGGCGCGCGCCTATAACTGGGCGATGGCGCGAAAGGAGTCCCGGCAGGCTCGGGCGGCGAGGACTGAGGCGATCTTCGAGCGATTGGCCGCGGCCGATCCCACCCCGAAGGGCGAGCTCAAATACATCAACCCCTTCACTCTGCTGGTGGCGGTGGTGCTGTCGGCGCAAGCCACCGACGCGGGGGTGAACAGGGCGACGCCGGCGCTGTTCGCCATCGCCGATACTCCCGAGAAGATGGCGGCGCTCGGCGTCGAGAAGGTGACCGACCTCATCAAGTCCATCGGGCTCTATCGGACCAAGGCCAGGAATGTCATCGCGCTCTCTCGCGCCATCGTCGAACGGCACGGCGGCGAGACCCCGCGCGACCGCGAGGCGCTGGAGGCCCTGCCCGGGGTTGGCCGAAAGACAGCGAATGTGGTGCTCAACACCGTCTTCGGCGAGCCGACGCTGGCCGTGGACACCCACGTCTTCCGCCTCGCTAATCGCCTCGCCATCGCGCCCGGCAAAACACCGCGCGAGGTCGAGGATGGCCTCATGCGCGTGGTTCCGGACCGGTTTCTCCTGCATGCCCATCATTGGCTGATCCTGCACGGGCGCTACGTCTGCATGGCGCGCAAGCCTTTGTGCGGGGTCTGCGTGGTCGTCGATCTCTGCCCCTACGAGCCGAAAAGCCTGCCCGTCGGCGGCAGCTGACGCCGCGCGAACGCCGGAATCCAGGGGGGTCAGGCCCCACCCGGGGACGCCCTGAAGCCGCAGACCCTCTTTTCCGCAGCAAAACGCGGGCGCGAACCTTGCCCCTCTGGCCGGCGACCGGATAGGACATAGCCCTCGATGATCGATATCGTCCTGTTTCTGGCCGTACTCGCGACCTTGCTCGTGGTCGTCGCCGTCTCCCAGCCGGTGGCGGTGCGCCTCAAGCTCGCGCCGGTGGTGCTCCTCGCCGTCATCGGGGTGGCGATCGGGACGCTGTCCGGCGTCCTGCTCCACACGACGGTCACCAACCGCTTCGACAACGTCGCCGAGTTGTTCGCCAACCTCCCGGTCGGGGCCGAGACCTTCATTTACGTCTTTCTGCCGCTCCTGGTGTTCGAGGGCGCGATCACCGCCGATGTGCGGCGGATGCTCGAGGACGCAGCCCCGATTCTGATGCTGGCGGTGGTCGCGACCATCGTCTGCACCGCTGTGGTCGGTTTCGCGCTCTGGCCGATCGCCGAGCTGCCGCTGGTGGTGTGCCTGCTCCTGGGCTCGGTGGTCGCGACCACCGACCCGGCGGCCGTCATCGCGGTGTTCCGGGATGTGGGCGCCGCGGCGCGGCTCACCCGCCTCGTCGAGGGCGAGGCGCTCCTGAACGACGCGGCGGCGATCGTCATGTTCACGGTGCTGCTCGGCGTGATCGTCTCCGGACGCCAGCCGAATCTCCTCGTTGGCGAGGAGCAGTTCCTGGTCTCCTTCTTCGGCGGCGCGGCTCTCGGGTTCCTGGCGGGGCGGGCGCTGCTGCAACTCATCCCGTGGACCCGGGACGACCGGCTGGCCGAAGCGACCCTGACCGTCGCCCTCCCCTATCTCGTTTTCATCGCGGCCGAACAGCTCCTCCATGTTTCCGGCGTGGTCGCGGTGCTGTGTTCGGGATTGACGGTCAGTGCTTCCGGGCGTTCGCGGATCGCGCCCTACAATTGGTCGTTCATCGTCGATCTCTGGGCTCAGATCGCGTTCTGGGCGCATTCGCTGGTGTTCGTGCTGGCTTCGATCCTGGTGCCGAAGCTGCTCCTGGACATGCGGCTCCACGACGTCATGCTGATCGCGGCGCTGATCGTGGCGGTTTTCGCCGCGCGGCTCCTGGTGCTGTTCCTGCTTCTGCCGCTGCTCAGCCTGACCAAGCTCACCCAGCCGATCAGCAACGCCTACAAGCTCGCCATCGCCTGGGGCGGCCTGCGGGGCGCCCTTACTCTAGTGCTGGCCCTGGCCGTCACCGAGAACCCGGCGCTGACGCCCGAGGTGCACCGATTCGTCGCGGTGCTGGCGACGGCCCTGGTGCTGTTCACCCTGCTCGTCAACGGGACGACATTGCGCTTCGTCATCCGCCTCCTGGGTCTTGATCGGCTGTCGCCGGTCGATCAGGCGTTGCGCGACCGGGTGCTGGCGCTCTCCTATGCCGAGATCAGCGAGAACGTTCGCTCGATGGCGAACGAGCATGAGATTTCCGCTTCGGCCGTCGCCAGCGCGCTTGCGCCTTACGAGGCCGGAATGGCGGCGGCGGAATCGCCCGGGGTGGCCGAGGCGGCCCTCACCGATCATCAGCGCCTGGCGATCGGCCTGGTGGCGCTGGGAAACCAGGAACGGATGCTGGCGCTCGAGATCATGGCCGAGCGGGCCGCCTCGCCGGTGACCGTGCAGGCGCTCTTGCGCAACGCCGAGGCCCTCGGCGAAGCGGCGAGAAGCGGCGGCCGGCTCGGCTACCAGCGCAGCGCCGAGGCGGCGCTCGCCTTTCCGTTCTCCTTCGCCGTCGCCTATTTCTTCTATCGCCGCTTCAGGATTGTCCGCTTTCTCGCCGATCGGCTGGGCGACCGGTTCGAAATGCTGCTCGTCACGCGTCTCCTGATTCAGGAGCTCATGGGCGCGCATGCGGTGCGATCGCGTTCGATCTTCGGCGAGCGGGTGGTCGAGCTCATCGACGCCATTCTCAAGGTTCGCCTCAAGCGCACGACCGCCGCTCTGGATGCGCTGCGGCGGCAATACCCTCAATACGCGGGAGCCCTCGAAGCCCGATTCTTGCGCCAGTCGGCGATGCGGCGCGAGATGGGACGGTACGACGCGTTGTTTCAAGAGGGTCTCATCGCGGCCGAAGTGTACGAAGACCTCAAGGGCAGCGTCGAGGATAAAAAGCGAGAGACGCGGCCCCGCTTCGATCTCGGCCTCGATACGCGCGAATTGATCGGACGCCTCGACCTGTTCGCCGATTTGAGCGAGCAACAGCTCGAGCGGGTGCAGAAACTGCTGAAGCCCCTGTTCGTGGCGCCGCGCGAACTGATCGTTCGCGAGGGCGATCAGGGCGACGCCTGCTATTTCATCGCCTCCGGGGCGGCCGAGGTGGCCCTTTCAGGCCGCCGCATCCCGCTCGGCAGCGGCGATCTGTTCGGCGAGATGGCGCTGCTTACGGGCATGACGCGGCAGGCCGACGTCGTCGCCATGACCTATTGCCGGCTATTGGTGCTGCGGAAGGTCGATTTCGACCGTTTCATGCAGGACAATGGCGACATCCGGCAGGTCATCCACAAGATCGCCGCGTCGCGCTCGTCGATGAATCGGGCCGATGAGACCGGAGTCGGTCTCGCTTAATACCCGTTCTGTTTGAGCGCGACTTGATCCGCGCCCGATTCCGCGCAACGGCGCGGGCGCGCATTCGCGCTTCGGCAATTAAGTCGATGATCGGTTCCGAACATCGAGTCCTGGTATAAGGTCTAACCCGCCGCCCGCGGCCAGGACTGCGTCTCCCGCACGACGGGCGTTAGGCAGCTGACCGGCGAGGGGAGATTGGCCTCGGTGACCGACGCTGTCTGGTCGGTGAGGAGGCGCGGCAGCCGCTGCACGGTGACATGCGCCGGCGCCCATGCCGCGTTCATTTCGGCGCACAGGGTTTCGCCGGCCGCCTTCGCCATCGCGTACTCGATCATGCCGCGCGGCCGCTCGGTGACATAGACCGACGAGGGATAGAAGAGCGCCACATCGTTGCGGCGCGCCCGGAGCGCCCGCGCCAGATCGTAGAACCCGTCCACATAGACGTCGAGGAAGGCGTCCAGCCTTTCGCGGGCGTACAAGGCCGACTGCGCCTTATAGATCGGGGGCGTGGCGAAGTAATAGGCGTGCGTCGGCGCCGCGCCGAGCTTGGCCAGCTGCGTCTCGGCGGGCTCGCTTGCGTCATAGGCGAGCGTGTCGCAGAGTCCGCCGGCGGCCTGGATCTCGCTCGCGACCGCCTCGGCTTCGCTGGCCCCGACGCGGTAGGTGATGACGACTTTCGCTCCGCCCGCCGCCAGAAGCTTGGCGGTCAGTTCCCCAAGTCCCCGCGAGCCGCCGATCACCAGCGCGAGGCTGCCCGTAAACTCCGCCGGACCGACCACGCCAAGGAGCGCCTGCGACGAGGCCTGCGGCACGGGCGGCAGGCGGGCGAAGGCGTCGACTGCGCCGACCCATCCGCCGCCGGCCACGCGCATCCGCACCATGCGGAATCGCGGATCCGTCCGCTCCACCTTGAAGTGAAGCTGATCCGCCTGCGGGTCCGGGTCGTCGCAGGCATCCACCGTCAAGCCGCTGAATATCGAGTGCAGCCCCGGGCACACCATCCCGACCAGTAGCGTCGTGCCTGCGAGCGCGGCGAGGCGACGCGGTCCGAGCCAGCCGGCGGCCGCGGGGAACATGGCCGCGACCGTTTCCGGGGGCGCCGCGAAGGCGAGCAGCCCGGCGAGATCGTCCATCTGCACGAAGGAAAGATCATGCGCCGCCGCCGGAGCGGACACGACCTCGCCTGCCGGCGCCTCCCACATGGAGACGGGGGCGCCGAAGTCGACGGCGATCTGCGCGGAGGTCAGTCCGGCCACCGAGAGATCCAGCCAGACGCTTGCTTCAGTGCGCTTCGTCACGGTCAGCGCCGCCGCTTCGCCGACCGTGACGAAGCGCTTGAACCGGGCGGTCAGTCGGCGCACCGGCTTCTCTTCAGGGTCGGTTCGCGCCAGGACTTCCAACGCCCACATGAGCATATGGACGCCGTGGACGACCGGCGCGCCAGCCGGGGTGCGGCGCGCGGCGACGGCGTCGAGATGCATCGGATTGCGATCGCCGGACGCCTCGGCGAAGCGGATCTGATCGGCCATGTCGAAAGTTCGTGTGGCGAGCGGCTTATCCGGCATGGGCCTCAACCCCTTTCGAGCATGGCCGCAACGGCGAGCTCTCGACCACGGCGCCGCGTTCGACCGTCGACGGAGCGTCGAACAAGCTGGATTTTATCGTTTGTGATGGTACCGCCACCCCGGCTCGAACGGGGGACCTCTAGATCCACAATCTAGCGCTCTAACCAACTGAGCTATGGCGGCACGGCCGACGTTGGCGGGGGAAACTAGTGTCTAAGCGGAAGCGGCGCAAGACCCGCGAGGGGCCGGGCGAAACCTTGCGTTCGCCCGATAAAGAACGCCGCCCGCAACTGCGGACGGCGTTCATGGACAGCGCGGGGAGGAACGCGCCGCCAAAGGGCGAAACATAAGATCAGACGGCGATCTTGAATGATTTCGCCACTTGTTCCTTGATCGGCTCGACGGCGTCCGCCATAGCCTTCTGCGTCAGCGCGCCGAGGTCCTTCGACTGGCTGGCGAACGTTTCAACCTGCTTGCGGGCATACGCGGCCTGAAGCGCGATGACGTCGGCGAGCGACTTGGCGGCGAACACCGCCTTCAGGAAATCGAAGTTCGCGTCCGCATTGGCGCGCAGCGCTTCGAACCCCTTGGCGTTGATCGCAACCGCGCCGTGCTTGGCGGCGGCGAAGCTCACCTCGAAGGCGCTCGTCGCTTCATCCGCGGCGGTTCTGGCTTTGGCGAAGGCCGCGCGCGGGTCGGCCACCCTCTTCTCCACCGCGTTGCGAAAGCTCTGTTGAGCCTCCGCCATCGGCGCGACCGCGCTCTCGACCTCTTCCGCCAGGGTCTCTGGCGTCACGAAGGAGGCGCGGGGCGCGGCTTTAACAAGCACGGACTTGGTCGGAGCCCGAATCGCCCGGGCGGCGGCGTTCTTCTTCTTTGGTGCGGAAGCCATGTCTAAACCTCGATACTTCTGAAATGATTGACCGCGCTCTGGCGATTGAAGGAGGAAAGCCGCGCGGTTTTCAGCTCGTTCCAAACGGGCCCGAGCCGATGCTCTTCTGGACAACGGCGCCGAGCTCCTTGGCCTGCTCCTGCAACACCGCGAGCTGGGTTTTCAAATACTCGCTCTGAAGCGCCAGAGCCTCCTGCGGATCTTTCGCCCGGACCAGCTTCTGAGCCAGATCGAACGCCGCGTTCACATTACGCTCGGTATAGGACAGCACGTGCGCGCTGACCGCTTTCGCGCCGGTCTGCGTCGTCGGGGCGCCATCTCCCGCGACGCTGCTCGCGCGCTGGGCGACGGTCAGAAATCCCTCGAACGCCTTGCGCGCCTGATCGACGCTGCGCTCGGCGAAATCGCGCAACTCATTGGGAACCTCAAACGGCGAACTGGGCATTCTCTCCACCCTCGGCGGCGGCCGCGATTCGGCGCAGGCTCTATAGCCGTCTTTTTGCTGCAGTGCAACATATTTTGCGCAGACTGTAGAAATCTTAACCTTGCGCCAAGATTGAGCCGCCGATGGCGTGGTGTAATTTCGACGGCCGCGTTAAGCTTTTGCTAAGGATAAAGCCCGAATCGTCAGCCATTCGCCTGCGCCGATTTGACAGCCATGAACGAGCGCCGACCTTGACCTACTCGCCGCCATCGTCCGCCGCCGCAATCACGGGCCTGTCGCGCGAAGGGGCGGCCGCGGCCTTCGACCCCCATGACGCGCCAGCCGCGTGGCTCGCCGACAATGCGCGGCTGGCGATCCTGTTTCCGCCGGGCCTCGTTGTGAGCGCGAGCCCGGCCATGCTGGCCTTGTTCGACGCCAGGGACCGCGAGGCGCTCGAGACCCGGCTGGCGCGGGGCGAAGGCCCGTCGGCGCGACGCCTGCGCCATCTCGCTTCGACGCTTCCCATTGGCGAGCCGCGTCTCGAGCAGATGCGCCTCACAATCGACCAGCGGCGGCCGGCCGGCGTCAATTTGCGTTTCATCCGCATCGTCGCGCCGGGAGGCGCGAGCTGGCTCCTGGCCTCGGCGCCGGCTCTGGGCGCGGCCAATGGCGCGCCGCCCGCGGCTGGGAATCGCGAAGGTTCCGAGGCCGAAGCCCTCCGGACGGAGGACGATTCGGCGTTCCGCGAGCTGGGCGAAGCGCTCACGCCAAATTCCCGCTTTCTGTGGACCCTCGACGGCGAGGGCCGGTTTGGCGTCTCGCATCCAGCGCTCGTCGCCGCCGTTGGGGCCAACGCGCCCCGGCGCGGCGAGTCGGTTGAGGCTTTCGTCCGCCGCGCCGAACTGGGCGGCGGCGAGGCGCTGGCGCGTGCGCTGGGCGAGCGGCGGACGTTCTCCGGCCTCAGCGTCGAGTGGCCCCTCCCGGAACCCGGCCGGCGCCGCAGGGTCGCGCTTTCGGCCGCGCCGCTGTTCGGCCGCCATCGCGAACTTTTGGGCTACCGCGGCTTTGGCGTGCTGGGTCGGGAGTTCGAGGCCGCCGCAGCGCCCGAGGCCGATTTTTCGCCGGCGCCGCCGGAGGGCGATCGACCGGCGGAGACGGAGGGATTCGAGCCCGGCCGCGCGCCGCTGGCCGACGCCTTCGAGATGCAACCCGAGCCGCTCGCCGCAGGCCTGATCGAATCGGATCTCGAACGCGCGCCAATGGGTGTGTCCGAAGCTCGGACGCCGCCTGAGATTTCGCCCGACGCGGATGGAGAGCCGTCCGTCGCGCCGCTGTCGCAAGCGTTCGAGCCCGAAGCCGCGCCTCGGCCGGACGAGGTCGCAGCCGAAAGCGAGGGCGCCGCGGAGCCTATCGAACCCGATCTCGAACCCGCGCCGATGGACCTGTCCGAAGCCGGCGGCACGCCTCAGTCGTTCCTCGATGCGGATCGGGACAGAGCCTCCGTGACGAGCGAGGTTCAGCCGCCGCCTGAGCGCACCGCCGAGATTTACGTCCTGCGGCATCCAGCGCCCATGCCCTCGTCCAATATCGTTCCGATCCGCCCGGGCGCGCTTGACTCGTTGGCTCGGGAGATGGCGCTGAGCTTCCCCGCCGAGAGCGTCGAACTCAGCCGCAGCGAGCGCGACGCATTCCGGGAAATCGCGCGCGCCCTCGTCGGCCGCGCTCCGGCCTCGCGCGAGGATCGCCCGGACGAACGGGCAGGCGCGGTCGACGCCGCCGAGCCGAAGCGGGCCTGGGCAGGGGATCCTGGCGCCGACGGCGTTCAGGTTCAGCGCAATGCCGGGGCGATTGTCGACCGGCTGCCGGTCGGCGTCCTCATCGCCCGCGACGGGCAAGCGCTCTACGCCAACCGCATGCTGCTGGATCTCGTCGGCTATCGCGATTTCGCAGAATTTCAGGCGGCGAACGCGCTTTCCGGAATGTTTCGCGATCGCGACCCGCAGGCGATGCGCGCCGAGGATGCTGGCGCGGTCGCAATCGTGAGGGCGAACGGAGAGATCCTGTCGGTCGACGGCCACGCGCAGGTGATCGCCTGGGACGGCGCGCCGGCGACGCTGATCGCGCTCAGGCGCTCGCTCGAGGCGGAGCTGAGGGCGAGACTGCGCGCCGCGGATGACGAGGCGCCGACGCGCAGCGGCGCGGCGGGCGACCTCCAGGCGATGCTCGACCGGGCGACGGACGGCGCCGTCACGCTCGACTCGGCTGGGCGCATCCTGTCCCTGAACGAGCCCGCCGAGCGCCTGTTCGGCTACCACCAGAACGAGATCGCAGGCGAGAGCCTGTTGATGCTGCTCAGCCCCCAAAGCCATCCCGAGACGATGACGAGGCTCGAATCCCTGAGCCAGGGCGGTGAAGCCGAAGCCGCCTTCCGGCCGCTGCAGGTCGTCGGGCGCGACCGCGACGGCGCCTCCATTCCCTTGGCGCTGACGCTGGCGCGCATCGGCCCCAGCGAAGCGCCGCAGTTTTGCGCGCTGGCGCGCGACCTGAGCCGCGAGCTCGAGGCCGAGAGGCGTCTCAACGCCGCGCGCGAAAGCGCCGAGGCCGCGAGCGCCGCCAAGACCGGTTTTCTCGCCCAGGTCAGCCATGAGATCCGCACGCCCTTGAACGCCATCCTGGGCTTTGCCGACGTGATGCTGGAGGAGCGCTTCGGCCCGATCGGCAACGAGCGCTACAAGGACTACATCAAGGACATCCACGCTTCCGGCGCGCATGTGATGAGTCTCGCCGACGACCTGCTCGACTTAAGCAAGATCGAAGCGGGCAAGCTCGAGCTCGCCTTCGAATCCGTCGACGCCAACAGCGTCATTCGCGAATGCGTGTCGCTGATGCAGCCACAGGCGGCGCGCGAGCGGGTCATCATGCGCGTCTCGCTGCACGACCGCCTGCCGCGCGTCATGGTCGACGAGCGCTCGCTCAAGCAGATCATGCTGAACCTCATGTCGAACGCGGTGAAGTTCAACGAGCCGGGCGGGCAGGTGATCGTTTCGACCGCGATCGACGCGGCGGGCCAGGCGGTGATCCGGGTGCGCGACACTGGCGTCGGCATGAACGAGAGCGAAGTCGGTCTTGCGCTGACCCCGTTCAGCCAGGTTGCGAAGGACGGGGCCAAGGGCGGGGCCGGTCTCGGCCTGCCGCTGACCAAGGCGCTGGTCGAAGCCAACAAGGCCGAATTCTCGATCAAGAGCCGGCGCGAGCAGGGCACCCTGATCGAGATCGCCTTCCCCAACATCCAGGCGGCGCAATAGGCGGCTGTCGGCCTTCGGAACGGCGGCAAGGCGCTCCGGCGCCGGGCGCAAATGAGTCGCCCCCAAGCCGCCGCGGCGAGGCTGCGGGCTCGCCTAACCGCACTTTTACCGGCACGCCCCAATCTTTTCAGTGAGTTGGGACCCCGTTTAGTTCCGCCCTCAAATTTCGCTATTTTTTCCCGCGCGAGCGGGGGCAGACACCCATCCGCTCTTGTGGGCAGCGCAAGGGTATGATATCAATGATAGCGTACCCTCCGGGAGCTACCCATGCCAGATCTCCTGGTGCGCGGAGTGGACGACGAGATCGTCCGGGCGCTCAAGCAACGCGCGGGAGCGCACGGCCGCAGCGCCGAGGCTGAACATCGCGAAATCCTGAAGGCGGCGCTCCTGCACCCTCGCCGGCGCAGCTTTGCTGAGGTTCTGGCGTCCATGCCTGACGTCGGCGTCGACGCGGATTTCGAGCGGATAGAGGCGACCGGGCCGTCGCCTTATGTATTTGATTGACACCAACGTCATCAGCGAGGCCCGAAAGGGAGCCAGGGCCAATCGCGGCGTCGGCGCCTTTTTCGAGGCCGTCGCCGCCACCGGCGAGCCGGTGTTTCTTTCAGCCATTTCGCTCGGTGAACTTCGCCGCGGGGTCGAACTGATCCGTCGCCGCGGCGACGCCGAACAAGCGCGGCTGCTTGAGGCGTGGATGGGCGGGGTCGTCGAATCGTTTGGCGAACGCGTTCTCGCTTTCGATGCGGACGCGGCGCAGGTCTGGGGTCACCTGCGTGTTCCCGATCCAAGCCACGCGCTCGACAAACAGATCGCCGCCATCGCGCTGGTGAACGACCTCACGCTTGTCACCCGAAATCTCAGCGATTTCGTGGGCTCGGGCGTCAAGTTGACGAACCCTTTTGAGTGAGCGTCAGTTCGCGTCACACCATTCCCGTCGTCGCCGAGTCGCTGAAGCCTTCCGCTCTTGAGTCTACGCGCGACCCCCCCCGCCCCTTCCCGCCCGGGCTCGGCAACGACGCAGTCTCTCGAGGGGCTATGGCGAGGCCGGTCGCGCTAACGCCATCGATTCTGGCCAAATGCGGCCGGCTCTAACGGCATTAGGCAAGCCGTGCCCGCAGCCGGGGGGCGGCGAAATCCAGCAGCATCCGCACCTTGAGCGGCGTCAATTCCTGCTGGCCATGGATGAGGCTGACCGGCGACGGCTCGGGCTCGTATTCGGCGAGCACGGTCTCGATGCGCCTGTCGAGGATCGCCTGCGCCGCCTGATAGGAGAGGACGCGCGTCACGCCGACGCCGGCGGCCGCCCCGTCGATCGCCGCTTCCGCGGTGTTGACCGAAAGGCGCGAGCGCACTGACGCGCGGATGTCGCGCTTCGATCTCGGGTCGCGGAAAGTCCAGTGCTCCGGGGACGAAAACTGGTCGAAGGTGACCGCGGTCATGGCGGCCAGATCCTCCGGCCGCTTCGGGACGCCGTGCGCGGCGAAATAGGCGGGACTGCCGCACACCACGCGGCGCACCGCGCCGACCCGGGTCGCCGCCAGGGCGCTATCAGCAAGCGCGCCAATGCGCAAAGCTATGTCGATGTGATCGTCGATGAGGTGGAGATTGCGGTCGGAAAGCACCAGCCGCACGTTGATCTCGGGCCATTGCCTGAGAAACTCGGCGACGACCGGCAGAACATGCAGGCGGCCAAAGACGATCGGCGCGGTGACGACGAGGTCGCCCCGGGGCGCGGCGCGTTCCCCCGAGGCCGCGCGCTCGGCCTCGCTCACCTCCTCCAGAATGCGTTTGGCTGCGGTGACATAGGTCACGCCTGAATCGGTGAGCGCGAGCTTGCGGGTCGAGCGAGTCAGGAGCCGGGTGTTCAGATGCGCTTCGAGTTCGGAAATCTTGCGGCTGATTGTCGGCAGCGGGACCCGAAGCTTGCGGCTGGCGGCGGACAGGCTGCCGGCCTCCACCACCGCGAGCAAAAGAGACATGGCTTCGAGGCGGTCCATATTCCGTAAACTGAAATAGTCGGTTCCAAGAATAAGCAATTATTGCCTTGAACAAAAGACGCTATGTACCGCTTGCGCCAATTTTCCGCCGCGCCAACGCGGAGCTTCGCCCATGGCTTATGATTATCTCGACCTCGCCTCGACGCCCGCCGTCCGCGCCGCGCAGGAAGCCAACGGCGCCGCCGAATATTGGGCCAGCTTCAAGGGCGACCGGAAGTCCGACCGCTTCACTGACGCCGAGGCGGCGTTCATCGCCGCGCGCGACAGCCTTTATATGGCGACCGTCTCGGAGAGCGGCTGGCCCTATGTGCAGCATCGCGGCGGGCCGCCCGGCTTCATCCACGTTCTCGACGAGCGAACGCTGGCGATCCCAGACTTTCGCGGCAACCGCCAGTATATCAGCGCTGGCAATCTTTCGGCCAACGACCGGGCCGCGCTGTTTCTGATGGACTATCGCCACCGGCGCCGGCTCAAGATCTATGCGCGCATCGAGGCGAGGGATCTTGCCGCCGATCCGGAATTGGCCGCCAATCTCAGCCTGCCGGACTACCGCGCCAAGGTCGAGCGCGGCCTCGTCATGCATCTCGTCGCGTTCGACTGGAACTGCCCGCAGCACATCACGCCTCGACTGAGCGAGGCCGAGCTTACGCCGGCGCTCGCGCCGTTGCGTGAGCGCCTCGAAACCCTCGAGGCCGAAAATCAGGCGTTGCGCGCCAGGCTCGCGGCGAAAGCGGATTGACCGGCGCCACTGGCGGGAGCGCCTTCGCGGGCGCCCATGAAAAAATCCCCGCCCCATGTCACAATGGAAGAGTCCCACTCGTCATGTCGTCGAAGCCTCTCGATGAAGGAGATGACGATGACCCCAAGATTGAACGCCTTCGCCGCCGCGCCGGCGCCGATGAGGTCCTGGCTCGACTTCACCCAGAGCCTCAAGCCGCTCGGGCTGGAAGCCAGTCTCATGGATCTCGTCGTGACCCGCGCTTCGCAGATCAACGGCTGCGCCTTCTGCCTCGACATGCACACCGCCGACGCGCGCAAGCGCGGCGAGACGGAGCAGCGCCTCTACCTGCTCGACGCGTGGCGCGATTCGCCTCTTTACAGCGAGCGTGAACGCGCGGCGCTGGCGTGGACCGAGGCCCTGACGCGATTGGCCGAGACGCGCGCTCCCGACAACGTCTATGAGGCGCTCAAGGTCCAGTTCAGCGATGAGGAGCAGGTGAAGCTCACGCTGCTCATTGTCGCGATCAATGGCTGGAACCGGATCCAGGTCGGCTTCCGCGCCGTCCATCCGGTTGAGCAGCGCCAGGCGGCGTGATGGCGCCGGCGCCGGGCGACGACGCGGCTGCAAGCTTCGATCCGCTGCGCCCGCGCCTGATCCGCATCGCCTATCGCATGCTGGGATCGGTCGCGGACGCGGAGGACGTGGCGCAGGACGCGTTCCTGCGCTGGCTCGACGCGGATCGCAGCGCCATTCGCGAACCGGAGGCCTATCTCCGCCGCGTCGTCACCCGCCTCTGCCTCGATCAGCTGAAGTCGGCGCGGCGGCGCCGCGAAACCTATATCGGGCCGTGGCTGCCGGAGCCGTTCGTCGACGCCGACGAGGACGAGATCGACGACGTCACGCTGCCCTTGATGATGGCGCTCGAGCGCCTGTCGCCGCTCGAGCGCGCGGCCTTCCTGCTGCATGACGTGTTCGGCGTGGGCTTCGAGGAGGTGGCCGAGACGATCGGCCGCGAACCGACGACCTGCCGCCAGCTTGCCGCTCGCGCGCGCGCTCACGTGCGCGCCGCGCGGCCGCGCTTTCCCTTAAGCAAGGAGCGCGGGCTCGAGATCGCCGCGGCGTTCTATTCGGCGACCCGCAGCGGCGACATGGATCGCTTGCGCTCGCTGCTCACCGCCGACGTCGTCCTCTATTCCGACGGCGGCGGCAAGCGGCCCGCGGCGAAGCGGCCCCTGGTCGGGATCGACGATGTCATGCTGTTTCAGACCGCGATCGCGCGCAGGCTCGCTGGCACGACGCCGGCGCCGGTGCGCTACGGCTTCATCAACGGCCTGCCGGGCTTCGTCACCGAAGAGTTCGACGGGGTGCAGACGACCGCGCTCGAGATCGAGGACGGCCGCATCGCCGGCGTCTATGTCATGCGCAATCCCGACAAGCTGAGGCGCCTCGGGGCCGAGGCCCTGCACTGAAGGTCGGCTCCGCTTGAAGCAGGATGCGATCGGTTTAAATCGCCGGGGTGATCGCGAGCAACCGCAGGGTCAGAACCCAGTCGCCTGTTCCGCGAACGACCGCTCATTGCGAACCGCTCATCCGAGAAATAAGCGAACCTACTCGCCGTCGATCAACGTCTCCAACAGCAATTCCGATCAAGTGGGCGGCGATGGTCTTTGGTACGGGGTTCGCATGCTTCGTTGGGAACCGATATGGAAAGCGTTCGCAAAGCGCTGTGGTTTATGGAGGGCCGATTCGGAGGCGATATTTCGCTCGAAGAATTGTCTCAGTCCGCTGGAATATCCCGCTACCACTTCGCCCATGTGTTCGCGGCGGCGACCGGCCAGTCCGCGATGCGGTACATGCGCGGTCGGCGATTGAGCGAGGCAGCGCGCGTACTTGCGAACGGGGGCCCTGACATCCTGACCATCGCGCTGGATTTCGGCTATGGCTCCCACGAAGCTTTCACCCGGGCGTTTCGTGACCAATTCGGGATCACCCCCGAATCGGTTCGCGCGCAGCGCCATCTCAATAACCTCAATCTGGTGGAGGCAATCAAAATGGATGACCGTCCGGTCACGACTCTGGCGCCGCCGCGCGTCGAGCGACGCGGGTTGTTGCTAATCGCAGGACTTGGCGGAAAGTATTCCTCCGCCACCCACCAAAACATTCCGGCTTTGTGGCAGCGCTTTCAGCCTTATCTCGGCGACATCCCAGGGCAAGTTTTTGCGGGAGGGGGCGGCAAAGGAGGGCGGACGTTTGGCGTCTGCTACAACATGGACGATGACTGTAACTTCGACTATCTCGCCGGGGTGGAGGTGTCCGGATTCTCCGACCTCCCCGCCGAATTTACACGATTGCGCATTTCGTCCCAGCGCTACGCCATATTTACGCACAGCGAACACGTTTCGACCATGCATAACGTCGAAATGACCATCTGGACAAAATGGCTCCCCGAGTCAGGCTGCGAGGCTGTTGATGCGCCTTACCTCGAATATTATGGCGAGGAATTTGACGGGCGAACCGGCCTGGGCGGTTACCAAATTTGGATTCCGATCAAGACATAGCTTCGCACGATCGCGAACTTCGCTCCGCAGTCGAGATGGGTCCGACCGATTCGGGCCTTGACCGCAAGAACTCGAAACCTGCTAGCCTTCGGGCCATGCGGTCCTTGGATCCGCTTCGCCAACCGCGGGATAACGACCCAGGTTCGGCCCAATCGCAGTTAGGGCCAGCGGGTCAGCCGCTCGGCAGCCCTGGAATCGCGACCCCGAACGCCTGAAGCAGAAGAATCGTGTTCAGGCTCAGGATCACCAGCGCCCCCAGGACCGCGGCGGCGTTGGTCAGGCGGCTGTTGGCGAACGCGCCCATGATGTCCTTGCGGCTCGTGAACAGAAGAAGCGCGATCACCGGCGCGGGCAAGGCGATGCTCAGCACGACCTGGCTCATGACGAGCGCGTCGGTCGAGTTGACCCCGAGCCAGACGACGACAAAGGCCGGGATCATCGTAACCAGACGGCGGACGATGACGGGAATGCGGAAGCCGACGAAACCCTGCATGATCATCTGGCCGGCCATGGTGCCGACCGCCGAACTCGACAGGCCCGAGGCCAGGAGCGCCGTCAGGAACACGCCCCCCGCAGCGGGCCCCAGGAGCGGCGTCAGCGTGTGATAGGCGGTCTGGATCTCCGCCACGTCGCTGTGGCCGGCGTGGAACGCGCTCGCCGCCATGATGACCATCGCCATATTGACGAGGCCGGCGACGCCGAGGGCGGCGAGGACCTCGATATTGGAGAACCGCACGAGAAGGCGCCGCTCACGGTCATTGCGCCCCGGCGCCCGGTTTTGTGTGAGCCCGGAATGCAGGAAGATCGCATGCGGCATGATCGTCGCGCCGACGATGCCGACCGCGATCGTCAGCGCGCCGGCGTCAGGCAAGCGCGGAATGACGCTGCCGAGCCCCGCCGCCGTCCAGTCGACCGGCGCGATGACCATTTCGACGAGGTAGCAAAGAGCGATCGCCGCCACGAGCGAGCCGATGATGAGTTCGACCGGGCGAAACCCGTGGCGATCGAACATCAAAAGGCCGTAGACGAGGACGGCGGTGATCCCCATGCCGACGATAAGCGGGATATGCAGGAGCAGCGCGAGACCGATGGCGCCGCCGAGGAATTCGGCGAGGTCGGTCGCCATCGCCGCCACTTCGCTGACGATCCACAGGGCCCAGACGGCGGCCGGCGGAAAATGCTCGCGGCAGAGTTCGGCGAGATTGCGCCCGGTGACGATGCCGAGCTTGGCCGACAAGGCCTGGAACAGCATGGCGGCGACATTGGCCGCCAGCACCACCCACAGGAGCGTATAGCCGTATTTCGCCCCGGCCTGGATATTGGTGGCGAAATTGCCGGGGTCCATATAGGCGATCGAAGCGACCACGGCGGGGCCGGCGAACAGGAGAGGGCTTCTCCAGCGCCATTGGCCCGCGAGCGCGTCGCGGATGCCCGCGACCGTCCTGTCCGTCATCGCCAGGCGTGCGGCGGCGTCCACCCTCAAGCGCGCAACCGCCTCATTCACCGTCTCTGGCCTCCCACGGTTATCGCCTAGCATCCATAATGTACCCATTGCTACGCCATAGTCAACAGGCTGCAAATGAGCGCAAGGGCTTGATGCTAGCCGCGCCCCCCGGCGCGCGCCCGGCGAGCCTCAGTTGCATTTTGCAGCCGAGGCTCTATAATCACACTTCGACAGGGGGGAGCGAGGGCGATTTGGCGAATGGGAAGCGCGCCGGAGAGCCGCAGTCCGCGCATGCGGGACTGGCGGCGGAGCCCGCGCAGGCCGACCGGTTCTCGAAGGCGCGCTCGGCGCGCTCGACCTCGATGCTCGAGGATTACACCGAACTCATCGCCGATCTGATCGCCGCTCAGGGCGAAGCCCGCACCACCGACATCGCCCGGCGGATGGGCGTCGCCCATCCCACCGCCAGCAAGACCATCGCGCGCCTCAAGCGCGAGGGGCTGGCGCGCGCCAAGCCCTATCGCGGGATTTTCCTGACCGAAGCGGGCGAAGCGATGGCGAAACGGGTGCGTGAGCGCCACCGGCTGGTGGTCGACCTCCTGATCGCGGTGGGCGCGCCGCAGGAAGCGGCGGAGGCCGACGCCGAGGGCATCGAGCACTATGTCTCCGCCGCGACGCTCTCGGCCTTCGAGGCCTTCCTGCGCGACCGCGGCGAGCCTTAGCCGCCACGGCGGCAGCCGCACCGGTTTCGACCCTGAGCCGCTTTGAGATCGGCCCTATGAACGGGCGGTAAGCGCGAGAAAGCGGTCGACGAGGACCTGTGGGCGATCCTCAGCTGGATGATTGCCGGCGTGGGCGCGCCGTGGACGGTGGCAGACCTTCACGTCGAGTCGTCGTCAAACGATTCTCGATTGCCTATTCATCAACTTTGGGCGTCATTGTGCGCGGCTTCACCCGCCAAATCGCTTTTCGTTTGTCGAGCGCTCTCGTTTGCCCCCGGTAGCGCAGCCTCGCCTGCGCGTCGACGCATCAGCAGGACGATGGCGCCCGACTGCACTTTTTCTGCACGCTGGTTGATGACCTCAAGACCTATTTTCAGAATGCCCCGGACGGGGTTGCGGCTGGGGCGCGCCTCAAGCGGCGTCGCGCGCGCGTAGATGGTGTCGCCGAGCTTTACCGGGGCTTGAAAATCCCAGGAAAGGCCGAGCAGACCAAGCGCGGTTCCATCGATCCAGTTCAACTGCGACATCAAGCCGATCGCGACCGCGAGGCTCAGCGGCCCGTGCACGATGCGTCCGCCGTAAATGGTCTGCTCGCAGTAGGCCTCATCGACATGAAGCGGATTAAAGTCGCCGACGAGACCCGCGAACAGCGACACGTCGCCCTCACCAATCGTGCGGCCGCGCGTTTGATGCGTCACGTTCAGCTCGAAGTCTTCGAGATAGAGACCCAAGGCCATTTCCTCACTGCACTTGAGGCCCGCGGAGCCGATCTAACCGATCGGTCAGTCAATTGACTTGCCAGCCAGATACTAATTGACTAGGGTACTGGCTGGCAAGGTCGACATGCGCGAGGGCGCCTTGTTTCCGACAAGGGAAGACGTGCACGGAATTAAGCGCCTCGCAGTGCTGCGCGAGGCAGCCGCATCCTTCAACCACAAGGGCTATCATGCGACTTCGCTCGCCGAGATCGCGGAAAGCCTCGGCGTCACGAAAGCGGCGCTCTATCACTACTTTCCCAACAAGAACGGCGTTCTACGCGCCTGCTTCGACCATGCGATGGCCGCTTGTTTCGCGAGCCTCGAGCGTGGGCGCAAGGAGGGAAGAAACGGCCGCGAGAAGCTGATCCTCACGTTGCGCCTGTATCTGCATCAGTTGATCGACGAGCTGAACTGCTGCGTGGTGCTGATGGAGGAGCAAGCGCTCGAACCGGAGGACCGGCTGAAGCTGGTAAAGGAGCGAGACCGTTTCGAGCGTAGCCTGCGCGCACTTGTAAAAGAGGGGATCGGTGATGGCAGCATCGTGCCCTGCGATCCGAAACTTGTCATTTTCTCCATTCTCGGCTCCCTTAACTGGGTGTCGAAATGGTTCAAACCTGGCGGCGCATGGGAGCCGGACCAGCTTGTCGAGGCACTGACACAGACCTTCGAGCGCACTTTGTCCAGTAGTCCGGTCGCGGCTCTTGCGCTTTCGGTTGGGGATCTGCCGACGCGGGCCTCGTCGGCTTCGGCCGTTCCGCGATACGAGCGGCCGGAGGCGCAATCCCGAAAGAAGCCGGAGAGGGCGTCGCGCAGATAGGCGCGGACCCGTTGCGAGGGAGGAGGAGATACATGCGACTGGCGAGATGCGCGCTTTCGCGGCCAGACACATGCGGCCAGTCGGGCCGACCGACCGCGTGATCGCTAACCTAATCGTTGGCGGCGTCGCGGCGGGCAGCCTCTATGCGATGGTGGGCATTGCGATCGTCGTCGTGCTCAACATCACTGATATCGCCAATTTCGCGCAAGGCGAAATGGCGATGCTGACGACATTCTTCGCCTACTGGCTCCTGCAAAATGTCGGCCTGTCGTGGTGGGAGGCGACGCCGCTTGCGCTGGTCTTCGGACTCGCTCAGGGAATCCTTATTCAGCAAGTCATAATTCGGCCGTTGATCGGCGCGCCGACGCTGTCAGCCATCATCGCCACCCTCGGCCTCAACGTCGTGCTCAATAGTGTTGCGGGCATGATCTGGGGGCACGAGACCTATACGTTTCCTTCCCCTTTCGCCTTCTTGCCGCCCTTTCGCCTCGGCGGCGTGCCGATATCGGTGGCGAGCGGCGTCAATATCGCCGCCGCAGTCGCGGTCATCGTGGGGATGACGTTGTTCCTTCGCGGCACCTGGACGGGTCTCGGCATGCGAGCGGCGAGCCAGAACGAGATGGTGGCGCGGCTCATGGGAGTTTCGATCACGCGCTCTTCGGCGATCGCCTGGGGCTTGGGCGGATTGATCGGCGGCCTCGCCGGCATTCTTGTGGCGCCCGAGCTCTTTCTTGACACGAATTTGATGGGCGCGGTCCTGATTAAGGCGTTCGCGGGCGCCGTCCTGGGAGGCCTGAATAGCCTTGTCGGCGTGTTCTCAGGCTGCCTGGCGCTTGGCGTGACGGAAAATCTGGTGGGCGCCTACGTCTCTCCGTCGTTTGCGGACGCGGTGACGTTCATCATCATTATTGCGGTTCTGGTTGTGCGTCCCGAGGGCGTCTTTGGGACTGTGCGGGTGCGCAAGGTATGACGAGCGCCGCGCCACCCCATAGCCGCGCGGGCGGAAACATGTGGCTCGGCGCCATAGCCGCCATCGCGCTCGCACTCGCCGTGACCGCCCCCTTCATCATCAACGCCTACGGCCTCTATCTCGTGACGCTGACTGGCATTTTCGGGCTTGTCGCGCTGGGTCTCAATTTTCTCGTTGGTTACGCCGGCCAGATCAGCCTTTGCCACGCCGCCTTTTTCGGCGTTGGCGCCTATGCGACCGCGCTCCTGACCCAAAAGGCCGGCGTCCCGTATGTGCTGTCGCTTTTCCTCGCGGGGCTTTTCACGACTGCGATCGGCGCGCTTGTCGCCGTGCCGGCGTTGCGGCTGCGCAGTCTGTATCTGGCCATCGCCTCGCTTGGATTTGGCGTTGTCCTGCAGAGAATCATCTTTGAATGGCGCAGCCTGACTGGGGGCGGCGGCGGCATGCAGCTACCGGCCGCGACCGTCGCCGGTCGTGCGCTGACGGCGACCGGACTTTACGAACTGACCATCGCACTCTTGGGGATCGGGCTTTATGTCGCCCATAACATTAGTCGTGGCCGCACCGGTCGTGCGTTGTTGCTCATCAGGGAGAGCGAAACCGCGGCGGGCGCGCTCGGCATATCGGCGGCGCGATACAAGATTACCGCCTTCGCCATCTCAGCTTTTTACGCGGCCGTTGCGGGCGGTCTCTTTGCCTATCTCGTTCGCTATATCAATCCGGAGAGCTTCAACGTCGGCTTGTCGATCGCTTTCCTAAGCATGGTGGTGATCGGCGGTCTCGGCGCGATCGGTGGTTCGATCGTCGGAGCCATCTTCTATGTCCTTGTGCCCGAGCTTCTGCGGGGGTTCAACGACGCGCCCGGCCTCGTCTTCGGAGCTCTCTTGGTGATCGTCATGGTGTTCATGCCACGCGGGTTGTGGGGCATGGGCATGCGTCTTGCGCGGAGAGAATGACCGCGATGGCGCGACTCGCGATCGAAGACCTGAGTGTCGCCTTCGGAGGCGTCCACGCGCTCCGCTCCGTAAGCTTTGCGGTCGAGACCGGGAGCATAGTTGGCCTGATCGGACCGAACGGCGCCGGCAAGAGCACGCTGCTCAACTGTGTGTCCGGCATCACGCGGCCGACCGCCGGACGGACGACGCTCGACGGAACGGTGCTTTCCACGTTGCCCGCCGCGCGCATAGCGCGAAGGGGCATCGGCCGCGTGTTCCAGCATCCGGAACTGGTCCGCGACCTGACCGCGAGAGAAAATCTTCTCATCGCCTGTCACAGCACGATGTCCTACGGCCTCATCAGCGAATGCCTGATGACTCCGGGCGCGCGGCGGCAGGAGCGGATGGCTGAGCAAAATGTGTCGTCGCTTCTCGCCGAGCTTGGCCTTTCCGGAATTGCGGGGAAGAGGGTCCGCGACCTTCCCTACGGTCATCAAAAACTGGTCGATCTCGGCCGCGCTCTCCTGATGGAGATCAATTTCCTGCTGCTGGACGAGCCGATTGCCGGCCTCAACGACGAGGAAATCGCCGCGCTCGGCGACCTCATTCTGGCGCTCCGGCTCAAGCACGATCTCGGCGTCATCATCGTCGAGCACAACATGGCTTTTGTGTCGCGGCTGTGTGACCGCCTGATTGCGCTTGATCTCGGCGCGATCATCGCCGAGGGCTCGGCCGCCGAGGTTCTCAGCCATCCAAGAGTTCAGGTCGCCTATCTCGGTGAGGCGGTCCATGCTTGAGGTTCACAATCTGACCGTGCGCTATGGCGCCGTGGAGGCCCTGCGAAACGTCTCGGTAAAGGTTCCAGACAGCGGCTTCGTCGCCATACTCGGCGCGAACGGCGCCGGAAAATCGACGCTGCTGCGCACGATCAGCGGGCTCGTGCGCCCGGCCTCCGGTATGGTCACGTTGCGCGGGAAGTCGATCACCGGCCTCAAGCCTGAGGCGATCGTTCGCCTCGGGCTTTCCCACGTACCAGAGGGGCGCGGCATCTTTCCCGATCTAACGGTCGCCGAGAACCTAACGGTCGGCGCGTATGTGCATCGTTCTGATCACGCCTCGCGCTACGCCAGCGTGCTTGCGAACTTTCCGGCTCTGGCGCGACGCGAGCGCCAGCCGGGCTACACGCTTTCGGGCGGCGAGCAGCAGATGCTGGCGATTGGCCGCGCGCTGATGTCGGGCCCGAGCATTTTGACCGCGGATGAACTCAGCCTCGGCCTTGCGCCGGTTGTGGTGAAGCAGGTGTTCGAAACGTTGAGTGAGGCGCGCCGCGCGGGTGTGACCGTCCTGGTCGTCGAGCAAAACGCGCGCCTTGCTCTCCGGTTTGCCGACTACCTGTACGTGCTCAAGCAGGGCCGCGTGGTCCTGGAAGGGGTTCGCGACGAGCTTGGTCGTTCGGCCGAATTGGTCGACGCCTATTTGGGTGCATAGTTCATGCGTGACTATCCATTGAAACAGCGAACGATCGGCCACGTGCTGGCCGACAAGGCGGCTCGCATCGGCGCCGCCACCTGGCTCATCTATGGCGAGAAGCGATTTAGCTACGCAGACGCCCACGAGCTTTCGAACCGTTATGCGAACGCCTTTCGCGCCCTCGGGATCGGCAAGGGCGATCACGTCGCGGTCATGCTGCCGAACTGTCCGGAGTTTTTCTGGACGATCTGGGGGCTAGGCAAGATCGGGGCTGTCGCCGTGCCCCTCAACATCGCGGCTCGCGGCGAACTTCTGCGCTATTTCATCGTCCAGTCGGACTCGTGCTGCGTTGTGGTGGCGGCCGAGTTCTCCGGCCGTGTCGCAGAAGCGCTAGAGGGAGGCCATGCGCTTCGAGCTTGCATCCGTCTCGGCGAATGCGGCAAGGCGCTGGACCCGCTCGGTGCGCCGATTGTCGATCTCGCCGATTTTGCCACCGCCGCACCTGACGATCCTGACTGCGACGCCGTGTCGAGCGCCGACCCGCAATTCATCATGTACACCTCGGGAACGACAGGTCCCTCGAAGGGCGTGGTCAGCCCGCATTCACAATCGCTAGGCGTCGGCCGCTCGCTCGCCGTCAATTTCGGCTACAGGGCCGACGACGTGATTTATACCTGCCTGCCGCTCTTTCATGGCAACGCGCTGTGGTATTCGGCCTATGCTGCGCTTTGGGCGGAGTGCGCATTGGCGGTTTCAGCGCGCTTCTCGGCCTCGGGTTTCTGGGAGGAAATCCGGTCCACCGGCGCAACTCAGTTCAACCTGCTCGGCGCGATGAGCAACATCCTCCTGAAGGGAGAGGCTTCCCCGCGCGACCGGCAGCATCGGGTCCGTCAGGCCATGGTCATCCCCCTCTCGCAGGAAACCCATCGAGCGATCTCGGAGCGGTTCGGAGTCGAGATCACCTCGCTTTATGCGATGACCGAGACATTCGCCGTGACGATGTTCGCGCCGGGGGATTCGATTTCAAAGGGCGCGTCAGCGGGGCGCCCGCGCGGAAACGCCGAAGTGGCGATCATGGACGAAGACGACAACCCGCTGCCCGCTGGCGAAGTCGGAGAGATCTGCGTGCGGCCTCTCGAGCCCGGAATCGTCATGAAGGGCTACTACAAGATGCCCGAAGCGACGGTGCGCGAGACGCGAAATTTGTGGTTGCACACCGGCGATCGCGGCCGACTCGACCCCGACGGCTACCTTTATTTCATCGATCGGAAGAAAGAGGCGATCCGCCGGCGCGGCGAAAACATCTCGGCCTACGAAGTCGAGATGTTGATGGCCCGACACCCCGCTGTGCTCGAGGCCGCCGCCGTTGCGGTCGCCTCCGAGCTTAGCGAAGACGAGGTCCTGGCCTTCGTCGTCCTTCGCGAGGGGCAGGTCGCAAGCGAAGAAGAGCTCGTGCGATTCGCCAATCGCAACATGGCGCACTTCATGGTGCCGCGCTTTATCCACATCGTCGATGCGCTGCCGAAGACGGCGAGCGAGAAGATCGAGAAATACAAGCTCAAGGTTTGGGCCGAGCAGAACCGCGCAGTGCTGTGGGATCGCGAAGCCGCTGGCGTCAAGATTGAACGGTGACGCCTGAAGGAGGGAGAGAAACACGATGACAAAAGAAGCCGGTCTACAGTTTACGCGGCGGGCGGCGCTGATCGCAGGCGCCCTGGTTGCAGGACGCATCCTCCCCGCCTTCGCGGGAGGGACGGTCAAGGTGGGCCTCACCGGGCCCTTCTCCGGGGGCCTCTCGCTGCTCGGCCAGAGCGTGCGTGACGGCGTAAGCGTGGCCCTGGCCGAGCTCAATGACGCGGGCGGCGTCGGCGGCGTCACACTCGAGTTGATTGCGGAGGACGACGGCTACGAGCCGATGCGCACCATCGCCTCCGCCCGAAAGCTGGTGGAGGAGGACAAGGTGGTCGCGCTTCTCGCGCCAATCGGCACGGCGCCCTCCGCCGCACTCATTCCCTTCGTCACCGAGAGCAAAACGCCGCTTCTATTTCCGTATGCCTTCAGCCATTCGCTGACGACACCGGTGCATCGCGACATCTTCACGACCCTTCCCGAAGTGCGCATTCAGATGCTGGTCCTGGCCGACTACATCCTCAAGGAACTCAAGCAGACGAAGGTCGCGGCGATCTATCAGAACGACGACTTCGGACAGGATGCGGTCGCCGGCCTCGATGAACGGTTCGGCAAGGCGAACCTGCCGCTGGTGAAATTGCCTTTCGACCGAGGCACGACAAATTTCAGCGGCGTTGTCGCGCAAGCCAAAGAGGCTGGCGTCGAGCATGTCGTCTTTCTCGGCATCCCAAAGGATGCCGCGCTTGTCCTGCGCGAGATGAACAATCTCGGCTGGAAGCCTCAGTTCAGCGGCCATAACGCCCTCGGCGATCCCCAGACGTTCAAGCTCGCAGGGCCGCTTATCGAGGGCGCCATTGCGGTTGCGGTGATGGAGCCGCTCGATTCCGACAAGCCTGCCGTGAAAGGGTTCCTCGCGGCTCAGAAGAAATACAAACCCGGCGCCACGCCGACCAGCTACAGCATGCACGGATACCAGGCCGGCAAACTATTCGCAGAGGTGCTGAAGCGAACGAACGGCAAGACCGACGAGGCTTCGATCGTAGAAGCGCTGGAGGGCGTCAAGGACTACGACACGGGACTGATGGCGCCCCTAACTTTCTCCAGCGACCGCCACGCCGGAGCGCTCGCCGGCGCGATCATGAAGGCTGAGAACGGCAAGTGGAAGATCATCACCCCCTGGCTGGAAGCCGGCTGAGAAGCGGGACGACGGATGCGCGCCCTCGTTGTCCGCGCGCCCGGACCGCCGTCGGCGTTGCGCCTGGAGGATGTGGCGGCGCCCGAGCCTGGTCGCCGCCAGGTGCGAGTGGCCGTCGCCGCCTGCGGAGTATGTTTTCACGATGTCGTGACGCGCAACGGCGTCTTCCGATTCGGCGTCGAGATGCCGGTCATCCCGGGGCACGAAGTCGCCGGCGTGATTGAAAAGGTGGGGGCCGACGTCGCCGATATCCACGTCGGAGACCGCGTCGCCACGACAACGCATAGTCACGTCTGCGGCCACTGCAGGGCCTGCCGCAGCGGCCACGAGACATCCTGCCCCGAAGGCGCCTTCCTCGGCGACTCAGGGCTCAACGGGGGATATGCAGAATTCGTCGTCGTGGACGCCGACGCGGTCGTCCCGTTGCCCGAGGGAATAGCCCTCGAGGAGGGCGCCATCGCCGCCTGCGCCATCGGAACGGAGCTTAACGCCATCCGTGACGTGGGTCGCGTCCAAATCGGCGAGCGCGTGCTCGTCACTGGGGCGGGCGGCGGGATAGGACTGCATGGCGTCCAGATCGCGCATCAGATGGCCGCGTTCGTAATCGCCGTGACCACCAGTCCCGAGAAGGCGACGGCAATTCGCGAGGCCGGCGCTGACGAGGTGATCGTCGCCGGCAAAGGACAAGATTTTTCGGTCGCGGCCCGCAGGCTTTCTGGCGGGCGGGGAGTGGACGCTGTCATCGATAATGTTGGGAGCCCCGTGTTCTCGAGCGTTCGGAAGAGCGTCGTCGAAGGCGGCCGGATCGTGCTGGTTGGTCAGATCAATGGGGACTTCGTACCTATGAACCCGGCGCAGTTGTTCCTGCGCAACACCTCGCTCCTGAGCGCAAAGGGCGTATCGCGCAGCCAGCTTGTCGACGTTCTCGACCTTGTCGCCCGGCGTAAGGTGAAGCCAGTCGTGAGCGAGACGTTCGCGCTCGAAGACGGCGCGAAAGCCCATGCGCTGCTTGAGTCCGGCCGCTCCTGGGGCCGGGTGATCCTCAGGCCGGAGGCCTGACGAGATCGTCGTTTCGACCACACTGATCGGCCTGGCTAACCGTCTGGTCAGATGTTTGCCTTGCCAGTCAGTCAGATAATGATAACCTAGACGATATGAGTTATGGGCAAGGGTGTCGTTCGATGACGACAGAGCTGACGAAGTCGGGATGGACAGGAGACGCGGTCGCGTTGTCCTGGCCCGAGCGCGACATCGCCCTCGCCACAATGACGAGGGAAGGAGAACGCAACTCTCTCTCTCTCGAACTCATCGCGGAACTGAGCCGGGCTCTGGGAGAGGCTGTCGAGCACAGCGCACGGGCGTTGATCCTGACCGGCGTCGGACGGGCGTTCTGCGCCGGCGCTCATCTCGCATATTTCACTAAGCCCGACGAGAGAATCGGCGAGGGCGCCTTTAACATCCGTGACCGCTACCTCAAGCGGATCGCCGACCTCTTCGACCGCGTTGAAGGCGCGCCGATCCCTGTAATTGCGGCGATCAACGGATATGCCCTCGGAGGCGGCTGCGAGCTGTCGCTCGCCTGCGATTTTCGTCTGATGGCGACGGGCGCGAAGATCGGCCTCCCGGAGGTCCGGATCGGCGCGCTCGCCGGCGCCGGAGGCGTGCAGAAGCTGCACCGGTTCGTCGGCCGCGGCAAGGCGATGGAATGGATACTCCTCGGTTCGCACGTCGGGCATGACGAGGCGGTTGCGCATGGGCTCGCCGGCTCCCTGCATGCGCCCGATGAACTCCTTCCAGCGGCCCTTGAGCTTGCGCGGCGCTTCCGATCGCTCGGACCCCGCGCCGTCGCGCAGTCAAAGGCGGCGCTCCTTGCTTGCGGCGATATCGACTCGCGCACCGCGCGCGGCCTTGGCCTCGAGGCGCTCGCGTTGCTGATCGGCGGAGCGGAATGGCGGGAGGGCATGTCGGCCTTCATGGAGAAGCGCTCGCCAAGCTTTGCGACGCTCGCCCCAAAAACCGTGTCGAAGCGGCAGGCTTGATGACGATGGCAATCTTGCCCAACAATATCGACCCCTCCTCCGAAACCTTCCGCGCGAATGCGGTCGTCTACGAAGGGTTGCTCAAGACATTGCGCGAGCGGCAGGGCTGGTCGCTCGCCGGCGGGGGCGAACGCATGCTCAAGCGTCATCGCGATCGCCACAAAATTCCCGTGCGCGATCGCATTGACCTGCTGCTCGATCCGCTGAGCCCATTTCTCGAGCTTTCCCCGCTCGCCGCTTGGGGGCTATACGGCAATGCGGTGCCCGGCGCAGGAATTGTCACCGGCATCGGAACCATCCGCGGCGTGATCTGCATGATCATCGCCAACGATGCGACGACCAAGGGCGGATCGTTCTTCAAGGAGACGATCCGAAAGCACATCCGCGCACAAGATATCGCTTTCGAAAACAAGCTGCCGGTCGTGTACCTTGTGGACTGCGGCGGCGCGAATCTCGAGCAGGGCGACGAAGTGTTTCCCGATCAGGATCACTTTGGCGGCGCGTTTTATCGCCAGTGTCGCATGTCGGCCGCTGGTATCCCGCAGATCGCGGCTGTGTTCGGCGAATGCACCGCCGGCGGCGCCTACATTCCAGCTCTATCGGACGAAGTCGTTATGACCGCGGGCAATAGCAGCGTCCACCTCGGCGGACCGCAGATTGTCAAAGCCGCGATCAAGGAGATCGTCGATCGCGAAACCCTCGGCGGCGCCGAAATGCACAGCAGAGTGTCGGGCGTGTCCGATCATTTTGCGCGCGACGAAATGGAGGCGATCGCCCGCACTCGCGACATCGTCGGAGCGCTGAACCGGGTGCAAGATGTCCACGGCGACATCCGGCCCGCCCGGGCGCCGCTCTACGATCCAGGCGAAATTCCCGGCATCGTCGGCGACGATCTCACGCGACCGTTCGACCAGCGCGAAGTCATCGCGCGGCTCGTCGACGCAAGCGAATTTCACGAGTTCAAGCCCCTTTACGGTCCGACGCTGGTGTGCGGCTTCGCACATCTGCAGGGACTTCCGGTCGGCATCCTGGCGAACAACGGCGTGCTGTTCTCGGAGTCCTCGCTCAAGGGTGCGCACTTCATTGAACTCTGCGACCAGCGCAACGTGCCGATCCTGTTCCTGCAAAACATCACTGGTTTCATGGTGGGGTCAGACGCTGAACGGAACGGCATCGCGAAGAACTCCGCGAAGCTCGTCTATGCGGTATCGAATGCGCGCGTGCCGCGGTACACGCTCGTCACTGGAGGCTCCTATGGCGCCGGCAACTACGGCATGAGCGGTCGCGGCTTCCGTCCGCGCTTTATGTTCATGTGGCCAAACGCCAGGCTCGGAACAATGAGCCCCGATGTCGGCAGCTCCGTGTTGATGGATCTGCGCCGCTCCTCGATCTCGCGCCACCCCGCGACAGACGAAGAGCTTGCAGCCTACGAAATGAAGCTACGCGACATGTTCGACATGCAATCCAACCCTTACTACTGCACGGCGCGGCTCTGGGATGACGGACTGATCGAGCCGGCCGACACCCGCGACGTCCTGGGGCTTTGTCTGACGATCGGCGCGATGGAGCCGCCAGTGACCGGCCCCCGCCCGGTCTATCGGATGTAGGGACGATCGTGGTGCGATTCGTTCACTCTCCGCGCCCGATCCGCTCGGTTTTGGTCGCCAACCGAGGCGAGATCGCCGTCCGCGTGATGCGCACATGCAAGCGTTTGGGCATCCGCACGATCGCGGTTTATTCCGACGCCGATGCGGACGCCGTCCACGTTCGAACAGCCGACGAGGCAGTGCGCATCGGCCACCCCCCCGCCCGCGCGAGCTATCTCGACATGGACGCCGTTATTTCGGCCGCGAAGGGCGCCGGCGCCGACGCCGTCCACCCGGGTTACGGGTTCCTCTCCGAGAACTCCGCCTTTGTGCGCAGGTGCGAGGATGCGGGGCTCATTTTTGTTGGGCCTTCGGCGCACGCTGTCGAGCTCATGGGCTCGAAGATCGAGTCGAAACGGATCGCCGCGCGCGTCGGCGTTCCGACTGTGCCCGGCTATCACGCCGAGTCGCAGGAGGACAAGACTCTTTTCGCCGAGGCAAAGCGGATCGGCTTTCCCGTGCTGATCAAGGCGTCGGCGGGCGGCGGTGGTCGCGGCATGCGTCGGGTCGATCATCCAAAGAACTTCGTGGAGGCGCTTGCGAGCGCAAAGGCGGAGGCCGAGGCCGCCTTTGGCGATGGGTCGGTGCTCTTGGAGAAATTCATCCTCAATCCGCGCCATCTCGAAGTGCAGCTCGCCGGCGATCGTTGCGGCAATCTCGTCCATCTGTTCGAGCGCGACTGCTCGGTTCAACGCAACAACCAGAAGGTGCTCGAGGAAGCTCCGGCGCCGCGCCTGACCGATGACGTTCGCCGGAAACTCTACCACGCGGCTTGCAGTCTCGGCCGCGAAATCAGCTATGATTCCGCGGGGACCGTCGAGTTCATCATGGAGATCGGCAGCGACGAGCCCTACTTCCTCGAGATGAATACGCGTTTGCAGGTTGAGCATCCCGTAACAGAGCTCATCACTGACGTCGATCTCGTCGAATGGCAGCTGATCGCGGCGGCCGGTGAGGCCCTTCCGCTTAAGCAGGACGAGATTCAACCGCATGGCCACGCGATCGAGGCGCGCATCACCGCAGAGCGCGCCGATCTCGGCTTTCGTCCGGTCACGGGCGAGATCACAGAGGTCTCGTTTCCGCGCGGCGTGAGGATCGATTCCGGTGTCGAGGCCGGGAGCAAGGTTAGCCTCTACTATGATTCACTGCTCCTCAAGATGATCGCGCACGGCGCCGATCGGCCGGCCGCGATTGAGCGGCTGGTGTCGGGACTGTCCGAGATGAGTCTGCTCGGCATCGCAACGACGCAAGCTTTTCTGCGCGACGCCATCCGACAGCCGATGTTTCGAGATGGCGAGGCGACGACCCGCTTCATCGAGGCTGCGTTTCCCGAGGGCTGGCGACCGGAGGAGACCGAGCTTATGGCTTTGCGGGCCGCCGCCTGCGTCGCCTGGGCTGCGCCGAGCGCCGGCGAGGTAAACCCCGCCTGGGTCAATCCCTGGCTTCAGCGCAACGCAGTCCGGGTGACATCGGCGGCGCGCTCCGCGCAGATCTCGCTTCACCTCAAGGATGACTACGGCGAGATGGAAGCCGAGGTTCGCGTCAGACGCGATGCTGTCGAGGTCGAGGCTGGCGGTCGGCGAATGATCTTTGCCCCGCCGACCGCTGACGGAGCGCTAGCGCTCATGACGCCGGACGACGGCCGCAAGTTCCTCGTTCGCAGGAACGCGGGCGCCGTGCAGATCGCGCGCGACGGGTTGGCGCTTTCCGTCGTCGTGCAGCCGACAATCGACCTGTCGCTGTCGCATGGGCGCGTCGAGCACACGAGCAACCAGATCCTCGCGCCGCTGCACGGCGTCATATCGAAGCTTTACGTCGCGATTGGCGAAACGGTCGCGAAGGGCGCGCCCGTGTTGCAGATGGAGGCCATGAAGCTGATCCACACCTTGAGCGCGCCGGTCGACGGCCAGGTTGCGTCGCTGCGCTGCGCCGCGGGAGACACAGTGCCGGCGGACGCTGTGCTTGTCGAGATCCTTCCGAGCGCAGCGGACGAGCAACTCTGATGGCGGGACTTTACTTCGAAGAATTCACCGACGGGATGATATTCAATCACGAGTGGTCGCGAACGATCACCGAAACGGACAACGTCTGGTTCTCTTTGCTCACGATGAACGTGCAGCCGCTTCATATCGATGCGCACTACGCGGCGAAGTCCGAGTGGGGCAAACCGCTTGTCAACAGCCTGTTCACGCTCGGCCTGATGATCGGCATGTCGGTGAATGACACGACATTCGGCACGACGCTCGCCAATCTCGGCATGACGGACGTGCGCTTCCCGAAGCCGCTATTTCAGGGCGATTCGGTCAAGGTCCGCACGACGGTCCGGTCCAAGCGGCTGAGCAAGTCGCGGCCAAACGAAGGGATCGTGAACTTCTTCCACGAGATGATGAACCAGGATGGCGAGGTGGTCGCAACCTGCGAACGGGCGGCGCTGATGAGAAAGCGCCCGACAAGCGCCTCGTAGTGCGCTCCCTCCTGTTCGTCCCCGGCGACTCCCCGCGGAAGGTCGCCAAAGCCGCCGCGAGCAGCGCGGACGTCGTCATTTTCGATCTCGAGGACGCTGTACGCCCGGACGCGAAGTCCGAGGCGCGATCGATCGTCCGGGCTGCGCTCGAAGCGCCGCGCGGCGGACCCTTACGTTACGTGCGGGTTAATAGCTTAGGCGCGCCCGGGTGCGACGAGGATCTCGAAGCGGTGCTGCCGCTGCAACCTGACGGCGTCATGCTGCCCAAGCTGGAGGGGCCGCACGACCTCGTGACCGTCTCGGACAAAATCGAGCGGTTGGAGCCGGCGGACCGCGCCGGGCGCACGAAAATCATCGCGGTATGCACCGAGACGCCCGCCGCGACGCTATCGCTTGCAAGCCGCTCATGGGCCCACCCGCGGCTTGCCGGCCTTCTGTGGGGCGGCGAGGATCTGTCCGTCGCGTTAGGATCGGCGACGAACCGGGACGATGCGGGACTGTACACCGCGCCATTCGCGCTGGCGCGAAGCCTCTGTCTCCTGGCCGCTCGCGCGGCGGGCGCTACGCCAATCGATGCTGTCTTTACGAATTTCCGCAACGACGCGGGTTTGCGGAACGAAGCCGAAGCGGCCCGACGCGACGGCTTTTCCGCCAAGGCGGCGATACATCCGGCGCAAATCGAGACGATCAACGCGTGCTTCTCGCCGACCGACGCAGAGCGCGCTTGGGCGCAGCGCGTCATTGAGGCGTTCGAGAGGGACTCGTCGGGCGCTTTGCAACTTGACGGCGGAATGCTGGATGCTCCGCATCTCGAGCGGGCGCGGCGTATCATGGCGACCGCTCAACGAAAATGATCGATCGACTAAAGACGCGCCCGGGCTGCCGCCGCGGCCCGCGTCTTCGATGTGGCCTTCCCGCAAGCACCGGTTGCGTCAACGTCTCCACTGACCGATCGTCTGCGGACCGCGGCCCGAGTTGGAAGGAACTCCTTGTCGATCTGAAAGCGCGGGGCCTTTCGATCGCGCCTAGCATCGCGGTGGGCGGCGGAACGGTCGGACGACAATTTATTGCAGAAAATCAGAAGCGGCGTTAAGCTCGCCCGATGATCGAATCCGCCCCTCGGCAACCGCAAAGCGCTCGACTCCGCCCCCAGGCGGCTTCATAGCCCAAAGGGCGCGATGAAAATTATCCGCCATCGAAAATCCATCATAACCCATTGATAAATATAGATTCAGACGAGAGAATCCAAGGAAATTCAAGGAAATCAAACGCTCCTAAACCGGGGTTCGGCCAGCGAAATGGCCGGACCAAGACAATCCAAACGGCGCAACCGGATCAACGTCGCGGGACCCGCGCCACGACGGAGCGGGGTTGCACCGCTACCGCGCGCGCGTCCAGTCGAACGACTTGCAGATGAGGCCGCCGAGCACACAGCCGGCGGTGACGAGACGATCGCCGGAGAGCGTCATCTTGCCGCTGTAATGCTTGCCGTCCTCGGGATTAAACGCGGATCCGGCCCATGAGTTGGGGCCGTTCGGCTTCATGCCGAAGAACAGCTCCTGGCCGACCTTGGCCGGGCCGCCCGGGTTCTTCTTCCAGGCGAGAAAGCCGCAGACCGCCTCCCCGCCGCAGGGCGCGAAGCGAATCTTCGCCGACCCGTCGTCGCGCATCCAGATGCCGGTCACGTCGCCAGCGGCGGCCGCCGCCGGGGCGGCTGCGGTGAGGATCGCCAAAGCGGCGAGCAGAGCGCGTGTCATGATATCCTCCAGTTCGTCCCGCCGCTTGCGGCTGGCGCATGGGCGGCGGACGGAGTCAAGGCGAAGCCTCGAGCGCCTCCGGCCAGAGCGGCCGATAGCCGGCTTTCAGCGCAGCGACAGTCGAGGGTGGGGTCAGGACGTCGACGAAGGCGTCGGCGTCGAGCGGCCCCGGCGCTTCATAGCCGGCGAAACTCCACGGTAAAAGCCTGCCCGAGCGCACCGCGTGAGCGCGGCGGTCGCGCGAGACCATCGCGCCGTCCGGCAGGTCGCCGAGCCGAGCCCGCCACAGGCGTTTCGCCCGATTTTCGACCCGCTCGCGGTGTAGCGCCTCGTCCATCGCCCCGACGCCGCTGGGGCTGCCCGGAAAATCGGCAATGAAGGCTTTCGCCGCTTGCCTCCGGCATTCGAAGCACGGGCGGTGCCCGGCGGCGAGCGCGGTCGGCTCGTCGAGAAAGAAGAGCTCGGTGTAGAACCTGCCCCACACGTCGCGATGACGGCCCTTGAACGCGCGGACGCAGATGAGCCAGTGCTTGTTTCTCCAGCGGCTCGCGCTCAAGGTCTGGTCGTCGCGGTGGAGGCGCCCGCCCCGATTGCCCATGAGCCCGCCGCGCTCGGCCGTCGCGGTGAGTTCGCCGAACGGGTCGATGCGATTCTGCAGCGGTCGGGAAGATCGCGGGACGTCTGGCGGCATAGGTTGCGTTCCACGCGCGGCGGGTCCCGCTCGCGGACCCTGACGGTTTTGGCGAAACGACGTGGCGCTCGAACTTCGGCCGAATTGCGAATATCGCCGCGTTCGTCCGCGAGACCGCTTCGACCCCGCCCGAGACGCGCTCAGCCTTCTATCGCACTGGCGCGGCCTGGGCGCTCACCTGTGCTTCGCCGACATTGTCCATATTGTACACATCGTCACGGAAATTGGCGGGTCCCTCGCCGTTCGACCAGCCGGTCAGATAGACCCAGATCACCGGCACGGTCTTCACGAGGTTGATGTCGTAGCGCGCGCCTTCCTTGATTTTGGCTTGAAGCGCCGCTTTGTCCCAGCCGCCAGCGGGTCCGCCGCCCGTTCCTTCCAACAACCACGCTGCGTAATCGTAAACGCCCTGCACTCGCACACAGCCGTGGCTCAGGAACCGGTAGTCGGCCCCGAACAACCCTTTCGAGGGCGTGTCGTGCATATAGACGGCGAGTTTGTTGGGCATGTTGATGCGGATCGAGCCGAGTGAATTGCCGGCGCCCGAATCCTGCCTGAGCGTGTAATTGGCCGCCCGCTCCGTGCTCCAGTTGATGGCTCGCGGATTGATCTCCTTGCCCGAGCCATCGAGAATCCGGATCTTGGCCCGCGCCAGGTAGCCCGGATCCCGCTGCATCCGGGGTATGATTTCCTTCTTGATAATCGACGTCGGCACTGTCCAGGTCGGGTTGAGATTGACAGCCTGGATATGGGCGGAAATCTCTGGCGAGGGATGCTCCGGACCGCCGACGATCGCAGCGTAGCGGTGGACGACCCGGCCGTTTTCGACCGCCTCGACCGAGGTCGAGGGCAGGTTGACCACCACGTACCGGTCATCGAAGGAGAAATTGACGCCCGCAAGGCGATTGGCGCTGGAGGCGAGCTCGTTGAAGCGCTCCCGGGCTGGAACGTTAAGCTCTTTCAGCGTCGCGCCGGAGACAGTTCCTGTCTCCCGCAGCCCTAGATGCGCCTGGAACCGCTTCACCGCCGCGGCGAGCCCCTTGTCCCACGCAAGACCGCTCGCTTCCCCGGGCTCGAGGTAGCCTTCGATCGCCAGGCGCTTGCGCAAGCGTGCGACCGCCTGCCCCTTCGCGCCTGGGCCGACCCCGACGAGGTCGGTCGGCCAGCCGCCGGCGTCGACGATCGCCGAATAGCGCTCGGACGCCTTCGCTGTGGCGAAGAACGTGTCGGGCTGGAGCGTCGGATGAGGATCGTCGCTGAGCGCGGTCTCGCGCGGGGGCACGCGCGGCGCGACTTTCTTCGGCTTCGGCGCCGCCGCGGCCTGGGCGGGAGGCGGCGAAGTCGTTGCCGGGGAAGCGCCGGTCGACGGGGAAGGGCTGGTGGTCGAATCGGTCGCAGCGGCAGGCGGGGTCGCCGGCATGAACGGAGTGACGAGGCCTTGAGTCGTGGCCGCAGGTTTCCCCGGAATGGACGGCGGCGCTGAAGCGGTCGTCGCCGCAGGCTGATTCGCGGGAATCAATATTGGCGGCGTTGGCGACGTCGCAGCGGCGGGCGGGCTCGCCGGCGTCGAGGAGGTCGCCGCGGCGGGCGGCGTCGCCGCCGTCTGCGCCAGCGCGCCCGGTCCAAGGAGAGGCAGCCCGACGAGCGCCCCGGCAATCCAAATCCGCAGCATCATGCGACAGAACCCGACACCATAAGGACGCGCCTCATGCGCGGCCCGCATAGTCTTCATTATGACCATTAAGGTTACTAATTTGTCGCCGTCGCCCCAACGTAGCGGCGGACCGGCCTTGTGCGCCATTACGCCCGGCGAGGCCGAAATGCAAAGGCCGCCCGTAGGCGGCCTTCGAGAAGCGCAGACGCGCTTGCGGGGCTCTCACTCGATGCCGGGAGAAAGCCGGTTGTTGCGGCCTCGCCGATAGCCGGCGACGCCAAGACCGCACACACAGAGCGCCATCAGCGCCCAGGCGGAGTCGGGAGAGGTATAACTCGCGGCGCCGTAAGGCAACCCGATCGCCAGCGCGCCATAGCCCGCCGCAACCGCGAAACGACGCGGATTCACTGAGCTGGTGGACATGTAACCCCCAAGTCCAAACGAGACCAGTGACCCTTGGTTAAGCGTGAACCATGACATGACTGTGGCAAATATTGCAGTTGCGAATAAAATTTTTCGCGCTGCGGCATCCCCCGGCAGGGGCGGGAAACCCGCGTTGGCTTTCATCCCACCGATACCAGGCCGCTGTCGCGTCTCGGCTCGTGGTCGGATCGTTCAGCCGACGATGAGAATATGCAGCCTTCGGGGCCCGTGAGCGCCGAGCAGCAGCGTCTGCTCGATATCGGCCGATCGGGAAGGGCCAGTGATAAAATTGAGCGTGCGCGGCGCGCCGCCCTTGCCGTACGTCCCGCGCAGCTTGGCGAACACGCCCTCGTAATCGGCCTCGACCGCTTCGCGCGGCAGGACGACGATGTGGTTATCGGCGAGAAAGTTGAGGGTCGTCGGGTTGTCCGGGCCCGAAACGAGCGCGAGCGTGCCGGTCTCGGCGATCCCGGCGAAGGCAGCCGAGACGGCGTTGACGTCGCCGCCGTCCGAGGCCCCATGCAGGATATCGAGCGAGGTCTCGCGCCATGGCATCGCGGCGAGGCGCGGATCGTCGCCCATGCGCAAGGTCGCCGGACAATTGCCTTCTCGTAAATAACGGGCGATTTCCGCCGGCGCGCCCTCCCATCCGGCGATCTCGACGACGCTCGCCTGCGCGCGCTCCGCCTCGGCCTTGAAAGTCGCGACCCTGCCCGAAACGTCGCCCTGTCCGCGCTTGGGCACGATTCCGGGCGGGGCCTGCTTGAGGCGCGTTTCGACCTCGAACCGGCGCGTCGCTTCGTCGCCGGTGACGCCGAGCGCGCGTCGAATGCTGGCCAGGACCGCCGCGCGGGAACTCATCGAACCGGGCCGCTCCGCGCCCGCCACTGACGCTGGAACGTCGCGCCCTCCGGCGCGGCAAGATCGCGATAGCGCGTCCAGCCGCCGGCGAAGGGCAGCCAGGAGAAGCGCCCCCTGCCGCGTCCCGCAAGGCGCATGGCGCGGGCGGCGAGGTCCGTCGCCAGGCGATAAAGGGCCGGTCGGGCGGCGAAGAACGCCCAGAAGCCGAGGCCGTAGCGCATCGGCGCCGGCGACAGGCGGCGCTCGAACTCGCGCTCCCGCCAATGGCGCATCATGCCGGGCAGCGGAATGCGCACCGGACAGACCTCTTCGCAGCGGCCGCAGAAGGTCGAGGCGTTCGGCAATTGGCCGCCCTCGGTGACGCCGATCAGTGAGGGCGTCAGCACCGCGCCCATCGGCCCGGGATAGACCCAGCCATAAGCGTGTCCACCGACCGCCTGATAGACCGGGCAGTGATTCATGCACGCGCCGCACCGGATGCAGCGCAGCATGGGCTGGAACTCGCCGCCGAGCATGTTGGAGCGGCCGTTGTCGAGAATCACGACATGATAGGCGCGCGGCCCATCGGGATCGCCCGGCCGCCGCGGCCCGGTCGACAGCGTCGTATAGACCGAGGCGTCCTGCCCGGTCGCCGAACGCGGCAGCACCCGCAGAAGCTGCGCGGCGTCTTCCAGCGTGGGGACGATCTTCTCGATCGACGCGATGACGATATGCGCCTCCGGCAGGATTTGGGTGAGATCGCCGTTGCCTTCGTTGGTGACGATGATCGAGGTTCCCGTTTCGGCGACAAGAAAATTCGCGCCGGTGACGCCAACGTCCGCGGCCAGAAATTTTGCGCGCAGGATCTGGCGCGCTTCGGCCAGCAATTGCTCGGGCTCGGCGAGACTGCGGTCGGTGGGCAGACCGTGGTGGGCCTTGCGAAATTCCCGCTCGACATCTTTGGCGGTGAGATGGATCGCCGGCGCGATGATGTGGGATGGACCTTCGCCGCGCAACTGGATGATGTACTCGCCAAGGTCGGTCTCGACCGGCTCGATCCCCGCCGCCTCGAGGGCTTCGTTGAGCCCGATCTCCTCGGCGATCATCGACTTGCCCTTGGTGACGCTCTTCGCCTCCATCGACTTGCAGAGATCAATGATGATCCTGCGCGCTTCGTCGGCGTCCTGCGCATAGTGGACTTGGCCGCCGCTCGCGCGGACTTGTCGCTCGTAGGCCTCGAGATAGAGGTCGAGATGAGCGAGCGTATGGTCCTTGATCGCGCGCGCGCTGTCGCGCAGCGCCTCGAACTCGGGCAGCCGCGCGACCGCGGCGGCGCGACGCGCGACGAAATTGCCGGCGAAGGCGAGCGCGCCCTGCAGGCGCGCATCGGTCAGCGCCTCGTGCGCGTTCTCCTTGAACCGGGCCGAAGTCGCGACAACGCTCATCGGGCCGCCTCGGGCTTGCCTTCGCCGATCGCCGGCCCGTCCGCCATTCCCGCCAGGATCTCCGCGACATGACGCGCCTTGACCGGCGATCCCGCGCGGCTCAGCTTTCCGGCCATGTTCATGAGACACCCGAGATCGCCGGCGAGCACAATGTCCGGTTTCGCGCCGCGAATGTCGTCGGCCTTGCGCGCCACTATCGCGTTCGAGAGTTCGCCGTATTTGGTCGCGAACAGGCCGCCGAAGCCGCAACAGGTTTCCGCGTCCTTGAGCTCGACCAGCGTCAAACCCTCGACCCCGGCCAGAAGCCGCCGCGGCTGCGCTTTCACCCCGAGTTCGCGGAGGCCAGCGCAGGAATCGTGATAGGCGACCGTTCCGTCATAGCGCGCCGCGACTTTTTTGACGCCCATGACGTCGACCAGGAAGCTGATCAGTTCGTGCGCTTTTCCCGCGAATCGCTCGGCCCGCTCGGCAAGTTCCGGCTCGCCTGCGAACAGGTCGGGATAATGCTTGATCAGCATGCCGCCGCACGAACCGCTCGGCGCGACGACATAGTCGCAGTCTTCGAAGGCGTCGATCGCCTGCCGCGCAAGGCGTTTCGCGGTCGCGCGGTCGCCGGCGTTGTACGCCGGCTGGCCGCAGCAGGTCTGGCTCGGCACCACCACCTTGCAGCCCGCGTCCTCGAGCAGCTTGACCGCCGCGAAGCCGACGCTCGGCCTGATGATGTCAACGAGGCAGGTGACGAACAGGCCGACGCGGGGCTGGGCGTTCCGGGTCGAGCCTGAAGCGTCCGCCGTCGTGTTCATTTATTCATTCACCTTGCCCCAAGGGGAGGGCCGCCCTTGTCGCTCAGCCTCCGTGTCCATTAAGGTCGCATAATGGCCACGGATATCGCAACCCGCGTCTATAACCATACGTTCCGCATCGATCCAGCGGTCCGTACGCTGCTCGATACGGACTTCTACAAGCTTTTGATGCTCCAGATGATCTGGAAACTGCATCCGAAGCTCCAGGTGACCTTCCAGCTCATCAACCGGACGACGTCGGTGAGACTCGCGGACATCGTGGACGAGCGCGAGCTCACCGACCAGCTCGATCATGCGCGCACGCTGCGGCTCGCCAAGAACGAGCTGATCTGGCTCGCCGGCAACACTTTTTACGGCACGCGCCACATCTTCGAGCCCGAGTTCATGGAGTGGCTGGCGACGTTCGAACTGCCGGAGTACGAATTGACCAAGCGCGACGGGCAATATGAGCTGCGCTTCGCCGGCCCGTGGACCGGGACGACGATGTGGGAGATTCCGGCGCTCGCCATCATCAGCGAGCTTAGAGCCCGCGCGGCGATGCGCAGCATGAGCCGCTTCGATCTCGACGTCCTCTACGCCCGGGCGAAGGCCAAGCTGTGGTCGAAAGTGGAGCGGCTGCGCATCCTCGAGAAGGAGGCGGGGCCGGTCAGGGTGTCGGATTTCGGCACCCGCCGGCGGCACGGCTTTCTCTGGCACCGCTGGTGCGTCGAGGCGATGCAGGAAGGGCTTGGGGCGAGCTTCATCGGCACGTCCAACGTCAAGCACGCGATGGACACTGGGCTTGAGGCGATCGGCACCAACGCGCATGAGCTCCCGATGGTCTATGGCGCGATCGCCGAGGACGACGAGGCGCTCCTCGAGGCGCCGTACCGGGTGCTCAAGGACTGGGCGAAGATGTATGGCGGCAACCTCCTGGTCGTCCTGCCGGACTGTTTCGGCACGACCTCGTTCCTTCGCCAGGCGCCCGACTGGGTGGCGGACTGGAAGGGCGCGCGGCCGGATTCGAAGCCGCCGGTCCCCGCCGCGCGGGAGCTGATCGCCTGGTGGAAGGAACGCGGCCGCGATCCGCGGGAGAAGCTCGTCGTGCTGTCCGACGCGATGGACGTCGATTCGATCGAAGACTCGGTGCGCGCGCTGAAAGGTCAGGTCAACCTGTCGTTCGGCTGGGGCACCAATCTCACCAATGATTTCATCGGCTGCGCTCCGGCCGGCGTCGATGGCCAGCTCAAGCCGATCTCGCTCGTCTGCAAGGTTGTCGAGGCGGACGGCCGCCCGGCGGTCAAGCTCTCGGACAATCCGAGCAAGGTGCTGGGCCTGCCCGGCCAAGTCGAGCGCTATCGGCGCGTATTTGGGACCGCCGGCATGAAGGCCCTGCCTCTGATGGTGTAGAGCCCGTCCGACGCGCTCGCCGATTCGATCCCCTCCGGCCGCTCGATCGCCGAAGCGGGCGGTTGAGAAGGGGATAGAATCGCCAGCAGGAGATTCGCGCCCGTGCCTTACAAAACGCCCTCGTGGCTGGCGCCCGAAGCGCCCGCCGTCCCGCCTCCCGCGCCGCCCCTGTCGCGGTTCCTGGCTTGCCTGCCTTACACGCTGGCGCAGGAATGCCCTGACCCGGCCGACTGGGGCGACCCGGCGAATTTTTCCGATGATCCGCACGATCCAGGCGGAGCGACCATGTGTGGCATAACTCAGGGCGAATATGACGCCTACCGCAACGCTCTCGGCGAGCCCGAACAGGATGTCGAGCTGATAACGCGATCCGAAGGCCAGGCCCTATATCTGGCGAATTACTGGCGCCCGCGCTGCCCGCAGCTGCCGATCGGCCTCGACCTCTCCTTCTTCGATTCGTCGGTCAACATGGGACCGGGACAGGCGACCGAAATTCTCCAGTTCATCCTCGACATCGGCGTCGACGGAATTTGGGGCCCCCAGACTGACGGCGCCGTCACCGGGATCAGCGACGTCGATGGCGTCATCAACGCTTTCACGGCTCAACGCGAGGCTGTCTATCGTTCATTCTCGACTTTTCAATATTTCGGCGCGGACTGGATTCGAAGAGCGAGCGAGATCGGCGACGAGTCGATCCAGATGACGGCGATCGCGTAATGTCGAACTGCGGCAGGAGCTGAGGGTTTTACCAATGGGAGATCGTTTTCCAAGCCTCGCCGACAAGCATCGCGAGTTCATTCTCAGGCAGCGCATTTTTTTCGCCGCTTCCGCGGCGCCCGGCGCGCGGGTCAACATCTCGCCGCGCGGGACGGACGCCTTCGCCATCATCGACGAGCGCGCCGTCGCCTATCTCGATCGCACCGGAAGCGGCAACGAAACCGCCGCGCATCTGAAGGCGGATGGTCGAATCACGATCATGTTCTGCGCCTTCGACGGGGCGCCCAACATCCTGCGCCTGTACGGGCGCGGCGAGGTTCTGCGCCGCGGCTCCGCAGGTTATTCAGCCCTGCTCGGCAGCGCCTTCGGCGACGCCGAGCCGACCGGAGCGCGCCAGATCGTCCGCCTTGATATCGAGCTCGTGCAGACCTCCTGCGGCTACGGAACGCCCTTGTTCGACTATCGCGGCGAGCGCCCTTCGCTCGACAATTGGGCGCGCGCCAAGGGCGAGGAGGGCCTCGAGACGTATCGGCGCGAGAAGAACAGGGTCAGCATCGACGGCCTGCCGACCGGCTGGCTAGACGAGGCCTGAGGATTGGCTGGTCCATCGTCGTTTTCGGGTGGCGCGCGGGTCCGTGGGGCGCGTATGCGTGTCGATCCGCGCCCCACGCCCGGCGAACAGGACCAGGCCATGCTCGACATTCCCAGCGCTCCGCCAGCCGGCGCCGACTACGCCACTGTCAAAAGCGCTATCGAGTTCATCTCCAAGCGCTATCGCGATCAGCCGTCGGTCGAGGCGATCGCGGCCCATGTCGGCCTTTCGCCCTCGCATTTCCAGCACGTCTTCAAGCGCTGGGCGGGGCTGACCCCGAAGGCGTTCCTGCAGGCGATCACGCTTGAGCGGGCGCGGGAGCTTCTGCGCGATTCCGCCAGCGTTCTGGACGCGGCCTATGACGTCGGCCTCTCCGGCCCGAGCCGCCTGCACGATCTGTTCGTCGCTCATGAGGCTTTGACGCCTGGCGACTACCGGCGCGACGATCTGACGCTGGCCTATGGCTTCCACCCCTCCCCGTTCGGCGAGGCGATCGTCGTCGCGGCGCCCCGCGGCATGGCGGGCTTAGGCTTCGTCGACGAGGGAAAGCGCGAGGCCGCGCTCGCCGACATGGCCCGGCGCTGGCCGCGCGCGCGCCTCATCGAGGATCAGCGCGCGACCGCCGCTTACGCCGCGCGCGCCTTCGATCCCGGCCTCTGGCGACCCGATGCGCCGCTGCGCGTCGTCCTGATCGGCACGGATTTCGAGCTTCGGGTCTGGGAGACATTGCTCAGTATTCCGCTGGGCTGCGCGACCACCTATTCCGACATCGCCCACAAGATCGGCAGGTCGACGGCGGCGCGCGCGGTCGGCGCTGCTGTGGGCAAAAATCCGATCTCGTTCGTCGTCCCCTGTCATCGGGTGCTGGGGCGCTCGGGGGCGCTCACCGGCTACCATTGGGGTCTTGCGCGCAAGCAGGCGATCATCGGCTGGGAGGCGGGGCGCACGGCGGCGTGAGGCGGAGCGCCTTCACGTCTTCGGCGCGGGCTTCGCCTCGGGCTCGAATCTCGACGGAACGCCCGCCGGGGGGGCCGCGGGATAGGCGATTCGCAGGCCGGCCTCCCGCATCCGGCGCAAAACCTCGAAATTGATGTCGCTTCGCGTTCGCTCCGCCTGCTCGATGTCGTCGACGAAACAGATCAGATTGAACTTGAGCGACCAATCGCCGAACTCGGAGAACAGCACCGAAGGCGAAGGAATGGCGAGCACCTGGTCCTGCGCCTTGGCCGCGTCGATCATGAGACCGCGCACTTGATCGACATCGCTTTCGTAGGTGACGTTGACCGAAATGATAATTCGTCCGACGCGATCGTTGTGGACCCAGTTCTTGACCACGCCGCTGACGAAGTTGGAGTTGGGAACGATCAGGCTGCCGCGGTCGAAGGTCTCGATCTCGGTCGCGCGAGCATTGATTGAGCGAACGACCCCCTGATCGGATCCCACAACGATCAAGTCCCCGACGCGGATGCTGCGCTCCCATAAAAGAATGAGGCCAGAGACGAAATTGTTGGCGATTGTCTGCAGTCCAAAGCCGATACCGACCGACAAACCGCCGGCGATCAGCGCGAGTTTCTGAACATCGAGGCCGATTTGGGCCCCGGCCAGCAGCGCGGCGACGATGACACCGATATAGCCGACAATCGTCCGGACCGAGTTTCTGACGCCAGCATCGAGACGTGTCTGCGGCAAGAACCGCGAACCGAGCCAGTTCTGGATCAACCGGGTTAGAAAAATCGCGACGGCGAACACGATCGCGGCGCCAATCATCGACGACAACGACAGTGTGACGCCGCCGAGCGAGAAGCCGAAATAGGCCGAGCGCAGCGAGCCGAACATATCCTGCGACTGCACGCCCCAGGGCCTAAGCACCGCCGCGACCGCAACCACGAGCACAACCACCCGGGCGACGCCTTGCAGGACGACGGCGATCTGAGCGAGCGCGTTGCGGCGCAGCCCCGCCATCGCCATAAAGCGCGCGCCAATTGGCCCATCCGGCTTCAAGACGGCTTCGATCCCGTCCTGAGCGACGATATCGGCAATGAAGAGCCCACTGCCGAGAAGGCTGAGGTAAATCGCCTGATTGAGCAGGAAAGTGGCGAAGGCGACGTAGCCGATCAGCGCGGCGACAAAAATCGCCAGGGCGGCCGTCCAGCCGAGCGTTCTTAACGGGGTCCAGACATCGCTCGGCAGGGATCCTTGCGCGCCGCTCCGCTGCGATCCGAGCCGGCGCATCGAATAGGAGATTGCGATTGCAGCCGCGAGCGCGCCCACGCCGCGCGCAGCGACCGCGATGTTGAACGAGGCGGCGGCGTCGGCCACAGGCTCGACCAATCGCTCGAGAGCCCAGATCGCCGCAAGCATCATCGCGAGGCGATAAAGAATTCCCGCCGCCCGGTCGCTGACCGGAACGAGCCTCCACGCCGCGCGCCCAGGCGCGAGCATGCCGCGGCCAAGCGCGTTGACGGCGATCAGCACACGCGCGGCCTCGAGCACGGCGTCGATGACGCCCCGCACGCTCGGGTCGGTGAGGTTGAAGGTGTCGAGCGCGCCCGCCAGCACGCCGAGGCCGGCGAGCGGCAGCGCCGCGAACAGCACGAATATCCACGCTGCGGCGAGCGCGCGGCGCAGCCGGCTCGGCGCGCCCGAGGCTCTCTCCCGGTAGACAAAGCGGCGCGCGAGCCAGCCGAGCGGCGCCGCGGCGAGCGCCAGCGCGATCACGATCGCGGCCATGCCGATCTTGGCAAGCAATGGCCGCTCGCCGATGGCGCCGAGCCAGTTGTCGGTGAGATTGCGGACCATCTCGGCGTCCACCGGAAGCTCGCGTTCGACGGCGGTCCACAGCTGCGGATTGAGGACGCTGGACGAGCGGGCGAACGTTCGTTGCGCAAACAATTGACGCCGCGCCGCGCTGATGCGCGTGCTGAGATCGTTGGCTTCCAGCAACATCGCCCGCGCGGCGCGCAGGTTTGCGTCGAGCCTGTCGTGCCTCTTCTTCTCGTTCTCGAGATCTTTCCCGGCGACGTCGGTCGTGGGCGCCGGCTGGCCGGATTTGGGCGTGAGCTCGTCGAGGCGCTTCACCGAGTCGGCGAGGCGCGGGGTCAGCGCAGCGATCGCGCCCTGCAACGCGAGAGCGAGCGCATCGCTCTGGGCGCGCAGGGCTTGCAAGCCCGCGTCGTCGACGTTTTTGTCCCGAAGCGCGGTTTCAGTCGCGGTCAGCGTCGCCCGTGTCTGGTCGAGGTCGAGCCGATGGGTCTCCTGCGCGCCAGCGCGCCCAAGCGCCGTCAGGAGCAGGGCGAGAACAATCCAGCGCAACAGGCGCAATACGGATAAAGGCTTCATACTAGGCTAGATGGCTCGGGGTTGATTCGGCGGTGCTCCCTCTGTCATCCGACCATGGCGGCCCTGCGGCGGCAACCGGGGCCGCGGCGCTGGAGAGCATTCACCTTTGGGTAAGGTTAGGGGCTGCGCACCCCCTGCTCCTTTGTTAAAGGGGGCAAAGACCCATGAGGGCCGTCCCGTGATCCCAGCTGATTCCGCCTCGATCCTTCCCGATCCTGCAAGCCAAGCGCCGCAAAGCGGCGACGCTGCATATCAAGCGCCGCGCCCGGCCGGCGAGCGCGCGCTCGATTGCTTTCTCGCCGCCGGATTCGAGCGCATCGAGCCGCCGATCCTGCATGCCGCGGCGATCTTTCTCGACATGTCGGGCGAGGAAGTCCGCCGCCGACTGTTCATCACCGCCGACGCTGCCGGCGAGGAGCTGTGCCTGAGGCCCGAATATACGATCCCCGTCTGCCGCGCTTATCTGGCTTCGGACAAGGCCGGCAGAATCGCCGAATATTCCTATCTTGGCCCGGTTTTTCGCGCGCGCGCAGGCCAAGTCGGCGAGCAGACGCAGACTGGGCTTGAGAGTTTCGGGCGCCTCGACGCGGAAGCGGCCGACGCCGAGGTGTTCTCGCTCGCCATGGAGGCGGCAATGGCGGCCGGGGGCGGGGCCGTGCTCACGGCGCGTCTCGGCGACGCCGGCCTGTTCGACGCGGTGCTCGAATCGCTGAAAATTCCGGACCCCTGGCGGCGGCGCCTGCGCCGCGGCGTCGCCCGGGGCTTGAGTCTCGAGGCCATTTTCAGCCGCCCGAGCCAGAGCGCGCTCGCCCAGCCTGGCGTGCTTGCGGCGCTCGAGAGCGCCGATCACGCGGGCGCCAAGGCGCTGGTCGAGGATCTGCTCGCGATCGCCGGTATCGACGCCGTCGGCGGACGAACGCCAGGCGAGATCGCCGACCGCTTCCTGGAACAGGCTTCGCTCAGGTCCGGGCCGCCGATCGAGCCCGAGAAGCGGGCGGCGCTGGACGCTTTTCTGGCGATTTCCGGCGATCCCGATCAGGCGGCCATCGAGCTGCGGCGCCTGGCCCATTCCGCCGGCCTGACCTTGAGCGCGGCGCTGGAGGCGTTCGAGCGGCGTAACGGCTTCATCGCCGCCCGTGGCGTGGCGATCGAGACGACCCGGTTCAGCGCCGCCTTCGTGCGCGATTTCGACTATTACACCGGCTTCGTGTTCGAGGCCCGCGACGCCCAGGCTCCGGGGGCGAGAACCGCCCTCGCAGGCGGGCGCTACGACGGTCTTGCGCGGCGCCTCGGCGCGCCTCACGACATTCCCGCCGTCGGCGCGGCGATCAACCTCGATCGCCTGATGAACGGGGGAGAGCGCTGATGGCCGGCGGAAACGGCGCGGAAGACCCGTTCGTTCTCGCCGTCCCGTCCAAGGGGCGGTTGCAGGAGGCCGCCCATGCGTTCTTCGCCCGCGCCGGGCTCGAACTCATCCAGGGGCGCGGCGCGCGCGACTATCGCGGCGCGATCGCCGGGTTGCCGGGCGTCGAGGTCGCCTATGTCTCATCCGCCGAGATCGTCGGCCAGCTTGCGGCCGGGGCGGCGCATTTGGGCGTCGCCGGCGAGGACTTGCTGCGCGAGAAGGCGCTGGACGTCGAGGCCCGGTTCGAGCTTTTGAGCCCCCTCGGCTTCGGCCACGCCAATGTCGTGGTCGCGGCGCCAAAGACCTGGATCGACGTGCGCACCATGGCCGATCTCGACGACGTCGCGCAGGCCTTTCGCGCCAAGCGCGGCGAGCGGATGCGGGTCGCGACAAAATATGTCAACCTGACCCGCCGCTTCTTCGCCGAGCATGGCGTCGCCGACTACCGTATCGTCGAGAGCCTGGGCGCGACCGAAGGCGCCCCGGCTTCGGGCGCGGCGGAGCTGATCGTCGACATCACGACGACCGGCGCGACGCTCGCCGCCAATGCGCTCAAACCCCTCGACGACGGAACGATCCTGCGCTCGCAGGCGAATCTCATCGCCTCGCTCGCCGCCCATTGGGGCGCGAACGCGAGGCAGGCGGCGCGCGACATCCTCGCCCGGATCGCGGCGAGCGAGGAGGCGCTGAAATCGCGCGAAGTCCGGGCGCGGCTGCCGGTTCCGGCCGGCTCGATCGTCGAAGCGGCCCGGGCGCGATTCGATGCGGTGTCGGCGATTGGCGAGGAGGCGGATCCGCACGGCCTCGTCGCGCTGCACTGCGCCCGCGACAAGGCGGCCGATCTCGCCGGCTGGCTTTTGACCAAAGGCGCCGAACGGGTCAGCGTCGCCGCGCTCGAACAGACCTTCGCCGCCCGCAATGCGCTCTATGACGCGCTCGAGCGGCGGATCGGAGCGGCCGAGGCGTGAGCGCCGCCGGAGCATGATCGGACAGCCGGTCCTCGAACGGGCGGGATTGCCGAGCCCCCTGCCCGGTTCGCCTTGTTCGCGAGCTCGCAGCAAATACAAAAACGCTCGCAAAACCGTGAGGTTGCGAGGCATTTGGGTTCGTTCCGCCAAAACGTGATATTACACTTGTTATTTATGTAACAGAGACTGCGTTCCGCCAGGGCCGAGATCGCCGCGTCCCCGATCTTCGACCCGGCCTTCGCAACGGCGTCGCGATGCGAGCGCGGCGCGCGTTCATCCTGCGCCGCCATGAGCCGCGCTCGGCGAAGTGAGACCCGGCTCCTCCGCGCCTTGGGTAATTCTACCTATTGCGGAGCGATCCCCTTCATGCGCGGGTGTCGTCCTTGTCTCTAGGCTCACGAGAGAGGATCAGGGGTCGTGTCACGCGCCCCGGACGAGAACGGTGATCATGGATGTCCGCGGGTGGCTGTGCAGTCTCGGTCTTGGTCAATACGACGAAAGGTTTCGCGCGAACAAGATCGATCTGGACGTGCTCGCTGATCTTACCGACGTCGACCTCCAGGAGCTCGGCGTCCCTCTTGGCGACCGCAGACGACTGCTGAAAGCGATAACGGAGCTTCCAGCCCGCGAGCCGCCTGCGGCGCTTCGGACGCCGGCGCCTTTGAGCGCGGCGCGGCCGTTCTCGCGGCTCGATTCCGCCGAACGGCGCCCGATCACTATCATGTTCTGCGACCTTGTCGGCTCGACTGAACTCGCAGCCGCTCTCGACGTCGAGGACTGGCGCAATCTCGTCAACAGCTATCTCGATGAGGCCTCAAGCGCGGTGACGGCGCTTGGCGGGCGGGTGCTCAAGCGGCTTGGCGACGGCCTGATGGCTGGCTTCGGCTATCCACAGGCGCAGGAGAATGACGCCGAACGAGCCGTTCGGGCCGCCCTTGGGGTCCAGCAGGCGGTGGAGGCGGTGAACCGCCGAAACACGCCAATCGGCGCTCCCCGGCTTGCCGTTCGCATCGGCGTCGAAAGCGGCCAGGTGGTCGTCGACGCCGCCGGCGAGGTGTTCGGGGAGGCGCCCAATATCGCCGCCCGCGTTCAGGGCGCCGCCGAGCCTGGGACAGTGCTGGTCACATCGACCGTCCAGCGGCAGGTCGCCGGACTGTTCATCGTCGAGGACAGGGGCGCTCATGTGCTTAAAGGCGCCCCCGCGCCAGTGAAGCTCTATCGGATCGTGCGGGTCAGCGGCGGCCGGCGCCAACGAGGCGCCCGGATTCTCACGCCTTTTGTCGGTCGCGAAGACGACCTCGCCGTCCTTGCGCGCAGCGCTGAGCGCGCTCTCGCGGGCGACGGGCAGTTTGTCCTAGTTGTCGGCGAGCCCGGCATCGGCAAGTCCCGGCTCATCGAAGAGTTTCGCGGCCAATTGGCCGAAACGCCGCACTCATGGATCGAATGGAGCGCCTCGCAGCTCTTGCAGAACACGGTTCTGCATCCTGTCCGAGGCTGGGCGCGGGCCAGATTCGGCGGGCCCGAGGCGTCGGCCGAGCGGCGGCTGGCCGAACTCGAATCGCTTCTCGACGCCGTCAACCTCGACGCCGCGACCCACGCTCCGCTGCTCGCGCCGATGGTGGACATTCCGCTTCCGCCCGAGCGCCTGCCCGGCCTGTCGCCCGAGGAGACCCGCCGCAGCCAGTCGGCGGCCATGGTCAAATGGGCGATCGCGGGCGCCCGCAACCAGCCCCTTGTTCTCGTCTTTGAGGATCTGCAGTGGTTCGACCCGACCTCGATCGACCTTGTGCATGAGATCAGCGATCGGGGCGCGCAGGCGCCGATCCTCGTCCTTGGCGCGGCGCGGCCTGAATTCCGGCCGCCCTGGGGCCTCAAGCCGCACCATAAGGTCATTTCGCTTAGCCCCCTCGACGAGGCGCAGGTTCAGCGGATGATCACCGAACTCGCGTTCCGCCACACGCTGCCGGCCCAGGTGACCAAGCGCCTCAGCGATCGCGCGGGCGGGGTGCCGTTGTTCGTCGAGGAGGTGACGCGGCTCATACTCGAGCGCGGCGAACAGGGGGCGGCGCAGGCGATTCCGCCGACGCTCAGGCAGTCGCTGGCGGCGCGGCTCGACCGTCTGGGGCCGGCGCGCGAGGTCGCGCAGATCGGCGCGGTCCTGGGGCGGAGCTTCTCGTATCCGCTCCTGTGCGAGGTCGCGTGTCGCGCCGAGCCGGCGTACAGCGGGCTCGACGAAGCCTCGCTCAAATCCGCCCTGGACGGTCTCGTGGATGCGGACCTTCTCTTCGCCGACGGAACCCCGCCAAAGGCCACCTATCGCTTCAAGCACGCCCTCATTCAGGACGCCGCCTACGACAGCCTCTTGCGCAGCCGCCGTCAGGCTTTCCACCGACTCGCAGCGGCGTCGCTCATCGCCGCTCAATCGGAGCCGGAGGCGATCGCTCGTCATTTCACCGCCGGCGGCGCCAAGACGCTGGCGAGCGAATGGTGGGGCGCCGCGGGGGAGGAGGCTCTCCGCCGTTCGGCCTTCAAGGAGGCGATCGCCCATCTCGGCAAAGCGATCGCGCTCGCCGACGAAGCGGAGCGGGAAGCGCCTGAACACGAGCGCAGAGGCCCGGCTCTCGCCGAACGACGGCAGAAGCTGCACACCGACTTTGGTCACGCGGCGATGTGGCTGAAAGGCTTCGCCGCCGACGAAATGAGCGCGGCTTACGCCCGCGCCAGCCAGTTCGCTGGACCGGCGGATGAAGCGCCGCGCTTTGTCGCCTATTACGGAGAGTGCCTCAAGAGCTTCATGCGCGGCGAGCATCGCCAGGCTTACGCGGCCGCTGAGGCGTTCCTTCGGGAGACGAAAGCCGAGGGGCGCGACATGGAGGCGGGCGTGGCTCGCCGCGTTCTCGGCTTTGTCTCGCTCCAGCTTGGCGATCTGCAGGCCGCGCGAAAAAGGCTTGAGCGCGCATTGAGCGACTATGTCCGTGAGCGAGACCGGGAAACGCTGTTCCGGTTCGGCAACGACACCCAGGTGAGCGCGACCAACTTCCTCGCCTTGACGGAATGGCATCTGGGCGAATTCGAGCGCGTCCGCCTGCTCGTGGACGAATCGACCCGCCGCGCCAGGGAACTCGGCCATGCCGCAGCTCTGGGCAGCGCGCTCTTCTTCAGGACGGCCATCGAGAGCCGCCGGGGCGATGCTCTCGCGACGCGGATGGCGGTGGAATCGCTGCTTGTGCTGACAGAAGAGCACAACCTGAAGACCTACACCGACCTTGGCCGGGTATTTGCCCATTGGGCGCGCGGCAAGCTGTACGACCCTGAAGGCGGGGCGGTTGGGCTCAAGGCGGCGCTGGCGTCCTATCTCGCGCTCGGCAACAGGAGCGGCGGGCCCGGGTTCCACGGTCTGCTCGCCGATCTTGAAGCCATGCGGCCGGACCTCGACAGCGCGCTTGGCGCCATCGACGCGGGACTGGCGCTGGCCGAGGAGACGGGAGAGCACTACACCGACCCTCATCTTCATCGCCTGCGCGGCGATTTCCTGCTGATGCGGTCTCCCGCCGACTCGGTTCGCGCCGAGGAAGCTTTCCGGACCGCGATCGCAGTGGCCAAGGGGCAAGGCGCGCGCGGCTATGTGCTGCAGGCTTCATACGCGCTGGCCAGGCTCCACCACTCGACAGGCCGGCCCGATGCGGCCAGAGCGACGCTTGCGCCCGCGCTCGAAGGCTTTTCGCCGACGCCGGAACTGCCCGAAATCGCCGAGGCGCACGAACTCCTGCGGCGATTGTCCTGAACGGAACGCCGGCGCTTTCGCTCGCGGGTCACGCGATCGTGAGCCGCGCGCGGCTGCATACGCCGTTTGAACTTCGGGTATGAGATAAGGGCGGTCCTGGTCGACTAGAGGCGATTCGCCGAACGGCGGCTTTCTTCGCCGCCAACATCGGTTGGCGCGCTTTGCCGCGACAACGAGGCGCCTCTTGACCCCGCACGCCGACCGCTCGTCTTTTTTTATCGCGCTTGTCGTCGTCGATGTGCTGGCCGGCCTCGCGGACGCCATGTCCGGCCCCTACATCGTGCTTTTTCTCGTCGATCAGGCGCGCTTGAGCCCGCTTTTGCTGAGCGTCATCCTGACCGCGAGGGCGCTGGCCGGAATCGCGTTCGCCACCGGACTGGGAGGCTGGGTCGACCGGAGAACGAGCGTCGCGCCGTTGCTCATGGCGCTCGCGGGGTCCGCAATCGGCTACGCGTCGCTCGGCTTCACCACCAATTTCGCGCTGCTGCTGATCATCGCGGCGCTTCCGGTCGCCATCGGGGGGGCCGCCTTTTCCCAGTCGGTCGCGCTCGTCAGGCGGCGCTTCGAGCATTCAAGCTTCCACACCGCCAGCCGCGCTCTCGGCGTCCTGCGCGCGAGCTGGTCGCTCGCATGGGCGATCGGACCCGCGCTCGGCGCTGTGGCGGTCGCGGCGTTCGGATTTCGTGGCGTGTTTTTCATGAGCGCCGGCGCCGCGCTCGTCGCGCTGGCGGCGCTCGCCCTGGTGCGGGCGAAGCCGGTCTTCGGCGAGGCAGGCCACGGGATTCAGCCGAAGCCGGCGAACGGAGGCCCGGCGATCGCGCTCGCCTTTACCGGGCTCGCGCTCTTCCACACCGCCATGTTCCTCGGGTCGATCCCGCTTGCGATCGTCATGACCACCTCGCTCGGCGGGGCGAACAGCGACGTCGGATGGGCCTACAGTCTGTGCGCCGCGCTCGAAATCGTGGTGATGGGCGCGATCATCTGGCGGCCGCTCAAGCGCGGCGAGCGGCCGGCGATCGTGATCGGCTTCGCGGTTTTCGTCGCCTATTTCATCGCGCTCGCGCTCGCGCGGTCGATCGCCGCGGTGCTGTGGGCCCAGACCCTGCGCGCGATCGGCATCGGGCTTGTGACCTATCTCGGGATCAGCTTTCTGCATTCGTTCATGCCGCACCGCGCCGGCGCCGCCGCGGCGCTTTTTTCCAACGCCGGCCAATTGGGTTCGGTGTTCGCCGCGCTCGGCGTCGGCCTGCTGGCGCAAGCATTCGGCTACCCGTCGGTGTTTGTCGTCTGCGCGATTCTCACCGCCGCGGGTCTCGTCACGGTTTGCCTCGCGCCCGCCGCCCCGGAATGACCCGGCGCGGCCGCCAGCCCGGACTTGCCGCGTGCTTTTCCGCGCCCTTCAACCGGCGGAGATTGTCTTAGCACTCTCTTGTAATGAGTGCTAACAGCTGTCATATGGGGCCAGTTGGAGCGAAACGGCGGAAACAGGAGGCGCTCGCCTCCAAACCGGCGGCGGCTCACCGGGAGATGAGTTTTCATGAAATTTCGTCCGTTACACGACCGCGTCGTCGTCCGCCGCATCGAAGGCGAGGACAAGACCAAAGGCGGCATCATCATTCCTGATACGGTCAAGGAGAAGCCGCAGGAGGGCGAGGTCGTCGCAGTCGGACCCGGCGGCCGCGACGAGAATGGCAAGATCACGCCGACCGAGCTCAAGCCCGGCGAGCGCGTCCTGTTCGGCAAGTGGTCGGGCACGGAAGTCAAGATCGACGGCGAGGAGCTCCTGATCATGAAGGAGTCCGACGTCATGGGCGTCATCGAAGGCGCGCCAGCCGCCAAGAAGAAAGCCGCCTGAAACAGCTTCCCCTTTTTTAAGAGAATTGAAGGAACCAGACCAATGGCAGCCAAAGATGTACGTTTCTCTTCCGACGCGCGCGACCGCATGCTGCGCGGCGTCGAAACCCTCGCCAACGCCGTCAAGGTGACGCTCGGCCCCAAGGGCCGCAATGTCATTCTGGACAAGTCCTACGGCGCGCCGCGCATCACCAAGGACGGCGTGACCGTCGCCAAGGAGATCGAGCTTTCCGACAAGTTCGAGAACATGGGCGCGCAGATGGTGCGCGAGGTCGCCTCGAAGACCAACGATCTTGCCGGAGACGGGACCACCACCGCGACCGTGCTCGCCGCCTCGATCATGAAGGAAGGCCTCAAGCTCGTCGCGGCCGGCATGAACCCGATGGATCTCAAGCGCGGCATCGACATTGCGACCACCGCGGTCGTCAAGGACATCGAAAAGCGCGCCAAGAAGGTGCAGTCGTCGGAAGAGATCGGGCAGATCGGCACCATCGCTTCGAACGGCGACAAGTCGATCGGCAAGATGATCGCGGACGCGATGAAGAAGGTCGGCAACGAGGGCGTCATCACGGTTGAAGAGGCCAAGACCGCCGAGACCGAGCTCGACGTCGTCGAGGGCATGCAGTTCGACCGCGGTTATCTCTCGCCCTATTTCGTCACCAATGCGGAAAAGATGATCGCGGAGCTCGAGGATCCCTTCATCCTCATCCACGAGAAGAAGCTCTCTTCGCTCCAGCCGATGCTGCCCGTGCTCGAGGCGGTGGTGCAGGCCGGCAAGCCTCTGCTCATCATCGCCGAGGACATCGAGGGCGAGGCGCTGGCGACCCTGGTGGTCAACAAGCTGCGCGGCGGCTTGAAGGTCGCCGCCGTCAAGGCGCCAGGCTTTGGCGATCGCCGCAAGGCGATGCTCGAGGATATCGCCATCCTCACCGCCGGCACGATGATCGCCGAGGACCTCGGCATCAAGCTCGAGAACGTCACCCTCCAGATGCTTGGCAAGGCGAAGCGGGTGCGGATCGAGAAGGAAAACACCACCATCATCGACGGCGCCGGCAAGAAAGCCGACATCGAGGGCCGGATCTCGCAGATCAAGGCTCAGATCGAGGACACGACGTCTGACTACGACAAGGAGAAGCTGCAGGAGCGGCTGGCGAAGCTCGCCGGTGGCGTTGCGATCATCCGCGTCGGCGGTTCGACCGAGGTCGAGGTGAAGGAAAAGAAGGATCGCGTTGACGACGCCATGCATGCGACCAAGGCCGCGGTCGAGGAGGGCATCGTTTCCGGCGGCGGCGTCGCGCTGTTGCGCGCCAAGGCGGCGATCGGCAAGCTGACCAACGAGAACGAAGACGTCCAGTCCGGCATCAACATCGTGCTCCGGGCGCTCGAGGCCCCGATCCGGCAGATCGCCGAGAATTCGGGCGTCGAGGGTTCGATCGTGGTCGGCAAGATTCTCGAGAACAAGTCGCAGACCTTCGGTTTCGACGCGCAGACCGAGCAATATGTCGACATGCTGAACGCCGGCATCGTCGATCCGGCGAAGGTGGTGCGGGTCGCGCTTCAGGACGCGGCTTCGATCGCGGGTCTCATGATCACGACCGAAGCGATGATCGCGGACCGGCCCAAGGCCGACGCCCCGGCGATGCCGGGCGGCGGCGGTGGAATGGGCGGCATGGGCGGGATGGACTACTGATCTCGCCGATCGACTCCTGAACTTAAACGATGGTCGGCGCGACGCTCGCGCCGACCGCTTCATACTTTATAAGTCATTTGTTTCGAGGCTGACGCCGGGGGGCCGCCCTCGTTTATCGGGTCGTGAGACCTGCCTTGGAGGCCGGCGATCCCATGCTGATCCGTTACGGTTATGAAATCGCGGTCAACTGCTCGCAGCCGACGCCGATGGTTTGCCTGCTATCGGTGAGCGAAGACCGGAAGGCCGACATACGTGTCGAGGAAAAGGTGTTCACGACGCCGATCATCGGGACCACCACTTACCTCGACTTGTTCGGTAATCGTTGTCGCAGACTGGTGGCGCCTGCCGGCGACTTCGCGATTTGGGGCGACGCCACGATTGAAGACGACGGCAAGATTGACCCGGCTAATTTTGCCGCGCGTGAGGTGCCGGTCGCGGAGCTGCCCGACGCCTGCCTGCTTTATCTGATGGGGAGCCGCTATTGCGAGACCGACAAGCTGAGCCAGGCGGCCTGGGATCTGTTCGGTAACACGCCTCCTGGCTGGGGGCGCGTGCAGGCCGTGTGCGACTTCGTTCATCAGCACATCAAGTTTGACTATCTGCAGGCGCGCTCGACCCGGACCGCGTTCGAAGCGTTCGAGGAGCGGATCGGCGTATGCCGCGATTTCGCTCATCTCGCCGTCACGCTTCTCCGATGCCTCAACATTCCGGCGCGCTACGTCAACGGCCATCTCGGCGACATTGGCGTGCCGGTCGTCGACCCGATGGATTTCAGCGCCTGGATCGAGGTGTTCCTCGACGGGTCGTGGTGGACGTTCGATCCTCGCAACAACATGCCGCGGATCGGGAGGATTGTCGTCGCGCGAGGCCGTGACGCGGCGGATATTCCGCTCATCAATTCGTTCGGACCTCATGTTCTGAAGTCGTTCCGGGTCTGGACCTATGAGGTCACCGACCCGGCGCTGAGCGCCGCCAACCTCGCTTAAAGCAGCTCAGCGCCGGCCTGCTGGCGCAGGCGCTTGGCGTTCAAAGCCTGCGACCTCATCCGACGGTCACCACCAGCCGGCCACGGGTCTCACCCCTGAGGATGCGCGCGCCGGCGTCGAAGACGTCGGCGAGCAGGATGGTCCGGGTCATGGTCGCGAGCTTCTCGCGGTCGAGATCGAGCGCCAGGCGCCGCCAGGCTTCGAGCCGGCGCGCCTTGGGACAGTGCACGCTATCGATGCCGAGGAGCGAGACGCCGCGCAGGATGAAGGGGGCGACCGATGCGGGCAGATCCATGCCGCCGGCAAGGCCGCAGGCGGCGACCGCGCCGCCGTAACGCGTCTGCGCGAGGGCGTTGGCGAGCGTGTTCGAGCCGACGCTGTCGACCGCCGCCGCCCATTGCTCCTTGCCGAGCGGCTTGCCACTGGGGGCGCTCAAGGTCGCGCGGTCGATGATCTCGTCGGCGCCGAGCGACTTGAGGTAGGCGGCTTCGCTTCCGCGCCCCGTCGAGGCGATGACCCGCCAGCCCTTGCCGGCGAAGAGCGAGATCGCCATCGAGCCGACGCCGCCAGCGGCTCCGGTCACCAGCGCCGGCCCCGAGGCGGGCGTGAGATCATGGCGCTCGATCGCCATCAGCGCCAGCATGGCGGTGAAGCCCGCGGTGCCGATCGCCATCGCCTCGGCGAGCGTCAACCCGTCCGGCGCCTTGACCAGCCAGTCGCCGTTCACCCGCGCGCGTTCCGCGTAGCCGCCATAATGGGTCTCGCTGAGGCCATGTCCCGTCAGGATGACAGGGTCGCCGGGAGCAAAGTCCGGCCGGTCGGAGCTCTCGACGATTCCGGCGAGATCGACGCCGAGCACCATCGGAAAGCGGCGGATCACCGGCGATCTGCCGCTGAGCGCCAGCCCGTCCTTATAGTTGACGGTCGAATGGGTGACGCGAACGGTCACGTCGCCGTCCATCAGCTCGGACTCGTCCATCTCGACGAGCTTGACCTCGTGCCCGGCGTCGGTCTTGTCGGCTCGAATGGCGCGGAAGGTCATGGGCGTCATGCCTTGAGTTGGCGAGCGAGAGGCGGAAGTCTATGAGCGGGATTCCGGGCAGGTCAAATGGCTTGGTCCGTGGTTGAGGAGGGAAGGCCGCTCATGGCCAAAAAAGAAAAGCCGCTCCTGCTCGAAAAAGAAAAGCTGCCGCGCGTCTTGACGGCGGTCAAGGGCGCCGACGGATTGGCGCGCTGCCCCTGGCCGGGCGTCGATCCGCTCTACGTCGCCTATCACGACGAGGAATGGGGCGTGCCCGAATACGACGATCGGGCGATGTTCGAGAAGCTCGTGCTCGACGGCTTCCAGGCCGGCCTCTCCTGGATCACCATCCTGCGCAAGCGTCCTGCCTTCCGTAAGGCGTTCGACGGCTTCGACCCTGAAAAGATCGTGCGCTGGAGCGACAAGAAGAAGGACGCGCTGATGCAGGACGCCGGCATCGTGCGCAACCGGGCCAAGATCGAGGCGACGGCGGCGCTCTCCCGCATCGTTCTCGACTTCGCCGGCAAAGGCGGCTTCGCGCGTCACTTGTGGAGCTTCGTCGACGGACGGCCGATCGACAATGCGCGGGTGAGCTTAAAGGACGTGCCGCCCGAGAGCGAAGTCTCGCGCGCCATCGCCAAGGACCTGCGCGCACGAGGGGGCAATTTCGTCGGGCCGACCATTGTCTACGCCTTCATGCAGGCGACCGGCATGGTCAACGATCACCTGGTCGGCTGCTGCCGTCACGAGGCCTGCCGCGCGCTGGCGCGCGAGCTCCGCCCGTGAGCGAGCGCCCGCCGAGGCGCGCCTGGCAGCGGATGCTGTCGGGACGGCGGCTCGACCTCATCGATCCTTCGCCGCTCGACGTCGAGATCGCCGACATCGCCCACGGGCTGGCGCGCGTGGCGCGTTGGAACGGCCAGACCAAGGGGCCCGAGATCTTCTCCGTGGCGCAGCATTCGCTGTTGGTGGAGGCTCTGTTCGCGGCTTGCGAGGTCCAGCCCTCGGCCGGCGCACGGCTCGCGGCGCTTCTGCACGACGCGCCCGAATATGTGATCGGCGACATGATCTCGCCGTTCAAGGCGGCGATCGGCGGCGACTACAAGCGGATCGAGGCGCGCCTCAAGCGCGCGATCCTGATCCGCTTCGGCCTGCCCGCCGAGCCCCCCGACGATCTCGAGCACCGCATCAAGGCCGCCGACCGCGTCTCGGCCTATCTCGAGGCGACTGCGCTTGCGGGCTTTTCGGTCGCGGAAGCGCGCAAGCTGTTCGGCGAGCCCGATGCGCCGACCAAAGATTTCGCCGGCTATCTCGAGCCGATGCGCCCGGCCGACGCCGAAGCGCGGTTTCTCGCCCGTTTCGCCGAACTCGACGCCGGGGCCGCGACGACCTTATAAGGCGCGCCGCTGAAGGAATTTATCGATGCCGCGCCTGCATGTCTGTTCGCTTGCCCTGATCGCCGACACCGTCTCCAGGACCGGCGCGCGTTCGCTTGTCACCCTGCTGAGCCCCGGCACGGAGATGGAGCGGCCGATCGAGATCATGCCGGAACGGCATCTTTATCTCGCCGTCTCTGACATCGTCGAGCGGACGCCGGGCCAGGTGCTGGCGGACGGCGCCCATCTCGATGGCCTGTTGGGATTTGTTCGGGCTTGGGACCGCGCCGCGCCAATGCTGATTCATTGTTTCGCCGGCGTCAGCCGTTCGACCGCCGCCGCCTACATCGCCGCCTGCGCGCTCAAGCCCGATCGCGACGAGTTCGCCATCGCGCGGGCGCTGCGCGCCGCGTCGCCGACCGCCTCGCCTAACCCCCGCCTGGTGGCGCTGGCGGACAAGGCGCTCGGACGGCGGGGACGCATGAGCGAAGCCATCGGCGCCATCGGCCGCGGCGACGCATGTTTCGAGGGAACGCCGTTCACCCTGGAACTGGACTGAGGAGACCAGGCTTCAGTTCTTGACGGCCTTGGTCATCGCCTCCTGCTCCGCCTCGGTCGGCGAGCCGTAAAAGGCGGGATCATTGTCCTTGCCGCCGAGCGCCCCATAGGCATGCGCCCCCTTGGCGTCGAACAGCACGACGAACTTGTGATCGGCGCAGTTCGCCGGCTCGCAGACGAATGACAACGCGTAAGGCTTTCCGTCGATGGTGAGGTCCGTCATCTGGCCGGCGACGCCATCGAAGTTCCGATTGAACCGAATGAGCCAATCAGGGGTAGGCTGGACGAGCTTCATCAGCTTTTCCCACGAGGCGTGATAGGGCGTGCGCCCATGCAACGCGTCGAACAGAAACGCCGTCTCACCCTCCGCCGCGTTCGCGGCGCCGGCGAGAAGGACGAGAGCGAAGGAAAGGCTTAGGCGCATTTTGGAACCGGGCGCTTGCTTTGAACGGGGGAATCGGGCCTTTGGAAGCGGGGACGGCGCCTGGGTTGAGCGTCTGACATGTTCACGCCTAGAACGCCTTGAATGTGATGATGGTGCGCGTGTCGACGATTCCCGGGATCACCTGCACTTTGTGGCCGACGAAATGGCCGATGTCGACGCCGGACTCCACATAGAACTTGGCCAGAATGTCATAGTCGCCCGCGATCGAATAGATCTCGGAGGCGATTTCCGCTTCCGCTAGCGCGCTGGCGACCTCGTAGGTTCGCCCCAGCGCGCATTTGATTTGGACGAAGAAGGTCTGCATCCGGTCACGGCCCTTGTTTGCCGTTCTCTTCTGCAACAACTTCGACATCGCGGTCCATCCCCGTCTGAACCTGGAATGTCGATTGGTAGACCTTGGACTCGTGCCGCGCGATCACGACATACTCGCCCTCGGCGAGCACGAGCGAGGGAAAGGCGCCGACCAGTTCCCGGATGACGTCGCCCCCTGGAGTGAGCACCGTGAAAGTGGTGTTGGCGAGGGCCTCGGCCCCCGGCTTGTTGACGAGCTTGAGCGTAAGCGTCGCGCAGTGATGACGAATCGTGACGTCGATCCGCTTGCCGGACATGACCCTGATGTCAGCGTTGACGATCGAATTGGATGGGATTGGCGCAAGCGACGCGGGCGTCGCGGATTTGCCGGAATCGCCGGGAGCGCTCACCGCCGAGTGGGCGCCGACCGTATCGAGATAGGTGGAGACGATGTGATAGGCGCCTTCCGGCAGTCCAATGATATCGCCCGCCTTGCCTTTGGCGTAGACGAGCTTGCCAAGCGGATTGCGGTTCTGGGGCACGTAGATGGCGAGCGACAGTTTGGACGGGTCAATCGGCGCGTCGGAGAGGGTCCCTTCGATCCGCAGCGCCCCGGCCGAGAGGGTCAAGCGTTCGGATCGGACTTCCGCGCCGAGCGTCACTCGCTTGGCCGCGCTCGCGAGCCCGAACGCGACATGAACAACGTAGTCCCCGGGGGGAATGGTCAGGGTCGGCTGAGCGAGGCCGGATTCGACGATCAAGGGATGCGAACCGTCCGGATCGGCTTGCGCGCCGAACACCCGCCAGCGCAGCCCGCCAGCGAGCGGCGCGGCGCCGCCTTTGAGCACCGCTGAGAGGACGAGCGTCGCTTGGGCGGATTCCGTAGCCGGCGTCTCGGCGCTGACGGACGCGGCCAGCGCCATCAGGGCAAACAGAGCAGCCAGAATTCGCCAAGTCGCTTTCAATCCGCCCTGTGCCTAAAATTGCCGCTGACGATTCGTCCCGCTCGTGGCCGGATATTGAGGCGGATCCAAGGCGGTTTACATCTCTGAGCCATTGGATCAAGCAGGCGTTCACCCGAGAAAGAAAGCGCTGATGAACGACACCATCGACATCCTCAAACGCCGCAGATCCGTTCCGCCGCCGATGATGACAGGGCCGGCGCCAAATCCAGACGAGCTTGCGACAATCCTGACCGTGGCCTCGCGCGTGCCGGACCATGGCAAGCTCGCGCCCTGGCGGTTCATCGTCTTCTCTGGCCAAGCGCGAGAGCGCGCAAGCGCGCTTGCGCTGAAGATCCGGCTCGCCGACAGTCCTGACCTGGACGAGGCCGCCCGTGCCGAGGAGCAGCGGCGCTTTGTTCGCGCGCCGCTGGTCATTGCGGTCGTCTCGCGGGCTGCGCCGCATCACAAGATTCCGGAATGGGAGCAGGTCTTGTCCGCGGGCGCGGTCTGCATGAACATGATCGTCGCTGCGCGCGCGACCGGTTTCTCGGCGACCTGGCTTACTGAATGGATGGCCTATGATGGTCACTTTCGCGCGGCGATTGGTCTTGCGGACCATGAGCGCGTCGCCGGCTTCATTCACGTCGGCCGGACCACGGCGGCGATCGAGGATCGCCCGCGCCCGCCGCTCGCGCAGATTGTGACCAACTTTCCGGAGTGAGGCTTAAGGCCGATGTTCTATGCGACCGCGGAGCGGGACAAGACGAAGCTGCCGCACGACCCGTTCAAGGCGATCGTCGCGCCGCGTCCGATCGGATGGATCTCGACCCGCGCGCTCGACGGGCGGATCAATCTCGCGCCCTACAGCTTCTTCAACGGCTTCTTGACCGCGCCTCCGATCGTGGGCTTTTCCAGCGAAGGCTGGAAGGACTCGGCGTCCTTCGCCAGGGAGAGCGGCGAGTTTGTCGCCAACCTCGCCACGCACGAACTGCGCGGCCCGATGAATGAAACCTCGGCGCCGTTCGCGCGCGGCGACAACGAATTCGCCCGCGCGGGGCTGACCATGGCCGAATGCCGCCTCATCGCCGCGCCCCGCGTCGCCGAGAGCCCGGCGGCCCTCGAGTGCAAGGTGGTCGACGTCGTCGAGATCCGCTCGCTAAGCGGCGCCTTGAGCGGGGCCGTGCTCACGCTTGGCGAGGTCGTCGGCTTTCATATCGACGAGCGATTTCTGCTCGACGGCCGCTTCGACACCACCGGCGCGCGCCCGCTCGCGCGCTGCGGCTACCAGGATTATGCGGCGGTCGAGAAAGTCTTCGCCATGGCGCGGCCCAAGGGCGGCGGCGACATTTGACCCGCGCTTTCGGTCAAGCAGCCGGCGCCGCGGCGCCTCCGCCGTGGAGCTCGTGCTCGAGGACGCTGAGCCCTTTGCCGCCAGCCATGTGGAACATCAGGTTTTCCAGCGTAAGCTCGGCGCGAGGCGCGTCTAGCTCCACCTCGCCGCGCGCCAGCACCATGAAGTGGTCGCCGACGAGATAGGCGTGGTGCGGGTTGTGGGTGATGAAGATGACGCCGATTCCCTGCTCCCGCGCCGCCTGCGCGATGTAGCGCAGCACGAGACCCGACTGGGCCACGCCGAGCGCCGCGGTCGGCTCATCGAGGATCAACACGCGGGCGCCGAAATGGACGGCGCGGGCGATCGCGACCACCTGGCGCTGGCCGCCCGACAGCGTGCCAACCGGTTGCTCGAGGTTTTCGAGATTGATCCCCATCCGCTGCAACTCGTCCCTCGTCTGCGCCAGCATCGTGCCGGTGTCGAGGCGGCGGAGGAGGCCATTCCCCCTGACCAGCTCCGACCCGAGGAAGAAATTGCGCCACACGGGCAGAAGCGGGACCAGAGCGAGCGTCTGGTAGACAGCCGCGATGCCGAGGTTGAGCGCCTCGCGCGGCGACGAAAACCGCCGGGGCTCGCCGTCCACCAGATATTCGCCCGCGTCATGCGGGAACAGCCCGGCGATGATCGAGATCAGCGTCGACTTGCCGGCTCCATTGTCTCCGAGAATGCAGGTGACTTCACCTTGCCGCACCGTCAGGTTCACGCCTCGCAATGCGTTGATGGCGCCGTAGTTCTTGCCGATGTTCTTGAACTGAATGATCGGCGTTTCCGAGCGGGCCATCTACTTCCCCCTTGTTGCGCGCATCCGGATCCAGGTGTTGACCACGGTGGCGAGCAGCAGCATTGCGCCGACGAAGAACTGGAACCAGTCCGGGTCCCAGTCGGCGTAGATCACGCCCTCGGTGGTCATGCCGAAGATGAAGGCGCCGAGCCCTGACCCCACGGCGGACCCGTAGCCGCCGGTGAGCAGGCAGCCGCCGACCACCGAGGCCGCGATATAGAGGAGTTCGTTGCCGATGCCCGCGCCCGACTGCACCGTGTCATAGGCGAAGAGCAGGTGCATCGCCAGAAACCAGCAGCTGAAGCCGACCAGCATGAAGAGCCCGATCTTCACCCGGTTCACCGGCACGCCCACGGCGCGGGCGCTGTCCCCCTGGCCGCCGACGGCGAAAATCCAGTTGCCGGTCCTGGTGCGCAGAAGCACCCAGGTGGCGAGCCCGACGAAGATCAGCCAGTAGACAATGGCGATGCTGATCTGCGCCCCGCCGACCATCACGTCGGAGGCGAAAATCGCCTGGAGCGTATTGAAGCCCGCCATCCCGCTGATGTCCTCGGTCGCCACATTGCCGGTGATCAGCTTGGTGATGGCGATGTTGAGACCCTGAAGCATCAGGAAGGTGCCGAGGGTGACGAGGAAGCTGTGCAGCTTGGTCCGGATCAGCAGAAACCCGTTCAAGGCGCCGATCCCGAGCGAAAAGAACAGCGCGAAGACGACCCCGGCCCACAGGCTGCCGGTGACCTGGGTGGCGAACATCGAGGCGGCGAGCGAGGAGGTCGTCACCGCGACGCCGGCCGAAAGGTCGAACTCCCCGCCGATCATCAGGAGCGCCACGGCGACCGCCGGAATCCCGATGGTCGCGGACTGATAGAGGATCGTGGTGAAGGCGGCGAATTGCCGGAAGGGAGGGGCGATCACCCAGAAGAAGACGAAGACCAGGATCGCGCCGCCGAGGGCGCCCGCCTCGGGTCGGTTCAGGATGCGCCGCCACAGCGCCTGGGTTTGAACCTGCCGTCGCGGTTGCGCGAGGCTGACCGGCTCGCTGGTCGTGCTCACCCGCTTCCTCCGCTTTGCCCCGCCGGCCATGTGGGCGCCCCTCTGGCCGGCGGTCGGTTCATTGATTAGCCGTCACGCCACGGCCGCTCGTCGACTCAGCGCGTGCCGGCCTTGGCGTATTTGGCCACCGCGGCGGCGTTTTCCTTGGTCACGAAAAAGGGGCCGGTCAAAACCGGGCCGCCTCCGCCGACGGTGTCACCGTTGGTGAGGTAGAGCCAAATCATGTCGACCGCTTCGTAGCCCTCAACATAGGGCTGCTGGTCGACCGCCCACTCGATCTTGCCCTTCGCGATCAGGTCGATCGCCACCGGGCTCATGTCGAAGGTGCCGACCTTGGCCTTGGAACTGGACGCTGTGATCGCGTCGAGCACGACCGGCGCGAACGGGGCGCCGAGCGTGACGACATAGTCGATCGACGGGTCCTGCTGCAGCTTGGCCTGCATCCGGGCCTTGACCGTCGGCATGTCGTAGCCGGTCACGTACAGGATCTCCATCTTGCCCTTGAACGTGTCCTTGATGCCGTCGCAGCGCGCTTCGAGCTGCACCGCGCCCTGCTGCTGGTCGAGGCAGACGACGTTCTTGGCGCCCTCATTGTTCAGTCTTTCGCCCACGACCTTGCCGGCCACGGTCTCGTCCTGTCCGGCGTAGCCGAGCAGGTCCTGGCTCTTCCACTGGTCAACGCCCGCGTTGAAGCCGACGATCGGAACGCCGGCTTTTTGCGCCGCCTTGACCGCGGGTGCCTCGGCGTCGGGGAAGGCCAGCGTCAGGGCGATTCCGTCGACATGCTGCTGAACGACATTGGAGATGAGCTGCGCTTCCTTGTTCGCCGTCGGGTCGGCGAGATAGATGAGCTTGATATTGTCCTTCTTGGCCGCGGCCTCGGCGCCCTTGCGGATGATGTCCCAGAACGTGTCGCCCGGCTGCGCGTGGGTGATCATGGCGACTGTCATCTGCTTTTCCGCGGCCCTCGCCTGGCCCGCGAAGAGCGCAGCCGAGCAGGCCAGGGCGGTGGCCGCAGCGAGGACGCTTGTCGTTCGGTTGAGATCGTTCACCAGTTTTCCTCCCATCAGTTTGCGCCCTTTGCGGCGTGGCTCCGCCGTCGCGGACCGCGCAGCCAAATCGTCCGGAACCGATCGCAAGATCAACGTGCGGGCCCTGGGCGGGCGTTGCCGATGCGTGTAACAAACATTCCAAAAAAAATCAATAGTAGAATAATAATTCCAAACGACCAGAAATCCGCCGAATCGGGCTGAAGGGCGCGCGCGAGGGGCGCCTCGCGGCCGTAAGACAGAAACTCGAAGCCGGACATTGAGCCGCTGATCGGTTGCCGGTAGGCTCCGGTTTGTCCACAAAGCGGCTTCTGGGAGAGGAAACCGATGTCATCCGCGGTCACCCGAGACTACAGTCTCGTCGGTCCGGAGGCCGAAAAGGCCATCGCGGCCGGGCTCGCGTCGGCGAAATGGTACACCCCGCCCGTCACGCGCGCCGAACTTAAGGATCTGATGCGCCGCGAGGATGGGCCGGCGATCCGGGACACCCTGATCTGGTTCGCGGCGTTCATCGTGTCGGGCGGGTTCGGTTTTTATTTTTGGGGGACTTGGGCCGCGGTTCCCTTCTTCATTGTCTATGGCGTTCTCTACGGCTCTTCGACCGACAGCCGCTGGCACGAGTGCGGTCACCGCACCGCCTTCAAGACGCAATGGATGAACGACGCGGTCTATCAGATCGCCTGTTTCATGATCATGCGCGAGCCCGAGATCTGGCGCTGGAGCCATACGCGCCACCACACGGATACGGTCATCGTTGGCCGCGATCCCGAGATCATCACGCCGCGTCCGCCGGACATCGTGTCGCTTCTGCTCAACATTTTCGCGCTCAAGAACACGGTGGTCTTTTTCCGCAAGGTGTTTCTGCATGCGACCGGCTGGCTGACGGAGGAAGAGGCGACGTTCGTGCCCGCGCGAGAGCGGCCGAAAGTTTACCGGACCGCGCGCATCTACCTTGCGATCTACGCCGCGGTGATCGCCGCCTGCGTCTATTTCCGCTCGATTCTGCCGGCGATGTATATCGGCCTCCCGACGCTCTACGGCGGGTGGTTCGCGCTCTATTGCGGGGTCACGCAGCATCTCGGGCTCGCCGAGGACGTCCTCGATCACCGGCTGAATTCGCGCACGGTGCACATGAATCCGATCTTCCGGTTCCTCTACTGGAACATGAATTACCACGTCGAGCACCACATCTTTCCGACCGTTCCCTATCACGCGCTGCCCAGGCTGCATGAGGCGATCAAGGCCGATTGCCCACCGCCCTACCCGAGCTCCGTCGCCGCCTATCGCGAAATCATCCCGGCGCTGGCGCGCCAGCTCAAGGACCCGACCTATTTCGTGCGGCGCGAGCTGCCGTCCTCGGCGCAGCGCGGGCCTCTCGGCGCGGCAAAGGCAAAAGCGATGGTCGCAACGGGAGCGGCTGAATGACCGAGGCCTGGATCGACGCGGGTCCCGCCGATCGCATCGCGGCCGAGGATGTCGCGCCCTTCGAGCACAATGGCCGGCAATATGCGCTCTACCGCACGGCCGACAACCGCTATTTCGCCACCGCCGGCCTGTGCACGCACGAGGCGGTCGAGCTCGCCGACGGCTTCGTTCAGGGCACGATCATCGAATGCCCGATGCATAACGGCCGGTTCGATTTCACCACCGGCGAAGCCAAGGGCGCGCCGGCCTGCGTCGATCTTGCGACCTATCCGGTGAAGGTCGAAGGGGGCCGGCTGCTCGTCAAGCTCGGCTGACCGCAACATGGGCGAGTCATTGCTACGGGCAGGCGCGGACTAGCCCAAGGAGGAAACGCGATGAGACTGTCGGGGGTAGCGGCGATCGTGACCGGAGGCGGTTCGGGACTGGGCCGCGCGACGGCGGAGGGGCTCGCCGCCAGGGGAGCGAAGGTCGCCGTGTTCGACCTCAACGCGAGCGCGGCCGAGGAGGCGGCCAGGGCGATTGGCGGCCTCGCGCTCGCAGGCGACGTCGCAGACGAAGCGTCGGCGAGTGCGGCGATCGCCAAGGCCGCGGCGGCGCATGGGGCCGCGCGGGTGCTGATCAATTGCGCCGGGATCGGCACGCCCAAGCGTGTCCTTGGCCGCGACGGACCGCAGGCGCTGCCCGACTTCGAGAAGGTGATCCGCGTCAACCTGATCGGCACCTTCAACATGATCCGCCTCGCCGCGGCGGGGATGAGCGCGCTCGAGCCGATCGACGGCGAGCGCGGAGCGATCATTTCGACCGCCTCGGTCGCGGCCTATGACGGCCAGATCGGGCAGGCGGCCTATTCCGCCTCCAAGGGCGGGTTGGTGGCCATGACCCTGCCCATCGCCCGCGAGTTCGCCCAGTTCGCCATCCGCGTCAACACGATCGCGCCCGGCATCTTCATGACGCCGATGTTGGCCGGCCTCCCCCAGCCCGCGCAGGACTCGCTCGGCGCCTCGGTGCCGTTTCCCGCCCGCCTCGGCCAGCCGGAGGAATACGCCGCACTCGCAATCCACATCCTGGAGAACGGCTACATCAACGGCGAGACGATCCGCATCGACGGCGCGCTGCGCATGGCGGCCAAATAGCGCGGGGCGCGATCCGGCCCGGCGCTAATACAACCTAAACGCGATCCAGCGCCCAATTAAATCCAGACAAATCCAAGCAAAAACCAGGCAAATCCAAACAAAAATGCTTGGATTTGTTTGGTGGAATCAAGCCTTTTCAAAGCGTTGCGCGGGGAAAAAACAAAAAAAATTTCTGCCCTCCCACCTCGCCTCAGGGTTGCGTTAGCCCCCTTCCCGCACACCCCCGTTCTACGCCTCGACCGCGTCTCATGAACCTGGTCCCCTCCTTTGATTCTCCTCAGCACAAATTGTAACACATCATTCTCTTTTTTAGCAAGACAGTTCGGGCTCTTATGGCGGTATCTGTTGGTCAGCCGCCTTGCGGGCGCGCCAAGCCCGCATTGCACGCGTGGAGGTCGCTAAATGGTCGCGGCGGCGCCCGGCGCGCTTTTCCAACGCCATTTTCCTGACTCCGATTGCGCGATAAGGCGCACGGAGTCAGGAGTAACAGCATGCAATGGCTCAAAAAGATTGCGGGCGCACTCATTTTTGCCTGGGCGGCAGCCCAAGAGGCAATGCCGATTAAGTTTCTCGATTGGATTGGAAGATTCTCGGTCGCGCGGGACGTTAGTCAATTTTTGCGCAAGTGGGCAATAATGCCCGCTACTCCCCTCTCAACTTTTATTTCCATCGGCCTCCTTGCGGTAGGGATATGCCTGTTGCTGCCATCTTCAATCTGGCGGTTAGCGAAGACGGAACTATTCACACTGGTTAGCACAGCTCGAAGTAACGCAGCGAAGCGCAGCCAACCGGTCAAGGTAGACACGGTCTCCCGAACAAGTGTCCCATTGGCAAACGGGGGTCCCAACACGTCGCCCCCCGGTCCGCATCTCGAAACTCCTACAGAGCCGTTGCCTAGCGTCACTGTATCCCCTCCGCTACCCCCTAACGCGACGTTTGCCTTTAACGGTCGCGTATTTTTTGGTATCAAACATCACTATACGCGCGACGAAAATATTGAGTTTCGCGCCGCGCTTAGGGATGTATATGACTGCATTGCTCACAATTACGCGCCAATAACTGCCACGTACGACGGCCCTATTGTACATTTTACGCGAAATTTTGTCTCAATGATTAGAGATAACGGCGCACATCGGACAAATGAGATACTATAAGAAATCGACAGTAAATTAATATATGGCAATATACAGCTAATGAAAATACTAGAAAAACGTCCATATTTTAGAAACGATCTACAGTATATTGTTCTGAACGTGCCAATTTACCCCGATCTACGCGGCGCCGTCCATGAATTGCAACAAGCGTTGAAAAGCGTCCCGGACAATTCAACACATAGTCTGATCGTTCTTTCTCTTGGAGATAAAGTAAAGAAAATAGAAATGGCTGCCAGCGCGCAAAATTCCTGGATTGGACAAGTTAATAGCAAAATAGATCTTTTTAGAGAAGAGTTGGAAACGCTTGCTACGCTCCAATAGTCTTAATGTACCTACAGATCTTCCAGTCTTACCCCTTCCATTTCTAAGGCCGCAAAACATCCCAACAGAAAGGTTGCGTCTCGGCGAACGGCCCGCTCGTCCGCTTTCCCTTCCGATGTCGCCGTGATCGAAACCGCGGGGCAAAGCAGAGTTATTGAAGCGAGCGGTGAGAGGTCTGTCGGCGCTGACAAAAACGGATTGGGCTCACGGGGCTGGTCCAGTATCGCCCGTTGGCGGCTAACGCGGCGCCAAGACACGCGAGCCGCGCCTTCGAGGCTCGCCCCGACCTCGAACAGTGTCTCGACCAACCTCCGCAAACCAGCGGATGTCCGGAGATCGGCGCCCCCCATGGCCCGTCAAACCCTAAACTGCTAGAGCGCGTTCCGAGCGCACGCGCCGGAGCCACGCCCTCGTGACGATCATACTCGTGTGCATTTTGATCTTTGCTGTGATCCTGGCGTCCGGCCTGCTCGGACTGGCGGTTCAACACCGCCTGCCCGAGGCGCAGAAAAGCGAGAGCGCGCGGGTGATCACCGGCCAGATCTCGGGCGTCTTGAGCCTCCTTCTCTCGCTCGTGCTCGGAACGCTGGTCGGCACGAGCTTCGCCTTCCAGACGACCCAAAAGACCGAACTCGACGCGCTCGCCGCGCAGGTCCTCGAGCTTGACCAAACGCTCGGGGAATTGGGGCCGACAGGGGCTTTCGCGCGCGAGCGGCTGAAAGCGACGATAGAGGACGCCTACAATGCGTTCTGGGGTTCGGAGTCGGTCGATCCGAAACGCCTCTCCGTCTCCGTCCCGCTCGCGTCGCGAAAGGCCATCAAAGCTTTTCTCGGCGCGTTCACGCCAGCGAATGAAGAGCAGAAGCAGGCTCTCGCGTCCGTGAGCACCCTCGCTGACCAGATCACGCGAGCGCGGCTCTTGATGTCCCTTCAGGCCGCAGGCCGCCCGGTCAGTCCGGGTCTGGTCCTGATTTTGATCTTTTGGGCGGTCGCGCTATTTTTCGCGTTCGGAATCTTTGCGAAATCGAATGCGGTCGTTGTCACCGCGATGGCGTCGGGCGCCGCCTGTATCGCCTTCGCGCTTTTTCTTATCCTCGAACTCGGATTGCCCTACACCGGCGTCTTCCGCATAGCGCCCGCCGCCCTCCAGGAGGCGATCGCCCATCTCGGCGAGTAAGCCGGCAAGGCCGCCTGACTTCCGTTATCTCAGGAGGCTCAAACCGAGGCCTGCAAGCGCCGAAAGCGCCACGACAAGGAGCGGGGGAGCCCGCCAGGCGAGCAGGAGAACGAACCCGGCGGCGGCGATCGCGAAGTCGATCGGACCTCGCACGGCGCTTGTCCAGACGGGGTTGTAGAGGGCGGCGCCGAGCAGTCCGACGACCGCGGCGTTGGTCCCCATCATGGCGCCGCGAGCGCGAGGATCGGCGCTGAGCGCGCTCCAGAAAGGCAGAGCGCCGACGAGGCAAAGCATGCCGGGAATGAAGATGGCGAGCAGCGCAATCGCCGCGCCCGCGATCCCGTGCGGCGATACGCTTGCGACCGCGCCGAGAAAGGCGGCGAATGTGAAAAGGGGCCCAGGCAGGGCTTGCGCCGCCCCGTATCCGGCAAGGAAGGCGCTGTCGGAAACCCAACCCGGAGCCGCAACGGCGTTGCGCAGCAACGGCAGCACCACATGGCCGCCGCCAAACACAAGAGCGCCCGAGCGGTAGAACGCATCGAACAGCGCCGCCGCGCCTGGCGGCGCCGGCACGAAAGCGACAGCTAGCAGCGCAAAATAAGCCGCAAGGCAGGCGAGACCCGCTCGGCGCGACACGGGCCAAAGCTGAGCCTCGCTCATCGCTTCGCCCGATGCCTTGCACATCAGAAGGCCGGCGAAGCCTCCGGCGACGATGACGGCAAGCTGGGCCAGCGACCAGGGCGCGACAAGCGTCACGACCAGAGCGAAGGTCGCGATCGAGGCGCGGATGCGGTCGGGGCTCAGGGTCCGCGCCATTCCCATGACCGCCTGCGCCACGATCGCTACGGCGACGAGTTTGAGGCCATGCAGGAGCCCGGCCCCGAGCGCGCTGTCGGCGAGGCTTCCCGCTCCATAGGCGAACAGAACCATGAGGGCTGCGGAGGGCAGGGTGAAGCCGGCCCAGGCCGCAAGGCCACCCAGAAAGCCGCCGCGCAGGAGGCCGACGCCAAAGCCCGTTTGGCTCGACGCAGGCCCTGGCAGGAATTGCGCGAGCGCGACGAGATCGGCGAAGCCTTGTTCGGAGAGCCAACGGCGGCGCTCGACGAACTCGGCGCGAAAATAGCCGAGATGCGCGATCGGACCGCCGAACGACGTGAGGCCGAGCCGGAGAAAGACGCGAAATATCTCGCCGACATCGCCCGAAGGCGCCGGTCGGCGGTTCGCGGATACGGCCGAGGGACGGACGCTCGTCATCGAGGCGCAGGGTTTCCGAACGCGCTCGCCGGCGCAAGCCCCGGTTAGCCGGCTTAGCCTGGATTCGGACTCGATTTCACGAAGCGTTGTTCAAGCTTATAGGTTTAGCTGAACTTGAATCGAGGAGGAAAACGATGTCGGCCACTGGAGCGGGGCGCCTTGCGGGCAAGGTCGCGCTCATCACCGGCGCGGCGTCCGGCATCGGGCGGGCGACGGCGGCTTTGTTTCACGCCGAAGGCGCCAAGGTCGCCGCGACCGACCGCAACGAAGCAGGCCTGAAGGCGCTTGGGCCGGACGCGGACCTCACGCTCACCCAGGACGTGACCGACGAAGCGCGCTGGCGCGAGGTGGTCGACGCGGTCGTCGCCGCCTTCGGGCGCCTCGACATTCTCGTCAACAGCGCCGGCATCGCGACCCTCGGCAATATCGAGACGACGACCCTCGCCGACTTTCGCAAGGTGAACGCGGTCAACGCCGAAGGCGTGTTTCTCGGCTGCCGCGAGGCGGTCAAGGCGATGAAGGAGACGGGCGGCGGGTCGATCGTCAACCTCTCGTCGGTCGCCGGAATCATCGGCGACGCCTCGTCGCTCGCCTATTGCGCGAGCAAGGGGGCGGTGAGGCTCCTCACCAAATCCGCCGCGCTCCACTGCGCCCGCGCGCGCTACGGGATCCGGGTCAACTCGGTGCATCCCTCGTTCGCCGAAACGCCGATGGTGCTCGACGGCATCGCGCGGGCGAGGGACCCCGAGCGGCTGCGCGCGGGCCTCAAGCGCGCGGCGCCGATGGGTCGGATGGGCAGGGCGGAGGAGGTCGCGAACACCATCCTCTTTCTCGCCAGCGACGAATCGTCCTTCACCACCGGGGCGGAATTCATGGTCGACGGGGGGCTGACGGCGCAGTGAGAGCGGCGCCCGAATGCCCGGCGTCAAAGCTCCTGCGCCTGCGGCAGAATGACGAGGTCGCGAATCGTGACATGCGGCGGCCTCGTCAGCATGAAAAAAAGCGCGTCGACGACGTCCTCATTGCTGAGGCCGCTATGCGCCGCGATCCGGCGCTCGATGTCTTCGGGGTCGGTCAGTCCCCAAAGCTCGTTCAGGACCATGCCCGGCGCGAGCGAACTCACGCGCACATTGTGCTTGGCGACTTGCCGGCGCACGCCATGAACGAACGATTGCACCGCATGCTTGGTGGCGGAATAGACCGGCTCCCAATGGATCGCCTGGTGGCCTGAGATCGACGAGGTGACAACGATGTCGCCCGAGCGGCGCGCGATCATGTCCGGCAGGACCGCGCGAACGGCGCGAAACACGCTCTTCACATTGATGTCGACGATCCGGTCCCATTCTTCGGGATCGCCCTCGGCGACTTTGCCCGCGACATAGCTCCCCGCATTGGCGAACAATATGTCGATGCGGCCGAAGCGGTCGGTTGTCGCCTTCACCATGGTCGCGACGTCGGCGGGCCTGGTCAGATCCAAAGGCAGGATGAGGTGATCGGAGCCGAGCTCGTCCGCCAACGCCTGCAGGCGTTCCGCCGAGCGCCCGACCAGCGCGAGCTTGACGCCTTCCGCCGCAAATCGCTTGGCGGCCGCGCGGCCGATGCCGGAGCTTGCGCCGGTCACGATCATGGTCTTGGTCTTCAGGCCTTCATCCATCCCTTGCCTCCCAGCCGGCGCGCAGCGCTCGACGGCGCACACTAAGCATTGACTGCGCTCAAGCGAAGCGCCACCCAAGGGCGGCGGATGATTGACCGCACAGCGCGCACATGCCTCAATCCCGCCGTCATGTTGCCAGCGCTCATCGCCATCGATTGGGGATCGTCGAGCTTCCGCGCCTATCTCGTGTCGCGGGAGGCCGAGGTCCTCGATGAGGTCGCCTCCGGCGACGGGATCGGAAGCGTCGAAGCGGGCGCCTATCCGGCCACGCTCAGGCGGCTCGTCGGGCGCTGGCTCGACGCGCATGCCACTCTCCCGGTGATCGCCTCGGGCATGGTCGGCAGCCGGCATGGCTGGCGCGAGGCGGCTTACGTCAAATGTCCCGCCGGCCCAGGCGACGTCGCTTCGCATCTGACGCAAGTCGAGGCCGACGGCCGGCGGATCGCGCTCGCTCCGGGGCTCGCTTACGTCGACGACGCCGGGCTGCCGGATGTGATGCGCGGCGAGGAGACGGAAATCTTCGGAATCGCCGATTCCGGCGCGCGCCTCATCGTGTTGCCGGGCTCGCATTCGAAATGGGCGAGAGTCGAGGGCGAGCGGATCGTCGCGTTCAAGACTTTCGTCACCGGGGAACTGTTCGCAGCCTTGCGCGATCACACCGTCCTCGGCGCTTTTGCTCGCATCGCGCCGGCCAAGGCGCAGGGAAAAGCCTTCGTCCTCGGAGTCGAACGCGGCGCCGCCGCGGATAACGGGAAATCCGGCCTGCTCGGCCTGATGTTCAGCGCGCGGGCGCTGCCCCTCATGGGCAAGCTCGATCCGGACGATTCGGGCGAATATCTCTCCGGTCTTCTTATCGGCGCGGAGATCGGCGAGGGGCTTAGGCTCCATCCCGGCGAGGCGCCGCATGTCGCGGGGGCCGAGGCGCTGGTCAAGCGCTATATCGCCGCCTTCGAGGCGCTCGGTGTCTCCGCACGCGCCGCGCCGCCGCGGGCCGCCGCGCGTGGGCTTTTTCGCATCGCTCGCGATGGAGGGCTCCTGTGACGCTGAACCTCGCTCCGACGCCGCTCGTCGCCATCCTCAGAGGCGTCACGCCGGACGAAGCGGATTCGATCGCGGCCGTGCTGGTCGAGGCGGGCTTCGGCGCGATCGAAGTTCCGCTCAACTCGCCCGACCCGTTCGCAAGCATCGAGATCATCGCGCGCCTGTTCGGCGACCAGGTTCTGGTCGGCGCTGGCACAGTGCTTGAAGCGCATGACGTCGACAAGGTCGCGGAAGCGGGCGCGAGGCTCGTGGTCGCGCCCAACGCCGATCACGCCGTCATCGAGCGGGCCGTGAAGCTAGACCTCTTCGCCGTGCCGGGCGTCGCCACCCCAACCGAAGCGTTTGCGGCGCTGAAGGCGGGCGCGTCGGGCCTCAAGCTTTTCCCGGGCGAAGCGCTCGGCCCTGATGTGCTGAAGGCGTGGCGCTCCGTCCTGCCGAAGGAGACGCAGCTCTATCCGGTCGGCGGAATCATGCCCGAGCGCATGGCCGCCTATCGGCGCGCCGGCGCGAGCGGCTTCGGGATCGGCTCGGCTTTGTACAAGCCGGGCGCGAGCGTCGAGGACGTCGCGCGCGCCGCGCAGGCGTTCGTGAAAGCGTGGAACGAGGCGGGATAGTGTTTCTGATCGGAAGCGGCGCTGGGTTTTCAGGGGATCGTGTCGACGCCGCGATTCCTGTGGTGGAGTCAATCTCCGCGCGCGGCCGCGGCGGCGCAATCATTTTCGAGACCGTTGGAGAACGAACGCTGGCGCTGGGCCAACTCGCGAAACGGGAAAATCCGAGCCTGGGCTACGAGCCGCTTCTTCCGCAGTTTTTGGCGCCCATTCTCAAGCCGGCGGTGAACGCCGGAATCGTCATCGTCGGCAACTTTGGTTGCGCCAATCCTTCGGGCGCAGCGGATGTGGTGTGCAGGATCGCAGCCGAGCAAGGGATCCGTGGCCTCCGCATCGCGATTGTCGAGGGAGACGACGTCCTGGGAAGGATCGACCTTGCCGAGGCGAATGTCTGGGAAGGCGAACGCGGATTGCCTCGCGCCGAGGGCGCGGCGATTTCCGCGAACGCCTACATCGGAGCGCGCGCGATCGCCGGGGCCATCGAGGGTGGGGCCCACATGGTCATCACTGGGCGCGTCGCCGACCCCTCCCTCGCGCTCGGGCCGATCGTCGCGCACTTTGGCTGGGATTGGAACGATCTCGACCGCATCGCCGCCGGCACTCTCGTCGGGCACCTGCTCGAATGCGGCTCGCAGGTCAGCGGCGGCTACTTTGCCGATCCCGGCTTCAAGGACGTGCCGCGGCCCGAGTCGATAGGCTTTCCTATCGCCGAGGTCGCCGAGGATGGACGGTTTGTCATCACCAAGCCCGAGGGTACGGGCGGCATTGTCGATCAGCGCACCGTCAAAGAGCAGCTCCTGTACGAGATTCATGATCCTGCCGCCTATCTCACCCCGGACATCACGCTCGACATCACCGGCGTCTCGCTCGAGGACGCGGGGGCCGATCGCGTGGCGGTTCGAGGCGCGCGCGGAAAGGCGGCGCCGGAGAAACTGAAAGCGACCGTCGGGTTTGCGGGCGACTGGATCGGCGAAGCGGAGATTTCCTACGCCGGCCCGAACGCGCTGGCGAGGGCGCGCCTCGCCGCGGACATCATCGACAAGCGCCTCGCGCTGCGTGGCCTCGACCTGCGCCGCCGCATCGATTTGATCGGAGCAACCAGCGTGTTCGACAGCGACGAAGGCGATCTGCGGGAGGCTTTCGATCGCGCCGCGGTTGACGATCTGCGAATGCGGCTCGCGGTCAGCGGCGAGGACAAGGAACAAATCGAAAAGGCCATGCAGGAGGTGAATGCGCTCTATTGCTGCGGCCCGGCGGGCGGCGGAGGCGTCCGCACGCGCGTGCAGGCGCGGATTCGCACGCTGTCCTATCTGATTCCGCGCGATCTCGCGCCTTCCTGCTTTCGCTTCCACGAGGCGAGATCGTGACGGCGGACAGAATGACGAGGCTGCCCTTGCACCGGATCGCGCACGGGCGGTCCGGCGACAAAGGCAACCGGCTCAACATCAGCGTCATCGCCTACCATCCCGAGGCCTGGCCGGTGCTTCTTGACCAGGTCACGGAGGCGCGGGTCCGCGCGCTGTTCGCGAATCGGGGAGCAAGCCGCGTCATTCGCTACGTCCTGCCCCACCTCGCCGCTCTCAATCTCGTCATCGACGATGCGCTCGAGGGCGGCGTCAACTCGGCCCTCGCCCTCGACACGCATGGCAAGGCAAGCGCCTTTCGGCTTCTCGGCTTGCCTATCGACCTGCCGGAGGATCTGGCGCTGCGCATTGCGGTCGGCCCGGCCCTCGAACTTGCTCGGCGCCCCCGATGCGGCCCCAGCGTCGCACCAGCGACGATTCGGCGAACAGCGTCGGCTCGACCGATAGGACGTAGTAACGCGCCATGTTCTTCGTGCGGTCGACCCGCTCGAGCACAAGTACGTTCAGGACGTCCGGATCCTCGGTCTGCTGGTCCATAGTTCGAAGCTAAGAGCCTGTCCCAAAAGTTCTGGCGTTTGCGATGTCGGCATGATTCACCGCCTCCAGGGTTGCTGGGAGGCTTTGATTCGGGATGTGGACGCAAGCTGATAGGCCCGGCGGCGAGGCCGGGCGGGCGACCGCGCAAGACGGACATGCGCGCGGCGATGAATGCGATCTTCTATCTTCTGCGCACGGGCTGCCCGTGGCGGTATCTGCCGCGCGGCCCGTTTCCGCCGCGCTCGACGGTCTCCAACATCTTCCGCCAGTTGCAGCGCGACGGCGCATGGGAGCGCATCTGGGAAGAGCTTTACATGGCGCTGCGCGAGGCGCTCGGCCGCGAGGCCAGCCCGACTGCCGCGATCCTCGACAGCCAGTCGCTGAAAGCGGCGGAAAAAGGGGAGCCGCGAGCCGGAGCGAAAAAGACGCAGTGGGTGACGACGCCGGCAAGAAGGGGAAGGGGCGCAAAATCCACGCCCTCGTCGACGTCGAAGGCCTGCCGCTGCGCGTGATCGTCCACTCGGCGGGTATGCAGGATCGTGACGGCGCGACGCTGGTTCTCGACAAGATCCGCCAGCGCTTTCCATGGCTGGAACTCGTTTGGGCCGACGCCGGCTACAACGCCCATCAGGTCAAGGAGGTCGTGGCCAAATCTCCCGGGCTCCGCCTCCAAATCGTGAAGCGGACAGACGGTATGAAAGGCTTCGTCGTGCTGCCCCGTCGATGGGTCGTCGAGCGAACCTTCTCCTGGTTCGGCCGCAACCGCCGTCTGGCCAAGGACTACCAGAACCTCGCCGAAACGCTCGCCGCCTTCATAACCTTGGCCGCCATCCAATTCGCCATCAGACGCCTTGCTCGCGCCTAGGCTTTTGAGTCAGGCTCTCAGTCCGCCTAGGTCGGCGTCCATCCTTTCTTTCTAATCAACCGGGAGAAACGTCCTTGCAATTGCTGCACTGCAGCATTATATTGTTGCTGTGCGGGTTCACGCCCGTATATGCCCTCCTTGGGCGTTTCCTCCCTAGACTCAAGGCCGC
>DASXES010000076.1:0-17186 GCA_036489975.1 Roseiarcus sp.
CGGCGCCAGACACTTCGCCTGCCTCCGATCCATTCTTTCGACCGCCAGAAAACAGGGTTACGCCAGCCTCCAAATCCTCGCCGCAACCCCAGACGCCGTCAGCCACGCGATCCTCCAATAACCACCCGCTTGGGAGTTACATTTTTTATTCCAATCGGCTGTAACCCATTGAAAAGTCCCGATTCGGAAAAATAAACGCTAGTAAACGCTAGCTATTTTACTAACGTTTACTCGCGTTTATTGGCGCTTGGCTAGCGTTTATTGGTGCTTGGCGGCGCTGGGTCCGGGGGCTCTCGCGGACGGTGCACCCAGGAAAGGCGCCGGCCGGCGCCGCTTCGCGGTTCCAGAGGGTCACCCGGCGGAGAACCGGTCGCTGGTCAAAGACGGGGCGCCGGCGATCACGACCGCTCAGGGCGGCGTCAGAGGCAAAGAACGCAAAACCCATTGTCAACGAAGAGGCGAGCCAAGGATAGTCGATGGCGAAAGCGAATCAGATGATCATCAAGCTGGCGCCGATACATTCGGTCCCGCTCGACGGGAGCAATCAACCGTCTCGATGGCTTCATCGACCAGGCCGATAGCGCGCCGCCTTGCTGACAGCGCATCGCCGCCCTGCCGTGAAAAGCATTGCTGTCGAGCCTACATTGTGCAATGAGCGCGCGCCCCCAAAAATCGGTCGCGTAGGAATGCGATGTCTTTCTCGATGGGAACCCGATGTCTTTTATGAACGGCAACAGCTTTTCTGATCGCCAGGCGGCAGCCGCCAAGGCGCGCAAGGAAATGGCGGAGAGATTTCTCGCCAATTCGAAATATGATCCGGCGGATCCGGTGGTCGTCGAGCGCGAGGCCAAGCGCAAGGCGATCCTCGAGGCGCGAAAAGTGCGCGACGTTGAGCGCGCCAAGCGCAAAGCCGAAGAAGAGGCTGCCGAGGCCGTCCGGAGGGCTGCCGAGGAGGCCGCCCGCCAGGAACAGCTGAAGATCGAAGCGCTCGCGCGCGAGGCCGAGCTACAGCGCGGGCGAGAAGAGGCGGAGCGGCTCGAATACGAGCGCAAGCTCGAGCGAGACGCGCGCTACGCCGCGCGCAAGGAGCGGAAGAAGAAGAAGAAATCGGCCGCTGAACGTTACGGCTGAGGGCGCCCTTTCGCCCTTGCTTTCCACTCGCGACTCGGGACAGGTCGCCGGAAATCAAGGTCTCCGCGGGGCGGAGCGAGGACAAGATGTCGAACCCGCTTCGCCTGGGCGTCGCCGGTCTCGGGGTGGTCGGGGCGAGTCTGGTTCGGCTTCTTCAGCGGCAATCGGGCGCCGTGGCGACGCGGGCGGGGCGCGATGTTGCGCTGGTCGCCTATAGCGCCCGCCGCAAAGGCGACCGGGGAGCCGATCTCGGCGACGCAGTCTATTTCGCCAACGCAGCGGAGCTTGCCGGCTCGCCGGACATCGACATTTTCGTCGAACTGATCGGCGGCTCCGAGGGCGTGGCGTTCGACGCGGTCAAAGTTGCGCTGTCGCGTGGGACGTCCGTCGTCACGGCGAACAAGGCGATGCTCGCCGCGCACGGCCTCGAGCTTGCGGCCCTGGCCGAGCGATCGGGCGCGCAATTGTTCTTCGAGGCTGCGGTCGGCGGTGGCATACCGGTCATCAAGACCCTCCGGGAGAGCCTGGCCGGCAACACGATTCAGCGGGTTTCCGGCATTCTCAACGGCACCTGCAACTACATCCTGACGCGCATGGAGACCGACAATCTGCCGTTCGAGGTCTGTCTCGGCGAAGCTCAGAGGCTCGGCTATGCGGAGGCCGATCCGAGTTTTGACGTTGGCGGCTTCGACACCGCGCATAAGCTCGCCATCCTGGCCTCGCTCGCCTTCGGGGCGAAGATGGACGCAGGCGCCGTTTCGGTCGAAGGCATCGAGACGATAACGCTCGCGGATCTCAGCGCCGCCGACGAACTGGGCTTTCGCATAAAGCTCCTAGGGGTGGCCGAACGAACTGCGCACGGCGTCGAGCAGCGCGTGCATCCGACCATGGTGGCGAAGAGCGCGCCGCTCGCCCAGACCATGGGCGTTCTCAATGCGGTTTCGATCGAGGGCGACGCGATCGGAGAATTGACATTGGTCGGACCGGGAGCAGGCGGCGACGCCACCGCGTCGGCCGTGGCGGGCGATATTGTCGACATCGCGCGGGGAATCCGCGTGCCGCCGTTTGGCCGGCCGACCGCCTCGCTTCTCGAGGCGGATCGCGTGCCGATGCAGCGGCACGAGGGGGGCTATTACGTGCGCCTCGCCGTCGTCGACCGACCTGGCGCGATGGGCGCGATCGCCGCGCGCATGGGCGAGCAGCTCATTTCGCTCGAGGCGATCATGCAGAAGCGCGCCACGCGACAGGGGGCCGCGGCCGGTGTCGCGCCGGTCGTGCTGATGACCTACGGCACGACCGAAGCGTCGATCCGGGAGGCGCTCGCGCGCGCCGTGGAAGACGGGGTGGTGCGCGAGAGACCGCAGGTTATCCGCATCGAACGGCAAGCGGCGTGAGTTCGCCTCCCGCGATCGTCGCGGCGCCGCCCACGGCCGAAGACGAGGATCGCCGCATGCGGGTTCTCGCGATTCTGCTCATGTGCGCCACTATGATTTGCTTCACCGGCCAGGACACCTGCGCCAAATGGCTGAGCGCCTCTTTGCCGGTCGCGCAGATCGTATGGGCCCGCTATGTGGGGGCGGCGCTGATCGCGGTCATCGCATCGCGTCCGCTGTCGCGGCCCGCCGTGTTGCGTTCAAGGCGCCCTCGGCTGCAGCTGTTGCGTTCCGTGCTGCTGTTTTGTTCGACGAGCGCGAACATCATCGCCCTCCGACAGTTGCAGCTGTCGGAGACGGCGACGATTTCCTTTCTCACGCCGGTTTTCGTGGCTCTTCTTGCGGGACCCGTGCTGGGTGAACGAGTGGGCGCGGAACGGATGATCGCCATTGCGCTCGGGTTTCTCGGCGTGGTGATTGCGACACGTCCGGGGACATCAGCGTTTCAACCCATCGTGCTCATCGCGGTCGCGGGGGTCGTCTGCAACGCCGGATACGTTCTGGCGACGCGCAAGCTCGCCGGCGCAGACGCGCCGCAGACGACGCTCGTTTGGACTCAGATCGCGGGCCTTGTGCTTTTGACACCGATCTTGCCGTGGGTCTGGAGGCAGCCTGGATCGGTGGGAGCTTGGGTGATCATCGCGGCGATGGGCGTTTTCGGCGCCACAAGCCACGGAATGCTGATCGTCGCCCATCGGTTTGCTCCAGCGCCCACCTTGACGCCGTTCACCTACACCCAGCTCATATGGATGATCATGTCGGGCATGCTTGTCTTTGGTGATTGGCCCGCCGCCTCGACGTTGCTCGGGGCCGCGCTGGTCGTCGCCTGCGGCGCCTATCTCGCGCTTCGGGAGCGCAGGGGGAGAAGGGTGGTGCGAACCTTGACGGTTGACGCGGATTATAAAATCTAGTAATTCCATCAACATTGCAGTTTAAACCACTGGGCAGCGTTGAGAAAATGTTGCATGCCATAGATCCGGCCTTCGCCCTTTCCGGGCTGGCCGTCGGACTGCTGGTTGGCGTCACCGGGGTGGGCGGCGGCTCGCTCATGACGCCGCTCCTGGTGCTGGTCTTCGGAGTCCATCCGGCGACCGCCGTCGGGACCGATCTGCTCTATGCGGGCATCACCAAGATCAGCGGCGGGGCGGTGCACGCCTATCACGGCTCGGTCGACTGGCGGATCACGCGGCGCCTCGCTTATGGAAGCGTGCCTGCGGCGCTGTTGTCGCTCCTGCTGCTCGCGCATCTCGGCTCGTCCTCCAAGGCGAGCGGGGGAATCATCAGCACGACGCTCGGAATCGCGCTGATCGTGACCGCGGTCACGCTTGTCTTTCGCAAGGCGCTGCTCGCCCGCCTTACGCGCCTTATGGACGGCGCAAGCGAGTCGACCGTCGGCGTGCTCACCTTAGTGCTGGGCATGGTTCTCGGCGTGCTGGTGACGATTTCGTCTGTCGGAGCGGGCGCCATCGGCGCCACAATTCTCCTGTCGCTTTATCCGAGCTCCCCGATCGTACGCATTGTGGGGTCGGATATCGCGCATGCTGTGCCGTTGACCCTCATTGCCGGCGCGGGACATTGGTGGCTTGGATCGGTTAACTTGCACATGCTCGTGTCGCTGCTCGCGGGCTCGATTCCGGGCATCATGATCTCCAGCCACTTCGCCTCTCGTGTCCCCGATCGCATCCTGCGTCCTATCCTGGCTGGCACGCTTGCGGTCGTCGGCGGACGACTCGCGTTCTGAACAGCGAGGCGCCAACCTCTCAAAGCCGGCGCTTGGACTTTTGCTCGGCAGCCCTCCACACTGTTCGTCGCGGTCAATTGAACGCGTCCGGAGACGACGATGGCGGAGCAGGGCGGCGCGCCGGCGATTCAAGGCGTCCTGGAAACGTCGCTCTACGCGCGCGACCTCGCACGCACCGCGGCGTTCTATCGCGATCTGTTCGGCTTCAGGGCTCTTGTCGATTCTCCGCGACTGGTCGCCTTCGAGATCGCTGGGCGCAGTGTTTTGCTGGTGTTTCAGGCCGGGGCGACCGAGCAGGACGTGATCGAAGCCCGCGGCGTGATTCCCGGACATGATGGCCGTGGGCGCCTGCACCTCGCCCTCTCGATCAAGGCTGATGATGTCGCCGCCTGGCGCAAGCGGCTCGCCGAACAGGGTGTGGAGATCGTCGGCGAGTATCGTTGGCCCAGAGGCGGAACGAGCCTCTACATGCGCGACCCCGACGGGGCATTGGTCGAATTGGCGACGCCGGGCTTGTGGTGGTGAGTCGAAGCTCATCGTGGCGCTTCGTGGTCCGCGAGCGCCAGGGTGAGCGCGTCAGGATGGATGTACACTGGGCCGGTGAAAGGATGGTCGAGACGGCCGGGCGAGGACAATGGCGGACGCGCTGTTCGTGTTGGCGCAAAAGCAGGGGAGGATTTGACCATCCCTTGGCTCGAGCGGCTCGAACGCCTTCTGCATCCTGGCCCGTTCTGGCATGATTCGCGTTGCGGCAAGTGATTCGCGCGCTTGCGACGTTGCCCGACCTTAAGGCGGAGTCTTGACCCCCTCCGATTACTTTCTCGACGTCCAGATCTCGGCGCTCGGCCGGCCGTGGCGGCCGCGGCTCGACGCGACGGGGGAATTGCGCGCGCTCGCCATTGCTCAAATCGGCGGGCAGGACGAATTGATCGCCCGCGTGCTCGCCGGGCGCGGCGTTATGCCGGAGGCGGTCGAGGGCCATCTGGCGCCGAGCTTTCGCGACCTGATGCCGGATCCGTTTTGCCTGCGCGACATGGAGGCCGCGACCGACCGGCTGAAGCAGGCGGTCATGGCCCATGAACGCGTTGCGATTTTCGGCGACTACGACGTCGACGGCGCCTGCAGCGCGGCGCTTTTGAGCGAATATCTCAACGCCTGCGGATTGGAGACGATCGTCCACATCCCCGACCGCGTGACCGAAGGCTATGGCCCCAATGTCGAGGCGATCCGCGGTTTCGCCGCTCAGGGCGCGACGCTCGTGGTGACGGTCGACTGCGGGGCCGTCAGCCGCGAGCCGTTCGAGGTCGCAAGCGAACTTGGCCTCGATGTGATCGTATTCGATCATCATCAGGCCCCGGAGGCGCTCCCGAAGACAGCGGCGCTGGTCGATCCGAACCGTGAGGACGATCTTTCGGGCTTGGGTCACCTCTGCGCGGCGGGCGTCGTCTTCATGGCGCTCGTCTCGCTCAATCGGGCTTTGCGCGAGGCGGGCTTCTGGAGCGGCGGCAAAGGTCCCGACCTTATCGCGGCGCTCGACCTTGTTGCGCTCGCGACCGTCGCTGACGTTGTGCCGCTCATCGGGCTCAACCGCGCCTTTGTCATGAGGGGCCTTGCGGTCATGCGCGAGCGCCGCCGCCCAGGGCTTGCGGCGCTGTTCGACATCGCCGGCGCGGACGGGCCGCCGCGGCCCTACCATTTGGGCTTCATGATTGGTCCGCGCATCAACGCCGGCGGACGCATCGGCGACGCAGCTTTGGGCGTGCGGCTCCTCACCGCGGCCAACGACCTTGAGGCGCGCGCGATCGCGGCCGAGCTCGACCGATTGAACCGGATCCGTCAACAGATCGAGATTGAAGCGCTGGCGGAAGCCGAGGCCGAAGCGCTGCTTGCGCTCGGTCTCGAGGAGCGGGGCGCCGCGGTGGTGGTGGCCGGGGCGACATGGCCGCCGGGCGTCGTCGGCCTGCTCGCGGCGCGGCTCAAGGAGAGGTTCGAGCGCCCGGCCTTCGCGCTGACGCTCGCTGACGGACACGCCACCGGCTCTGGCCGCTCGATTGCAGGCGTCGATCTGGGGAGGGCGGTGCGCGCGGCGATCGAAGCGGGAATAGCGATCAAGGGCGGCGGCCATGCGATGGCGGCGGGCGTGACGCTCAGGAGCGAGCGGCTCGGCGATTGGCGCGCGTTTCTTGAAGAGCGCCTTGGCGAGGCGGTGACGAAAGCGCGCGCCGAGGCGGGTCTCACGATCGACGCGGCGCTGACGGCCAACGCGGCGACGCTCGAGCTCGTCCATCGCCTGGAAGCGGCTGGCCCCTATGGCGCGGGCGCCCCGGAGCCCATGTTCGCCCTGCCGCGTCATCGGCTGGCTGAGGTGATTCCCGTCGGCGCCGAGGGGCGCCACCTGCGCCTGCGCGCGGTCGCGGGCGATGGCCGGGCGGTCGAAGCCATCGCGTTCCGCGCCTCCGGCAAGAAGCTCGGCGAGGCGCTCGTCCGGCTCAAGGGGGCGCCGGTCCATCTCGCGGGAACCCTCTCCGTGAACCGCTACGGGGGTCGCGAGCGGGCTCAGATCCGGGTGGTCGACGTCGCCGAGGCGGCGCGGTAATATCGGTATAATTCAGTTTAATTGGGCTGAAGGATGATCCGTTGGGGCGCGTAAGCACAACTAACGGGCGAGCTGGATGCAAGTAAACGCTAATAAGTAGGCCGTAAACGCGCCTAAACGCTAGTAAAAGTGCTAGCGTTTACTAGCGTTTATTTTTCCGAATCGGGACTTTTCAATGGGTTACAGCCGATTCAAATAAAAAAAATTCGCCCGCTCTAACTTCGCCTCCGAGGTTGCAAAATAACCTCCTATTTTGCGCGAGTCCGCGAGGATGGATCATCAGAATTAAGACTAACATGGATTCTGGTTTTGCGTAAAGCAATTGTTTCGCCGACCGACCCGGGCCATCCGTCCGCCGCAAATAGCCGAGACCGGTTCAATTCTTCGGCAGGTCCACCGCGCCGCCGATCCTCCGGGCGATGAGCTGCGCAAGCCGGGCCGTGACCGGCCCGGGAATGTCGACGCCGGTCAGAAGCCAGGTCAGGCCCGAAAGTCGCATGTGGACGCGATAGCGCCCATCGGGACTGTCGAGGCCGACCACGAAGCTGCGCGGCCCATCGAAATAGGAATGCGTCAGGACCTGCAGGGGGCGGGCGCGGAGCGCTTCGCCGAGCGAGGGCATGCCGGGAAGCGCGCCGGCGTCCTTTTCGCCCGCGTTCAGGACGCCCACGCGTTTCTGGTTCAGGAGCGCCGCGATGGTCTCGGGCGTCAGAAAGGCGCGCAGCAGCATCTCCGCCGCGGCGCCGTTGAGGGCGACGCCCGCCCGGACCGCCGGCAGCTTCTTGAGTTGCGGATTCTCGTCGAGAAAGGCGCGCGCGATCTGGCGGCTCAAGGAGCGGATCAGCGCCTGCAGGTCGACGCGCTCCATCACCGCTTGCGCATCGCCGCGCTGGGCCGCCGACGCGAGCTGCGCTGCGCCGGCGAGCGCCCAGCCCCAATAGGCCGCGAGCAGGATGACAAGCACAATGACGCAGCGAATGACCGTTCGCATAAGGCTTCCCTATCAGGCGCGGCCCGAGCCGTCACGGCCTGTAGCCCCGACCGTTGGTCGCGGCGGACGGGGTCCAAACGGCTGCCGGAAGCGACGCCCTTCGAAAGACGGGCTATGGGGACGCGTCTACAGGGGCCTGAGGCCCCTGATCTCTGGATCGCCTCTTGCATCGGCGGCGAATTGCCGCACTTCCGAACTGGAGTTTTCACTCATGACCCGAGCGGACCTCACCGAAAAGATCCTCGACATCAAGCGCGAGAAGGGCTGGACGTGGAAGCACGTCACCGACGAGATCGGCGGAATGTCGCCCATTCTCGTCGTGGGCGCGCTGCTCGGGCAGATGAAATTGCCGAAGCAGCTGGCCGAGAAGGCGGGCAAGCTCTTTGACCTGTCGACAAGCGAAAAACGGATGCTCAACGAGGTTCCGATGCGCGGCATGGCCATGCCGCCGACCGACCCGCTCATCTACCGTCTCTACGAGCTGGTGATGGTCAACGGCCCGGCGCTGAAGGCGCTGATCGAGGAGGAATTCGGCGACGGCATCATGTCGGCGATCGATATGGACATCGACTTCGACCGGCTCGCGCACGCCAAGGGCGACCGGGTGCGGCTCGCGATCACGGGCAAGTTTCTGCCCTACAAATATTACGGCGCCGAGCAGGGCCTGCCGGAATACGGTTTCAAGGAGGAGTAAGGGGCAGACCTCGACAAGTCGGGGCAGCCGGGGGGCAATCCGCACCCAGCTGAAAGCAGCGTGCGAAAAACGAACATTCGGCGCCAGCCCGAATTGGCGGGCCTCCTGCTCGTCGTCGACCTTCATATACCCCGGGGCGAGTAACGCCCAGAACCAAGCTCGCGCGCGGCCTGAGTCCGCGATCGGTCTCATCGGCCCCGGCCGCAGAAGCGCCGCGATCGGACGTCAAAGGAGTGCAATCAGAAACTGTAATTAGCGCCGCTATGTCGGGCGCGCAGGAACTTCATAAAAAAGGTCGAGCGATGCGCAGAGCGGCGCCGTGACGCGTGGCGTGAAGACAACATGGATTCTTTCGCTCGTCGCTGTCCTGACGGTGTCTGCGGCTTTCGCGGCCTACGCCATGGAGCTTCATCGGATGGCTTTGTGGCAGGTCGTGCGCGCCTGCGTCGCAGATTCCAGGCTGACCGGCGCGCCGTTTCCCTGCCTCGAGGTCAATATTTCTGACGGCGAGGCGCGCGGCAATGTCGTCCTTCGGGCGCCGCTTCTGGATCAAACGCTCCTGGTCCCCACGCGCAGGATCACCGGGGTCGAGGACCCGTTCCTGCAGTCCCCCGAGGCGCCGAACTATTTCGACGCCGCATGGCGCGCGCGCAGTTTCCTGAAAACTCCGGACGGACGCGCGCCCGAGCGCGACGACATCGCGCTGATCGTCAACTCCATCATCGTCAGGGGACAGGACCAGCTCCACATCCACATCGGCTGCCTCCTTCCCTACGCCCGCCGCGCGCTCGCGGCGGCCGCGCCGAAAATCCCGATGAAGGAATGGGCGCCGATCGGCGCGGTCATGCCCCATACGATGTTCTGGGGATACCGCATCCGCGCCACGGACCTTGCGAGGGTCGAGCCGTTTCGTCTCGTTGGGGAGGCTTTTGCCGGCAAGGCGAGGAGCCGGGGCGATCTCACGGTCATGGTTGCCGGGGTCCGCGTCGAAGGTGACGATCAATTCCTGATTCTCGCCTCCTATGCTCATGCGCCGGGCGCTTGGTGGCCGGTCGGCTCCGGCGACCTCCTTGGCCGGGCCTGCTGAGGGGCTCGGCGCGCCGGTCGGTTCAGCCTCGCCCCGCCGCGCCCTTTTGGAGTTATACTAAAGGCTTATATCCAATTGAGTTCTACATATTTGGTCGGTCCGCTGCCCAAATTTGCCGCGCGTTTGACTTGAATTTGCGGTAAAAATGCCCGTTGTTCGCGGGAGGTTTTGATTGCGTGGCCCCACCAACGAGTTGCTCGAATCGTCAAATCTAGACGGGGAGCAGTTGCAAATCGCGATACGGGTTGCTCACAATAGTCTCAAAGATAAAAGAAGAAACTTTGATGAGTTCGTGAGTGAGGGAGCGCATCCTCGAATAATTCAGTATTCGTATCTGCATCTATTATTTGCGCAAGTGATCGTCATAGTTCTTGGCGAAGAAAACAAGCAACGTCAGCAAATAGAGTCGAATCCTAACGAATAGAATCGTCACAAGTCCCAGGTTCGATCAGGGCGAACTGGAACAGGCGGGGGCTGTTTTTCGCCGATCGCCGGGCGCGCCGATCGCCGAACAAGTCCAATTGGTTGGCGCCGCTTGATCCCCATATAGGGCAATCGCGGCCGCCCTCACCGAGCGCAGATCGATCTTGGACCTCATTGCATCCACCGACCGCGGCCTCTACTGCGCCGCCGGCGACTTTCATATCGATCCCTGGCGCCCGGTTCCCCGTGCGATCATCACCCATGGCCATTCCGACCACGCCCGCTTCGGCTCGGAGATCTATGTCTGTCATCGCGACACAGCCCCGATTTTGCGCAAGCGACTGGGCGACGTCACGATTGAGACCGTGGAATATGGCGAGGTCCTGACTCGCGACGGGGTCGAGATTTCGCTTCATCCCGCGGGCCACGTGCTGGGCTCGGCGCAGGTCCGCGTGGCGCTGAACGGCGAGACCTGGGTCGCGTCGGGTGACTACAAGCTCGAAAGCGACGGCGTTTCGCCGGCCTTCGAGCCCGTCCGATGTCACGTCTTCATCACCGAATCGACCTTCGGCCTGCCGATATACCGCTGGCGCCCGCAAGCCGACACATTCGCGGCGATCGACGCCTGGCGGCGCGAGAACATTGCGGCCGGACGCGCGAGCATTCTGTTCGCCTACGCGCTCGGCAAGGCGCAACGGCTCATCGCCAATCTGGACCCGGCGCTTGGCCCGATCGTCTGTCACGGCGCGGTCGAGGCGATCAACGCGCTCTATCGCGAAGCCGGGATCGCCCTGCCGGCAACGCATTTGGCGACCCAGATCGAGCACAAGCGCGAGTTCGCGAGCGCCGTCATCGTCGCGCCCCCGTCCGCCGCCGCGAGCCCATGGCTCAAACGCTTCGGCGACTATTCCGATGCGCTGGCGAGCGGCTGGATGCAGGTGCGGGGCAACCGTCGCCGGCGCGGCCTCGACCGCGGCTTTGCGCTGTCCGACCACGCCGACTGGCCAGGCCTGATCGCGGCGATCGAGGCGACGGGGGCGGAGCGCGCTCTGGTCACGCATGGATACACGGATCCGTTGACGCGATACCTTCGCGAGAAGGGTCTTGACGCGCGTGCGCTTCATACAGCTTACGGCGAGGATCAGGGCACGGAAGGCGCCGAAGGGGAAGCCGAAAGCGGGGCGAGGGAGGGGAGGCCGTGAAGGCCTTCGCCGCCCTCTACCGAAAACTCGATTCGGCCACCTCGACCCGCGCCAAGCAGGCGGCGATGATCGCCTTCTTCGCCGCCGCCAAGGCCGATCCTGCCCAATGGGCGAGCGCGGCCTGGGCGGTCTATTTCCTCAGCGGCGGCAAGCCGCGCCAGACCGCGCCGACCCGGCTTCTGTGGCGGCTCGCGGTCGAGGGCTCGGGCTATCCCGACTGGCTCTGCGGCGAATGCTACGGCGCGGTCGGCGATCTCGCCGAGATGCTGTCGCTGCTGCTGCCTGAAGGTGTGGCAGGCGAGGAAGTCTCGCTCGACACCTGGATGCGCGAGCGGCTGTTGCCGCTTCCCACGCTCGACGAGGAGGAGCGTTATGCCGGGCTCAAACGATGGGTCGGAGAATTGCCGAGCGACGAGCGGCTCGCCTTCTTCAAGCTCATCACCGGCGAATTGCGTGTCGGCGTGTCGCGGCTGCAGGTGGTGAAGGCGCTTGCCGAGGTCGTGGGCGTCGACGAAGGATGCATGGCGCAGCGGCTGATCGGCTATTCTCAGGCGCGGCGGATCCCGACGGCCACTGATTTCGAGGCGCTGATCGGCGAGGTTTTGCACTCGGAAGCCCAGGCCCTCGATGCGGGTAAGCCCTTTCCCTTCTATCTCGCGCAATCATGGAGTCGGCCCGTCGCCGAAATGCTTCCAGCGCTGGGATCGCCACCCGACTGGATCATCGAATGGAAATACGACGGCATCCGCGCGCAACTCCTGAAGCGCGGCGCCGACTGGCGCCTGTGGTCACGCGGCGAAGGGCTCATCTCCGATGCTTATCCTGATCTCGAGCCGCTGGCGCGCGCGCTGCCTTCCGGCACGGCGATCGACGGCGAGCTTGTGGTGCTCATCCCCCCGGAAGGCGACTATGAAGCGGATTCGCTCGATGGCCTCGCAATCTTCGCCAGCCTGCAGCAGAGGCTCGGCCGCAAGATCGTCAGCGAAAAGACGAAGCGCGAATTGCCGGTCGCGTTCATCGCCTATGACATTCTGGAGAGCGAGGGTCGCGATCTTCGAGCCGAGCCGCAGCATGTGCGCCGCGCTCTCCTGGAAGCGCTCGTCGATCGCCTGTTCATTGAAGCAAGGACGCGCGGCGAGCGGTTGCCGATCCGCATCAGTCCGACCGTTTCCGCCGACACATGGGAGGCGCTGGCGGAGAAGCGCGAGCAGGCGCGATCGCTTATGCGCGAAGGGTTTATGCTGAAGGCGCGCGAGGGGGCTTACGGGATCGGGCGGCGCAAAGGCGGCGACCGCGCGGACGTGTGGTGGAAATGGAAGCTCGACCCGATGAGCGTCGACGCGGTGGTGATCTACGCCGAGCGCGGGCATGGACGCCGCTCGGGCGTCTACACCGACTACACTTTCGCCGTCTGGAGCGCCGGCGAAGGAGCTTCAGCGCGCGAGCTCGTGCCGTTCGCCAAGGCCTATTCGGGACTCACGGATGCGGAGATCCGCGAGATGGACTCAATCGTGCGCCGCACCACGATCGAGACTTTTGGCCCGGTGCGAAGCGTTAACCCCACGCAGGTGTTCGAGCTTGGCTTCGAGGGCATTGCGCCAAGCAAGCGCCACAAAAGCGGGGTCGCCGTCCGCTTCCCGCGCATGCTGCGCTGGCGCCGCGATAAGCCGATCGCCGAGGCCGATACGCTGGACGCGCTCAAGGCGCTGCTGGCGGGGCAGGGCGTGCGGTGAGGCGGATCCGATTGGCGGCGCGCCTCGTGGACGGCATGGACAGCCTCCGGCTTGCCCACCCCGCCCCCGAGGCAGAACAAAAGCAAAAGAAGCGGACATATGGCTCGCTACCACAACCGGACAACTTCATTCGCTAGCGACATCAAAAGCCGAGCAATAAACGCATCGGCGAGCGAAGCAGCGGCAGTGTCAGGCGAAAAGGGCGACCGCGGGGCGGACGCGGGGGCAATGACGATCCGGATTCAACGCGCTAGAGTCTGAAACCTTGGATCAGGCAAGGGCTTCGGATGTTCACTGGAATCATCAGCGACGTCGGACAAATCATTGATATTACGCCTTCTGGCGATTTGAGGCGGCTCAGGATCGCCAGCGCCTACGAGGCGGGTGCGATTCCCGTCGGCGCCTCGATCGCAAACTCCGGCGCCTGCCTGACAGTCGTGAATGTCGAGCCGCGCGGGGACGGTTCGGCCATCGCCTTCGACGTCGGCGCCGAAACGCTGCACGTGACGACGCTTGGAGCCTGGCGAACGGGAAGCCATGTCAATCTCGAGCGCTCGCTCAAGCTCGGCGACGAACTCGGTGGGCACATGGTGAGCGGCCATGTCGACGGGATCGCGGAAATCGTGTCGCGGCGCGATTTCGACGGCATGGCGCATTTCGTCATCCGCGCGCCAAGGGATCTGGCGAAGTTCATCGCGGTCAAGGGCTCTGTAGCGCTCGACGGGACGTCGCTGACGGTGAACGCGGTCGATAACGACGCGTTCGAGATCCTCCTCATTCCGCACACGCTGAAAGTAACGACCTGGGGCGAGCGCAAGGCGGGAGATAAGGTCAATATCGAGGTCGACCAGATGGCGCGCTATGCGGCGCGGCTGATGGAGGCGGGGAGGGGAGGGAAGTGGGCGCTCCGCGCGCCCTCTTCAGGGGTCAGCGCCTTGAGCTCCTTGCCCGCCGTGCCGAAGGCGCCGAGCTGATAGACCGAGGCGCCCGCCGGAGAAAACGTGAACGACGGAAACGGCTCGGCCAGCACCTCGTTCAAATATTTTTCCGCGCCGACGCCGATCGTCACATGCGGATTGAACCGCTCGCCCGCCGCGTCGCGCACGAAATTTTCGACATAGCTGATGAGCATTCCTGGATGTCGCGCCCGCCGTCTACACTGAAGAACGCCGCTGGCGTCCCGGTCTTCACGGTATAGGGTTCAACCGCTCTGATGAGTTCATCCTGCAGGCGATGAAGATCGCCGTTCGGCTCGACGATGATTCCCGCAAGGCCGATCGGGGGAGCGGGGAGGTAGTAATATTTGAACGCCTTCAGTGTCCACGTCGTCGGCTTCTCTTTGGCCAGAACCGCGTTCGCCGCCGCGAACACCTTGTCGAGTTCGTCCGTGCGGACGAACTGCTGCAGTACGGAGACATTCGGGTGATGTGGCGCATCGAGCGAAAAAGCCCTTCCGAAAGGACTTGAGCGGACGCGCGTTGGCAGTCATCGCATGCTGAACCATCGAAGCCGCATCGAGCCTGCGCCGCTCCCCGCGATCGGATTTTCCATGCTCGACGAGCTTCTACGGGGCGACGAAAACCGCGATCCTCGATTTTGTCGCATGGGTGACGGAAGGGGGGAGGCCCCGAATTCGCGCTGCCGGCCGAGCGCATAGCGGTCTTCGACGACGACGGCACGCTCTGCTGCGAGCGCTGCTTCAGACGACGCGGACCGGGAGGCAGCCTAGGATCGCGAGTTGAGGCTGAGCCCCTTGTCCGAAGCGCTTAATAAAGCGGGGGATTACGCCGTGACCGTGGTAAGCATGAAGCGGGATTGGAACGCCGTGTTTTGATCCGAGCTTGGTCCGCGACGGCCGTCGTCCCAGGCAGGGGCGGGCGCCGGCGTTTCCTGGCTCGCCACACCGTCCTGCTCACCCAGCCCGCGCCGGCCCGCCCCGTCAGCGCCTCGGCTTCGCTCCGGGCCGCAATCACCTGGTCGACCAGGCCCGAGTCGCAGGCGCTTTTGGCAATCCATGAAAGGGTCGCAGTCGAGTGTGCGTTCGACTTCCTTGTAAGTTCTGCCGCCGTGGGTGGGGTCCATCGTGCTCTACAACCCGTAAAATGCCGCTTGCAGTCTGTGAGTTTTGATGCTTATCTAGCGGACATTGAGGCGCCGCCGAAGTGCCCTCGCACGACGCGACGGCTCGAGGTTTTTTCGACCCGAATCGGCTCTGCGCCAAACGTTCAGCTGATCTCTGGAAGAGGCCGGAATGCCACGGATTATCGTTGGCGATGCGACTGCCTTTCCGCGTCCGACTACGATCGCGACGGAGGCACAACCATCCTGAGCGCCGGCGTCGACGACAGAGTGAGGGCGACTTCCAGCCAACATCCGACACAAATCACCCTCGATGATGGCGCCGCCCACCACACCTTCCTCCGCTCGTCAGCAATGGCGGACGATGATGTGACGATCACAAGCGGCGTTGGCGATTGTTGGTTATGGGAGGGCTGGCCATGGCGCCTATTCTAAGGCCGCTGGCAAATTTCAACGGCGCCAGTGGGCAGTTTCCGGATGCCGGTCTGACCGCCGACGCCGCCGGGGATCTCTTCGGCACGACAGCAACGGGCGGCGCGCAGGGCTATGGTACGGTGTTCGAACTCGTAAACAACGGCGACATCTACACGCCGGTCACACTCCTCAGCTTCAGCAGCACCCCCGGCGTGGCGGGATCGGACAGCGGTGTGATCGCTGACGCCGCCGGCAACCTCTTCGGCACGACACCCTCGGGCGGGGCGACCAGCGATGGCACGGTGTTCGAGCTGGTGAACCACGGCGGGGTCTATACGCCGGTCACGCTGCTCAGCTTCAACGGCGCCAACGGCGCAGGCCCGTTCGGCGGTCTGGTCGTCGGCGCCGCCGGGAACCTCTTCGGTACGACGGCGTCGGGCGGGGCGAACGGCGACGGCACGGTGTTCGAGATTGCCAAGGCTGGCGCCGGCTACGCCAGCACGCCCGCCACGCTATTCAGCTTCGACGGAGCCAATGGGGCGGGCCCGGTCAGTGGTCTGCTCGCCGACGCCGCCGGGGACCTCTTCGGGACGACAACCTCGGGCGGGGCGTACGGCTATGGCACGGTGTTTGAGCTTGTAAACAACGGCCGCGGCTACACGCTTGTCACGCTCCTCAGCTTCGACGGCGGCGACGGGCGGTTTGCGAGCAGCTTGATCGCCGACGCCGCCGGGAACCTTTTCGGCACGACGGGTTCGGGCGGGGCGGGCGGCGCTGGCACGGTGTTCGAGCTGGTGAAGAGCGGCGGCGGCTACACGCCGGTCACCCTGCTCAGCTTCAGCGACGACGGCGCCGACGGGGCGAATCCGAGTGGCGGTCTGATCGTCGACGCCGCCGGAGACCTCTTCGGCGTGACAAGTGAAGGCGGGGCGTATGGCGCGCCTGGTCTGCCGCGGGGCACGGTGTTCGAGCTCGTGAACAATGGCGGCGGCAGCTACACGCCGCTCACACTGCTCAGCTTCGAAGGCGTCAACGGGGAAGGCCCGGTCGGCGGTCTGATCGCCGACGCCGCCGGGAATCTCTTCGGCGCGACAGCCGGGGGCGGAGCGGCTGGGTATGGCATCGCGTTCGAGATTACCAATAGCGGTTTTGTGACCAAGGGCTCGACCCCTCCCCCCGCGACAAGCAGCAACATCCTGTGGCGGAACGCCTCGACCGGGGGCGTCGAGCTTTGGAGCCCGAACGGCTCGGGGGGCTTCACCTACGAGAACCTCGGCGCTGTCAGCACAAGCTGGCAGATCCAGGGGACAGGAGACTTCACCGGCAGCGGCGAAGACGGCATTCTGTGGCGCAACGCCTCCACTGGAGGGGTCGAGCTCTGGAACGCGAATGGCTCGGGCGGCTTCACCTACGAGGCCCTGAACCCGGTCAACACCAACTGGAAGATCCAGGGAACCGGAGACTTCACCGGCAGCGGCTCAGACGACATTCTGTGGCGCAACGCGTCCACTGGGGGTGTCGAGCTTTGGAACTCGAACGGCTCGGGCGGTTTCACCTACGAAGCCCTGAACCCGGTCAACACCAACTGGAAGATCCAGGGAACCGGAGACTTCACCGGCAGCGGCTCAGACGACATTCTGTGGCGCAACACGTCCACTGGGG
>DASXES010000077.1:0-5045 GCA_036489975.1 Roseiarcus sp.
CGGCGCCAGACACTTCGCCTGCCTCCGATCCATTCTTTCGACCGCCAGAAAACAGGGTTACGCCAGCCTCCAAATCCTCGCCGCAACCCCAGACGCCGTCAGCCACGCGATCCTCCAATAACCACCCGCTTGGGAGTTACACTGACTCGCTAAATCCACACCAACCCCTTGAAATCCCTCAAACCGGACTCGCTAAGGGCGCAGCCGCCTTACCCCTCCGCCGCCCGTTCCGGCTCTGGCGCCTCCGCCTCGCGCACGAGGTCCCTCAGCGCGACGAGCCTGGCTTCCAGCGCTTCGAGGTCTCCCTCGCTCATCCGGCCCAGCGTGGAAGCGATCCAGCGGCGCTGGACGGCGATCGCCTTTTCCGCCATCGCGCGTCCGGCCTCGGTCAGGTGGATCGCGTGCTGGCGCCGGTCGGCGGCGATTGAGCGGCGCTCGACCAGGCCAGCTTCCGTGAGCCGGTCGATGAGGCCCGAAATGTTGCCTTTGGTGACGTAGAGCCTTTTGGCCAGTTCCTGCTGGCTGACGCCCTCGGTTTCGGTCAGCGTGGTCAAGACGTCGCATTGGGGAATCGAAACGCCGATTTCGCGCAGGCGCTCGGCGACGGCGGCCTGCATGCGCGCCTCGAGGCGGATCAGGCGGAACCAGACCCTCGACGAGCGGTCGGCGTTCGGCCGGTCGGGCATCGGGCTCTTGTCCTCGCGATCGCGGCTTACGCCCGCGTTGCAAACAGCCGCACAGGGCGCCAATGTGACTCCCATGAACAATTCGCGCGCCGCAATCAAGCGTCGATAAAAGCAATCGGGAGGAATGGATGCATGGACGGATGCAGGAATGGCCCCTGCTCATGCACAAGATCATCGACTTCGCCGGCATCCAGTTTCCGGAGCGGGAAGTGGTGTCCCGGACGGTCGAAGGACCGATGCATTACACGAACTATCGCGACATCCGCCACCGGGCGCTGAAAGTCGCCAAGCGGCTCCATCGCGAGGGAATGAAGCACGGCGACCGGATCGCGACGCTCGCCTGGAACGGCTACCGGCACCTCGAAAGCTGGTACGGCATCACCGGCATGGGCGGGGTCTATCATACCGTCAATCCGCGCCTGTTCCCCGAACAGATCGCCTGGATCATCAACCACGCCGAGGACCGGATGGTGATGACCGATCTCACTTTCGTTCCGCTCCTCGAGGCGATGGCCGATCGCTTGCCGACGATCGAGCGCTATGTCGTCCTCACAGACCACGCGCATATGCCGGCGACGAAGCTCAGGAACGCAATCGCCTACGAAGACTGGATCGGCGAGGTCGACAGCGACTACGCATGGGCTGAATTCGACGAGCGGACCGCGGCAGGCCTCTGCTACACTTCTGGCACGACCGGCAATCCGAAGGGCGTGCTCTACTCCCATCGCTCGAACGTTCTGCATTCGATGATGGCGAGCGGCGCCGCGTGCCTGCTGGTGACGGCCTATGATTCGGTGCTGCCCGTCGTGCCGATGTTTCACGCCAATTCGTGGGGGCTGGCCCTCTCCTGCCCAATGCACGGTTCGCGCATGGTGATGCCGGGGCCGCGGCTCGACGGCGCCTCGGTCTATGACCTCTTGGAGAGCGAAAAGGTGACGATGACCGCCGCCGTGCCGACCGTCTGGCTCGGCCTCCTGCATTATCTGCGCAAGGAGAACAAGCGGCTTACGACCCTCAAATTCGTCGGTATCGGCGGCTCGGCCTGCCCGCCCGACATGATCCGCGCTTTCGAGGACGACTATGGCGTCACGGTGCGCCACGCCTGGGGGATGACGGAAATGAGCCCGGTCGGCTCGGCCGGCTCGATCAAGCCCGGCATGGTGGGCCTGCCGCACGAGCAGCAGTTCGCCATCCAGGCCAAGCAGGGCTGGGCGCCGTTCGGCGTGGAAATGAAGATCGTCGACGATGAGAACAAGGAGTTGCCCTGGGACGGCAAGCGCTTCGGCAGCCTGAAAGTGAAGGGTTTCGCGGTCGTCAAAAGCTATTTCAAGGACGAGGGCGGCAATATCCTCGACGACAACGGCTTCTTCGACACCGGCGACGTCGCCACCATCGACCCCGACGGCTTCATGCAGATCACCGATCGCGCCAAGGACGTGATCAAGTCGGGCGGCGAGTGGATTTCGACCATCGACATCGAGAACCTCGCCGTCGGCCACCCGGATGTGGCGGAAGCCGCCGTGATCGGCGTCGCCCACGCCAAATGGGACGAACGGCCGCTGCTCGTCGTCGTGGCGAAGGAAGGCTGTTCGCCCAAGACCGGCGAGGTGCTCGATTTTCTCAAGCCCCGCATCGCCAAGTGGTGGATGCCCGACGATATGCAGGTGGTGAAGGAGATTCCTCACACCGCGACCGGCAAGATCAACAAGCTGAAATTGCGCGAGACATTCAAGGACTACAAGCTGCCGACGGCGTGAGCGGCGTCGGTTTGGCCGGCGCGCTGCCTGTCGGGCGGTGGAGGCGAAAGCGCCGGCTCTGGCCGTCTTTTGCCCTTGCGCTGGCGCAGCCATTCCCCTATATGGGCGTCAACGACATCTCATAGCTCTCCGAAAGGAGAGAGAAGTTGAGAGTGGGCCCCGGCCGGGACCCGCTCTTTTTTATTGGCGCCAGGTCTTCTTTGCCCGCAAGCCGCATGGTCGAAGCCTCATCCCAAACCGCCGCCGGGCCCGTTGAAGGGCTGGACGAAGCGCGCCTGATTGGAGATTCGGGTCCCGGCGAGCGTGTCGGCCGCATTGCGGCGCCCGTCCTGCGAGACCTGGGCTACCGGCTTGTCCGGGTCAAGATTTCAGCCGCCGAAGGCGCGACGATCCAGATCATGGCGGAACGTCCCGACGGGACGATGTCGATCGAGGATTGCGAAAATATCAGCGTCGCATTGTCGCCGGTGTTCGACGTCGAGGAGCCGATGGCTCAGGCCTATCGGCTGGAGGTTTCGTCGCCGGGCATTGATCGCCCTTTGGTTCGCGAATCGGACTTCGCCCGCGCGATCGGCCACGAGGCGCGGGTCGAGATGGCGGTTCTGGTCAATGGGCGCAAGCGCTTTCGCGGACATCTCGCCGCCGTCGTGCCCGGACCCGATGGGCCAGCGGCGCGAATATCGCTGGTCGCCGACGACGGGAGCAAGAGCGAGGTCGAATTGCCGATTCCCGCGATGGCCGAGGCCAGGCTGGTCTTGACCGACGACCTCATCCGCGCCGCGCTCAGGCGGGAAAAGGCGGCGCTCAAGGAGGCGAAGCAAGCCTCCGGCCGCAAGACCGGTCCAGGCGCCAAGCGCAAGACGATCGAACCCAACGCCGCGGCCCGCGGCGCGGCCTCAAAGCCCCTCGGGCCTGATCAAGGAGAATAACTCATGGCCGTCAGCGCCAACCGACTTGAACTCCTGCAGATCGTCGACGCGGTCGCGCGCGAGAAATCGATCGACCGGACCATCGTGCTCGCCTCGATGGAGGACGCGATGCAGAAGGCGGCGCGCTCGCGTTACGGCCAGGAGACCGAGGTCCGTGCTGAGATCAACCCGAAGACCGGCGAGATCCGCTTTTCGCGGCTTCTGCTCGTCGTCGACGAGGTCGAGAACGAAGCGACCCAGATGACGCTCACTGAAGCGCAGAAGAAGAACCCCTCGGCCCAGATCGGCGACTGGATCGCCGAATCGCTGCCCCCGTTCGACTACGGTCGCATCCCCGCCCAGGCGTCGAAGCAGGTGCTGGTGCAAAAGATCCGCGAGGCGGAGCGCGACAAGCAATATGACGTCTACAAGGATCGCATCGGCGATATCATCAACGGCGCGGTCAAGCGGGTCGAATACGGCAACGTCGTGGTCGATCTCGGCGGCTCCGGCGCGGGCGAAGCGGTCGTGCGCCGCGACGAACTGATCCCCCGCGAGATGTTCCGGCCCGGCGATCGCATCCGCGCCTACGTCTATGACGTCCGGCGCGAGGCCCGCGGCCCGCAGATTTTCCTGTCCCGCACGCATCCGCAATTCACCGCCCGGCTGTTCGCCCAGGAAGTGCCGGAAATCTACGACGGCATCGTCGAGATAAAGTCGGTCGCGCGCGATCCGGGCTCGCGCGCCAAGATTGCCGTGGTGTCGAACGATTCGTCGATCGATCCGGTCGGCGCCTGCGTTGGCATGCGCGGCTCGCGCGTGCAGGCGGTGGTCAACGAACAGCAGGGCGAGAAGATCGATATCATTCCCTGGTCTTCGGACGCCGCGACCTTCATCGTCAACGCGTTGCAGCCGGCCGAGGTCATGAAGGTGGTGCTCGACGAAGACTCGACCCGCATCGAAGTCGTCGTTCCCGACGATCAGCTCTCGCTGGCGATCGGCCGGCGCGGGCAGAACGTGCGCCTTGCCTCGCAGCTGACCGGTTGGGACATCGACATCTTGACGGAAGCCGAAGAGTCCGAGCGCCGGCAGAAGGAATTCACGGAGCGGACGCAGACCTTCATGGACGCGCTCGACGTCGATGAGACGGTCGCCCAGCTTCTGGCTTCCGAAGGCTTCCGCACCGTCGAGGAAATCGCCTATGTCGACCCGCCCGAGCTGGCGTCGATCGAAGGCTTCGACGCCGACACGGCGGCCGAAATCCAGGCGCGCGCGCAAGGACACCTTGCCAGGATCGAGTCTGAGTTTGACGACCAGCGTAAGGCGCTCGGGGTGTCCGACGATCTCAAGGAGATTGCCGGGCTCACCACGCCAATGTTGGTCAAGCTCGGAGAGAACGGCGTCAAGACGCTCGAGGATCTCGCCGATTGCGCGAGCGACGATCTCCTCGGCTGGACCGACGGCGATGTGGCAAAGCCGGGCTTTCTAATCGGGTCCGACGTGTCGCGGACCCAGGCTGACGCGATGATCCTGGACGCGCGCGTGCGCGCGGGCTGGATCGAAGCGCCGACGGCGGAGCCGGAGCCGGAAGTGCAAGAGGCCGAAGGCGCGTAGGTGGCAGGATCGATCGATTGCGAACGGAAAGCGATCAAGCCGGGTCGGAGCGGACCTGCATCGTTACGGGGACCAAGGAC
>DASXES010000103.1:0-2387 GCA_036489975.1 Roseiarcus sp.
TGATGCAGGTGTATGACGCGGAATGAGCCGGGCGATCTGCTATGCGCCGCTTGTCATCCTCGCGAACGCGAGGATCCAGAGGGCCGTGCGACTCTCCGTTTTGGCCCGCGCGCCGTGCACGCAAGGTTCCTCGTCCGGCGGCTGCACATCGTGGCCCACTGGATCCCCGCTTTCGCGGCTATCGGATTCACGCATCCTCATAATTGCGTCGCGTCAGGAGGAGCGCGTGGGGCCGCAGCCTCGCGGCTACTCACCCAGGCCCCTCACCCTGCCTCTCCCCGCAAAGAGGCGGGGAGAGGGGACAGCAAGCCGCAGTTTGTGTCCAAAGCCTTCGAAATGCCAGTTCGTCGGCGTCCCGCAAAGGACCGACCCTCGGGGCCCCCTCTCCCCGCCTCTTTGCGGGGAGAGGTTCGGTGAGGGGCCTGGCGATTGGCCGCACGATCTCAGTCGCCGAAGCAAGGCTGAGACCCCGTGTGCGTACGATAGCGTAACCGTTCACATCCCCCCGAATGGGGTCCCGGTCGCCGAGGGGACGTGATGATCGGATTGCCGGTCGTAGGCGCCGACGGCCTCGGTGATTCGGCGGAAGCCGAATCGTTCGTCTGGCCTATCGGGGGGGCGCCTGAGCCGGCGGGACGAGCCGCCGCTCAGGCGACGGCTCTCATGGGGATAGCGGGCAGCGGCAGGTTCGCCCGCGCGGCGGCGATCAGGCTGCAGGCAAAGGCCCAGGTCTCGACGCCGCGTTGGCGGCAGGTGGCGATGACGCTGAGGCCCGCGGCGTAGAAGCGGCTGCCTTCGTCGGTTCGCGTGCCGAAACTGATGCGCCTGGCGATCACCGCGTGGCGTAGCGCGCGTTCGGCGTCGTTGTTGGTCGGCGGCAGTCTCGGGTCGTGGACGAAGGCGACGACCGCGTCCCAGTCGTTGAGGATTTCGCCGGCGAGCTCGCGAACTTTCTTCTCGACTTCGTGCCGGTTGCACTGGCAGTTCCACTGGATGCGCGCCATCAGCCGCTTGACCGCCGGCGCGTCGGCGCCCTCGCCGTCGTGGACCCGCTCGATCAGGCGGCGCAGGTCTCGCACCAGGTCGCGACCGAAGCCGGAGCCGGCGTCGTAATAGCCCTCCATGAGCGCCGAGCCCTTGCGGATCAGATGCGCCAGGCAGCGCTGGCGGCGGGGATGATCGCGGTACGCGACGTAGCCGTCGGTGACCAGCCAGCCCAGGAAGGCCTCGCCGATCAGCACGGTCAATTCCTCCTTGCGACGGCTGGCGATGCGGAAGACGGTCGTCATCGCCGTCGTCGCCACCCACATCCAGCGCAATTTTCCCTTCTGACGCCAGGGGGTCTCGTCGATATGGAGGATATCGGCCCCGCGCATGTTCAGGACGAGTTGCTCGACGATGGGTTCGCTCGCCAGGCCAAATTCGTGGATGCAGCGCTCGATGGTCGCCACGCCGAGCCGCAGGCCCAGCCAGTCGCAGAGGAATTCCCGGATCTTGCTGCGCGACATATGGAAGCGGAGCGACAGCGCCGCGATGAACGCGGCGAGCATCGGGCCCACCAGGCAACGCTCGCTCATGAGCAGGTTTCGCCGGCGGCCCTCGACATCCGAGCGCAAGCCGACGCGGGGGCGCTCGACGTTGTCCCGGCCGCAGGGGCAGCACACGGCGAAGTAGACGTGCTTGGTCGCCGTGACCTCGAGAGACATTTCGCCGCGAGCCAACTCGAAACTGTTGTGAGCGCCGACGCAGCGGCGCTTCAGGTCGGGACCCAGGGCGGTCCCGCAGTCCGTGCAAACCATCGGCGCGTGCGGGACTTCCGCGCTCGTCACGATCGGCATGGAGCGCCAGAACCCTTTCCCGCCAGGCTGTTTGCCGGCGGCCCGGCCGGGTTTCTTCTCGTCAGGCTTGCCGACCTTCCCGGGCGGGGCGGACGGCGTCTCGGCGCCGGCGTCCGAGCCGGCCGAGGTCGGCTTGCCTCGCGTTTCGCGCCGATAGGGGTCGTCGCTGGACGGCGGGCGCGAGCTGGTCGTCGAGTCCTCGCCCAAGCGATTGGCCAGCGAGCGCAACGCCTCGCGCTGTCGCCACGCCAAGGCCACGACCTCCTCGGGCGGCATCGCCAACAGGTCGGCCAGTTCGTAATCAATCAGGCTGGGATCGAATCGGAGGCGCACGCAAGGCGTAGAATCCGGTTCGCGCTCTTGCGCAAGCCCCCCCAACGCCGCTCAGACCAAGACGACTCCAAGCCGCCCGACGAAGGTCAAAACCGGGATGTGAACGGTTACATCCCGAGGGCCACCGCCTCGAGCCAAAGGCTCCATCCTGTCGCAAATGGAACGACGCTGATGATCGCGAATGCGATGCTCCGCGCGCAGGTATAAAGCGCAAGT
>DASXES010000141.1:0-5911 GCA_036489975.1 Roseiarcus sp.
CTCCTGGTTCGGCCGCAACCGCCGTCTGGCCAAGGACTACGAGAACCTCGCCGACACCCTTGCCGCCTTCGTAACCTTGGCCGCAATCCAATTCGGAATCAGACGCCTTGCCCGACCGTAGGCTTTTGAGTCAGGCTCTAACCTCACCAGACATTGATAAAGATTTCTTAAACCGTCCTTTAGCTGCAGGTGTTCGGAGACTCCGGATGCCATATTCGGCTAGCGGTCAGACGCGCGGTTCGCAGCCGCCGGGGGGTGGGGGCGACTTTAGTTGACTCCTTTTCCGCACCTCAATCGTCCTAGCTGTACCTAGACACAGGAGCAGAATGGATGAGCCTCAAAGATAAGATTGCCGTCGTTACCGGCGGAAGCCGTGGCCTCGGTCTGGGACTGGTCGAGGCACTCGTGGCGCATGGCGCCAGGGTGACCGTCGTTGCCCGCAGCGCCGAGGCGCTCGATTCCGTCCGCGCCCGGCTGAGCGTCGCCACGATCTCCGCCGATGTTACTGACGAGACCGCAGCCCACCGCATTCTTACCGAGCTCCGCCCGGATGTCCTGGCGTTGAACGCCGGCGCGACGCCGCCGATGGGAGGACTGGACCAGCTGAGCTGGGCGGAATTCACCGCGCCTTGGGAGCACGACGTCAAGGCCGGGCTCTATTGGCTGCAGGCGGCGCTCAACCTCCCGCTCAACCCCGGAAGCCGGGTCCTCGTGGTATCGAGCGGCGCGGCAGAAAACGGATCGCCTATGTCCGGCGGCTATGGTGGCGCCAAGCGCATGCTCTGGTTCATGGCCAAATACGCCAACGGCATCTCTGAGAAGAAGCGCCTCGGGATCCGCTTCCAGGCGATTGTGCCGCAGCAGATGGTGCTTGGCACCGGGGTCGGCGATGCCGGCGCCAGCGCCTACGCGCACGTCATGGGCATGAAGCCCGAAGAGTTCGTAGCTCGCTTCGGTGCCCCGATGAGGCCGCGAGAGTTCGGCGAGAAGGTTGTTTCCGTCCTGGACGACCCGAAATATGCGGAAGGGTTAGCCTTCGGGCTCAAGGGCGACACGGAAGTCATGATGCTCGAGGCGGCGGCTTGAGCCTGGAACGGCCTTCGATGAACCAGGATCGCAAGGAGGAGCTCCTCGCTCTGGCCGGCGAGCTGCGGCCAGATTTGCACCGTTACTGCGCACGCCTCATGGGATCGGTCATCGACGGCGAGGACGTCGTGCAGGACACGCTCATCCGGGCTTTCGTGGCGTTGCAAGATCTGGATGAGGCGCCGCCGCTTCGACCTTGGCTGTTCCGGATTGCTCATAACCGCGCGCTCGACCTGCTGCGCAGCCGGGAGGTGCGTGCGGCCGAATGTATCGACGCCGCTGCGGACGTCGCCGACTCGGCCCAGCCCGACCCCTTGGAGATGTTGATGCGCAACGAGGCGGTCAAGACCGCAGTATCGCGCTTTGCGGGGCTTCCCACCCTCCAGCGAAGTGTCGTCATCCTGAAGGACGTGCTCGACGAGTCGCTGATTGAGATCGCTGCCCTCCTCGACCTCACGGTCGACGCGGTGAAAGCCCATTTGGCGCGGGGTCGTGCACATCTCCGGGAGATCAACGCGAAGGCCCATCCGCTTCCAGACGCGCGGCCGGCGTCCGCTGCGGTGGCGCGTTATGCCGCTCTGTTCAACGAGCGGGACTGGGATGGCCTGCGAGCGCTGCTGGCCGACGACGTCAAACTCCATCAGTCGTTGCACCCGGTTCGCGTCGGGCGCGCCGACGTCGGTTTGTTCTTCACACTGTACGCCAAGATCGATGACGTATCGCTGGCTCCGGCCTGGCTCGAGGGTCGTGAGGTGATCGCGGTCTTCGACGACCGCGCCGATCCGAAGCCGAACTACATAATGTGGCTCGAGTGGCGCGACCGCCTGATCAGTTCAATTCGCGACTACCGCTATGTCCGGTATGTCACCGCCGACGCGGAGCTGACGCTGGCGCCGGAGGTCAAGCCCGTGGACGACAGTGCCGCTCAATGATGCGCGGCGCTAAGGCTTGGCGGCCCTCGCAGCGAATTGTCTCCTGGCGTCAGCCTTTCGAAAGGATTTCCTTTCGACCATCAGCGGCGGATTGGCGAGTAGCGTGGACAGCGCCGAGACGGTTTCGCGCTGGCCTATTCGCACCTTCAAAGACGGACCGCTCCGTGGCTCCTTGCGCCAAACGTACCAAGCATAAGCATGCATCGGGCTTCCTTCACTCCCTGCGATCCACCGAGGGCGCCAACAACAAAGGATTTCGCCGAAAAAGGAGGGCCGGTTGAGGTAAGGCAACCCTCCTGGTTCAGCCCCCTAGATTGCCCGAAACAGGGCAGCGACAAAGTCGACCCGCTGAGCTTCTACGAGGGCAACTAGATTTATGACGATGGCGCACGCCTCATCCGTGTTGTGCGGCGTGTTGGTGATGACCGCGGTGCATCCCGCGCCGGCCAATTCTAATGCACATCGCAGATGTCCGAGGTCGGAGGCGTCGAGGGGTTTGCTGGTGACGTAGCCATCAGCGCCCGAGTATTTATCGGGGTAAAGATCGCTTAACGTTACGTCGATCCCAAAGGGCGCCAGGCCGCAGCGGAGCGCGCCGTCGCCCCGCGCGGATCGAGGACGATACGCGGCAATTCGAGTCCCAACCGGGACAACCCAAGCGGGAGGCTCGCCACCAAGTCGGCTGGCGTCGGATAAAAATCGTGGTCTTTCCGATCGAAGGCGCTGAGCCGATAGCCATGCTGCGGCGCTTGCCTGAGGGCCATCGTCATAGTCTCGTGTTCTCTTTGATGTTGGACGAGAAGGGTCGACCGAGATCGACTGCGCTTTCTTTCCGATCCCGATGCGACATGGTGATCGGTAGAACACCTCGGAACACCTGTGACACCTTGAAAAGGGGTTCCCCGAAAAGCGTCATCCTTGCGAACCGCATTTTTGGGACACCTCATTTTGACGTGTGCTTGGTGTTCCAGGTGTTCCGAGGACGTTTCAATCGCCTCGTCCCAACCCTCGAATATTGCAGGCTTGAGCACGTAAAAGCGTTGTTTTCTTCCGCCCACTGTTTCAGACCGCGAAAATTTGCCTTCGCCGTCTGGTTCGAGCACGTGCAGGCCGGCCAGGGTTTTCGCTACCTCTCGAGCATTCAGACCGGCGCAGACCTCGTTGCGCCAGACTTCCGGCGGAACAAGCCAGCGTCGGGCCTCACCATGATCTCGGCGGAAGCCCGCCCGATTGGCGACAGGCTTTCGGTCGGGGTCGGGAGTTGTAATATCATCGAAGCGGCTATCACCGTGCGCCTCGATGAAATGACGGACCTGAGCGATCGCCTGCCGCGCCTCGTAAGGCGCCGAGCCTCCGCCACGCTCGTCGAGCCACACCTTTAAAAGCTCCGAAGCGTCATTTAGCGCGTCACTCTGCTCCCATGGTAGAATTCCAAATTGAACGCCAAGTTCGCCTGCCGCACAGACTAGGCCGAATCTCTGCGCCACTCGCTCCGCCTGCCCGTGGCGGTGTTTGACGTGCCGCAACGCTCTTTGAACAAAGGCGGCTACATGTTCCCGCACGTCATTCGGGCAAATGTTCTGCGAGATTAGCTGGCGGATAAATTCGGGGCCCGCCGTTCCGTAGTCTGTCGACGTGGCTGTCTTGCATTTTTCAGCGAAGGCGCTCGGCTCAACATCATCAGACTCAAAGGCGTCGAATACTCCGTGGACCCCGCACACCGGAATATCGACTGCCCGGACCACTGTCCCGCGTGCGCCCGCGCGCCGTCAATCGGAAACTCGCCGCTCGCCAGCACCATTACGCGCCAGCTGTGCGACGGTTTGAGGGTCGCGTCGCGCCGCATGCGCTGCTTTCCGATGTCCCCAGTGGCCATATACAGCGCGTGGCCGAGTTCGCGGCGCTCGACCTGCCCGAGTTCGTCTAGCGGCAGACACGTGTCGCTAGTCCCCGCAAAAGCCGCTTCGAGACCGTTTGCTATCGTTCGCCAAGTCCGAACATAGCCGCCGTCGGCGCCCGAGCCCCATACGCTTGCGGCCATGCGCAAGCAGGTTGTTTTTCCTTCGCTTGACTTGCCGAAGAAATGGAAGCACCCGCTTTCGAAGCCGCCGAGGTCAAGAAGCGCGCCCGCCAGCGCGGTGGCGATCGAGAAGCGCAGAAGTCTATGACCAGCGGCAAGAGCTCCGACGGTAGCTGTCCAATCTTGAAGCGTTCCGCATTGGCGATATGGCCCGACCGCCGCTTTGGCGAGGACCACTCGTTCTTTGCCCACGGCGTTAATAACCTTTCCCGGCAACGCGAACGCCCGGGCGCCGTCGATGTCATGCCAACCGTTGCGATGCACGACTGTCACGCGCTCCTTGACGTCGACGGAGGCGAGGTATTCGACGAACAGCCGGCGCGCGGTCGGAGTGCATTTGATGTCCATGCCCCAATAGCCGAGCGAGCTGGGCGCCCGGGTCACTATGCGGTGAGGCGAGGGTGACCACGCGTTCGATTTCGAATCCATCTGAGTTCCGGAACCTAATTAGCTTGCCCCAATCGCCCGATTGCCCGGTCGCGTCCGCCAAGTCGCGGGCCCAACCAAGAATTTCGAATGGTTGAGCGATCCATTTCCAATTGCTGCACTCATCCTTGCGCCATGACAGGCCTGTCCCGGTCAGCTGGAATTGGCCATCTTCGTTCTCAGGCCTATTCTCGGGTTCAGCTTCGACTTCGGCAGCCTCAGTCGTAGCCCTCACCACGATGCGGCCAGCCTCAGGCAGATGCCCGCTTTTGCCGTTTACGAGATCGTTGAAGTCTTTGAGGCCCGGAGGCGGCCGCGCGATTAGCACCTTAATTCCGCGCTCGGCTAACACGGGAACGATCTCATTCAGCGCCTTCTCATTTGGCCCCCCATCGTTCTCTGCGAGCAGGATGACCTCGGTGATGTCGTCGGGCGGTTCGAAGTTGGCGAGCCCGCTCGTTCCCAACGTCGCCCTGCCGGGCAAGCCCGTGGCGTCCATGACGGTCAAGACGGTCTCGACGCCTTTACCCAACAACAACGGCTTGCCGCCGATCGGCTCAGCCACTCGAACGACGCCGCCCCGGCAAGGGTCGAGCGACATCTTCTGCTCCCCCTTCTCGACCTTAGCCTTGCCCTTGCCGTTCCAAGCGAGAAAGGTGCGCTGTATCCCTCCTAAAGGCTCGCCGGTCCTCGGGTCGGACAACAGCGCGACCATTGCTGGGAAATATTGCCCGTTTGGATGCACAAGCTTGGGCGCGAAGCGCAGACGTGCCGGCGCTGGATCAGGCAGCACAGTGCCGCGCCATTGCAGGTAGATCTCTAACAATGTGTCGATGGCCGGCTTCGCGTTAGCCGAGATTTCGCGCGCGAGCCTGACGTTCGTCTTGAGTTCGCTCATCGCTGTCGCGGCCAGACGCCGCGCGCGATCAGCGCGTCAATGATCTCGCGAAAGTCACCGCCGCTAAAGCAATGAAAGACCGGCCGACCACACTGACCGTTCGTTACGCCGAGGCTCGGGTGAATGTCGCCACGACGATGCAGCCCACAGGGGCAAGGGCACAGATAGCTGCCATTGGCCTGTCTCTTGCCGCGCAAAACACCCGCGACCTCGGCGGCGCTTGGGTAGCGCAACGCAGTCCGCGCTGTCGATAGCGAATGAAGTTGTCCGGTTTTGGTAGCCCGTAATTTGTCCGCTTCTTCTGCTTTTGTTCCTGTGGGCGGAGTGGGCAGGCCGGAGGCCTGTCCATGCCGTCCACAGGCGCGCGCCGCCGAGCGGATTTAGGCGGCGCGTTGAACTGAGGCGTCCTCCCTGAGCCGTCCTTTCTCATCATATCGGCCGATGCATCTTGGGCCGTGGAAGACGGCGTGGGAGCCGTCCGGATAGAGG
>DASXES010000009.1:0-23918 GCA_036489975.1 Roseiarcus sp.
AAAGTCATGAACGATCTGAAGGTCCGTGGGGTCGAGGACATCCTGATCGCCGTCGCAGTCAAGCTTGCGCAGACTGCGTAAACTTGTCTGCGACGGCCTGATGGGCTTTCCGGAGGCGATCGAGGCGGTCTTTCCGCAGGCCGCGGTTCAGACCTGCATCGTCCACCTGATCCGCAAGTCGCTGGATTTCGTGTCGCGGAAGGACCGCAAGCCGTTCGTGGCCGATCTGCGGAAAATCTACCGCGCCGCCGCCGCTGACGCCGGCCGCAAAGCGCTTGCGGCCTTCGAGGACAGTGCATGGCGCAAATACGCGGCGATCGGCCAGATCTGGCGGCGGCAATGGGAGCAGATCATCCCATTCTTCGCCTTCGCGCCTGCGGTCCGGAAAATCATCTACACCACAAATGCGATCGAGGCCTTGAACGCCAAGCTCCTGCAGGCAATGCGGGCCATAGGCCAATCCCCAGCGACGAGGCGGCGACGAAACTCATCTCCTAATCTTGCGCCAAGACATCCAGGAATGGAAAATGCCGCCTCGCGAATGGGCCGAGGTAAAAACCCAGTTCGCCATCATGTTTGGCGAACGCTTCGTCAGGACATGATGAAAACCGGGCCCCGCGCACAAAATTCCGGACACTCCCGATGGCGATCGCGCCCGGCTTGCGCACCGAACGGCACCGTCAAGTTAACGAGACGGAAGCGGAGAGCGACTATCGGTTCGCCATGTCGAAGGCTCGTGACTCACTCAACCGCCGCCACCGCTTCCCGCCTGAGATGATCAGCCAGGCCGTCTGGCTCTATTTCCGGTTCCCTTTGAGCTTGCGCATGAGGAGTTGCTCGCGGCGTCAAGATCAAGGGTCGCTGGACCTATCTCTACCGCGCTGTCGACAAGGCCGGGAAGACCTTCGATCTCCTACTGTGCGCCTGAGCGAGATGTGGCCGCCGCCAAAGCGTTTTTCCGTCGGGCGTTCGCGAGCCGCGTGCGCCTGCCCTATAAAATCACGCTCGACGGATATCAGGCTTCGCATCGTGCGGCGCGTGAAGTCCTCGCACAACATCGTGGCGGCGCGCGAACAAAGATTCGATAGTCGAAATATTTGAATAACCTCATTGAACAGGATCGTCGGCCGATCAAGCTTCGCTTGGGCCCTATGCTGGGTTTGAAGCGGTTCCGAAACGCCTCGACCATCATCGCCCGGGTCGAACTCATGCACCGGATCAGAAAAGGTCAGTTCAAACTCGGAACGCTTCGCATCAAAGAAGGCCGGGCGCCCGAAATTTGGAATGCCGTGCTTGCTGTATGATCTGCTCACGATCTACTACGCGTCGAGCAATCGGCTGCTCGCCGAGTTCGTCGTCGACCTTTATACTTACACGCTCGATCACCGCCGCATCGTCATGGGGCGCCCGGGTGCGATCGAGAAAAGCCTCGAGGACCACCGCTTCATCGTCAACGCGCTGAAGATGCGCAACCCCGAGGCGATCTCAGCCGCCTTCGCCAACCATATCTTGCGCATTCACGACACGAGCCGCGCCCTCGATCCTGGGCGCGGCGGCGCGGCGAAGACGCGCCGGCTGAGGCTTTTCCGCAACGGCGGAACGGGGCCCGGAAGCGCCTGACGTAGACTTGAGGGAGGACATCCATGCTCGCGACGAAGACGGCGCTCACCATCGAGGCCGCGAAGGCGATCGCCGCCGCCTGCGAAGCCGCGGCGAGGAAGGACAGGCTCAAGGTCGTCATCGCCATCGTCGATGACGGCGGCCATCTGGTGCTGCTGCACCGCGACGACGGGGCGCAGGTCGGCAGCGTCGAGATCGCCACGCTGAAGGCCCGCACCGCCGTCCTGTTCAGGCGGCCAACGAAGGCGTTCCAGGACGTCGTCGAAGGCCAAGGCCGCCTGGCGCTGCTATGCATCCCGAACGGCATCCCGCTCGACGGCGGCGTCCTTCTCACGATCGGCGAAGAGATCATCGGCGCGGTCGGCGTATCGGGCGAGAGCGACGAACAGGACGGCGACATCGGCCGCATCGGCGCGGCCATTCTGAATGCCTGACGGCGCGACCTCGCCCCGCCCGCTGCTCAGGCGAGCTGGCTTTCGAGGCCCTTGAGATAGGCGAGGCCACGCCGCGCATAGGCGTCCGGGTCTGCTTTGCGAGTGTGGAAGCCGATTTCCATCGTGAGGTAGCCGGCAAAGCCGATGTCCTTAGCCGCCTGCAAGACGCCGAGCCAGTCGACGACGCCGTCGCCCGGCGCGCCGCGGTCCTTGTCGGCGCAATGGATGTGCACAAGATCCTTCCCGAGGATTCTCACATGGTCGGACGACACGTCGTCGCGATAGAGCGCGTGATAGGTGTCGAACATGGTCTTGACGTTGGCCGCGCCGGTGTCGCGCATGAGTTCGAGCGCCTGGTGCGGCGTGTCGATGAGGTTCGAATCGGCCGCGGTCGGCTCAATCGCAATGGTCACGCCGCGCTCAGCCGCATGCGCCGCGATGGCCTTGAGGCAGGCGAGGCTGCGAGCGTAGGCCTCGGCGCGCGTGGTGCCGTACACCTGCCAGCCGGCGATGTAGAGCACGAGCTTCGCGCCGAGATCGGCGGCGAGGTCGACGACCTCGCCATAGTGGCGCACCGCAACCTCGCGCTCCTCGTTCAGCGGCGAAGCCGGATTGTGCCCCGGACCGCCGCCGGGCGCGGGCAGGAGGCTCACCGCCGGCAGGCCCTCGCCGTCCATAAGCTGGCGCAGTTCGCGCCGTCTTGCCGCGCCGAGATAGGCGGGCCAGGCGTGCGGCGCGGCGCAGCCGATCTCGACGCCGTCATAGCCGATGCGCGCGATGCGCCTCACCGTCTCGTCGAGTTCGTAGGAGGGAAGCCAGGACGGGAAGCTGCCATAGGCCCACGTGTTGAAGGCGTATTTCATGCGTCCCACCCCTGATATTCAGGGGTAAACGATTGTCGATCAGCGCGAGGTTGTCGATTGATGGCTCGTTCGCCTGGCCGAAACCAGACGTCCGCGGGCGAAAGCGCGGCGCGCGGTGGAGAAGCCAGGATTTGCTGCCGTAATCGGTTGATGATGAAGCCGGAATCATGCCCTCGCTCGCGGGTTGACAATTCGCCTGGCCTGCGGTTTCCTGCCACGTAATCGATTTACATGTATGCGCGTCCGTCGACGAAGAACGCGCATGGGAGGACGGGTTGGCGACGCATCTCCGGTGGGGTGTTCTCGGCACCGCAGGCATTGCCTGATCGGAAGTCATTCCGGCAATTCAAGCGTCGACGAACGCCGGGTCGTGGCGCTCGCCGACCGCGACGGCAAGCGCGCCGCCGAAGTCGCCGCGGCGCTGCAAGTCGACGAGGTCTTCCCCTCCTATGAAGCGCTGCTGGCGTCGCCCAAGCTCGATGCCGTCTACATTCCGCTGCCCAACAGCATGCATCTCGAATGGGCGCTCAAGGCCGCGGATGCCGGCAAGCCGGCACTGTGCGAGAAGCCGCTCGCGCTAGATGCCGCCGAGGCCCGCCGGATCGTCGACCGATTCGCCGCGTGCAAGATTCCGCTGATGGAAGGCTTCATGTACGCCTTCCACCCGCAGAACGCGCACGCGCTGAAGCTCGTGCGCGAGGGCGCAATCGGCGAGCCGCGCGAGGTGTGGGCGCATCTCTCGGTCGACATCATGGCGTATGCGGACGGCAACATCCGCTTCGACGAGGCGCTCGGCGGCGGCAGCCTGCTCGACATGGGTTGCTACGCGATAAGCGCGGTGCGGCGCGTCTTCGGCGACGAGCCCATCGCCGCAAGCGCCATCTTCGACGTCGATCCGAAAAGCGGCGTCGATCTCGCGATGGTCGCGGTGCTCGAGTTCTCCGGCGGCCGCAGTGCGCTCGTGTCGTCCTCGTTCAAGGCCTCGGGCCAGGGCTTCTATGAGATCGTCGGCACGAAAGGCCTCATCGAGGCGCCGCGCGCCTTTATCCCCGGTCTCGGCAGCCGGGTGGCGGAGGGGCTCGTCATCGTCTCCGACCCGGACGGAAAGCGCGTGGAGACGCGCTTTGAGCCGGCGAATCACTATCGGCTGATCGCCGAGGCGTTCGCCGACATCGTGCTCTCTGGCAAGCCCTCGCCCGGTCTCCGCCGAAGACGCGGTCGCCAGCCTGCGCGCCGCCGACGCCATCGCGGCGTCGGCGCGCTCGGGCAAGCGCGTGCAGGTCGCTGCCCCATGAGCCTCGCGAGCCCCGATGAGGCGGCGGCGTATTTCCGCCTTCGCCCGGCTCTTCAGCGCCTTTCGCATTCGCGCCCTGGACTTGAGAAACCGCATCGTCTTCCAGCCGCATTTCACCGCGCTCGGCCATCGCGACGGCCTCGGCTCCGACGATCTCGTCGCTTACCACGAGGCGCGCGCCAGAGGCGGCGTGGGGCTCATCGTGATCGAGAGCCAGGCGGTGCATTGGAGCGGCAAGATGTCGCGCCGCTTCATTTCGGCCTGGGATCCCGAGGTCATTCCGTTCTACCGCCGCCTCACGACGCGGGCGCAGGCGCAGGACGCGAAAGTCTTCGGCCAGCTCACACACGGCGGCCATACCTCGCTCGAACATCCCCCTCATCTCCTCTGGGCGCCGACGCAGATGCCCGAGCCGTCGAGCCATTTCTCGACCAAGGCGGTGGACGCGGAGGACATCAAGGCGACGATCGCGGGCTTCGCCATGAGCGCCCGCAACGCGATGGAGGGCGGTTTCGACGGCGTCGAGATCAAGGTGGCGCACGACGGCCTCCTGCGCTCCTTCGCCTCGCCCTTCTTCAACCGCCGTACGGACGCCTATGGCGGCTCGTTCGAGAACCGTCTGCGCCTGACGATCGAGGTCCTCGCGGCGATCAAGCGCGCCACGGCGGACGATTTTCCCGTCGGCGTGCGTCTCTGCCTCAACGAGTTCACCACCTTCGGCTATGGCCTCGACTACGGGCTGAGGATGGCCGACCATCTCGAACGCGCCGGCTGCGTCGACTATTTCAACTGCGACGCCGGCTCGTTTTCGAGCTACTGGATGGAGATCCCGCCCGCCGCCGTGCAGTCGGGCAGTTTCCGCGGGCTCAACGCGGCGCTGAAGATGCAGAGCCGCCTGCCGGTCGTCGCGTTCGGGCGGATCGCCCCGCCAATCCTGGCCGAGGACATGCTCGCGGCGGGCGAAGCCGACCTCATCGGCTTCGCCCGCCAACTCGTCGCCGATCCCGACACGCCCGACAAGCTGCGCCGGGGCGAAGCCCATCTCGTGCGCTCGTGCGTCGCCTGCAACGACGCCTGCATCTATCAGGTCGGCCAGGAAAAGGGCATCCGCTGCATCCACAATCCGGCCGCTGGTCGCGAGCGCGAGATCGACGAGCGAAGTATCGTCCGCGCCCCCGCGCGCAAGACGGTGGTCGTGGACGGTGGCGGGCCGGCCAGGCTCAAGGCGGCTGAGATCGCGGCGCGGCGCGGGCATAGAGTTGCGCTCCTCGAGCGCGAGGACACACTCGGCGGACAGGTGAAGCTCGCGGCGCGGCAGCCCAAGCACGCGATTATCGCCGGCGTTGTCCAGCATCTCGAAGCGATGGCGCGCCATCTTGGCGTCGACGCGCGCACCGGCGTCGAGGCGACGCCCGAGCGAATCGCCGTGGAAAGGCCGGACGCCGTCGTCATCGCCTCCGGCTCGGAGCCGAACCTGCCGCGTAGCGCAAGCGAAGCCTCCGCGGCGCGGCGGCTCGGGCGGCAGGTCCCGCCCGCCGTCCCCGGCCTCGACCTGCCGTTCGTCCATTCCGGCGACGACGACGACGTGCTGTCGGGAGCGGTCCGGCTCGCCGGACGCGTGCTGGTCATCGACAACAACGGCCATTGGGAGGGCGCGGGGACGGCGGAATACCTCGCCGAGCAGGGTTGCGCGGTCGAGATCGTCACGCCCGATCTCATCGTCGGAGGCGACATTGAGAGCGGGACGCGGACGCTCTTCTACCGCCGCGTCGCGATCAGGGGCATCGTCATCCGCCCGGGCCTTTCCCTGAAGGCCATCCAGCCCGGCGGGGCGGTGGTGACGCCGGTGTTCAGCGGCGCCGGAACCCAAGGGCTCGGGCGCTACCTCCTGGCGGCGGGCGAAGACCAGATCCTCGACGGCTTCGACGCCATCGGCGCCATCATCGGCCGACGCTCGCGCGAGGATCTCTACCACGCCTGCCGCGCTTCGCCTGCGCTTTCCGGCGTGACGATCGGACGCGTCGGCGACGCGGTCGCTCCGCGTCTCATCGAGAGCAACATCGCCGAAGCCTACCCCGCCGGGCTGGCGCTACGAGGGTCGCGTTCGGCAATTGGCAACTGGTCCACTGTCTCTACCAGTTGATAGGCCGAGACGTCGGCGCTAGCGTTCCTTTCGTCAAGGTTTCCGTCGGGGACTTATCTTCGAGCGGAAGCCGGAGCGGAGGCGGCGGGAGGAGACGCGAGCATGCGCGCAGCCCTTGCGGCCGGGGTCGGGGAGCAAAGCCCCGCGGTTTCAGACACCGGAGTCGTACGATGAACGTCGCCGCCGTCGCCTGCGGTCCCGCGGCGGCCATCGAGCCGCGCGAGATGCTCATCGTCCGGGGCGTCACCAAGTCGTTTCCCGGCGTTCTGGCGCTCGACAACGTTGACTTCGACGTGCGCGCTGGCGAGGTGACGGCCCTGCTCGGCGAAAACGGCGCCGGCAAGTCGACGCTCATCAAGCTGATGGCCGGCTTCTACACCCCCGACCGGGGCGACATCTCCGTCGACGGCCGGCCGCTGCACCCCGACCCGGCGGAGGCGCATCGCATAGGCGTCGCCACCATCCACCAGGACGCCCATCTCGTGCCCGCGATGTCGGTGGCGGAGAACATTATGCTCGGCCGCTGGCCGACGCGCTACGGCCTGGTGTCCGTCAGCGCGCAGAGGCAGCGGGCGCTCGAGGCGCTGGCGCGCGTCGCCCCCCATATCAGCGCTTCGACCCCGGCCGGGCGGCTTTCGCCCGCTGACCAGCAGCTCGTCGAGATCGCCCGCGCCAACTCGGAGGACTCGAAGGTCTTGGTGATGGACGAGCCGACGACCTCGCTGTCGCCCCCCGAGATCGACCGGCTGTTCGCCGTCGTCAACGACCTCAAGGCAAGGGGATGGCCGTCGTCTTCGTCTCGCACTGGCTCGAGGAAGTCTTTCGCGTCGCCGACCGGGTGACGGTTTTGCGCGACGGCCGCCTCATCGGCACGCGCCCGATCGCCGAACTCGACTACGACAAGGTCATCCGGATGATGGTCGGCCGCGAGCTGCGCGAGACGATAGCCGAAGAGCGGCCGGTCGGCGAAGTCGTGTTGGCGGTAAGGGGCCTCGACCGCGAGAACGTGCTGAGCGACATCTCGTTCGAGGTTCGCGCCGGCGAGATCGTCGGCATGTCGGGGCTCGTCGGCGCCGGTCGCAGCGAACTCGCCGCCGCCATCTTCGGCATCGACCCTTATGACAGCGGCGCGGTCGACATCGCCGGCGCGCCGGTGGCGCAGAACGATCTGCGGCGACGATCGACGCCGGCCTCGGCCTTGTGCCAGAGGACCGCAGGCGCCAGGCGCCCGTGAGCCTGCTGTCGGTACGCACCAACATCACACTCTCCCTGCTCGATCTGGTCCGCCGCTTCGGTTTCCTCTCGGTCGCGCGCGGGGAAGAGATCGCAGCGCGCGAGATACGGGCGCTCGCGGTGAAGACGCCGTCGTCGAAGACGCGGGTCTCGACGCTCTCCGGCGGCAATCAGCAGAAGGTCGTGCTGGCGCGCTGGCTGGCGCGCAACCCCAACGCGCTGATCCTCGACGAGCCGACCAAGGGCATCGACGTCGGCGCCAAGTCGGAGATCAGCGAGTTGATCCTGAGGCTCGCGCGGCGGCATGGGCATCCTGCTCATCAGCTCGGAATTGCCGGAGATCCTTGCGCTGAGCGACCGCGTCCTCGTGATGCACGCAGGCGGCATCACCGCTTCGCTCACGCGCGAGGAGGCGACGAGCGAAACCGTCATGTCCTATGCGACGACGGGGTAGGAGACGGAGATGGCCCTGGAGACTCCTTCGGTGAACAGGCGCGCCGCGGGCGCTGGCCCGCTGGCGGCGACGCTCGGCAGGATTTCGTTTGCCGAGATCATGCAGGGCGGCGGCCTGCTAGCGGTCATCCTGCTTGGCAGCGCCATCATGATGTTCATGAGCCCGGTGTTCGCCACGATGCGCAACATCGAGAACGTGCTGCAGTCGGCCACCATCATCGCGATCGTCGCGATCGGCCAGACCTTCGTCATTCTCGTCTCCGGCATCGACCTGTCGGTGGCCTCGGTGCTGGCGCTGTCGTCGGTGCTGTCGGTGGGCTTCGTCAATTTCTACGGCTGGCCGCCCGCGCTCGCGATCCTCGCCGCCGTCTGCGCCGGCATGCTGATCGGACTCATCAACGGTCTCGCCGTGACCAAGCTCCGCATCCCGGCGCTGATCGCCACGCTCGCCACCATGACGATCGGCCGCGGCGTCGCCTTCATCTTTTCCGGCGGCACCAACATCGCGCCGGTGCCGGACTTTTTCGTTTCCCTCGAATACAGCCGCGTTCTCGGCATTCCGTCGGTCATCCTGTTCACCCTTTTCGTCGCCATCGTCGCGCAGATCGTGCTCTCGCGCACCAAGTTCGGCCGTTCCGTGTATGCGACCGGAGGCAACCCGCTCGCCGCGCGTCTCGCCGGTATCAACACCGAGCGCGTGATCATCATCTGCTTCGTCATCTCGGGCTTCATGGCCTCGCTCGGGGGTCTGCTCATCACCGCCCGCTTCGAGGCCGGCGCGGCGACCGCCGCGCAGGGCATGGAGCTCAGGGTTATCGCGGCCGTGGCCATCGGCGGCGTGAGCCTGTTCGGCGGCGAAGGCAACATGGGCGGCATGCTGCTCGGCGTCATCCTGCTCGGCCTGGTGCAGAACGCCGTCAACCTGATCAACGTGCCGCCGAACTGGGATTCCGTGGTCAGCGGCCTCGTCATCGCCGCCGCGGCCGCGCTCGACGTCTACCGCAGGAACTACCTCGAGGCCGGGATGCGCAAGAAGGTCATCGCGGCGAAGCCGCTGAAGCCGAACTAGGCGAGCGCCTCCGGCCCCAGGTGAAGCCGGAGGCGCTCTGTCGGGCGCAGGGCGCCCCCCGCCTGCTAATCGAACTGTTCGCGGCGGGGGGCCCGCGATGGTGGAAGGAGCCCCGCCTAGGCGGCTCCGGTTTTGGACGAACCAGGGAGGATAGGTCATGACAACGATAGTGACGACGCGGCGCCAGATGCTGGCGCTTTCGGCCAGCGGGCTCACGCTCGCTGCCGTAGGACTGGGCTTCGCGCCGCGGGCGTTCGCCGAGGACAGCCCGCTCAAGGGCAAGAACCTCGCCTACATCGCCTTCGGCCTGCAGTACGAGTACCAGGTGGCGCTGGTGGGCCACGTGAAAGAGCTCGCCGCGCAGAAGGGGGTGAACCTCTCCGTGTACGACGGCAAGGGCGATCCCTCGACCCAGACGACGCAGCTTCTCGACGTCCTCAGCAAGCAGCCGGACCTCATCCTGCTCAATCCGATTGACGCCAAGCTGCTGCAGGGCGGCGTGCACAAGGCCAACGACGCCAAGATCCCGCTGTTCATGCTAGAGAACACGCCGCCTGAGGGCGAATGGGTTGCCTACAACACCTTCGACGACGTGGCGGGCGGCGCCGCCGGCGCCGACGCGATCGCCAAGCTCACCGGCGGCAACGGCCGGGTGCTCGAAGTGCGCGGCGCGATCGGCTCTGGGCAGTCGGAGAAGCGCTACAAGGGCTTCCACGACCGCGTCGCCGAGAAGTATCCCGGCATTAAGATCGAGACGCTGAAGGCGGAATGGACGGCCGACAACGCGCACACGCTTGTCCTCGACGCGCTGACGCGCGATCCCACCGTCGCAGGGATCTGGGCGCACAACGACGAGATGATCCGCGGCGTCGTGTCGGCGCTGCACCAGATCAACCGCCTGCAGCCGGCAGGGAAGGACGGGCACATCCCGATCGTCGGCTTTGACGGCACCCCGCTCGGCCTGCAGCGCATCCGCGAGGGCATCCAGGACGCCGACGTCGGCCAGAACCCGTTCTCGATGGGTGGTTCGATCGTCAAGGAAATGGAAAACTACTACGACAAGAAGCCCGTCCAGAAGACGACGCTGATCCAGCCGGTCATGATCTGGAAGGACAACGTCGACAGCAAGGACAACTGGGGCAACATGGTCAAGTAAAACGTCGGGCGCGCCGCCGGTGGCGCGCCCTTTTTTTGCAGGCTGGAGAAGCATAGGGTGGGCGAAGCCGACATCATGAAGCCGGACTATGCGCAGAATATGCACCTCGTCGGCCACAGCGACCAGGGCGGCCGGCGCGACGGCATCCAGGTCATGGTCGAGAACGGTTTCGCCTACATCGGGCACCTGTTCAGCCAGGGCTTCTCCATCGTCGACGTCCGCAATCCGAAGGCGCCGAAGGCGGCAGGCTATTTGGCCGCGCCCGCCAACACCTGGAACGTGCATCTCCAGCTCGCCGACCATCTGCTGCTCGTCATCCACGGCAAGGATGTGTTCGCCGACGCGGCCTTCACTGACGAAGCGAGCTATTACAAGGCGTCTGCGGGCGCGGCGCTCGGTACGGCCAAGCCCAAGGCCAAGCGCGACTGGGATGCGGGGCTCGCCGTCTACGACGTGTCGACCCCCGGCAAGCCAAGGCGCATCGGCTTCATGCCGGTGTCGGGCGGCATTCATCGCATCTGGTGGACGGGCGGCCGCTGGGCCTATGTCTCGGCGCTGCTCGACGGATTCAGCGACTTCATCTTCATGACCGTCGATATGTCCGACCCGGCCAACCCGCGCGAGGCCGGCCGCTACTGGCTGCCCGGCATGAACCTCGCGGCCGGCGAGACGCCGACGTGGGGCCCCAACGCCAAATACGGCCTCCACCACGCGATCGTCAGCGGCAACACCGCCTGGGGGGCGTGGCGCGACGCCGGGCTCATGGTGATGGACGTCGCCGACCGGGCGAAGCCCAAGCTCGTCGTCCACCTGAACTGGTCGCCGCCGTTCCAGGGCGGCACGCACAATTGCCTGCCGCTTATCGACCGGAACCTGCTCGTGGTGCTGGACGAGGCGGTGCTCGACGATTTCGCCGACGGGCTCAAAAACATCTGGATTTTCGACGTCGAGGATCGCGCCAACCCGATTCCCGTCGCGACCATGCCTGTGCCGCAGGACGCCCCATACGCCGGCGTGGCGCGCACTACGGTCCACACAACGTGCACGAGAATCGCCCGGGCACGTTCCAGAGCTCGTCGCTCATTTTCTCCACCTGGCAGAACGCCGGGGTGCGCGTCTTCGACATCTCGGACCAGTACCGGCCGAAGGAGGTCGGGGCGCTCGTTCCACCGCCGCCGGTCGGCCTCATGGACAAGCGCCCGGGCAAGAAACCGATCATCCAGTCCTGCGACATATTCGTCGACAAGGCGGGCCTGATCTACATTACCGACTACAACGCCGGCCTCTACATCATGGAATACGGCGGCTGACCGGCCCGCTGCACGAGGATAGTCGCGCATGAACCTGTTTGGCTCCTACGACGTCGTCGTGACCGGTGCCGGCTCCTCCGGCATCGTCGCGGTGATCCGCGCCGCGCGTGAGGGCGCGAAGACGCTGCTACTCGAAGGCACCGGCTTCCTCGGCGGCCTCATCACCGGCGGCCGGCTCACCAAGCCGACCGGCCTCATCAATTCCGCCGTGTTCCACGAGATGCTCGACCGCTGCGTCGGCTATCGCGGCGCCGACGGGGGGGTGCGCGAATCCTACTGGGGCAAGTACACCGGCACGTTCGATCCCGAGACGATGCAGCGCGTCATCATCGAGATGGTCGAGCAGGCGGGCGTCGAAGTCCTCCTGCGCGCGACCGTCGTCGACACGGTGATGAAGGAGCGCGCCATGCAAGGCCTTGTCATCCGCACCAAGTCGGGCGAAAGCCTCGTGCTGGCGAAGGCCTTCGTCGACGCCTCGGGCGATGGCGACGTGGCCACGCTCGCCGGCGCCGACTTCATGCTCGGGCGCGGCGCCGACGGCCTCACGCAGCCCATCACCTCGTACTTCCGCGTGCTCGGCGTCGACGTGCCGGCGCTCATCGCTGACTGCAACGCACATCGCAACGACATGTGGGAGGTTGTCTATCCGAAGGAAGCGGGAGACCGCAACGAGGATTACGTGATGGCGGTGCTGCTGACCGGCTTCCAGCAGCGCATTAAGGAGAAGGTCGCCGAGGGGTTCGACTGGATCATCCCGAAGGACCATATCACGATGAAGACCGGGCTCATCCCGGGCGAAATCTCGGTCAACGTCACGCGCTTCCAAGGCAACGGCCTTGACGACCGCGATCTGAGCCGGGCGGAGATCGAGATCCGCAAGCAGGCCTATTGCGCCTTCGACTTCCTCCAGCGCTACGTCGGCGGCTTCGAGCGCGCGATCTTCCTCGAAGTAGCGCCGAAGCTCGGCGTGCGCGAGACGCGCCGCATCAAGGGCCAGTATATCCTCACCGAAGCCGACGTGCGCGGCAACCGCCGCTTCGACGACGCGATCGGCCTCTGCAACTCCCCAGTCGACGTGCACGAGCCCGGCGGTAATCGCGCCATCATGGACAACATCGGGGTCGGCTACGGCATCCCCTATCGCACCATGCTGCCGCTCGGCGTCGACAACCTCATTGTCGCCGGCCGCTGCATCTCGGTAGACGAGATCGCCTTCGGATCGACCCGCAACGTGCCGGCCTGCACGATGACGGGGGAGGCGGCAGCGATCGCCGCCGCGTTCGCTGCCGCTCGTGCGCTTCCCGTCTCCACAGTCCCGGCTGCCGACGTGCAGGCGCGCCTGCGCGCGCTTGGCGCGACGCTCGGAACGCCGGGCGAGGAGATCCCCGCGACGCTCAGGAAGGCTGGCTGAGCGCGGGCGCCGGGCTCGCCTTGCGGGTGAGGTGCGCACCGCACGAATCGCGCACGATGAGGCGGGCGTTGAGCGTCATCTGCACCGGCGCGCCGGTGCGCCGCCCCGCGATGCGGTCGAAGAGCAGCGTCGCCGCCTCGCGCCCGATCTCGTAGGCGGGCTGCGCCATGACGGTCAGGCGCGGGCGGAACGCGGCCGCCCAGGGGAAGTCGTCGAACCCCGCGACCGCGACGTCCTCCGGGCATGCGAGGCCGCTGTTAAGGATCGCCTGAGTCATGCCGAGCGTCATGAAGTTGTTGGTGCAGAACACCGCGTCCGGCCGCTCCGGCAGGTTGATCAGCCGTTGCGCCACGGCTTCGGCAGCGGCAACGGTCGAGGCGCTCCGCGCGACGCGGGCGAGAGCGAGCTCGACGCCCGCCTCGGCGAGGGCCTCGCGGAAACCCTGACTGCGTTCATGGATGGCGGAGGAGGCGAGGTCCGCCTCCAGAAGGCCGAGGCGGCGATGTCCGAGCGACAGCAGGTGCTGCGTCAGGTCACGCGCTGCCGCGACATTGTCGACGACGACCGTGTCGACCGGCACGCCCTTGAGCTTTCGGTCGCCGAACACAACCGGCAACCCGCTCTCGACGAGATCGGCAAGCAGCAACTCGTTGCCGCCGGCCGGCGCCATGACGAGGCCGTCAATGCGCCTGTCCAGCACGAGGTCGAGCGAGCGGCGCTCGCGCGCGGCGCTTTCGTCGGTGTTGCATAGCAGCAAATTGTAGCCGTCGCCGCGTTCCCGCGCCGTGTCCTCGACTCCGCGCACGAATTCGGCGAAGAACGGGTTGGCGACGTCGGAGATGACCACGGCGATCGCGCCGGTCTGGCTCACGCGCAGGCTGCGGGCGATGCCGTGCGGACGATAATTCAGCGCTTTGATCGCCGCCTTGACCCTGCGCTTCGTCTCGGCGTTCACGGGGCGCGTATCGTTGACGACGTGCGACACTGTCGCCGTCGAAACGCCGGCCTTCGCGGCCACATCCTTGATCGTCGGCATGCCCTGCTTGCGACCGCGCCCGGGCCGGCTTCCGATTCTTTCGAGCCGCCCGCGTCCTGACCTACACCGATCCGGGACGCGCGTCACTTTGCCCGCGCGCCCGCAGTTCCGCGCTCAGGCGTTCGGGATGTTGCGCGCGAGCGCCTCGAGCACATCATGCGCACCGCGACCCCCATCTCCACCTGCTCACGGATGAGCGACTGGGTCAACTTAACCAAATAATAGGCGAAAGACAGCGTTTGGACTGTTGAGTTCAGGCGGCGGCCTTGGTCTTCGATGTCTGGCGCCACGTCACGAATGCACGTGCGCGCAAAGCTCGCCGTCGGTCGGCAGAGACGGATTCCGGGTAGGGAAAATGAAAGAGGTCGCCGATCTGGTCATGGACGGTCAGGAACCGTTGCGCCTGTCGGGCCGACTTGAACCGTTTCATGATCCGTTCCCGCCGCCTGGTCGGTTGATAAGAATTCTCCGCCCGATTGTTGAGCCCCTTGTGCTGGCGATGCTCGATCCGAAGACTCATCCTCGCTTTCGCGGCTCCATAGGCCCTGAGCTTGTCCGTAGTCATTACACGCGGCGGCGTCCTGGCGGATTTCAGGAGGCTCTTCAAAAGCTGCTGCGCCGCCATGGCGTCCCGTCGCCGCTGGACGAGGACGTCCAGGACGAAGCCGTTCTGGTCCACCGCGCGCCACAGCCAGTGCGTCTCGCCGGCGATTGAGACGACGACCTCATCCATATGCCATTTGTCGCCGCGAGCCGGAGCCCGCCGGTGGATCTGGTCGGCGAAAGCCTTGCCGAATCTTATTCCCCATTGGCGCACGGTCTCGTAGGTGACGCAAATTCTGCGCGCCGCGAGCAACTCCTCGACCATGCGCAAGCTCAAAGGGAACCGGAAATACAGCCAGACGGCCTGGCTGATGATCTCAGGCGGGAAGCGGTGGCGGCGATAGAGTGATACCATTTCCGGCTGATCACCTCGGGTTAGCGATATTGGGCCACCAGTGGAAGCCTGCTTGGCTTTTGATTTTGGGCGCTCCGCAGCGAGGGGGGCGCAACGGGCGGAGATGACCTTGTCGAGTGTTTCGAGGTCGGGAACGTGCTTGCTGACGATCGGTTCGTCGACCAGCGTCGAGAGCGTCTCGGCCCGCTGCACTTCGGGGGTGTAGGCGGGCTGGAAGACGAGACGAATTCCTTCCGGCACGACAAGGCCGGCTTGACCGTGCCTACCGGCATTGTCGAGGACGAGCACGACGATCCGATCGCGCCCTGCGCCGACCTCCTCGGCGAACAAGCGCAGCAGCGCCTCTAAGAAGGGCTTCGATACGCCGTTCGAGACGTACCCGAAGACTTCGCCGGTGGCAGGCGAAACGAAGGCCGTCACATAGAGCCATTCGAACCGATGGTGGCCCTGCGAGATCGGCCGCTTTCCGACAGGCGCCCAGACTCGTCGCGTCACCGGCTTCAGGCCGATCCGCTGCTCATCGGTCGCGAAAGCCTCGACCGGCGTGTCTGGATGGCGCGCCGCTTCCTCGGCGACGATGTCGGCCACTTTTTTTTGAAGTCGTCCCGCTCCTCAAGCGTCGCCGCCTTGGGATTGCGCGGCCGCGGCTTCTGGATCGACCAATCGATCGCCCGCAGCGCCTCCCAGCCACGCTGCGGGGCAAGCGACACCAGGCCCAACTCGCCGCCATCCAGTGCGCAACCTTGACGCTCGTCCAAACCCCGCCGTCCGGCGGAGGAACGACAAGACGAGCACGAAGCCGCTCCAACAGCTCAGTCCTCAGAACCGTCGCCCCAGCGCCGTTGCCGCGCCGGAGATCGCCCAGCGCAGAAGGCCCGAGCGCGTTGTAACGCTCCAGAAGCTGCTCGATCCAGCGGCTTCCAAATGAGGTCATCGCCGACACTTCTCCGATCGTATGACCCTTCGCCAACAACCAGATCGTCTGGAGATGCCGCGAAGACCTCGCATCCTCGCAGCCTTCGTACCGCTCCTCCAACGCTGTAACGCTTAGATAATCGGCCACATGCGCCATGCTGGCTCCCGTCTCCGTGATGTCTTCGCCGAGCTTCGACAGCTTGACCGAGCCGCAGCATGGACAAGTCTCAGGCGCGGCGATGACGAGCCGCTCGCGCGGCAGATGATCGGGGAACGGCTTTCGCGCCGGCCGCGCTTGCGCTCGAAGGATTTGACCAAGGTGGAGCGCCTCGCCTGTTCGGCCGCGAGCTCGTCTTCCGTCGCATCCGCCTCCGCTTCCTCGAGTTGGAGCTCCAGTTGATCGAGAAGGCGCGCCGTGCGTTCCGAGCGAGGCCCATAGATTACGCGCCGCAGTTTCTCGATTTCGAGCTTGAGATGCGCAATCAGCGAGCGCTCATTGGCGGCCGTTGCGTGGCGCGGGCCAGTTCAGCGCCGACGGCCGCCCCATTCGCTTTCTCAACCGCAGCCTCGGCGCGCGCCGCTTTCAGCGCGTCGATGTCTTCCGGAAGCGAGGAAAGATCGGCGTCCACGAATCAAATGGAATCACAAAATCGGTCGTTTGAGGCGCCCCTTTTTGTGATCTTCAGCCGATTTTCTATCCGACCGCCGTCGGACGCCATGTCTCCTGCGGCATGCGCCAATCGATGCCCGAAAGCAGATAGGAAAGCTGCGCCGTCGAGATCGTCACCGTCCCGTCAGCCAACGATGGCCATAGAAACCGGCCCCGCTCCAATCGTTTCGAGAACAGACACAGCCCTTGGCCATCGCTCCAGAGACATTTGATCAGAGAGCCTCGGCGCCCGCGAAAGACGAAGAGATGGCCGGCGTGCGGATCGCGTTTCAATGTCTCCTGGACAATCAGCGCCAGACCATCGAATCCCTTGCGCATGTCCGTATGGCCCGTCACAAGCCCCAGTCGGGAGCGGGATCATCGCCGCGTCAGCGCTTTGATGATCCGGGCCAGCGCCATTGCATCGACATCCGCGCCGACGATGATCCGTTCACCGCTGACGAGCACGATCTCCATGCGACCCGCCGAGCCCGGGGTGGCAGCGCCGCAGGCGTGGCGTCCGTCACGACCCTCACCGACACGATGTTCACGGGCTCCCCGACATCGCTCACGCCGCCCGCGGCCCGTTCTCGCCTGCGCCGAGTGAACAGTAAATTGGAGTTCAGGCCATAACGTCGCGCCACCTCCGCAACGGATGCGCCGGGTGCAAAACTCTCCAAGATAATTTGCTGCTTCTGATCAGCCGGCCACGTCCGCCGCCGACGTTCATCGCCGTCCGCACCTTGCCTTCCGGCATCCGACATCTGCGACAGTGTCCATCATCGATTAAGTGGACACCGCGCCCACATCATCGTAAGCGTCGTTCTCAGGTCGCGTTTTGGAGTGGCTGGGCGCTGACGTAGGCCCATGGGAGAAGTTCGTCGATTGCCCTGGCGAGGTGACCGCCGACGATCCGTGTGAGTATGTCGGCGAGATAGGCGTAAGGGTCGACGCCGTTCGGCTTGCAGGTTTCGATTAGCGAGGCGATGACGGCCCAACTTTCCGCGCCGCCATCCGAGCCCGCGAAGAGGGCGTTTTTGCGCGTGAGGGCGAGAGGCCTGATCGATCGCTCGACTGTATTGGAATCGATCTCGACCCGCCCGTCGTCGAGGAAACGGACGAGACCATCCCAGTGCGACAGGCCGTAGCGGATCGCCTGGGCGAGCTTGCTCTTTCGGCTCAAGAGCGCGAGCTTTTCGCGCAGCCAGGGCTCGAGTTCGACGACGATCGGACGCGAACGCTCCTGGCGCACGGCGCGTCGCGCGTCCGGCGCCCATCTACGAATGTCGGTCTCGATCCGATAGAGCGCGGCGATGCGCTGCAGCGCCTCGTTGGCGATCGGCGAAGCTTCGGCGACGACGCGCTCGTAGAAGCGCCGCCGCAGGTGCGCCCAGCAGAATGCAAGCGTTACGTCGCCCTTGTTCGCGAGCGCGCGATAGCCGGCGTAGCCATCGACCTGAAGGACGCCCTTGAAGCCGGAAAGATGGGCGATCGGCTGCGCGGCCGTGCGGTCAGGCGCGTAGACATAGGCGACCGCCGGCGGGTCGCTTCCGCCCCAAGGCCGATCGTCCCGCGCATAGGCCCAGAGCTGGCCCGTCTTGGTCCGCCCGCGCCCCGGATCCAGCACCGGCGCGGTCGTCTCGTCGGCGAACAGCTTCGTCGAGGACTTGAGATGCGCCAGGATGCGCTCATGGACCGGCCTTAAGTGGAACGCGGCGCGTCCGACCCAGTCGGCGAGAGTCGAGCGATCGAGGCGCAGGCCCTGGCGCTCGTAGATCTGCGCCTGGCGATAGAGCGGCAAATGATCGGCGTATTTGGAGACCAGCACATGGCCACCATCGCCTCGGTCGGCAGGCCGCCCTCCACGAGGCGCGCCGGCGCGGGCGACTGAACGACGCCGCTCTCGCAGGCGCGGCAGGCGTATTTGGGCCGACGAACCATCAGCACCCGGAACTGCGCGGGGACGACGTCGAGCCGTTCGCTCACGTCCTCTCCGATCCTATGCAGCGCGCCCTTGCAGCCCGGGCAGATCTTATTCTCGACGTCGGCGACCGACTCGATGCGCGGCAGATGCGCTGGCAGGGCGCCGCGGTTGGCGCGCCGCTTGCGGGCTCCTTCCGCGCGCACCGTCGGCGACTTCGCTTCGGCCGCCTCGGCCTCGCCCGCCTCGCCCTGCTCGACGTCTTCGAGCGCCAGCAGCAATTGATCTTCCGGTAGGCTCTCAGCGCGGGGGCCAAAGCGGTGGCGCTGCAACTCCTTGATGATCGCGACAAGCCGCTCCGCTCGCAGGCGCTCGGCGATCAGCATCGCCTTCAGCGTCTCTGGGTCGTCGGGAAGCGCCTCGGCGGCCTGCGTCATGCCGAGGACGACACCATGATTCGTGGGATTTTGCGACGATTTTCGCTTCGCGCAGGTCAGCCCGGCAGTCTCGGCGCCGGCGTGTCTTTCGCTGCGCCGACGCGCTTCCAGTCGAGACCTTCGACAAGCGCGGAGAGTTGCGCCGTCGACAAACGCATCACGCCGTTCTCGATCTTCGGCCGCTGGAACCGGCCGTCCTCGAGCCGCTTCGCAAACAGGCACACGCCCGTGCCGTCCCAGTAAACCAGCTTCACCCGGTCGGCTCGTTTGGCCCGGAACACGTAGACCGCGCCGTCGAACGGATCAGCGCCCATCACGTCGCGAACCAGGGCCGCCAGACCTTCAGCCCCTTTGCGGAAGTCGACCGGACGCGTCGCGACCAGCACGCGCACCGCGCCCGACGGACCGATCACTTCGCCGCCTTCAACGCGCCGATGATCGCAGTCACTATTGCAGCCTCGGCGTCGTGCCAGATCCAGACGCTCGATCCCGCGATGTCCAGTTCTATAACAGGGGGACGCGCATCCGTCGGTTTGCCCTCGACGCCCTCGGCGGGCGGCGACGCAGCACTCGGCGTCTCGACGACCACCGGAACAAACGGCAGGGCGCCGGTCCCCTTGTCGGCATTTCGACGCGCTTGGCGGCGCCGGTTGAACAATTGCTGCGGCGTCAGGCCATGGCGGCGCGCGACGTGGCCGACCAGCGCGCCATCCTCAAAGCTCTCCGCGACGATCGCCGCCTTCTGCGCAGACGTCTAGGATCGCCGCCGTCCCGCGCCTGTGAAGATCTCGAGCCGCTGCGCCAAGCCCGCGCTCGCGCCCTTGCGCACGTCACTATGCTCTGAAATCGACACGTGCCGGAGCCTCCAACCGCCCCGACTATCGCCCCGCCGCCCGCCCCAAAGGTGGGGTCAGCAGAACGCTTACATTGAAGACAGCATGTCCCGGAGGTACGAATTGCCCTCGACATCGATGCGGTCAAGTATGACCAGCTTTAAAAATCGAATACGGAAAAATCTTTGCGCTTACCGCCTCATAGAATATCCCGCCGCCGCAGCTCCCGTATCTGACGACTCGGCGATCACGGGAAGCGTGTCAGCGCACTTAACGGCGTCTGGATTTAACACGATCGTGCAATAAACATAGCGACCGCATTCACGTCGGAGGCGCTGCCTTGCAGTTCTTCTCAAGGAACTCATCGTGAGTAGGCATCGCCTCGACGCAGTTGCCGATCGCACGTCGCATGCCTTCGATGTAAGTGCTCACGTCCTTGATGTTGACGACATCGACGATCGAGTTGTATCCGCGCGGCCGCAGACCCTGCCCATGCGTTACCTGAAACCAGCTGCCCTGCGCGAACAGCCCCTCGGCTTCATTGAGTAGCCGGCCCTGGCTTTGAAACAGCTCCATCTTATGCCGCAGCGTGTCCGGGATCGACATCGTGCGAGTATAGTTCCAAAATGGCGAGTCGTTGCGCTGCGTCGCGTGGTAATGCAAGATGATGAAGTCGCGGACGTGCTCGAATTCGCGCCGTGTCAGCCGATTGTACTCGTCGATGTCGGGCTGGCTCGGCACAGCGGCGGGAAAGAAATGTAGTAAGCGCGAGATCGAACTCTGGATTAGTTGAATGCTCGTCGACTCCAGCGGCTCGAGGAAGCCACTCGAAAGTCCGATCGCGACGCAGTTGCGCTGCCACACCTTCCGACGGGCGCCGGTCACGAAGCGCAGCGTCCACGGCTCGGCTAGCGCCTCGCCGTCGAGGCTGGCCAGCATCGTCGCGGTAGCCTCGTCCTCGCTGATGTATCGGCTGCTGAATACGTAGCCATTCCCGGTGCGGTGCTGCAGCGGGATACGCCATTGCCAGCCCACGCTTCGCGCGGTCGCGCGCGTGAACGGAACGATCGGCCGTGGCGACGCGCAATGCGTTGTGACCGCGCGATCACAGGGTAGCCAGTGTGTCCAATCGTCGTAGCCGCTCTGGAACTCCTCCTCGATTAGGCGGCCTCGAAAGCCTGAGCAATCGACGAAGAACTCGCCATCCACTTGCTGCCCGCTGGCGAGCGTGAGGCTTGTGAGGTCGCCCGTAGCGCCATCGCGCGACACGTGCGTCACCTTGCCTTCGATACGGCGCGTGCCGCGCGCCTCGGCGTAGCGCCGCAGGTAGCGCGCGTACAGGCTTGCGTCGAAGTGGAAGGCGTAGGCGATGTCAGCTAGCGGCGAATCAGGTACGTCAAGGCGAGGGCGCATGAACTTGCCGGCATAGGCTGCGGTCTTGGTCATCGAATACGCTGGCAAGTCAGCGGCGCGCCCCGCTAAGTTCATCCGCTGCCAGATCTGCTCGAAGGTCGCGAGCTGAATGTCCTGGGGGAAGCGGCCGAAGCCGTGCATGTAGCAGTCGCCGATGAAGGTCCAGTTGCGGAACTCAATACCAAGCTTGATCGTTCCCTGCGTCTCGCGCATGAACTCGTTCTCGTCGAGTTCCAGCAAGTGGTTGAATCGTATAATCCCGGGAATCGTGGCTTCACCAACACCGACTGTGCGGATTTCGTCGGACTCCACAACGGTGATGTTGACTTTGCTGTTGACTGCGCGGGAGAGCGCGGCAGCGGTCATCCAGCCAGCGGTCCCCCACCCAGGATAACAACATCTCGCGCGATTCTCTGGTCCATACCCGGGTTCCCTCGACTAAGACTCGGATCTCGCGCCGGATCAACCGACCGCCGCGGCGGTAGATGACCCGTATGAGAGGAATGTCACGAAGGTTGATGCAATGGCCAGCAACACCATCATGAGATCTCCAGCAGCAGCGGTACGGCTATACTTCCCACCGCGATGCTCACTGCCGCTGACCGGTTTTGCTTCTGGGCAAAGTGGCCAAACTCGAAGTCGCCGCCAATCTGCGAACATCAGAAGAATTAGGTCAATTTGGCTGATAATCCAACGGGTATTCGAGCAGCGTTGCGAATAGGCGCGCGCAAGGGCCCGCGTTAGACTAAAGTCGGGGGTAGTCACCTAGGAGGATCCATGTATCGTTCTTCAGGGGCGGGCGCCATGGTTTTCTCCATCCGATTACGCACAATAGCTCTTGTTACCGCGGCGGCCCTTCTCCTCAGCGGAATATATCTCGGGGCGGCTCACTTTGCGGCTCCGGGCCTCGCAGTTGGCCCGCAGGATCGATCTTATCGTCTCAATATCGGAGAGGAGAAGCCGGACGTAAAGATCCTCGAAGCACATCAGGGCGATCGTATCACTTTTATTGTCACCTCCACTCGTGCCGGTCAGTTCTATGTCCGCGGCCCCGAAGTGGAGAGTGCTCTGTTGCCTGGGGTGGAGACATCGCTTACGTTCGCGGCTCAATATACAGGGCGTTATTACGTGCATTTCCATGAGATAATATGCACTTCTCCTCATGAATCGGATGTGTCGCACCTGGAACTGGCCGTTCTCGATATCATGCCCAACTGAGTTGGCGGAATTCAGCGGCTTCGTCCCAGCTCGAATCCTCTCCCAGTCGATTAAGCCCGTCCGCCGCTACGTGCCGGCGCTTTTCGGCCGAGGAGAAGATCCGCGTCGTGCTGGAAGGGCTGCGCGGCGAGGCGAGCATTGCTGAACTGCGCCGCCGCGAGGGCATCGCCTCTTCGACGTATATGGCTAGCCGAAAGAGGTCTTGGAAGCCGGCAAGAGACGGCTTGCCGGCGACACGGCGCGCGCCGCCACCTCTGCCTGTCGGTGCCAAAGGGAATGTCAAGGGTGCTTACGGGCAGACCGCAAGCTAATTGTGAGAAGCCATTCGTCCGTAAGCCTCAGATTCCACTCGCTTTCGTCTCAATAGAGAGCGGCGGATGGAAGCCCCTATGGCGGCCACGTTCTCGCGCGGCGCCCTCTACCTCATGTTGAAGAACCGAATCTACCGGGGCGTGTTATGCGCGAAGATACTGGCGTGCATCCCGACAAGCCGAACGGCCTCGCGCTCAAGGGCAAGCTGGTTGGCGCAGCTGATCTGCCGGGCCGAGAAGCCGCCGATGGCTGAACTTGCGCCGGGTCATATGACCGGGCGCGTTGGGATCGGCCATCTTCTCGTAGCCGAGCAGTATTCGTAGATGGCGCCGAGCGTGTCGATCGAGCCCAAGCTGACGTCGAATTCGATATCGAGGCCCTGAGGGGTGGCGGGGGACGCAATGACCAGCGTATCGGAAGCGCCTTGCGCGGATGCCGCTTCAGACAGCGTGATCGATGCCGGCAGCGCCGATGGTGGCGGTGTTGTTCAAGAACTGGCGGGGGTTCTGAACGAGGGACGGGCCGGAATCGCGGTCGGACATGCTGTTCTCCTATAGCGAGTCGTCTCTGCAAAGGTCGGACCAATGCCACCCGGAAATGGACAACGGATATCGCAGTCCGTCGATCCCGAACTTTGTGCAGCGGTTGCTCGGGTAAGTCATAGCCCCTAGGCGGCTCCGATCTTACTCGGTAAGGTCTGACCAATGAAATAGTGCCGAGGCAGGTCATACGCATGAGCAGAATAGTCCTCGTCACCACGGGTGGCACCGTCGCGTCGCGCCACGATCCCCGAAGCGGCCACACCGCGGCGAGCGTAGACGGTGACAGCCTCCGTCAAAGCCTCCATGATCCGTTGGCCGGTGTCGATCTCGTGGTCGACGAGTTTTGCAATGTGGGTTCGTTCGCCATCGACCTGCCGCTGGCCTTCGGTCTGGCGAAGCGCGTGGAACGCCATCTTGCCGATCCAGGTACGACCGGCGTCGTGGTCACACATGGCACGGACACGATGGAGGAGAGCGCTTACCTGGCTGATCTGCTGGTTGCCTCCAACAAGCCGGTAGTGTTCACCGGCGCCCAGCGCGCTGCCGACACGCACGATCCCGACGGTCCCCGCAACATCGCTGACGCGGTGCGCATCGCCGCCTCGCCGGCGGCGATCGGTCTCGGCGTGATGATTGCCTTCGAACAGGAGTTCCACGCCGCCCGTGACGTCACTAAGACCCACACGTCACGGGTCGAC
>DASXES010000008.1:0-77737 GCA_036489975.1 Roseiarcus sp.
CCCTACCCAGAAACCGCCACTGCTGATTGCCGCCGCGCCTCGCGCGAGCGAGCCTTTGCCGTTTGGCGTGAGATCTCCGAGACCGGCATTACTGCCTGACCTCATTCCTCAGAAAGATCGCCTTTCTTCGGCCCAGCGTCCGCTCAAGTTGACGATGCCGTTCATCGTCAAGCGTGGCCGGACGGAACGGCGATCCTCGCCGCTTACAAAATAAAGCGGCTCAGATCCGCGTTCGCCGCGAGGTCGCCGATATGGCGCTCGACGAAATCGCCGTCGATGCGGATTTTTTCACCCGCCCGGTCGGCGGCGGTGAAGCTCACGTCGTCCAGCACCCGCTCCATCACCGTCTGCAGCCGGCGCGCCCCGATATTCTCGACCGATCCGTTCACCTTGGCCGCGAGGCGGGCAATCGCCGCCACGGCGTCATCGGTGAATTCGAGGTCGAGCCCTTCCGTCCGCATCAAGGCGATATATTGCTTGATCAGGCTCGCTTCGGTGTCGGTGAGGATGCGCTTGAAATCGTCCTCGGTCAGCGAAGAGAGCTCGACCCGGATCGGCAGGCGGCCCTGCAGCTCGGGCAAGAGATCCGAGGGCTTGGCGGTGTGGAAGGCGCCGGAGGCGACGAAGAGAATGTGGTCGGTCTTGATCGCGCCGTGCTTGGTGGCGACCGTCGTCCCCTCGATCAGCGGCAGAAGATCGCGCTGCACGCCCTCGCGCGAGACGTCCGCGCCGCCGCGTCCCTCGCGGGCGCAGATCTTGTCGATCTCGTCGAGGAAGACGATGCCGTTGCTCTCGACCTCGGCCAAAGCGTCGCGCACGATCGCGTCCTGATCGAGGAGCTTGTCGGCCTCCGCGGCGACCAGCGGCTCATGCGCCTCCGAGACGGTCATCCGCTTGGCCTTGGTGCGCTGGCTCTTGCCGAAAATATCGGCGATGTTGATCGCGCCGACCGATGCCCCAGGCATGTTCGGCAGCTCGAACATCGGCAGGCCAGCGCCGCTCTGCGGCAATTCGACCTCGATTTCCTTGTCGTTCAGCTCGCCCGAGCGCAGCTTGCGGCGAAACGCGTCCCGGGTCGCCGGGGAGGATGTCGAGCCGACAAGGGCGTCGAGCACCCGCTCTTCCGCCTCCAGCTCAGCCTTGGCTTCGATGTCCTTGCGCTTGCGGCTTTTGACCAGAGCGATCGAGATCTCGACCAGGTCGCGGACGATCTGCTCGACATCGCGCCCGACATAGCCGACCTCGGTGAATTTCGTCGCTTCGACCTTGAGAAACGGCGCCCCGGCAAGCTTGGCGAGGCGGCGCGCAATCTCGGTCTTGCCGCAGCCGGTCGGGCCGATCATCAGGATGTTTTTCGGCATCACCTCCTCGCGCATCGGCGACTTGAGGCGCAGGCGGCGCCACCGGTTGCGCAGCGCGATGGCGACGGCGCGCTTGGCCTCCGCCTGACCGACAATGTAGCGATCGAGTTCGGAGACGATTTCGCGGGGCGACAGATCCGTCATCAGAGGCTTTCGACAATCAGATTGACATTGGTGTAGACGCAGATGTCGGCGGCGATGCGCATCGATCGGCGCACGATCTCGTCCGCCTCGAGCCCCATCGGCATGAGGGCGCGAGCGGCGGCGAGCGCGTAGTTTCCCCCCGAGCCGATCGCCATCGCGGAGCCGGATTCGTCGCCCTCGGGCTCGAGCACGTCGCCCGAGCCCGACAGCGTGAAGCCCGTGCTCTTGTCGGCGACGATCAGCATCGCCTCGAGGCGCCTGAGATAGCGGTCGGTGCGCCAGTCCTTGGCCAGTTCGACGCAAGCGCGCGCCAGCTGACCGGGATATTGCTCGAGCTTGGCCTCGAGCCGTTCGAACAGGGTGAAAGCGTCGGCGGTCGCGCCGGCGAAGCCCGCGATGACGTCGCCCTTCACGAGACGGCGAACCTTGCGGGCGTTCGATTTGACGACGGTCTGGCCCATGCTGACCTGGCCGTCGCCGCCGATGACGACGCGCCCATTTTTCCGCACCATCAGGATGGTGGTCGCGTGCCATCCCGGTGCACGGGGCGAGAAATCGTCAGCCATAGGTGAAATGTCCTGAGAGGCGGCAAGCGCCGCATTTATGGGCCCAGGCTCGGCTGCGCAAGGGAGATCGGACGGCTCGGGGCGCCGGAGCCCCGCCTGGCTTCAATTCGAGGCGTCAATCGAGCGCGTCGACCCAGATCGGATTGGTCCAGGCTCGCCTCGAGCCGTCAATGGCGACGATGCGGAACCATTTGCACGCCGGGGGCGTGGCCCATGCCCATTTCGTCACTTCGGCGAATTCGATCGTCGCCTGGGTGAGCCCACGTCCGACGCGGCTCGCCGCCTGCGACGCGCCGGTGACGAGCGCCAGCGTGTTGACTGGAGAGCACTCGACCCGCACGTGGTTACGGGTGATTTCGATGTCATAGATGCGCGGACCCTGGGTGGAATAAAACTCGCCGGCCTTGAGTGCGCGCAGCAGCGACTGAGGCTCGAGCGATTCGGATTTGACCATCACATAGCCGCCGAAGGCGTCGAGGTCGCCATTGTGGAAATGCGCGTCGTCGCCTGCGACGGCCATGAGCCGCCGGTCCTCATTGCACAGCTGGTCGAGAAGATAGAAGCCGTCGCCCCGATCGGTCAGGACGGCGCAGGTGTGATTGTAGACCTCGACCGCATGGGCGGCGCTGAGCGAACGCCCGTCCTCGATCGTCAGTTGCGACCAGGACGGGTGGGCGATCGCGACAAAAGCGCCCGCCTCCCGGGCCCGCTGCGCCAGCCTCGGCCCGCTTTCCTCCGGCGCGGCGTGAGGAAAATCGAACGGCAGCCCGGTGGCGACGATATGCCAGTATTCCCCGACGCTCGTTCCCATGGCATGGACTTCAGCGCCGATCAGGGTGGTGAAATTGTTGGAGCGCAGCTTGCGGGTGTCGGCGATGGGCCAACCGAACCGCTCGATAAAGTGATCGGACAATTGAACAAAATCGTAGCCAGCGCGCTTATAGGCCGCGACAACGTCCAGGGGGGTCAAGGCTCCGTCGGAGAGAGTGGAGTGGGCGTGAAGATTGCCCCGCCAGAATCGGCCCGGCGTCGAGAAGGGACGTATCCGCCTGGCGCTCAGGCTGTCGGCTTCGGCGCATCCGATCACGAACATTTGACTAAATCTCGTTGGTCTTTTGACCAGAAATGACAAGTCGAAAATATGTTGAGCCAGTTTTGTCGCCTAAACAGCTGAAGCCTTCCGAGGCCTGAATCCTTGCGAGATAGAGCGGGAAAGGACACGAGAGATCGAAAACGAGGGACTGGAGGGCTTCGCCGCCCTCGGCGAGCGCGGTTTCGGGGGCGCCCCGACGATCTTATGGGCCTCCGTGTAAGGGAGGCCGATCAAGACGTGACGGAAATTATCGAAACGCAGGCATGGCGATCTCCATGCGATTTCTATGGGAACCGGGCCCGCGGCGATGTATGCGAGCCGCAATGCCCGGCGCCCGCGCGCGGTTAGAGGCGGCCATGTCAGGTCCCGCATTATGTTAGGGAGAAATGATGTCCTGGAACATGTTTTCGCGCTTTGGCCCCGGCTCCGACTCGGACGTCGTCGGTTTTGGCGACCTGGAAGAGGCGGTCGGGACCAACGCCTGGACGGTGATCGACGTTCGCGAGCCGCACGAATTCGCCACCGGGCACATTCCGAAAGCCCTCAACATGCCGATGTCTTCTTTTGACCCCGCCGATTTGCCACAGGGAAAGCCGGTCGTTCTCGTTTGTCAGTCCGGCGTGCGGTCGCGCAATGCGCTGAGCAAGGCGCGGGAGGTCGGCCGCGAGGACGTGAGGCACTTCGCCGGGGGCATGAACGGCTGGCGCTCGCACAGCGGCCCAGTGACGCTCTGACCGGAGAAAGCCCGCCGGCCTGCCCGATCCCTCACCAGCGACAACATTAGAATCCCGCCAAAATGCCGCGCCGGCCTCATCTCTTCCTTGGCTCACCCGCGACATAGGTCTCGCGCACCGCGCGATCGTCGCCGAGGGTCATGAGGGCGAAAAGCTCGACCTCAAGATCGCCGCCGGCCGTCTCCAGTCGGTGGGCGAGCGCAGGCGTCGCGGAGGGATCGAGCGCGACGAGATCGGCCTCCTTGCCGGGTTCGATCGAACCGATGCGGTCGTCGAGACCGAGCGCCCGCGCGTTGCCTAGCGTCATGCGGTAGAAGGCCTCGAGCGGCGGCCATGACTGGCCGTTGAGCTGCAGCACCTTGTACCCTTCCGCGACGGTGCGCAGCATCGAATAGCTGGTGCCCCCGCCGACGTCGGTCGCGAGCGCAATCCTGACCCCGGCTTGGCTGAGGCGCGCCTCATCGAACAGGCCGGAGCCAAGGAACAGATTTGATGTCGGGCAGAAAGCCGCGACGGAGCGGCTTTCGGCGAGCGCGGCGACTTCGCTCTCCTGCAAATGAATGCAATGGCCGATAACTGAGCGGGGACCAAGAAGCCCCGCCCGCGCGTAGACGTCGATATAGTTTCGCGCGTCGGGAAAGAGCGCGGCGACCCGCGCGATCTCCGCCTTGTTCTCATCGGCGTGCGTCTGGACGTAAGCATCCGGAAATTCGCGTTTCAAGGCTCCCGCTGCGTCGAGCTGCGCCTCAGTCGAGGTCACCGCGAACCGCGGCGTGATCGCGTAGTCGAGTCGGCCGCGGCCGCGCCAGCGCTCGATCAAAGCCTTGCTCTCGTCATAGCCGCGCTGAGCGGTGTCCATCAGCGCTTCCGGCGCGTCGCGGTCCATCATCACCTTGCCGGCGATCATGCGCATGGAACGCGCTTCAGCCGCGGCGAAGAACGCGTCGACGGACGCCGGATGCACGGTGCAATAGACCATCGCCGTCGTCGTGCCCGAGCGGATGAGCTCGTCGAGAAAGAACGCGGCGATCCGCGCGCAATGCTTGGGATCGGCGAATCTCTGTTCTTCGACAAAGGTGTAATTGTAGAGCCAGTCGAGCAGTTGCGCGCCGTAGGAGCCGGTCACCTGGGTCTGCGAATAATGGATGTGCGCGTCGATGAACCCCGAACTGATCAGGCAGCCCGAATGATCGTCGACGAGCGCGCCGGGAGGCGCGCGCTCAAGGATGGCGCGCGCTTCGCCGACCGCCTCGATGAGGCCGCCGGCGACCAGGACTGCTCCATCCTCGATGAGCGAACAAGCGCGCGCGCCGCTCTCGGCCGGATCGCCGGTGAACGAAAGGACGCGGCCGCGAATGACGCGGGCGGCCGCGGTCAAGGCAGGACCTCCTTGAGCCGGAGCGACGCGATCCGGTCGATCTCGGCGAGCGCCGTCCCTGTCTCCGTGTCAGCGTCATTGGCGAGACGGCGACGGAAGGCAGCGAGAATGTCGGCTTTGCTCTTAGCCCTCACCGCCATGATGAAGGGAAAGCCGAATTTTCCGCGGTAGGCGTCGTTGAGGTCGGTGAACTGGCTGAGTTCGTGGGGCGTCAGCCGGTCGAGCCCGGCGCTCGCCTGTTCGTTCGTCGACTCGGCGGTCAGTGTCTTCGCAAGCGCGAGCCTACCGGCGAGATCAGGGTGGGCCTCGATCAAAGCGCGCTTTTGCGCCGTTGCGCCCTTCGCCGCTGCGGCGGCGAGCGCCTTCGCCAGGCCGTCCGCGGAATCCGCTTCGCCCGTCAGACCCGCGTCATAAGCCGCCGCCGCGACCCAGGGCGAATGTTCGTAAACGCCGCCGAAGCGCTCGACGAACAGCGTGCGCGTGAGCTCCGAGGGCTTCCAGCCGCCCGGCGGCGGGTGCTTCGCGATCCAGTGGCGGGCGATGTCGAGCCGGGTCGGAATCCAGACGCGGTCATGGCCAAGCGCGTAGTCGACGAATCGCGCGAGCGCGAGCGCCCGTCCGGGCCGCCCGACGAGCCGGCAATGCAGGCCGACGCTCAGCATCTTCGGCGCGACGTCGCCTTCGGCGTAGAGCGTGTCGAACGAATCCTTGAGGTAGGTGTAGAAGTGATCGCCGGTATTGAAACCCTGCGGGGTGGCGAAGCGCATATCGTTGGCGTCGAGCGTATAGGGCGTCATCAGCTGCGGCCCGCGGGGCCCCGCCAGCCAGTAGGGCAGATCGTCCGCATAGGAATCGGCGCAATAGACGAACCCGCCCTCCTCCATGCCGAGGCGGATCGTGTTGATCGAGGACCGCCCCTGATAGAAGCCGAGCGGACGGGCGCCGGCGACCTCGGTATGAATGCGCACCGCCTCGGCGATATGCAGCGCTTCGATCTCCGGCGGTGTGTCGCGATAATCGATCCACTTCAGGCCGTGAGTCGCGATCTCCCACCCGGCCTCGTTCATCGCTGCAACCGCCTCGGGATTGCGCGCCATCGCCGTCGCCACCGCGTAGACGGTCACGGGAACCGAGCGCTCGGTGAACAGGCGGTGGAGCCGCCAGAAGCCGGCGCGGGAGCCGTATTCGTAAATCGACTCCATGTTCATATGCCGCTGGCCCGGCCACGGCGCGGCGCCGACGATCTCGGACAGGAAGGCTTCGGAGGCGGCGTCGCCATGCAGGATGTTGTTCTCAGCCCCCTCCTCGTAATTGATGACGAACTGCACCGCGATGCGCGCGCGCTTCGGCCAGTCGGCGAACGGGGGCGTGCGCCCGTAGCCGATCATGTCGCGAGGATAGGTTTGGCCGTCCGTCATCTCGTTTTGCGCTCCGTTGGCCGCGATCAGCGCAACGCTACGACAGGATGGAGGTTTGCTCTAGCCCGCAACTCCGCGCCCGGACGAATGCGCGATTCAGTCAGCGCCCGCCTCCTGCAATGCAGTTGAGCGCCAGTGATGCACAAAAGTGTCAGCTCACCGAAAGGTCGATCAACTCAAAACCCTCCTTCCGCGCTGCGTCTGCGAGACGGTCGTCGAGCGTGACAATCTCAAGCGATGGAGGACGTCGTTCGGCCGCAATGAACGCCGCCGCAAGCTGCAGCGCATCTGCCGCCCTCAGCGGATGAACGCGAAGAAACCTCAGCGCGTTCTCGCGAATGATCTCGCTGGGTTCGATCTCGTGCCACCCGTTCGCCAGCTGTTTCAACCGATCGAAGGCCGAAGCGACCCCTTTCCCATCAAGCACAGCACCACGCTCGAGGCGGGCGAGCGCGGACGCGCATTCCACCTGCGAACCCCACCACACCAGCAGATCCGAATCTCGCCGAGCCAGCGCCTGCAGGAATCGCGTCGTGCTCTCAGCCACCAGCAGCGGCACGATCGCCGAAGCGTCCCAGAACTTCATCGCCCCTCCCGGCGCTCGTCTATGAGCGCGCCAACGGCCGATGCTCCGGCGGTGGGGGGCGGAGAAGTGAAAACGGCCGATGGCGCGACGGTCCGGCGAGGCCGCAACACGCCGTCTCGAATGAGCCGCGCCAATCGCCCGCCTGGGCCGCCTTCCTCGCCGCCGGCGACCGGCTCCAGGCGCGCAACCGGACGGCCCCGATCGACGATCAAAACCGCCTCGCCCCCCTTGAGGCCGTCGATCAAGGCGCTCAGGCCATTTTTCGTTTGGGTAATACTGGCTCTTTTCATCAGGCTTAAATAGCCATTATCTTAGGACCGATCAAGGCCGAATAGACGTGAGGCTGCTCAAGCCTGGGATATGGGCGCGTGGGCATTGGATTGGGCATCGATTGATGCTATATTCGATGCCCCCAAAGGGCATGGACAATGCGCACCACACTGGCGCTTGATGATGAACTCGTCGCCAAGGCGCAGGCCTTCACCGGCCTGAAAGAGAAGTCGAGCCTTGTCCGCGAAGCGCTCAAGGCGCTGATAGAGCGCGAAAGTGCGCGGAGGCTCGCTCGCCTCGGCGGCAGCGAGCCGGAGATCGAGTCCGCGCCCCGCCGGCGGCCGGCGCGCGCTTGATCCTAGTCGATACCTCGATTTGGATCGATCATCTGCGGAGCGGCGATGATCGCCTCGCAAAGCTGCTCGACGGCCGTCGCGTGCTGACCCATCCCTTCATCATTGGCGAACTTGCCTTGGGAAATTTGCGTCAGCGCGAGGTTATTTTGAGTGCGCTGTTCGATTTGCCGACCGGCGAGTCGGCGACCAACGCGGAGGTTATAGCCTTCATCGATAGCCACGCGCTGTTTGGACATGGGATCGGCTATGTCGATGCGCACTTGCTTGCGTCGGTGCGCCTGACAGCGGGCGCTAAGCTCTGGACCCGGGACAATCGCCTCCGTTCCGTCGCCGACGAGCTTGGGCTGGCGATCGCGACCTAAGGTTTTGGGGGCGCAGACGCGCCGCGCGAGACGGTCACGTCGAACTCGGCAAAAATGCTAGAGAGGGCGAAAAGACTCCCATCGCGCGCCTCGAGGGCCCTCATGACCGAAATATCCCTGCGCTTCGAGCCGCCGTTCGCCCGCGTCATCCTCAACCGTCCCGAACGCCGCAATGCGATTACCCGCGACATGTGGCGGGCGCTGCCGGCGATCCGCGCTTCGATCGAGGCGCGAGAGGACCTTCTGGTGGCGCTCGTCGAAGGCGAGGGGGCGCATTTTTCCGCCGGCGCCGACATTGCCGAACTCGGCGAGGTCTATCGCGACGCGCACGCGACGCGAGACTTTGGCGACGCGATGCAGGACGGCCTCAAGGCGCTGATGGGCCTCGACCGTCCGACCATCGCAGTCATTCGCGGCGTCGCTATCGGCGCCGGGCTTGGGCTGGCGCTCGCCTGCGATCTGAGGTTCTGCGCCGACGACGCGCACCTCGCCATCCCGCCTGCGAAACTCGGCCTGATCTACGGCCATGCCGAGACGCGCCGCCTGATCGAGCTCGTCGGACCGTCGCGAGCCAAGGATCTTCTTTTCACCGCGCGCAGGATCGAGACGGACGAAGCGCTCGCGATCGGACTCATCGACCGCCGGATCGAGACCGCATTGGAGGAGACGGTGCTCGGCTACGCCCGCGGCTTGGCCGAACTCAGCCAGGCCTCGGTTAGAGGGACTAAGCGCGCGGTCGACGCCATCGCCGGCGGCCTCGCCCATGAGACGCCGGCTTATCGCGCGCTGACCGAGGCTGCGGCCTTCGGCCCCGATTTCGCAGAAGGGAAGGCGGCGTTCGCCGAAAAGCGGGCGGCGAAATTCACCTTTCGCGGCGCGACCGCGCCGATCAAGCTCGCGTAACGCCGAAGCGCTCGGAACTCTGAACGCGGGGCGGCGCGCGCCCCGCGGGTTGAGGTGATCTCGCGGCCACGGCATATTATCCATCCAGAGGCGTCCGAGGAGCGTCAACGCCAGGCCTCCATTTCCCCAAGACAAAAGTTAACGCCATGCCGCGTCGGCGCCCCTGCATTTGCGAGACCCGGCTCCGCGGCGCCATGATCGCGACCCATGCCAGACGACCTGAAGCCGCTCGCCGACCCTCCGGCCTATGTCGATCCCGTAAGCGGCGAGACCTATCCGATCTCGGAGCCGCGGTGGCGCTCCGAGACGGGCGCGCCGCTGATGGTCACGGCGCTACCCGGAATCGGGCGCGACACGGTCGATACGCGCGTCCGATCGCTGTGGCGCTACGCCGCCGCCCTGCCGGTCGAGGTTCCCGATCCGATCACCATGGGCGAAGGCCTGACGCCGCTCGTCTCGCGCGACTGGCGTGGCGCGCCGGCTCTCTTCAAGCTCGAGTGGTTTTCGCCGACCGGCAGCTTCAAGGACCGCGGCGCCTCCGTGATGCTCTCGATCCTGCGCGCCCAGGGCGTCACGCGGCTCATGGAGGACAGCTCCGGCAACGGCGGGGCGGCGGTCGCCGCTTATGCGGCGGCCGGCGGGCTGAGAGCGAAGATTCTCGTTCCGGCCGCGACGGCTGAGGACAAGATCGTGCAGACGCGCGCCTATGGCGCCGAGATCAAGCGCATTCCCGGAACGCGGCAAGACACCAGCGACGCCGCGGAGCGCGAGGCGGCCCAGATCTTCTACGCCGGCCACAACTGGCAGCCACTCTTCCTCCAGGGGACGAAGACGCTGGCCTACGAGCTTTGGGAGGACCTCGCCTTCAACGCGCCCGACAATGTCATCATCCCGACCGGCGCGGGCAGCAATATCCTGGGCTGCGACATCGGCTTCACTGAGCTTCTGCGCCGCGGCGAGATCGGAAAACTGCCCCGGCTGTTCGCCGCGCAGCCGGAAAATTGCGCCCCGCTACACGCGAGCTTCGCGGCCGGCTCCGATGAACTCACGCCAGTCGAGGTCCATCCGACGATCGCCGAGGGCGCTTCGATCGCCAGGCCCGTGCGGTCCCGCGAAGTCTTAGGCTCGCTCCGGCGCTCCGGCGGCGCGACCGTCGCGGTCGCCGAGGCCGAGATCGAAAAGGCGCTGTTCGACCTCGGCCGGCTCGGCCTCTATGCGGAGCCGACCTCGGCGCTCGCCGCCGCCGGGCTGACGAAGCTCGTGGAACGCGGCGCCGTTCGGCCCGGCGAGACCACCGTGGTTGTGCTGACCGGGTCCGGCCTGAAGACGACACGGCGAGTGGGCCAGCTCATGGGCGCGATGCCGACACGGTAAGGGCGGCGGCGTTTGGGCTTGGCGCCCGGCGAAGACGAATCCGTGGGACTCGCCGCCTTCGCCATCTATATCTCCCGGCGCCAAGGCGGCGCCCAAACGGCGCGCCGCCGGGGAGACGGGCAGAGAGGCGGCCGAATGGAAATGCAGCAGATGGTCTACTTCCGCGCGCTCTGCGAGGAGTTGAACTTTACCCGTGCGGCGCGGCGCTGCAACGTCTCCCAACCGTCGTTGACGCGCTCGATCCGACTGCTGGAGGAAGAATTTGGCGGGGCTCTGTTTCACCGCGAACACAACCACACTCATCTCTCCGAATTGGGACAGGTCGTAAAGCCCCACCTCGACCAGATCCTGGACGAAGCCCAGGCGGCAAGCCTCGGAGCGCGCGGTTTCAAGGCGCTGACGGAGGCGCGGCTGAAACTCGGCGTCATGTGCACGGTCGCGCCCAGCGATCTCGTCCAGATGCTTATCGGGGTCCGCGGCCGCCATCCCGGCGTTCACCTCGAGGTCGCGGACGCCACGGCCGAAGAACTCGACCGCCAGCTTCGGACAGGTGAGCTGGAGGCGGCGATCCTTGGGGGTCCGGACCAGGAGCGCGAGCCGCATCTGCATTACCTGCCGCTTTTTCGCGAGCCGTTTGTGATCGTGACCGGGTTCCATCACAGGTTCGCCAACCAACAGGCGGTGAGTGGCTCCGACCTCAAGGCCGAAGACTATTTGCGACGGATCAATTGCGAAGTCGCTCACGTTCTCCGACGCTCACTCGAACAACATGACGGTCTCCCGAAGATCGTCTATCGGAGCGATCGGGACGACTGGATCCTTGCGATGGCCGCGGCCGGCATAGGCTACGCCTTCATGCCGGAGCGATCGGTCACTCATCCGCAGGTCGTCGCCAAGCCCCTGGTCGATCCCGAAATCTGGCGCGAAGTCAGCCTGGTGACGGTCCGAGGGCGGCCCCATTCTCCGGCGATCGGCGCTCTGGTCCGCGAAGCGATGCGAAGTCCGTGGGCGAATGAGCGCGCCCTGGCCGCCGTCAAGTTCGAGCAACAGTCTGAGGGCGCCCGTTAGCGGCCCGGCGACGCGTCACCGCACAGGCCCATGACGGTGTCGCCGGCCTAACCAGGCGCCAGGAGATCTACGTTTCCGATCGAACCTTCCGGGCGAAGCCGATGAGCGAAAGATCCTGGCTCATCTGCATCACGGCGGCGTTCTCGACCTCGACATGGGCCGTTCTGCCGCGCCTGAACGCGGCAAGAAAGAGCGAATAGCCGGGGCTCTGTCGGGTGAAAACGAGTCGGCAGCGCGCGCCGTCGTCGCCAAACTTGCAGTCATCCGCGGTGAGGATGCGCGAGAACAGCCGCCGCCGGCTGTGGTCGATCCAGATGGAAAGCTTGGCGCCCGGATTGCCGACCTGATGGGTTTCGATGCGAAGGTCTTTGGCGCTGAATGAGAAGGCCACATGCGCCCCCGAGGGATCGCCCGCCATCAGTTGCGCGGGCTCGCTGGCTTCGCCGGGCGACGGAGCGAGCGCCATGGCGCCGGCGAAAAACGCAGCTGCGATGAAAAGCTTGATCATTTTGGATTGTCCCGGGCGTGGAATTGGGGAAGCGCCGGGCCTCTCAAGCCTGGCGCTTCGTTTGAGCGATGGGTCAGTTGACGCGGTAGACGACCGGGCAGTTGATGATGAATCCGACCGCCTTCGGCTTGCCGCCTGCAATGCTCTCGATGATGCCGCGTTCGCCGGCGTCCTCGATGGCGATCGCATCCGTCATCTTGGTGCGATAGCCCTTCTCGATGGCGTCCGCCGTCCATTTGACGGGGAAGAGACGCCACAGCGGGCTATAGTCGAGGTTGATGGTCGGGATGCCGCCAAGCACGTTCAACGGTCCATGCGTGCCCTTGTCCGAAAGGGCGCTGTCGAGGCCCTGGCGGAACGGGTTGTCGACGCCCATAGGTCCGTTCACGAATGTGTAGATGCGCTCGGCCGCTTCCCCTGGCGAAGCGTCCTCGAGCGCGAAAGGCACGTCCTTGAGGGCGGGCGTGTAGGTCGCGCCCTCGAGCGCGGCGACGACCGGGTCGTTGGCCTCAGTGGAGAGATAGAAGATCGGCTTCCCGAACGTGTAGCCGAGGGTCAGTTTCAGGGTCACGGTGCCGTCGCGCGGACAGATCTTGAGGACCTTGTCCTCCACTTTCGAATAATCGACGTTTCCGTCGCACATCTTGTTGAGGTCGTCCGCCGAAACGTTGAACGCCACCATCGGCATGTTGAACAGCGCGTTCTTGCCGTTCGCGAACTGCACGAGCGGCGAATAGTCGGCGTCGCCCACCGATCCCGGCTGAACCGCCTTGGGCGGGAAGAAGTTCGGGGCGGCCCCCGGCGTCACGCTATGCACGGGCGAGAAGTCGACTTTCCCGGATTTGAAAACGATCGTGCCGTCCTTGTCGATGCGGGCTTCGCGCGCCGCTTTGCCCGTCACCGCATAAGCAAGCTTGGGCGAGTAATCGACCCCGTGCAGATTGGCGAGGTTGGGATCGGTCGTGTCGGTCATGATCGACCAGACGAGTTCGCCCGATTCCAGCCGCCCTTTTCGCAAGGGCAGAGTCGCCGTGCCGGCGTCAAGGTCGACAATGGCTGACTTCATCAGCAGCACCGGCCCAAGAAAGGAGGGATCGACTTCAGAGGGCGAAGGCTGCGCAGTGATCTCGACCTGGTCCGGGTAGATCGATTTCGGAGCCGGGCGAGTTTCGGATAGCGGCGGCCCTTCCTGGCCGCGATTAATGACGGCTGCCGATGCAAGGGTTGGCAGACCGGCACAAATCATTCCGGCAAGACAAAGCGCAGAGAATCGATCGCCGCGAAGGCGCAAGATATCCATCATTTCGATATTCCGTTCTTGTGTCCGCGTGCGGGCGGGGGGCCGGCAGCGACAGATTTTCGACTGGAATTTATTATTCCCGGCCGTCACCTATTGGAAATTGAATTCAGCTATACTTTCGATACCCGCGTGCTATCGAATAGCCTTGGGCAGTCGTGGGTTTCCAGCCCAGCTGAGCACGGCGGTCGGCGCGAACGATTTGAAGCTTGCCTTCTGGCTTGGCGGTTGACGCCCGGCGTGCGACCGGCCTATAAGCCCGCCCGAGCAAGGCTGGGCCTTAAACCCGGCCTGTTATTTTTTGAGTGGCGCATTTTCCGCCGCGGGAAAGAAAGTCCATGGCCAACACGAAATCGGCCCAGAAGGCGGCGCGCCAGACCCTTCGCCGCACCGAGGTCAACAAGTCGCGCCGAAGCGAGATGCGGACCTATGTGCGCAAAGTCGAGGAGGCGATCGCCTCCAAGGACCCGAACGCGGCCGCCGAAGCGTTGAGCGCGGCGGAACCCAAGCTCTCCCGCGCGGCGCAAAAGGGCATCGTGCACAAGAACGCCGCGTCGCGTAAAATCTCGCGCCTGACCAAGCGGGTGAAGGCGCTCGCCGGCTGAGAGCCGGGCGCCGCGTCTCGCTGAGTCGCCCCTTCCGCCATGACTGACGTTCCGCCTGACCGGCTCAGCGTCGACCCCTCGAGTCCGTTCTATGACGAAGCGACGCTGGCGCGCGGCATTGGCGTGCGCTTTCGCGGCGTCGAGCGGCGCGACGTCGAGGAATATTCTGTGAGCGAAGGCTGGATCCGCGCGGCGGCCGGCAAGGCGCTCGACCGGCGCGGCCAGCCGCTGGTGATCAGGATGACCGGCGCGGTCGAGCCCTATTTTCTCACCCCCGGCGACGAAACTCCCGCGTAACGCCAATTTTTCCGCGCGTGAACCTGGCGCGTGAGCCTGGTCACAGGCGCCGAAGGATTTTGGCTGTTCAACTCGGTCGCACGAGAAGCAGGGCCGGCGTCGCGCACGGGGGGCTCCTGTCGTGCGCGAGACAAAGGCGCCGCCGCCCCTCGTGAAGGCCAGGGAGGTCGAGACATGCCGAGATTGGCGTTCAAGAACATTTCGGGTCCCTGGCACACCAATGACTTCAAAAGCGTGTCCCTGACGAGCGTGAGCTGGGAAGGCTCCTCCCATCCGAGGGCGTTCGTCTTCTTCGGCCATGCGAATATTGATTTCGACGGCTCGCCGACTGCTTACGGCCCCAGGGCCCCGCGGCCCCCAACCGCCCGGATACAGCCCGTCAATCCGCCGCCCGACGATTGCCTGCACAACGGCGGCAATGCGGCCGACGGCTATTTCGGCGTCGCCGCTATGGCCCCGAACGATCCGCTGGTCCTCAACGGCACGGTTCTGCTCGACACCGACGCGCCGAAATTCCACGGCAAATTCCCGATCGTGCAGCAACAGCAGAACGGCGATCCGAAGCCCGGCTATTACGTCTCCAGAGCCTCCCACAGGCATGGGCCCATTCATCTGCAGAACAGCTACATCAGCTCGGCCGACATCGCCTATGGCGCGCTCGACGCGAAGCTTCTGCATCTCGGGGTCGAATTCGGCGATTACGGACTGGCGCTAAGGCACGACCAGAGCCTGCGGAGCGGATTCTACTATATCGATGGCGGAGGCTCGAAATTCGCCCTCGGGGAATGCTCGCACAAGGTGGCGAAAAACCTCGGCGTCACCCGGATCGGGGGCCGCGACTGCAGCTGGGACAACAATTTTCCGGTGAGCTTCATGGTCTTTCCAGGATCGGGGGACATGCACTATGACGCCGCGGCGGGTCAGGAAATCGGTTTCGGCATCATGGATCGCGACGAGGATGCGATCCTGGGCGCGCTGAAGCCTCGGCTCGTCGAACTGTCGCGCGCGGACAACGCCCTGGACCTGGCCAGGCTGATGGCATTCAATGAGGGGCTGCCGACCGTCGCGCCGAACGGCAAGGCGAGGCTCGACGCCTATCACAAGCGAAAGGGCGCGCCCCCGGCGGCGTTCGTTCCGATCCTCACCCAGCTTTCCCAGTTTGGCTTTTGGCCGTTCAAAGACAAGCCGAAGGAGGAGCGGGATCCCTTCAACCCGTTCGACAACCCCCGGTCGCCCCCGTCTTCGCCAGTGTTTTGAGGCCGCGTCCTCACTCCAGCCCCAGTTCGACGGCGCGGTCGACGATTCCCCGGAAGGCGTCCGAAGGCGCCATGTCGAGCTTGCCCTGCACTTCCGACAGATAGGCGTAAAGCGCGTCCTGGCCGTCGCCGGCCGCGATCCGGTCGTAGAGCCTCTCGGCGTAAGTGTAGAGCTCGCCCTCGTTGCAGTCCGCGGGCAAATCCCACGTGTTCCGCATGACCTCGACGATCTCGCCGATCCGGGTCGTCTTCTCGGCCATCGGGTCCTCCTCGAAGGGCTATATTACAGTTTTAAAAAGTATATTATTCAATTCGCGTTGCAAAAAAATGAGGTTAAGCGCCTGAAAACATTGAGTCGCGCGCAGAATCTAACACCTGGCGCAACCGTGAATTCCGACCCTCCTCGAACCATGCCTGTCAGAACGCGCCGATGCGCATGAGGTCGTGAAAGTTCACGATTCCAACCACCTGGCCACGCTCGACGACCAGAAGCGCCTGGATCTTGTGGCTGATCAGTTCGAGCGCCTCCGCGACCAGCGCATCCGGCGCGATCGTGCGCGGGCGCCGGGTCATGATGGCGCCGACGGACGTATCGAGGGAGAAATCAGGCTTCAGGTGACGGCGCAGATCGCCGTCGGTGATGATGCCGGCGAGCTTACCCGCTTCGTCGAATACGGCGACGCAGCCAAAACCCTTCGACGTCATCTCGACGATCGCTTCGGCCATCCGGGCGCTGGCGCTGATGCGCGGCACCCGGTCGCCGGTGTGCATCACTTCCCGCACATGCGCGAGTTTAGCGCCAAGCTTGCCGCCCGGATGAAGGGCGCGGAAGTCGAGCGCGGTGAACCCGCGACCCTCGAGCAGCGCGACCGCGAGCGCGTCGCCCAGCACAAGCTGCATCGTCGTCGAGGTCGTCGGGGCGAGCCCGTTGGGGCAGGCCTCCGGCGCGTCAGGCAAGGTCAGACAGACGTCGGCCTGGCGGCCGAGCGCGCTCTCGGGATGCGCCGTCATCGCGATCAGCGGAATGGCGTAGCGCTTGGCGAAAGTGATGATCGCCGCCAGTTCCGTCGACTCGCCCGACCAGGAGATGGCGAGCACCACATCGCCGTTCTGCACCATGCCGAGGTCGCCGTGGCTCGCCTCGGCCGGGTGGACGAAGAAGGCGGGCGCGCCGGTCGAGGCGAGGGTCGCCGCGATCTTGCGCGCGATATGCCCCGGCTTGCCGATGCCGGTCACGATGACGCGGCCGGCCGCGGCCGAGATGATCTTGGCGGCTTCCGAGAATGCCGCGCCAAGACCGCCTTCGCCAGTTTTCCGCAGCGCCGCCTCGAGCGCATCGAGGCCCTTGCGCTCGGTGGCGGTGGTGCGGAGCGCCGAAAGGACGGCGCCGGTCTGCTCCTGAATCATGGGGCCGCTGTCTATCATTCGCCAGCCGAGTTGGAAAACGGGCCGGCGTTCCCGAGCGGCGAGGGGGCTCTCACGCCTGCGACAGGCGCCGCCTGTGTTCCGCCACCGGGATCATGGCGCGCACTTTCTTGACTTTGGCCGGATCGATCCGGGCGGAGACGATTCCGACCCCGTCCGAGGCCTTGGCGATCACATGACCCCAGGGGTCGGCGACCAGGGAATGGCCGTAAGTCTGCCGCTGCTCGTTGCCGACGGTGAACGAGCCGGTCTGGGCGCTGGCGCAGACATATGTCTCGGTTTCGATGGCGCGGGCGCGGAGGAGCACTTCCCAGTGGTCCTTGCCGGTAGCCATCGTGAAGGCGGCCGGCATCGCGATCATCTCGGCACCCTTCTCGGCCAGCGCCTGGAAGAGGTCGGGAAAGCGCAGGTCGTAGCAGATCGAGCAGCCGACCGTGACCCCTTCGCAATCGTAGGTGACGACCTGATCGCCCGCCTTCACCGTCGCGCTCTCCTTGTAGGCCGTTCCATCCGGCGTCACGACGTCGAACAGATGGATCTTGCGGTAGCGGGCGATCTCCTCGCCCTCGCGGTTAAAGACGACTGTCGTGTTGTGATAGCGCGCCTCGCCGTCGATCGCCTCCATGATCGAGCCGGCGTGGACGAAGATGCGGTGCTTGATTGCCTGTCCCCGCGCCATCTCATAAGCCGGGCCGCCGGGCAAACGTTCGGCGGCGGCGAGTTTTTCCGCCCGCGAGCCGCCAGCCCAGTCGAATTGTTCGGGCAGCAGCACCCAGTCCGGGCTCTCTTCGGCGACCGCCCGCTCGATCAAAGCCTCGGCCGCCGCAATGTTCGCGGGCTTGTCGGGAACCGAATTCATCTGGATGAGTGAGACTTTCATGGGCGGCGCTCCTGGACCCTCAATCTGGTCGGCGCGCTTTTCCCCGTCAACCGCGCGCGAAAGCGGCGAAGGCCGTGAGCTGGTCGGCGAGGAAGCCGCGCGTCGCCGGATCGGTCAGTTCGCCGGTCGACGCGTCGATTTTCGTGTTGACCTGCGGGATGATGACCTCCGGCTTGTTCAAGACGCGCCCGTCGAGATAGACGAAGATGTGCCTCAGATGCAGTTGCGCCCGCAAGCCGCCAAACAGGCTGGGCGAAGAGCTCTGAAGCGCCACCGGTTTTCCGGCAAACGGCTGGTTGGTCAAGCGTGAGATCCAGTCGATGGCGTTCTTAAGGACGCCTGGAATGGAATGATTGTATTCGGGCGTGACGATGATGACGCCGTCGGCCCTGCGGATCGCCTCCGCCGTGGCGGTGACGATGGGCGGGAAACCCTCCTGCTGGACGTCGTAATTATAGAGCGGGAACCCAGCCACCGAGGGCAGAGGCTCAATGGTCACGCCTTCGGGCGCGAGCGCGGGCAGCGCGCGGGCGATCGCCGCGTTGAAGGAGCCGTTTCGCAGGCTGCCCACCATGACAACGAAATGAAGCGGCTTTGCTTGAGCCATTGAAGTCCCCTTGGGCGATGAAGGCCGAGGTTTGGCGTTTGTCGCGGAATTGCTATGGTCCTTAGCAAATCGGGACCGCGAGAGGGAGCTATGTTGGCGCCGAGCGAACTTTTTTCCTTACCTGGCCGAACGGCTTTGGTGACCGGCGGGGCGACCGGGCTTGGCCGGATCTGCGCCGAGGCGCTGCTTCAAGCCGGCGCGCGCGTGTTGATCGCCTCGCGCAAGGCGGAGGCGTGCGAGGCGGCGGCGCAGGAGCTTTCCGCGCTCGGCGCTTGCGAGGGTTTTGGCGGCACGGTCGCCACCGAGGCCGGCGTCGCCGCGCTGGCCGCCGAGACCCGCAAGCGCACCGACGCGCTGCATATCCTGGTCAACAACGCCGGGGCCAACTGGGGCGGACCGTTCGAAACTTTCCCGTGGAAGGCGTGGGACCGCGTGCTCAGCGTCAACGTGACCGGGCTGTTCACGCTGACCCGCGATCTCGCCCCCATGCTGATCGCTTCGGCGACGCGCGACTGGCCGTCGACCGTCGTCAACATGGGTTCGGTCATGGGATACGTGACACAGTCGGAAACTGCTTGGGCCTATTCCGCCTCGAAGGCGGCCGTCCATCACCTGACGCGAATCCTCGCCGCGGAGCTTGCCGGGAAGCAGGTGACCGTGAATGCGCTCGCGCCAGGACCGTTTCCGACCAACATGACGAAGTTCGCCATTGGCGACGAGGCGGGGCAGGCGCGCAGCGCCAAATCCGTGCCGATGGGCAGGGTCGGGCGGCCCGAGGACATCGCCGGACCGCTCCTCTTTCTCGCCGGCCGCGGCGGCGCCTACACCACCGGAGCGATTCTGCCGGTGGACGGCGGGATCGGCGTCACGGCGCCGCCCGCGATGTTCGGAGACGAGACATGAGCGATTGGGCGGACGTCAAGCGGGTCCCAGCCGCCGAACTCGCCGCCATGGTCGGGCAGAGCTTCACATCGCGCTGGCTGATCGTCGACCAGGCGCGGATCGACGCCTTCGCCAGTGTCACCGAGGACGAGCAGTTCATCCACATCGATCCCAAGCGAGCGGCCGAGACCGCATTCGGCGGCACGGTCGCGCACGGCTTCCTCACCCTCTCGTTGCTCTCTGCGATGGCCTATAGCGCGCTGCCCAGAATCGAGGGCGTGGCGCACGGGGTGAATTACGGCTTCGACCGCGTGCGCTTTGTCCGGCCTGTGCCCTCGGGAAGCCGGGTGCGCGGGCATTTCACCCTGAAGGCGCTGACGCCCCGCTCGGCGCGCGAATGGCAATTGAGCTACGAGGTCAGCGTCGAGATCGAAGGGCTTCAAAAGCCCGCGCTGGCGGCGACCTGGCTCACGATGCAGGTGATGGGGGCGGCTTGACGAGCCGGAGGAGGCTCATGATCAAAGCGGTCCAACTCCAGGTCGCCGAGAGCCTCTACAAGATCGGGGATGATGCGCGGGAACGCGAGCCCAAAAGCGCGCATGCCATAATAAAGAAGGCAGATCAATGATCGCTTGGATCAACGGTGCTTCAGCACTATTTGCGTTTATTGCTGCCGTCTTGTGGACCTTATCGGCCAAGGTCGATGTGCCGTCTAAATTCCCTATCCTCATAATGACTTCTCACTTTGCCGATCCCGAAATGCCTGCGGTCGGCGAAGTCCATAGCATAGGCTCAAGCGACCAGATTGATGACCTAGCAAAGGCGGTTATCAAACAAAGCAGATTCAGTGCGTATGCGGCCATAAGTGCCGGGGCAGCCGCTTTTTGTCAGATGATTGGTTTTTTGGTCCAGTTACATTCAAACTGAGAGGCCAGAAGCCTCGACGAAACATTGCTTCCCCGAACTCGGCGGCGGCGACCTCTGGATCGCTCGGCGTCTCCCGCCCTGTATGGGCCGAAGACGCGATTTTCGGCCGATTCTCGTGCCCAGAATGCAGCGTCGTTCTTGGTCTGTGCGCTTATACTACAAAGATTTGCCTTCCGTTAGTACCGGCCAACACCCTACCGAAGCGGTGTCCATTCGCGTTCCGCGTAGCCTTGAGCGTCGAACTCGGCCGGCGTCGTCGTCTTGGTCTGAAGGTCGTAGATCACCTGCGGCCCAGAGATAACCGGCTTGCCGTCACGACATTCCCATTGCCAGACCGTGCTGAGCGCGCCAGCGGCGACGGAGAGTTGTCCGTAGTCTCGACAAGCCTCGACCATCGAGCGCAGCGGGACGCGGCTTCGGCTGCGGGCGCTACACGCCACGCCGTCGGCACCGGCTTCGCATGTATAGACCGCGCCCTTGACGCACCGCCATACGACAGGGGGACCGGTTCGACCGTCGCCAAAGACCGCCGGTATCGTATCGCCGGCGGACGCGCAGTAGGCCCTCAGCGCATCTCGGGGAAGGCGATCGGCGGGCGGTTCTTGCGTGGGCGGCGGAGCCGCCAAAAGCGCCGAGAACGGGGTGGGGAGGGCCGCGACGGGCGGGGCGGGGTGCGCAGGAGGCTCTTTAGTTGTAACTCTAATCCAGCTCGTCTTTGCAGGCTCGCCAAGACACCTAATAGGATTGTCCGCCTCCTGGCAAGCTTCGCCGCCGTCGTTCAAAAACAACTGATGACCTACACACTGCCAACGGAAAGAGAACGGAATTTCTGTGCCGTCAACAGTAACTATTTGATCGACGCGTGTATTGGGAGTGCGCGCAATTTTGGCGCAGACGCGCTGGTAAGTTGAAATATCGACATAGTCTAGCAGCGTACCGATATGTATGTGCACTTCGTCGGCATGCGCGCCTGTGCTCGCAAGGGCAGCGAGCGCCACCGCTGTGGCTAACAAAATCCGTCTCATTGGGTTGAAGACACGAAAGTGCATGCATTGTCCGGTTTGCGTGAACATACGCTGAACACCCGGTCCGTTTTCCCATCCGAAAATCTTTTTGTCCATCAATCGGCCGAGCCGTTGACCAATGCGGACAGACCAGAAAACCGCGGATTGTCCGCGCTGCATAGCCCAGAATCATGCAAAGATTCTGCCCCTATACTCTGCCCCACGCAACCCATTGATTCTCAAGGGCCGCGCAAATGGTGTAGAAATCTTGCTCCGCAAAACAACCCTGCGATGACCGTGCCGCCTTGACCAAAGATGTTGATCGTGTGTATCATACATACGATGCGGAGCGCCGACCTCATCCGCGAGTTGAAAGAGGCCGGCTGGGTCTTAAAACGCGTTCGAGGCTCGCACCACGTATTCACTCATCGTCAGCGAGGAGGAATCGTGGTTGTGCCACACCCGAAGCACGAATTGGGCGTCGGCCTTGTCGCCGCCATCCGCAAGCAAGCGGGCCTTTGATGATGCATTACCCCATCGCGATCGAGTCTCGGACTGATCAAACCGTATATGGCGTCGTCGTTCCCGATCTGCCCGGTTGTTTCTCAGCCGGAGACACGCTGGAAGAGGCGATCGCGGGGGCGGAAGAGGCGTCGTTGGCCTGGATTGAAGCCGCGCTTGACGCTGGCGATCCGATTCCGCAACCCTCCCCGCTTGAGGCGATCCGCGCGAAGCCGGAATTTACCGGCTGGATTCTTTCGCTCGTCACTGTCGATCCGGCTGTTCTCGATGACAGTGTCGCGCGCGTCAACATAACCCTACCGCGGCGGGTGCTGCGGCGCCTCGATAACGAAGCGCGCGCTGCAGGCGAGACGCGATCAGGCTATATCGCGAAGCTTGCCATCGAACACTGACAACGGACGGTCTGGATACGGAGGCTCGCCGCCTGTCTCAGGCACCGCATATATAACTAAATTAGAACGTTTAATTTCCTTCCAAACCGCTGGTTGGGGGGTGACTCGCTAATGGCGCCGCAAGTCATTGGAATCGCTCAAAACAGACTCGTAAAGGCCGGCCGCCTGCCTTGACCTCGGGCGCGCGCCACTCAACCCCCAAACCGCACCGCCTCGCCCATCGACGGCGCGGTGAGTTCGCCCTCCCACATCACGCGGCGGCCACGCACGATCGTTCCGACCGGCCAGCCGGTCACGGTCTTTCCGTCGTAAGGCGTCCAGCGCGAGCGCGAGGCGATCCAGGAGTCTTGGATCGTTGCGCGGCGCTTCATGTCGATAATGGTGAAGTCGGCGTCGTAGCCGGCCGCGATGCGGCCCTTGGCCAAAATGCCGAACAGGCGCTGCGGGCCGGCGCTGGTGAGGTCGACCAGGCGCTGAAGACTGAGCCGGCCAGCGTTCACATGGTCGAGCATGATCGGCACGAGCGTCTGCACGCCGGTCATGCCCGACGGGCTTTCGGGATAAGCCTTGGCTTTCTCTTCCAGCGTATGGGGCGCATGGTCGGAGCCGAGCACGTCGACGATTCCCTGCTCGAGTCCACGCCAGATCGCCTCGCGATGGCCGGGGCCCCGGACCGGCGGGTTCATCTGCATTTTCGTGGCTAGGCGCGGATAGTCCTCGGCGGAGAGGGTCAGGTGATGGGGCGTCGCCTCGCAGCTCGCGACATCCTTGGCGCTCGCCAGAAACGCCATTTCCTCGCGCGTCGTGATGTGCAGCACATGCACCTGGGCGCGCGCCTCGCGCGCCAGGCGAACGAGCCGTTCGGTCGAGCGCAAAGCCGTGATCTCGTCGCGCCAGAGCGGATGCGAGGACGGATCGCCGGCGACGCGCAAATGTTTGCGCTCGTTCAGGCGCGCTTCGTCCTCGCTGTGGAAAGCCGCGCGGCGGCGAATCGCCTTCAGGATCGCCAGCACGCCTTCGTCGTCGGCGACCAGCAGGCGCCCGGTCGAGGAGCCCATGAACACCTTGATCCCCGCCGCGCCGGGCAGCCGCTCGAGATCGGGAATGTCGGCGACATTGTCATGCGTGCCCCCGACCCAGAAGGCGAAGTCGCAATGCATGCGGCCCTTCGCGCGGGCGAGCTTGTCGGCGAGCGCGTCGGCGCTTGTGGTCAGCGGATCGGTGTTGGGCATTTCGAATACGGCGGTCACGCCGCCGAGAGCCGCCGCGCGCGACCCGGTCTCCAGGTCCTCCTTATGAACGAGGCCCGGCTCGCGAAAATGAACCTGCGAATCGATGATTCCGGGCAGAATATGCAGGCCGCGGCAATCGATCCGTTCGCCCGCCGCGGCGCCGCTGAGCGCGCCGATCTCGGCGATTCGCCCGTCAAGAACGCCAATGTCGCGCTCGCCGGCGCCGTCCTGATTGACCACGATCCCGTTGGTGAGCACGCAATCGAAACCCGGCGGCATGGCGGCCCTTTCTTGCAGTGGCTGAAAAGCGGCCTATTTGACAGTCTCCGCCCTTGCAAGCGACCGGAGCTTCCCCATGCACAAGAAAGCCGCCACGCTCGAGGATCGCGGCGTTATCTCCGTGAGCGGGGCGGACGCGACCGTCTTTCTGCAGGGCCTTTTGACCAACGACGTCGAACGGCTCGAGCCCGGCGAGGCGCGCTACGCGGCGCTGCTGACGCCGCAAGGCAAGATCCTGTTCGACATGATCGTCGCGCGCGCGCCCGGCGACGAGCGCTCCTATTTCATCGACTGCGCGGCGGCGCAAGCCGCTGATCTCGCCAGGCGGCTCGGTTTCTACAAGCTGCGCGCCAAGGTCGTGATCGCCGATGAGAGCGCCGTTCGCGCCGTCGCCGCCTTCTGGGGCGACGAGCGCCCGGGGGTGGCCGAGGGCCTTCTCTACGCCGATCCGCGCGACTCGCGCTTAGGGTGGCGCGCGATCCTGCCGCGCCCGGTCGCGGCGGCGGTTGGAACGGAGCACGCGCACGAATACGAGGGCCTGCGCATCGCCGTCTGCGCGCCCAAGGGCGGCCTCGACTTCGCCTATGGCGACGCCTTCCCGCACGACGCCAATTTCGATCTTCTGAACGGCGTCGATTTCGACAAGGGCTGCTACGTCGGCCAGGAGGTCGTCTCGCGCATGAAGCACCGCGGAACGGCGCGCAAGCGGGTGGCGCGGGTCAAGCTCGGCGGCCCAGCGCCCGCGCCCGGCACGCCGGTCCTCGACCGCGAACTTAGCGTCGGCGCGCTCGGATCATCCTCGGGACGCGAAGCGCTGGCGCTTCTCAGGCTCGACCGCGCCGAAGAGGCGCGGGCGGCGGGGCGGACCTTGAGCGCGGGCGGCGTCGGGCTCACGCTCGCGGATTAAGCCAGCGACCCGGGACCGCCCGCGACGTCGATCGCGTTCACGCGGGTTTCGCGCGGCTCTCCGCGCGGGCGCGGGAAGCGCGTATCCGTTCGGGGCGCGCATTAGTATGAAGAATAGTCTTGACCCGCTTCCGCGCCCTCAGTACGAAATTCGCACCGGACGCTAGGTGCTGAAGCGCAAAGTCGGCCGCAACGGAGGAAACGTATGAAAAGACTCATTCTCGCGGGTGTCGCTGTCAGCGCCCTGTCCGCTTTCGCGACCGGCGCTCAAGCCGCCGACAAGCCGACGCTGGCGTTCGTCGTCAATGGTGCGTCCGACTTCTGGAAGGCTGCCGGCGCCGGCGTCGCCGCGGCGCAGAAGGAACTGCCCGATTTCAAGATGGAGATTGAATACCCGGCGCAGGCTACTGTGGCGTCGCAGCAAACGCTGATGGACAATCTGGCGGCCGCGGGCGTCAAGGCGATCATGGTGTCCGCTGTCGATCCGAAGGCGACCAATGTTCTCGACAAGATCGCCGGCGAAACGGATTTATTTACCACCGATTCCGATGCGCCCCAAAGCAAGCGTATCGCCTATATCGGTTCGTCCAACGTCCTCGCCGGCAACCAGGCCGGAGAGATCGCCAAGAAGGCGATGCCCAAGGGCGGCAAATGCATGGGCTTTGTCGGTCTGCTCGACGCCGCCAACTTCACGGAGCGCGCTGAAGGCTTCAAGGAAGGCATCAAGGGCTCGGGCATCACGCTCGTCGACACCCGTAGCGACGGCATCGACCAGGCCCGCGCCAAGAGCAATGTTTCGGACGTGCTGACCGCCGATCCCAGCATCAATTGCCTGGTCGGTTTCTACTCCTACAACACGCCCCAGATCTATGCAGCGGTCAAGGAAGCGGGCCAACTGGGCAAGATCACCATCGTCGGGTTCGATGATGACCCGGTCACGCTCGGCGGGGTCAAGGAAGGCACCATTGCCGGAACCGTTGTCCAGCAGCCCTTCGAGTGGGCCTATCAGGGCATGAAGTTGATGGCGGCCTACATCAAGGGCGACAAGTCAGGCATTCCGGCCAACCATCTTATCATCATCCCCACCAAGATCGTGACCAAGGACACGGTCGACGCCTATGAAGCCAATTTGAAGAAGATGCAGGGCAAGTAAGCGACCTAAGACGCTTTTCCTTGTTCCCAGCTTTGGGCGAACCGGGAATCTTTCGTCTTGTCGACGGCGCCCGGGGAGCGGCTTTATCTTATTGCCGCATCTCCGGGCGCCTGCCTGTTCCCGAGCGATCATGAAAAGTCCAGAGCCTCACTCCAGCGGCGCCGAGGCGCCGGCGCCATTCCTCACGCTGACCGATGTGCGCAAGAGCTATTCCGGAGTTCAGGCGCTGAGCGGGCTTTCCATGCAGGTGTCGCGGGGCGAAGTGATCGGCCTCGTGGGCGAGAACGGGGCGGGCAAGTCCACGCTGATGAAGATCTTGGGCGGCGTGATCGCCCCCGATGGCGGTGAGATCGCGATAGACGGCGTCGCCCATAATGCGCTCTCGGTTGCGGACAGCATGGGCGCGGGCATCGCCTTCGTGCACCAGGAACTCAATCTATTCGACAATCTCGATGTCGCCGGAAACGTCTTCATTGGACGCGAGCCGCTGTGCTGGGGCTGGATGCGGTTCGTCGACCGAGGCCTCCAGCGCGCAAAGGTGGCGCCGCTCCTCGAACGGCTTGGCGCCAACTTCAAGCCCGATACACCGGTCGCCAGCCTGTCACTGGCGCAACAGCAGATGGTCGAGATCGCCAAGGCGCTTTCGGTGGAGGCGCGGCTGGTCATTCTCGATGAACCAACCTCGAGCCTCCCGCTGGCGGAAACCGACAAGCTTCTCGACATCATCGCCGGCCTCAAGGCGGAGGGAATCGCGGTCATCTTCATTTCGCACCGGCTCCATGAAATCGAACAAGCTGCCGACCGGGTCATCGCGTTGCGCGACGGGAAACTGGCAGGGACTCTCGACAAGGCCGAGATTTCCCATGACCGCATGGTCAAGCTGATGATCGGGCGCGACCTCAAGGCGCGCACGGGAGGACCGAAGGCCGGGCCGGGCAAGGTCAGGCTCGCGGCCCGAGCCGTGCAGACCAGCACCTACCCGCTGCGCCCAGTCAGCCTGGAGTTGCGCGAAAGGGAGATTCTTGGGCTGGCGGGCCTCGTTGGGGCGGGCCGCACGGAACTGGCCCGGGCCTTGTTCGGCATCGATCCGATTCTGGGCGGAAAACTGGAAATCGATGGGGCGCCCGTCACGCTCTCGTCTGCCGCCGACGCCGTGGCGCACGGCATATTTCTTGTGCCGGAGGACCGCAAGGGCGCGGGCATCCTGCTTGGCCTGCCGATCGTCGAGAATATTTCACTCCCGAACCTGGAAGCCTATGCGAGGGGCTTTCTGGTGTCGCCGCGCATGGAGGCGGCGACCGCGGAAATCCAGCGCGTCAATCTGGCGATCAAGACGCCGTCGGTGACGACCCTCGCCAGTTCGCTTTCAGGGGGCAACCAGCAGAAAGTGGTGCTGGCCAAGTGGCTGGCCATGGCGCCCAAGGTCATGATCATGGACGAGCCGACGCGCGGCATCGACGTCGGGACAAAGGCCGAAATCTATCGCCTGATGCGCGAACTTGCGGATTCCGGGGTCGCGGTGCTGATGATTTCGAGCGACATGGAAGAGGTGATCGGGGTGTCCGATCGCATCGCCGTCATGCACGAGGGCGCGATCTCGGGCATTCTCGAGCCCGCGCAATTCAGCGAGGAGAACGTTCTGCTTCTCGCGGTGGGCAAAACTGCAAACCTGGCAGGAACCGCATGACCAAAAAAGACTTTGGTCTTCTCATTCTCATCTTGGCGGTTGGGGTGGTCGTGACCATCCTCAACCCACGGTTCCTGTTGCCGATCAACCTCTCCAACACCTCGAACCTCGTCGGCATGTTCGGCCTGTCCGCGATCGGGCAGGCTTTCGTCATCATTACCGGGGGCATCGAATTGTCGGTCGGCTCGATGATCGGGCTGGTCGGGGTGCTGTTCGTCGACTTCGTCGCGGTGAGGGGCGTCCCCTGGCCGGCGGCGGTGGCGCTCATGCTCGCGCTAGCGGTCGTGGTCGGGCTCGTCCACGGCCTCCTGATCACCAAGCTCAAGCTGCAGCCGTTCATCGTGACCCTGTGCGGCTTATTGTTCTATCGCGGGATCGCACGGTTCTACACGCAGGACGCCACGGCCGGTTTTGCCTTCGGGCAGAACTTTCCGACTCTCGACTGGCTGACGTCGGGCAAGATCTATGGCGTTCCGATCACCTTCGTCGCCTTGCTGGTCGTCGCGTTCGTCATGTGGTTCGTGCTGCACCGATCCGTCTTCGGCCGCCATCTTTACGCCGTGGGCAAAAACGAGGAAGCGGCGCGCTTTTCGGGGATCCGGACCGATCGGATCATCATCTGGGCCTATGTCATCTGCCAGGTGCTCACCGCGATCGCGGCGATCTATTTCGCCATGTATACGCGCTCGATCTCGCCGTCTTCGCAGGGTAATTTCTACGAGCTTTACGCGATCGCCGCAGCCGTGCTCGGCGGTTGCTCGCTGTTCGGCGGCGAAGGTTCGCTGATCGGCGTCGTTCTCGGGGTCGTGCTGTTGCAGGAACTCCAGAATCTCGTGAACCTGCTCGGCATCCCCTCTTCGCTCAACTACGCGGTGATGGGGGGCGTCATCCTCATCGGCGTCATCCTGGACCAGCAGCTGGGAAGGTTCCAGGCGCGCCGGCAGGCTGCCGAACTGGCCCGCAGGGGCGCCGAAACCGCCTGAGCCGCCGCGACAGTCCGCCATGGCGATGTGAATCATTCGCGGTTACATTCGCGGACCGGCCCGGGAGATCGCCGATTCGCAACCGCGCCGCCTTCGGGGCAAGGGAGTCCGGCCCATGATTCAGGGAGCGAGCATCGTCGCTCTGGTGCTTGTCGCCTTCGTGGTCCTCACCGTCCTCATGGGCGTGCGCCAGGTGCCGCAGGGCTACAATTACACCGTCGAGCGGTTCGGCCGCTATCACAAGACCCTGACCCCCGGTCTCGGAGTCATCTTTCCGTATATCGACTCCGTCGGCCGCAAGCTCAACGTCATGGAGCAGGTCATGGATGTCCCGAGCCAGGAAATCATCACCAAGGACAACGCGACCGTGACGGTGGACGGGGTCGCCTTCTATCAGGTGCTTGACGCACGACGGGCGGCCTACGAGATCTCCGATCTTCAGTCCGCCCTGCGCAACATCGTCATGACCAATGTGCGCACCGTCATGGGTTCGATGGACCTGGACCAATTGCTCTCCCATCGCGACGAAATCAACGCGCGGCTTTTGACGGTGATCGACGCCGCCTCGGAGCCCTGGGGGATCAAGGTCACGCGCGTCGAGATCAAGGACATCGTGCCGCCCAGAGACCTTGTGGACGCGATGGGGCGGCAGATGAAGGCCGAGCGCGAGAAGCGCGCGGTGATCCTTGAAGCCGAAGGCATGCGGCAGTCCGACATCACTCGCGCCGAGGGCCGCAAGGCGGCGCTCGTGCTCGAAGCCGAAGGCCGGCGCGACGCGGCGTTCCGCGCTGCTGAGGCGGTCGAGCGAACCGCCGCGGCGGAAGCGGAGGCGACTCGGGTGATCAGCGAGGCGACCGCCAATGGCGACGTGGTGGCGGTGAACTTTCTGATCGCGGACAAATATATCGCCGCCCTTCACGCGCTTGCCCAATCGCCCAACCAGAAGCTCGTGATCGTGCCGATGGAATTGAGCTCGCTTGCCGGCACGCTTGGGGGATTGAGCCAGATCGCCGCGAGCGCCATGAGCGCGGAAACTGTCGCAGCCCCGCGGCCGCGTCCCTCCGGGTCCGTGCCGAACACGGCCGCGACAAGCTCGCCGCCGCCTTCGCCCTGGCAAGGGCCTGAGAACGCGCCTCAGGGCGGCGCTTCTTCTTAAAGGAGGATCACGCGGAGCCCGCGATGGACACCCTCCTCGAACCGGCCCATTTCGTTGCGCTTGCGTGGCTCGTCGCCGGGCTCGTTCTCAGCGCGATCGAGACGCTTGCGCCGGGCGCTTTCTTCATCTGGTTCGGCGCCGCCGCGGCGATCGTCGGCGCCGTCGCGTGGTTCGCGCCCATGGGCTTCGTCGCGCAGCTCGTTCTGTTCGCCATACTGGTGGCGGCGCTGGTCCTTGTCGGACGGCGGGTCTACGGGTCGCGCGGCCAGGGGCCCGGGCCCCTGCCGCAAAGCCGCGCGCACGCCATGGTCGGGGCCGACTTCTTCCTCGAAGAAGCGATCGCGCGCGGCTATGGGCGCATCCGGGTCGGGGACAGTTCCTGGCGCGTCGCCGGCGCCGATTGTCCGGCGGGGGCGAGGGTCCGGGTGGTTGCGGTAGAGGACGGATCTCTTCTGCGGGTCGAGCGGGTCGCGTGAGCTCACGCGGGGTCGGCGTGGATCAGCGGTAGACCAGCACCGGAATGGTCGAGTGCGTCAGCACCTTCGACGTCTCGCTGCCCAAGAGCAGCGCCGAGAGTCCGCGCCGCCCGTGCGAGGCCATGACGATGAGGTCGCAGCCCTGCGCATGCGCGGCGTCGATGATGGCGCGAAACGGCTGGTCGTGAATCTCGCGAATTGTCTCGACCGGCACGCCCGCCGCCTGTCCCGCCATCCTCACCTGCTCCATCGCCCTCTCGGACAGGCCGCGCGAAGCCTCCTCGTAATCCCCCTGGTCGAGCGGGAACAGAACCGCGTCCACCGGCGGAGAGCGATAGGGCTCGCTCACCGTGATCGACGTCACTTTCGCGCTCGTCTCCCTGGCGAGTTGCACGCCGTAGAGGACCGCCTTGCGCGACAGGTCCGACCCATCCGTCGGAATGAGAATGTGCTTGAACATGAAATCTCCCCGCTATCGGGCGCCGCCCCATCCGCTCGCCCCGACCGAGCGCAGAACAATCAGAAGGATGACGGCCCCGATCGCCGCGTCGACTACCATGCCCGTGAGGCCGCTCCAAAAATGCAGATTGAGCCGCGGCACAAGCCAGTCGCCGATCAGCGCCCCGACCACGCCCACCGCCGCGTCGCCGACAAGACCAAGACCATTGCCGCGCAGGACCTTGCCGATCAGCCATCCGGCGACGACGCCGACAACCAAAATGACGATGATGCGCTCGTCCGAAAAACGCACTGTGATTCCCTCCGAGGAACCTAACTCATTATACGCGGGTTAACGGAAGCTAAAGGCGCAGGCCCGCGGCTTGTGCCCGCAGCTTGCGCCCACAGCTTGTCGCCACAGTTGCGGCGCCTGCTGCGGGCGGCTAAATCTGGCCCCACGGGGTCATCACAATGCGGATTTCCGCTCTCGCCCCTAACCTCCCAAGGAGCCATCTCATGGCCTTCACGCTGCCCGATCTGCCCTATCCGCACGATGCGCTGAAACCCTACATGTCGGCGGAAACCCTCGAATTTCACCACGACAAGCATCATCTGGCCTATGTCAACAACGGCAACAACGCGCTCAAAGGAACCGAGTGGGAGGGGAAGCCCCTCGAGGAGATCGTCAAGGGTTCGTTCGGCAAGAACCCGGCCGTGTTCAACAACGCCGGCCAGCATTATAACCACATCCATTTCTGGAAATGGATGAAGCCGAACGCGAGCAACAAGATCCCCGGCGAACTCGAGAAGGCCTTGAAAGACTCGTTCGGCTCGATCGAAAAGGCGAAAGAGGACTTCATCCAGGGCGGCGTCACCCAGTTCGGCTCGGGCTGGTCGTGGCTCGCCGTCAAGGACGGCAAGGTTCAGGTGATGAAGACGCCGAACGGCGAGAACCCGCTCGTGCATGGCGCGAAACCGATCCTCGGCGTCGATGTGTGGGAGCACTCCTACTACATCGACTATCGCAACCGTCGGCCCGATTATCTCAAGGCGTGGGCCGATCACCTCATCAACTGGGAATATGTGGCCGAGCTGTTCGGCGCGAAGTAGCGGAATCGCCATCGTCATTGCGAGCGAAGCGAAGCAATCCAGGAGTCGCAGGGCGCCCTACGGCTCCTGGATCGCCACGTCGCTTCGCTTCTCGCGATGACGAGTAGGTCCGAAACGTTATGTCCTAGTCGGTCAGGTTCAGCGTTTTCTGCGTGCAGACATCGACGTCGGAAGCGTCCATCGTCTGACCGTCGGCGAAGGTTCCGTGCAGGTCGAGGCGGCAGTTGAAAGGCCGCGGCAGTTGGGCCGCCACGTGGCCGCCGGCCTTCAGCGGGCCCAGCACCTTCTTCCAGCTCGCTGAGCCGCTCATGGCCGCCTGCAGCTGAACGAGATCGGTCTTGCGCGCGTTCGTCACCATGATCGTGACCGTGGGCGCCGCGTCCGGCGTCTTCGCCCTGAGCTTGGTAGGGGGCGCCCCATTCTGGCCGAGCGCCGGCGCCGCGATCAGGCCACAGAGCGCCGCAGCCAACGCCACGGAAAATGCCGGTCTCGTCATCAATCGCCTCCCGCGCTCACGCTCCACGGCTTCCGCCTCGCCATCACATCTCGCGAGGGAATAGGGCGTCCTGCGGCGCGCGCTCGGCTGAGCGGCGCTCCGCCGCGGCGCGCAGCATCGGCAGCACGTCCTCGATTCGCTCCGCCACCAGGTAGCGCAGGTCGAAGCCTTCGCGGATGAAGCCCTGGAGGCGCATATGGGCGAACAGCGCCAGCAGCGGGCGCCAGAAGCCGCCTATATCGGCGAGAAGGATCGGCTTCACGTGGCGATTGAGCTGCGCCCAGGTCAATTGCTCGACCAGTTCCTCCAGCGTGCCGGCCCCGCCCGGCAAGGCGACAAATGCGTCGGCGCGGTCGAACATCGCCTGCTTGCGCTCATGCATGGTGTCGACGACGACCATCTCCTGCGCCGCGGTCAGCGCGTGCTCCTTGCGGACGAGGAAATCCGGGATGATCCCGGTCACATAGCCGCCGGCCGCGAGCGTCGAGCGGGCGAGGCGCCCCATCAGCCCCTCGCCGCCGCCGCCGTAGACCAGGCCGACGCCGCCGGCCGCCAGCGCACGCCCAAGCTCTTCGGCCGCCTCGCCAAACCGCGCGTCGGCGCCGTTGCCCGACCCGCAATAGACGCAAACGTTCCGAATCGCGCTCATCTCTGACTTGCTCATGGCCGATTTGCCGCCCGCGGCCGGGCGCCGTCAAGCGAGGCGGTCACGCCTCCTCCAGTCCGATCTCGCGCAATATCTCCGCCTGATGCTCGCCGAGGTTCGGAGAACGTCGGTCAAGCGCAAGCGGATTGTCGCTCATCAGGATCGGAGAACGAAGGCCGGGCGTCCCTTGCGGCTCGATGCGCATGCCGCGCGCCTTGAACTGCGGATCGTCGAACAGGTCTGCGATCGTGTTGATCGGGCCGGCCGGAACGACGGCCTTCTCCAGCGCGGCGAGCAGGTCGTCGCGCTTCCATAGTACGGTTTTCGCGATGAGCGCGCGCTCCATCTCGTCCCGGTTCGTCACCCGCGCGGGGTTGGTCGCGAAAAGCGGGTCAAGCGCCATTCCCTCGAGCCCCAGCGCGCCGCAGAGCCGGGCGAACTGGCCGTCATTGCCGACCGCGATGATCAACCATCCGTCCGCGACAGGAAGCGTCTGGTAGGGCGCGAGATTGACATGGGCGTTGCCCATCCGCCTCGGCGATTTCCCGGACGCGAGATAGTTCATCGCCTGGTTGGCGAGCATCGTGGTCATCGAGTCGAACAGCGCAAGGTCAACATATTGTCCGCGCCCGGTCTTCTCGCGCGCGATCAGAGCCGCCTCGATGGCGATGACGCCATAAAGCCCCGTGAACAGATCGCTGATCGCGACGCCCGCCTTCTGCGGCGAGCCGTCCGGCTCGCCGGTGATGCTCATGATTCCGGACATACCCTGGACGAGGAAGTCATAGCCGGCGCGCTTCGCGTAAGGGCCCGTCTGTCCGAAGCCCGTCACCGAGCAATAGATGAGCCGCGGATTGAGCGCTTTCAGGCTGTCGTAGTCGAGGCCGAACTTCCTTAACCCCCCGACCTTGAAGTTCTCGATGAGCACGTCGGAGCGGGCCGCGAGCCTGCGCACGATCTCGCGCCCGCGCTCGGTCTTGAAATCGGCGACGATTGAGCGTTTTCCCCGATTGCACGAATGGAAATAGGCGGCGGACCGCTCGCCTTCGGTCTCGATGAACGGGGGTCCCCAGGCGCGCGTCTCGTCGCCCTCGGGGCTCTCGACCTTGATGACGTCGGCGCCAAGGTCTGCGAGCGTCTGCCCGGCGGTCGGACCGGCGAGCACGCGCGCGAGTTCGAGAACGCGCAGGCCAGCGAGCGCGCTCGCGCTCAAAAGAACGCCTGCAGGCCGGTTTGCGCGCGCCCCAGGATCAGCGCGTGAACGTCGTGGGTGCCTTCATAGGTGTTGACCGTCTCGAGGTTCGAGAGATGGCGCATCACCTTGTATTCGATCTGGATGCCGTTGCCGCCGTGCATGTCGCGCGCGGCGCGTGCGATGTCGAGCGCGTCGCCGCAATTCGAGCGCTTGACGAGCGAGATCATCTCAGGCGCCGCGCGGCCCTCGTCCATGAGCCGCCCGACCCTTAAAGACGCCTGAAGCCCGAGCGCGATCCTCGTTTGCATGTCGGCGAGCTTCTTCTGGAAGAGCTGGGTCTGGGCCAGCGGGCGGCCGAACTGCTTGCGGTCGAGGCCATATTGGCGCGCCGCATGCCAGCAATCCTCCGCCGCGCCCATCGCGCCCCACGAAATGCCGTAGCGGGCGCGGTTGAGGCAGCCGAACGGACCTTTTAGCCCTGAGACATTGGGCAGAAGCGCGCTCTCGGGGACGTCGACATTGTCCATCACGATCTCGCCGGTGACGGAAGCGCGCAGGGAGAGCTTGCCCTCGATCTTGGGCGCGGAGAGCCCTTTCATGCCCTTTTCGAGGATGAAGCCGCGAATCTTGTCGCCATGCGCGCGCGACCTCGCCCAGACGACAAAGACGTCGGCGATCGGGGCGTTGCTGATCCACATTTTCGAGCCGATCAGGCGATAGCCGCCGTCGATTTTTTCCGCCCGCGTCATCATGCCGCCGGGATCGGAGCCGGCGTTCGGCTCGGTCAGGCCGAAGCAGCCGATCAATTCGCCGCGCGCGAGGCCCGGCAGGTATTTTTTATGCTGATCGGAATCGCCATAGGCGTGGATCGGGTACATCACGAGCGAAGACTGCACGCTCATCATCGAGCGGAAGCCCGAATCGACGCGCTCGACCTCGCGCGCAACGAGGCCGTAGGCGACATAGCCTGCGCCGGCGCAACCGAATTCCTCCGGCAACGTCACCCCGAGCAGGCCCTTTTCACCCATCAGCCGGAACAGCTTCGGGTCGGTCTTCTCCTCGAGATAGGCCTTCTGGATGCGGGGCGCGAGTTCACTCGCGGCGAACTCGCGCGCCGTATCGCGGATCATCCGCTCGTCTTCGGTGATCTGGCCCTCGATGAGGAGGGGATCGTCCCATTGGAAGGGGCCGAGATCGGGTCCGTGAAAGCCACTCATCGAAACGTCTCCCGCGTTCCGCCGCGTTGGCCCGGGCGGAACTTGCTCGTCAGTTCTATTCGCCGCGCCGGGCGCCGTCGAGGCGGGGGCGGAGTCGCACCCGGAGCCATCGCCGGACCTGTCGCGGATCCAACGCCGTCATCGCGAGCCTGAGCGCAGCGAGGGCGTGGCGATCCAGGGGCAGTGGGGCGCAGGCGGTTGCTTTGGTTCGCCGGCCATTTATCGTCGGAAAGCGTGAAACGCCCGTTCGTCTACATCATGGCCAGCCGACGCAACGGCACGCTCTATGTCGGCGTGACATCCGATCTTGCGCGCCGAACCGCAGAGCACCGCGAAGGCGCAATTCATGGGTTCACAAAGCGCTACGGCTGCAAGCGGCTCGTATGGATGGAGCCACATGATCGGATGGAGGAAGCCATCGCGCGGGAAAAGCAGATCAAGGCGGGCAGCCGAAAAGACAAGCTCGCTTTGATCGAGCGCGACAATCCGCTGTGGAATGACCTGTATGAGATTCTGAATGCGTGAGCCCTCTCGGGCTCCTCACGATAACGCGGTTGCGGGATGATCGTCATCGCGAGCCTGAGCGCAGCGAGGGCCTGGCGATCCAGGAGGACGTAGGGCGCAGGACGGCTCTGGATCGCCGCGTCGCCCTCTCGGGCTCCTCGCGATGACGGGGTCTTGCCGCCAGAGGACGCGGGTGACCTGACGCGGATCCAACGCCGTCATCGCGAGCCTGAGCGCAGCGAAGGCGTGGCGATCCAGAGGGCGTAGGACGGCTCTGGATCGCCGCGTCGCCCTTTCGGGCTCCTCGCGATGACGGGGTTGTTAGCCCGAGAGGCGCGATGACTTGTCTCGCGTTTTGTTGACAAAATCAGAATATGCAATACTGTATTCTTTTTGACGGAATTAATCCATGCCGGAACCAAAATCCGCCGCGAAAGGAGAGCGGAACGCCAGAATGCGCCGCCTTTGCACTGGACGATCATCGCAGGGGATCGGGCGGGCGCAGGCGGACGCCTCTCGCCCCATGGGCGCTCGCGACGATTGTTCGCGGTCCGGCCCGTCCGAACGGAGTGGACGACTCCGTCCCCGGTCCAGGGCGCCTGGAGGGCGCGGAAATCCAGCCGCGACGGCCGGCCAGCCACAACCTGGCGCGCGAGTGAGGCGCGGGGAATTTATTTTTGCTTTTTTCTCGCGCAACCCTTTGAAAAGGCCCGATTCCACCAAACAAATCAAGCAAAAAACAAACATATTTGCTTGGATTTGTTTGGTTTTTGCTTGGTTTTGCTTGGAGCGAATTCGCGCTCTGGTTGAATCCGGTCGCCTTGCGCGGAACCGTGCCCGTTCCGTGATATCAGTCCTCATCGTCCACCTCCGCCCGCGGTTCCTCCCCCATGCAAAACGATCCGCTCTCGCACGGCCTCTGGGAAATGACCGCTCCCGCCGCGCCGCCAACCTCGCCGCTGAAAGGCGAGGTTCGCGCCGACGTGGCGGTCGTCGGTGGCGGCTATACCGGGCTCTCGACGGCGCTGCATCTGGCCGAGGCGGGCGCGAAGGTCGTCGCACTGGAGGCAGTCGAGATCGGCTTCGGCGGCGCGGGGCGCAACGTCGGCCTGGTCAACGCCGGCATGTGGCTCGCGCCCGACGAGATCGTGAAAAGGCTCGGCTCGGACTATGGCGAGCGGCTGCTCGATCTGCTCGGCGGGAGCCCGGCGGAAGTCTACGCCATGGTCGACAAGCACGGCATCGACTGCGAACTCGTGAGGAACGGCACGCTGCACTGCGCCGTGGGAAGTTCTGGGCTGGCCAAGATCGGCGAACGCGCGCGGCAATGGGGCGCGCGCGGGGCTCCGGTGAAGGTGCTTGGCCGCGAGGAGACGGCGCGGCGCATCGGCGTCGACATCTATGCGGGCTCGCTCATCGATTCGCGCGCCGGCACCATCCAGCCGCTGGCTTACGCGCGCGGACTGGCCCGCGCCGCGATCGCCGCGGGCGCGGCAATCCACACGCGAAGCCCGGTGCGCTCGGCCGAGCGGGCCGCCAAGGTGTGGCGGCTCACAGCGGGCGAAGGGACGGTCGCGGCCGACTGGGTGGTCGTCGCGACTGACGCCTACGCGGAAGGGAGCCCGTGGCCTCAGGGCAAGCGGGAGCAAGTCCGCGTGCCCTACTTCAACTTCGCCACGCGGCCGCTTGCGCCTGAACTCAGGGCCTCGATCCTCCCCGGCCGCGAGGGCTGCTGGGATACGCGCCTCATCATGAGCTCGTTCCGCTTCGACCGCGCGGGCCGGCTTCTGTTCGGGAGCATCGGCGCCTTGCGTCTCGCCGGTCTCGAGGTCCACCGCGCCTGGGCCGCGCGCGCGGTCAGGAAGACATTTCCGCAAATTGGTCAGGTCGAGTTCGAGGCGCAATGGTACGGCATGATGGGGATGACGGCGAATGCGCTGCCGCGCTTCCACCGCCTCGCTCCCAACGTCGTGACCTTCTGCGGCTATAACGGACGGGGCATCGGCGCCGGCACCGTGTTCGGACGCATTCTTGCCGACCACATCCGGGGCAAGACGAGCGAGCAAGACCTGCCGCTGCCGGTCACCGAGCCGGACGCACCCGCGCTGCCGGCCGCGAAGGAGGCGTATTACGAGGCCGGCGCCCAGATCGCCCATGCCGTCGGAGCCTGGCTTTGAGCGCCTTCGCACGGAGAGCGGCTGTCTTGATTTAAACACCCTGTCTAGCTATCAAGTTTCCTATCGATGTCGGAGTGACGACTCGACTCCCGCGTCTTGCGGCGCGCGACGAGGAAGCCTTCCGCGCAGTGATAGCGGACTGGCGACGCCCGGCCGCTCCTTCTCAACTTGTTCTACAGGACTTCCTCTAATGGCTACGGGAACCGTCAAATGGTTCAACGCAACGAAGGGCTTTGGATTCATCCAGCCCGATGATGGCGGCAAGGACGTATTTGTCCACATCAGCGCCGTTGAGCGCGCGGGGCTCAGCGATCTCAGCGAAGGGCAGAAGGTCGCCTATGAGATTGTCGCCGACAAGCGCACGGGACGCTCCTCAGCTGGCAACCTCACGGTCGCCTGACCCAATTCACGCAAATATGACTCTCACCAGCCCCGGCCGAAACGGCTCGGGGCTTTTTTGTGGCTGGCCCGTCCTCGTCAAGCCGGGACCTTCCGCTGCATGAGTTCCGCCCGCACTCTCGGCGCAACCACAGTTCCCAAAAGCTCGATCGAGCGCAGAATCGCGTCTTGCGGCTGGCCGCCGACCGACATCTGCATGAGATAGCGATCGTGGCGAAAAACCTCGTGCTGGGCCAGGATCTTCGCGATGGCTTCGTCCGGCGTCCCGACCATCAGATGTCCGCGGGGCCCGCGGTCCTGATCGAATTGCGCCCTCGACAGGGGCGGCCAGCCGCGCTCGCCTCCGATGCGGCTCATCACCTCCGCGTAAGGCTCGAGGAATGCCTCCGCCGCGCCCTTGCTCGTGTCGGCGAGGAAGCCGTGGCCATTGATCCCGATCCGGAGCTTGTCGGGCGCGACGCCGGCGCGGCGGCCAGCCTCGCGGTAGAACTCCGCCAGCGGTCCAAAGCGGCCGCCGCCGATGATCGCAATCGCCAGCGGCAGGCCGAGCGCGCCGGCGCGCGCGACCGATTGCGGCGTGCCGCCGGAAGCGATCCAGACCGGCAGCGGCTGTTGCAGCGCGCGTGGGAAAACGCCCTGGCGAACGAGCGGCGCGCGATGCTTGCCCTCCCACGTGACGTTCGCGTGGTCGCGAATCTTGAGCAGGAGGTCGAGCTTCTCGGCGAACAATTCGTCGTAATCGTCGAGGCTCAAGCCGAACAGCGGGAAAGACTCGATGAACGAGCCGCGCCCAGCCATGATCTCGGCCCGGCCGCCCGAGACGAGATCGAGGGTGGCGAATTGTTGATAGACGCGCACCGGGTCGTCGGACGACAGTACGGTGACGGCGCTCGTCAAGCGAATGCGACGGGTGCGCGCGGCCGCCGCGGCGAGCGCCACCGCGGGCGCCGATACCGCGTAATCCGGCCGATGATGCTCGCCAAGCCCGAACACATCGAGGCCGACGCGATCGGCCAGCTCTATCTGCTCGATGACATCGGCGAAAGCCTTGTCGACATCGATCGGCTCGCCCGTGCGCGGATCGCGCCGGGTCTCGACGAAGGTGTAGGCGCCAAACTGCATGAGGGGCCTCGATTGCGCGCGCTTTTCCGCGCGAAAGACGCGATGTTAGCATGAGCAAACAGCGAAAGTGGCCCATGACCAAACCGCCGATCAGTCGATTTCCCACGCCAGAACTTGCCGATCTTCCCGACGACATTCGCGAGCGGATCGAGGCGGTGCAGGAGAAGTCGGGGTTCGTTCCCAATGTCTTCCTTGCGCTCGCGCGTCGGCCCGACGAGTTCCGCGCCTTCTTCGCCTATCATGACGCGCTGATGGAGAAACCCGGCGGGCTGACCAAGGCCGAGCGCGAGATGATCGTGGTCGCGACCTCGGGCGTCAACAACTGCCAATATTGCGTCGTCGCCCATGGCGCGATCCTGCGCATCCGAGCGAAGAATCCGCTGATCGCCGATCAGGTCGCCGTCAATTATCGCAAGGCTGACCTCGCGCCGCGACACAAGGCGATGCTCGATTTCGCCGTCAAGGTCGCGGAACGCTCGCACGCGATCGACGACAAGGACTACGAGGACCTGAAGAGCCACGGCTTCTCGGACGAGGACGCCTGGGACATCGCAGCCATCGCGGCCATGTTCGCGATGTCCAACCGGCTCGCCAATGCGTTCTCGATCAGAGCCAACGATGAATTCTATGCGATGGGCCGGGAGAGCCGGCACTGACAAGGCGGCCGCGCGCGCTCCGCGCGACCGCCGCGCTCTTCATATCGCCTTGTAAACCGCGGTCTCGAACGCCTGGAACGTCGGAACGGACTTCACGTCGAAGAACGGCAGGATTTGCGTTGCATAGACGCCCGCCACGCCTTTCGCCGGGTCGATCCAATAATAGGAATTGGCGAGGCCGGCCCAGGCGAGCGAGCCGGCCGAGCGGCCGGTCGCCAAAGGCTCCGGATTGATGAGGAACGAAAGCCCCCATTGCATGCCCTCGATGAAGTCGACGTCGTTCGAGATCGGCGGTTGCGCGGTCTTCAGCGGGCGAACGCGCACGTCCCCCGCGGCGTTCTGGCTCATGAGCCTGACAGTTTCGGGCTTGAGAATCTGCGCGCCGTTGAACGTTCCGTCATGCAGGAAAACCTGCGCGAACTTGAGATAGTCGCCGACCGTGCCGTAGAGCCCGCCGCCGCCCATCTCGAACTCCGGTTCTTGCGGGATTTCGGTGTCGGTGGCGACGAATCCATCCGGCGTGCGCGCATGGATCTTGGCGAGCCGCTTGCGCTGCTCGTCACCGATTTTGAACCCGGTGTCCTTCATGCCGAGCGGATCGAAGATATTCTCCTTCATGTAGCGGCCGAGCTTCTGGCCCGTCACTGTCTCCACCGCCCTGCCGGCGAAGTCGATGCCGACGCCATAGTCCCATTTCCCGCCGGGGTCGAAGAGCAAAGGAACGGTAAGCGCGGCGTTGGCGCAGGAGATGATCGGCGGCGTTCCCGTTTTCTCCAGATAGCGTGTGATGTCTGCGCTCCAGAAGTCGTAGGAGCAGCCTGAGGTATGGGTAAGGAGATGGCGCAGGGTGATGTCGCCGCGGGCGGGGCGTGTCTTCGGATTGCCGTCGGAATCGAAGCCTTCGAGCACCATCGGATTTGCGAGTTCGGGCAGCACCGTCTTGATCGGCGCGTCCAGCGACAGCTTGCCCCGTTCGACTTGCTGCATCGCGCAGGCGCCGGTGATCGCCTTGGTCATGGAGGCGATCCAGACCACCGTGTCCGCCGTCATCGGCTCGCCCGAGGGGAGCGCGCGCTTGCCGTAGCCGCCTTCGAAAATCAGGCCGTCCCGCGTCGCGGCTGCGGCGGCGACGCCGGGCACGGCGCCCGAATCTGCGGCCTCTTTCAGCACAGCCGCAATATGGCTCGTGTTCGGCATGAGCGTTCCTCCCATTCTGCTTGGCCGGCTTTGCAGCCAGCTCCGGGGAACGATTCTGTCGGCTTTCGTCGCCCGGCGCAACCGCACGGCGCAGGGCGCGCGCTCGCCTCAGCGCGAAAGCGCCGTCTCCATGCTGAGTCCGATCGACAGGAGGCGGTCATCGTCACCGCCAGGCGCCAGGAACTGGACCCCGGTCGGTAAACCCTCGGCGTCGGCTCCAGAAGGCAGCGCGAGGCCGCACATGCGAAATAGATTGCCGAGAAAAGTATAATGGATGGCGCGCAAATTCGTAACGCGGAACAGTTCCTCGTCGCCTTCGAGCGGGCCAATGGCGGGCGCCGTCATGGGCGTTGCCGGCAACACCAGCAAGGCTCCCTTCAGATCGTCGGCCAGGGCGGCGATGAGATCGTCACGGCCGCGCTGCAAACTGATGACGTCATGACCGCTGACCCGGCCGCCCAGGGCGCGCTTCACCACGCGGCGATCCATGCGCTCAGCGTCAGCGGAATCGAAAATCGCGCGGTGTTCGGCATAGGCCTCGATCGCAACGAACGAACCATATTGCGCCGAGAGCGCGCGCATGGCGGCAATCTGGGGGATCGGCCTCGACGTGACTTTCGCGCCCGCCGCCGCGAGGCGCTTCAGGGTCGTTGCGAGATTGGCCGCGACCGCGGGCTCGGCGTCGTCGATCCCCGTCTTGTCCGGCACGACGAATTCCGCCGCGCTGAGATTGATCGGGCGGACGGACGTCGCCTTTTGCCCGCGCAGCGCCATGTCGATCAGCACGCAATCCTCGACCGTGTGCGCCATCGGACCGATCGTGTCGAGCGTCCGCGAGAGCGGAAACACGCCCTGCTTGTCGATTCGCCCCTCGCTGGTCTTGAACCCGGCAATGCCGCAGAAGCTTGCCGGCGCGCGGATCGAGCCGCCCGTGTCGCTGCCAATGGCGCAAGGCGCAAGGCCGCCCGAAACCGCGACCGCCGCGCCCGACGAGGATCCTCCGGCGATGCGAGGCGTCTTTGGATCACGCGGATTTCTCGGCGTGCCGAAAAGCGGATTGAGGCCAAGGGCGGAGAAAGCGAATTCCGACAGATTGGTCTTGCCCAGAGCCACCATGCCGGCCGCGGCGAGGTTTGCGACAATCGGCGCGTCTTTGTCTTTCGGCGCCGACCCGGCGAACAGCGCCGACCCTGCGGTCGTGCGTTCGCCGCCCATGTCGACGAGGTCCTTCCAGGCGACGGGAACGCCGTCGAGCGGGCCCGCCGCGCGTCCCTCGCGATGACGCTTGCGGCTCGCTTCCGCTTCCTCGAGCGCGCGCTTGCGGGTGACGAGAATGAACGAGGGATTGTCGCGGTCGCGCTCGATGCGATCAAGGAAGAATTCCGCAACCTCGACCGGGTCGAGGCTTCCCGCCGCGACGAGCCGCCCGATTTCAGCGGCGGACTGCTTTTCCAAATTGTCGATCATGACGCACTGAGTCTCCCTCGCCCGCGATGGTAGCGCTATTGTTCGTTCCGGCAAATGCCGCGCTACATAGAGGAGAGAAGCGGGCGGCCGGCGCTCCCTGCGGTCACGCCTTTCCCCACCCGCCCCCGGTCGGCGTGACAATTTCGATCGCTTCACCCGCTTCGACTCTGATCTCGGCGCATCCTGGCAGGATCTCGACGCGTCCGTCATTGCGGCGGACCGAGTTCATGCCGAGTTCGCCCTCGGTTCCGCCCATCATGCCCAAATTGGGAACGGCGCGATGGCCGCTCAAGATCGCCGCGCTCATCGGCTTGAGAAAGCGGACGCGCCTCAGCGCGCCATCGCCCGCGCGCCACCGGCCTTTTCCCCCGGAGCCGCGGCGGATGTGGAAATCCTCGAGCACCACAGGAAAGCGGCTCTCGAGCACCTCCGGGTCGGTGAGACGCGAATTGGTCATGTGCGTGTGAACGGCGCTCGCCCCGTCAAAGCCCGGACCTGCGGGCGCGCCCGAGCAGATGGTCTCGTAATATTGATAAGTGTCATCGCCGAAGGTGAAATTGTTCATCGTCCCCTGCGCTGAGCCCAGCGCGCCAAGCGCGGCGAACAGCGTGTCGGTCACGGCCTGCGACACCTCGACATTGCCCGCCACCACCGCGGCCGGATATCTGGGCGACAGCATCGAGCCTTCCGGCACGATGATGCGGATCGGCCTCAGGCAGCCGGCGTTCATCGGGATGTCGTCGTCGACCATCACCCGAAACACATAGAGCACCGCGGCGCGCGTCACTGGCTCCGGCGCGTTGAAGTTCGTCGCCTGCTGCGGCGACGTGCCGGTGAAGTCGACCGTCGCCTCGCGTTTGGCCTTATCGACGCTGATCCTGACCTTGATGACCGCGCCCTGATCGGAGACGCTCTCCGCCTCGCCGTCGGCGAGCCTGTCGAGCACGCGGCGCACGCTTTCGTCGGCGTTGTCCTGAACGTGGCCCATATAGGCCTCGACGGTGTCAAGCGAGAACGCCTCGACCATGCGCCTGAGTTCCCGCACGCCCTTTTCGTTAGCGGCGATCTGCGCCTTGAGGTCGTTGACATTCTGCAGCGGATTGCGCGCCGGATAGGGGCCGCTCTTCAAGAGCGCATAGAGTTCGCGTTCGCGAAAACGGCCGCGCTCGACCAGCAGAAAATTGTCGATATAGATCCCCTCCTCGACGATCGACGTCGCGAGCGGCGACATCGAGCCCGGCGCCGTTCCGCCGATATCGGCGTGATGGCCGCGAGACGCGGTCCAGAACAGGATCGATTCGCCGCGCTCGTCGAAGACGGGCGTGCAGACAGTGATGTCGGGCAGATGCGTGCCGCCGTTGTAGGGCGCGTTGAGCGCGAACACATCGCCCGGGCGAATGCGTCCCTGATTATCGTGGATGATCGTCTCGACCGAACGGTCCATTGAGCCGAGATGCACGGGCATGTGCGGCGCATTGGCGATCAGGCGCCCCTCGCGGTCGAACAGAGCGCAGGAAAAGTCGAGCCGCTCCTTGATGTTGACCGAATAGGCGGTGTTCTGCAGCGTCACCCCCATCTGCTCCGCGATCGACATGAAGAGATGGTTGAAGATCTCGAGCATGACCGGGTCGGCTTTGGCGCCGACCGCCTCGCGCTTGGCCATGGCCTCGACGCGGGACATGAGCACATGATTTTTCTCCGTCACGGCGGCGCGCCAGCCCTGCTCGACGACGATCGTCTGATGCGGCTCGATGATCAGCGCCGGCCCATCGACCATCGCGCCGGCGCCAAGCGCTTCGCGCAAAAAGACATTCGCATTTCGCCAGCCCCCATGCGAAAAGAAGCGCGTCGCGCGGGCGGGAACCGGCGGCGCGGGCGGCTCCGACCGGTGGGTCCGCTCGGCGAGCCGAGCCGCGCCGCCGACCGCTTCGGCCGACACCGCCTCGATGACGATGGCTTTTGCGCGATCGACGAAGCCGAAGCGGCTTTTGTGCGCGCTCTCAAACGCGCGCCGCATCGCCGCCGGGGTCGACAGCGGAACCTCGATGGTCGTGTCGGAGCCCCCATAGCGCAATTGCGCCCGGCGATAGACCTTGATCCTCTCCCGCGCGACCCCTTGGCCCTGGACCTCGGCGACCGCCGCATCGGCGAGTTCTTCCGCGACGGCCTTGACGCGGAGAAGCGCGTCGATGCGAAGAGGCTCATCGACTCCTTGCGCACGCTGCGCGGCGATATCGGCGAGCCCCATGCCATAGGCCGAGAGCAGCGATGAGAACGGATGGATGAGCACGGTCGAGATCGCCAGCGCGTCGGCGACGTCGCAGGCATGCTGCCCGCCCGCGCCGCCGAAGCAATTGAGCGCATAGCGTGTCACGTCATAGCCGCGCGCCACCGAAATCGTCTTGATCGCCTCGGCCATCTTCGCAACGGCGATGGCGAGAAAACCGTCGGCGACCGCCTCCGGCTCCCGCCCGTCGCCGATTTCGCGCGCGAGTGTCGCGAAGCGCTCGCGCACGATCGTGTCGTCGAGCGCCTCATCGCTGTCAGGGCCAAACACTTTTGGGAACAGATCCGGGATGAGCTTGCTGGTCATCAGGTTGGCGTCGGTGACGGTGAGCGGACCGCCGCGGCGATAAGCCGCGGGACCTGGATCGGCGCCGGCTGAAGCCGGGCCGACGCGAAAGCGCGCGCCGTCGAAGGAGAGGATCGAGCCGCCGCCCGCGGCGACGGTATGGATCTTCATCATCGGCGCGCGCATCCGCACGCCCGCGACCTCGGTCTCGAAGGCGCGCTCGAATTCCCCATCGAAATGAGCGACATCGGTCGAGGTGCCGCCCATGTCGAAGCCAATGACGCGCTTGAACCCGGCGCTCGCGCCAATGCGCGCCATCGCCACCACGCCCCCGGCTGGGCCCGACAGGATCGCGTCCTTGCCGGCGAACAGCGCCGCGGAGGTCAGTCCCCCCGACGACATCATGAACATGACACGCGCCCCAGTCCGTTCGACGTCGAGATCGCGCGACACCTGGCCGACATAGCGCTTGAGAATCGGCGAGAGGTAAGCGTCGACCACCGTCGTGTCGCCGCGCGACACGAGCTTGATGAGCGCGGAGGCGGCATGGCTTTCCGATACTTGTCCGAAGCCGACCGCGCGCGCTATCGCGCCGACCGCGCGCTCATTCGCCGGAAAGCGCCACGCGTGCATGAACACGATCGCGACCGAATCGTAGCCTTGCGCTCGCGCTTGCGTGAGCGCGGCGCGCACGCGCTCGAGGTCCGGCGTCGCCTCGACCGTGCCGTCCGCGAGCACGCGCTCGTCGACCTCGACGACGCCTGAATAGAGCTGCTCCGGCTTTACGATGTCGCGCGCGAATATGCGCGGACGCGCCTGATAGCTGATCTCGAGCGCGTCGCGAAAGCCGCGCGTGGTCATGAGCAGCGTGCGCTCGCCGCGCCGTTCGAGCAGCGCATTCGTAGCGACAGTCGTTCCCATCTTGACGGCCCCAATCGCGCCGGCCGGGATCGGCGCGCCCGAAGCGAGGGCAAGAAGACGGCGGATCGCCTCGACCGCGGCGTCCGTATAAGCCGGGCTCTCCGAGAGAAGCTTCATCGGATGCAGCCGTCCGCGCGGGTCGCGGCCGATGACGTCGGTGAACGTGCCGCCGCGATCGATCCAGAAGTCCCAGCCGCCCGCCGCTTTATCCGTGGAAGAGCCGCGCTTCGCGTTCACGTTTGATTGATCTCCCGCGTTGCGCCGCGACTTTGCAGCGACCCTGCGAATGGTCTTATCATCGAGGCAATCCAGAAAACGAGAGGATCCAGGTCATGGAAACCGTCAAGTTTGGCAAAACCGGCATGCAGGTGTCGAAGCTCTGCCTCGGCTGCATGACCTACGGCTCGACGAAATGGCGCGACTGGGTGCTGGAGGAAGAGGCCTCGCGCCCGTTCATCCGCGAGGCGCTGGAGAAAGGCATCAACTTTTTCGACACGGCGGATGTCTATTCGCAAGGCGCGAGCGAGGAAATCGTCGGCCGCGCGTTGAAAGAATACGCCAAGCGGCCGGAGGTGGTGATCGCAACCAAGGTGCATGGGGCGATGGGGCCGGGCGCCAACGCCAAGGGCCTGTCGCGCAAGCACATCATGGAGGCGATCGACGCGTCCCTCAGGCGCCTCGGCACGGATTATGTCGATCTCTACCAGATCCACCGCTTCGATCCCCTGACCCCGATGGAGGAAACTCTCGAAGCGCTGAACGACGTCGTGCGCGCCGGCAAGGCGATCTATATCGGCGCTTCGTCGATGTACGGATGGCAGTTCGCGCGCATGCTGGACATCGCCCGCGCCAAGGGACACGCTGAGTTCGTGTCGATGCAGAACTATTACAACCTGGTCTATCGCGAGGAAGAGCGCGAGATGATGCCCTTGTGCGCGAACGACGGCATCGCCGTCATTCCCTGGTCGCCGATGGCGCGCGGCTATCTCGCGGGTTCCGGCGTCGGCGCCGAGGCTTCGACGGTTCGCGGCCGCACCGATCCGTTCAGCGTCACTCTGGGGCTTGGCTCGCGGCAGGACGAGGCGATCCGCAAGCGTGTGATCGAGACGGCGGAAAAGCTCAGCACGAAGCCGGCGGTCGTCGCGCTCGCCTGGGTGCTGTCGAAGCCGTTCGTCACCGCGCCGATCATCGGCGCCTCGAAGCCCCACCACCTCGCCGACGCGGTTGCGGCGACCGAGCTCAAGCTCGACGCGCGCACCATCGCCAAGCTCGAGGAGCCCTATCACTGCAAGCCGGTGGCGGGCCACGCGTAGCGAACGGCTGCGCGCGCACTTAAGTAAGGGATGCGGGCGAACGCTCGAACCCTTCGAGGAGCAGATCATGACACAAGCAGGAACCAAAGACCATCCGATCACGATCGAGCCGATCCATGAGCGCGTGCGCGTGAATTGGCATGGGCGCACGATCGGCGACAGCAAGGCCGCGTTGGAGCTGCGCGAGGCGAACTATCCCCCGGTCGTCTACGTGCCCCGCGCCGACATGGACATGAGCGCGCTCGAACGCACGGCGCGCGTCACGACCTGTCCCTACAAGGGCGAGGCGAATTACTTCTCGATCACCGACGGCAAGGCGCGCGACGACAACGCCGTGTGGACTTACGAGCTGCCGAAAACGGGGGTCGGTGAGATCGGGTCCCACCTCGCTTTTTATGCCGACAAAGTCGAGATCACGCGCGGCGAATGAGGCTCCGCCCGGGCTGAGTTCATCTCAGCCGGCGCGATTGATACGAGTCACCTACCGGTCGTCGCGGAAGGCGAACGAACCGTCGCTGTGCATTGCGCCCGCCTTACTGTAGACAGGGCCCCGACTCGGTTGGGATAGGGAATAACAACAATGCTGTTCGATGGCGGATTTACGTTTGGCAATTTCATCGCCGACGCCTTCACCATATTCATGTTCATACTGTGGTTCTGGCTGCTGATCGTCGCATCGGGCGATCTGTTCCGCCGGCACGACGTGTCCGGTCTGGTTAAAGTGCTCTGGGTGATCGCCTTCATCCTGTTCTCTTACCTTGGCGTCTTCGCCTATCTACTCACCCAGGGGCGCGGCATGGCGGAGCGCAACAAGGCGCAAGCCAGCGAGGCGAGGGATGAGTTGCGCCATATCGTCGGCTTCAGCGTCGCCGACGAAATCACCAAGCTCGACAGGCTGAAGGCGGCGGGGTCGATCACCGAGCAGGAATACGGACGCCTGCGGACCAAGCTGGTCCAATAAGGGCTCCGGCGCGGGGGCTCGCTCCGCGCCGATGGACGATCCCTTCGAACGAACGACCCGCATATTCAAGACGGCTCGTGGAAGGCCAGGGAGGCGCGCGGTGTGCATCAATTGTGAGAGCGACGGAATCGGCCGGCGGGATTTGATGAAGTTCGGCGCAGCGATCGCGCTCGGCATGGGAGGCGTTTCGCCTGCGGCGCTGGCGGCTGAAGACGCGCCGAAGGCGCTCTCGCCCGCGGAGGCGCTTGCCGCGCTCAAGGCGGGGAACGAACGCTTCGTCAGCCACCCAGAACTGTGTTCGGTCGATCTCGCGCAGAGCCGCAGCGCCGTCGCCGCAGGCCAGGCGCCCTGGGCGACGATCATCGGCTGCGCCGACAGCCGTGTGCCTCCCGAGCTCATTTTCGGCGGCCACGGCGTGGGCGAACTGTTCGTCTCGCGCGACGCCGGCAATCTCGTCGACACCGCGACCCTGGGCACCGTCGAATTCGGCGCAGCCGTGCTCGGCTCGCCGCTCATCGTGGTCCTCGCCCATACCGCCTGCGGCGCCGTGAAGGCCGCCTGCGACATCGTCACCAAGAACGCGACCTTTCCTGGCGCAATCGGCCGGATGATCCAACCGATCGTCCCCGCGGCGCTTGCCGTGCGCAACGAGCCCGGTGATTTCACCAACAACGCCGCCAAGGAAAGCGCCAAGCGGACCGCGAGCGGCCTGACCGCGCACAGCACGCTCATCGCCGACCTCGTGAGCAAGGGCAAAGTCAACATCATGGCGGCGATCTATGACCTGCAAACCGGCGTCGTCACCTACCTCGATTAGCGGCGCGGCGTCAGCGCGATCGGTTGCGAATGGTGGCTCGGCGAGCCAAACCCAGAGTCGCGGGTCCGCCGGGACGCGAGCCTGAGCACGCGCCCGCGCTCCCGCGGTTTCGGGGTAAGATCGCGTTGCGGCCGGCCCTAAGCCCTGCCTCAAGGGATTGGGCTCCGCTCCGCCGCTTGCTTCTCAAGCCCGAAACGAACGAGACATGACCGCGAAAAGCAAGACCGTTCTCATCACCGGCTCAACCGACGGCGTCGGGCGCTACGTGGCTGAGCGCCTGGCCGCGCAGGGCTGGCGGGTCATCGTCCATGGCCGTGACCGCATCCGCGGCGAGGCGGTGATCGAACGGATCGCGAGCCAAGGGGGCGAAGCGCGCCTCCTCACCGCTGATCTCGCCTCGCTCGCCGAGGTTCGCTCTCTCGCCGACGCGGTGCTGCGCGATGAAGCCGGCCTCGACGCGCTCGTCAACAACGCCGGGATCGGCACGAGCGGGTCGCACCGCGAACTCAGCGTCGATGCGCTCGAATTGCGTTTCGCGGTCAACTATCTTGCGGGTTTCCTGCTGACGCGCCTGCTCCTGCCCATGTTGGAGGCGCGCAAATCAGCCCGCATCGTCAATGTCTCCTCGGCCGGACAGCAGGCGATCGACTTTTCCGACGTGATGCTCACACATGGCTATAGCGGCGCGCGCGCCTACCGCCAGAGCAAGCTGGCGCAGATCCTGTTCACCTTCGATCTCGCCAATGAGCTCGCGGGAAGCGGCCTAACGGTCAATTGCCTGCATCCCGCAACTTATATGGATACGACGATGGTCCGTTTGGGCGGCGCAAAGCCGATAAGCACAGTGGAGCAAGGCGGCGCGGCCATTCTGCAACTCGTCGAGTCCGCGGCGCTTGCGGGCGGAAGCGGACTCTATTTCAACGGCCTGCAGGAAGCGCGCGCCGATTCGCAGGCCTATGACGAGAGCGCGCGTAAGCGTTTGCGCGAGCTGAGCTTCGAACTGGCCGGTCTCGCCGACCCCTTCGCGGCCCCGGGACCATCGGGACAAGGCGACCTCCGCTGACGCCGGTCACAAAGACGCCTGGTCGCGACGGCCTTATCAATGGCGCTGCGATCCCGGGAACAGGGCGCCCCTGAGCCGGCGGGCGCCCGCGGGCATTCATCGGGTGTTAATCGCTCCCCATATCTGTTGGCGCGTTGACGCCATGGGCCATACTAGCGGAGTCGGCGCGCCTGCATTATTCTGCCGGTCGGCCACGAATGTCCAGTATGACGCCCCATGGCTGCCCGGCTGCTTTTGGAGCCAACAGGATGGATACGATAGCGGCGGTGGCCGCCAAGAAGCTTGGCAAGCTTCTGGCGAAAGACTTCCGCGAGATTTTCGGTTCGGCGCAAAGCGACGAAGCGGAGCGGCTCGGCGCGCTGGCGCGAACAACGATCGAGTGCATCGCCAGGAGCGACGCGCTTTATCACACCTTCGAGCACACCATGCTCGTGACGATTGTCGGGCGCGACATTCTTCGCGGACGCACGCTTTCGGCTCGCATTGAACCGGCGGATTACGTCCACCTCATCGTCGCCTGCCTTCTCCACGACATCGGATTCGTGCGCGGCGTTTTGAGCGGCGACACCAAGACCGAATTCGTCATCGACCGAAGCGGCAAGACCGTCACCCTGCCGCGCGGCGCGTCGGACGCGTCGCTTGCGCCCTACCATGTCGATCGATCCAAGCTGTTCGTCTATGAGAGACTGAGAGATACGCCGAGCATCGATCCGGCGCGCGTGGCGGCGGCGATCGAGCTTACGCGCTTTCCCCCAAGCCCGGATTCGAACGGAAACGGGCTCGAGCCGAGGCTCGTTCAGGCCGCCGACCTCATGGGACAGCTTGGCGATCCCCTGTATCCGAAAAAGGCGAACGCGTTGTTCTACGAGTTCGAGGAACTCGGCAGCAACCGGCAGTTTGGCTACGCGTCGCCCGCTGACCTCGTCGAAAAGTTTCCGGGATTTTACTGGAATACCGTGTCGGCGCATCTCGAGGAGGGGATGAAATATCTGAGCCTGACGGCCTCTGGCCGCCAATGGATCGCCAACCTGCACAACCACATTTTCAGCGCCGAGCATTTCAACTGGCTGATGGGCCCCCAGATCTGACCCTTTCGTTCCGCGCGATCAGAGTGTCCCTGCCCCGGTGAGCCGCAGGATCGCCTCGACGATGTCGTTCGTCAGCGTCGCGACGAACCGCCACAGGAAATTGAGGTCGAGCCCGGTCTGCGTCCCCAGAATCGGCAGGATCAGGAGCGCCGCGATGAGGATCAGCATGCCGTAGGGCTCGACCCGAGCGAGGGCGCGCGACGGCCCGTCCGGCAATAGGCCGACCAGAATCCGCCCGCCGTCAAGCGGAGGTATGGGCAGGAGATTGAACACCGCAAGCACCACATTGATGATGAGCGCGTTCCTGAGATTCTCGCCGACCCAGTCCGCAGCGCCAAGCGGCAGGAACGCGACGAAATAAAAGAGAGCGGCGCTCAAAATCGCGAGCACGAGATTAATTCCCGGGCCCGCGGCGGCGACAAACACCGAATCGAGTTTAGGGCGGCGCAACGCGCGGAAGTTCACCGGCACGGGCTTCGCATAGCCGAACAGGAACGGCGCGTGGGTGATCAACAAAAGCGCCGGCAGAAGAATCGTGCCGAACGGGTCGATGTGCTTGAGCGGATTGAAGCTCACCCGGCCCTGGCGCCAGGCCGTATCGTCTCCGAACAGATGCGCAACGAAGCCATGCGCCGCCTCGTGCAGGGTGATCGCCAGGATGAGCGGAATGATCCAGGTCGAGACCTCGTAGAGGCTCAGGGCGAGCCGTGAGGGCATCGCGCGCTACTCTTATCGCGGCGCCAATTCCTATCGCCCCGATGAGGGCCGTTGATCGCGCGCGGATTCGAGGGCGGCCGCGAGCGCGCGGCGCAGCGCATGCATCTGGTCGACGAGGTGCAGGACGACGTCGAGCCCCTCGTCGTTGACGCCCATATTGTCCCTGAGATCGCGGATCAGGTTCGCGCGCGCGAGATCCATGTCGGTGAACGCCCGCTCGTCCGCGACTTGAGCGGGGATCAGCCATTCCTCCTCGATCCAGATCGAAAGCGTGCGCCGGTCGAGGCGCGCACGCTCCAGAAACTCCCGTTCCGTGATCATCGGCTCACATCCCCTTGCGCGGGTCGTAATCGGTCGCCGGCTTCCAGTCGGCGAGGAAGGCGTCGAGTTCGGGCTCGGCCCCGGTCGGCATCATCACCTTGAGCCTGACCCGCTCGTCGCCAGTCCCGCCGCGCGTCTTCACGCCCTTGCCCCGAAGCCGCAGCATGTCGCCGGTGTTCGACCGCTTCGGGATCTTGAGCATGACGCTGCCCGTCGTCGTCGGCGTTCTGACCTCCGCCCCCAACGCGGCTTCCTTCACGGTGATCGGCAGGTCAAGAATGATATCGGCGCCCTCGCGGGTGAAATAGCGGTGCGGCCTGACCGCGATCTGCACCAGCGCGTCGCCCGGCGGCCCCTCGCCGGGACTCGGCGCGCCCTTGCCCCGCAGCCTGAGCGTCTGTCCGTCCTCGACACCGGCGGGGATGGTCACGTTCAATGTCCCGCCCTGCGGCAGGGTGATGGTCTTGTCGGCGCCGTTGACCGCATCGAGGAAATCGATCGGCAATTCGTAATGCAGGTCGGCGCCTGGCCGGCGGCGCGCCTGCTCGGCGCTGCGGCGCAAGAGGTCGGCGAACAGATCGTCCCCTTGAGCGAAGTCCCCGTAAGCCGAATGGCCCTCATAGGGGTGGCCGCCCTGGGCGGCGTAGTCGCGGTAGTAGCGGGCGTTAGGCGGGGCTTTCTCGGCGCCCGAAGCGTCGATCTCGCCGGCGTCGAAACGCCGCCGCTTCTCCGGGTCGGAAAGGAGGTCGTTGGCGACGCTGACTTCCTTGAACCGCTCCTCGGCCTGCTTGTCGCCGGGATTGAGATCCGGGTGCAGCTTCTTGGCCAGCTTTCGGTACGCCTTGCGGATATCGTCGGCGGAAGCGGTCTTGGCGACGCCAAGGGTTTCATAAGGGTCGTTCATGCGCGGGATCCGTCGCGGGCGAGGCCGGTCAGCCTTAGCAGAGATGGAGGCCGATTCTAAAGCGGCCGGCCCGGCGCGTCTCGACTGCGGAAATAGCCCAGTCGCGCGATCGCGATTGACTTGTGTCGGAGTAGGAGCAGAATCAAGGCGAAAAAGAATCAGGCCAGAGGCGAAAGATCGCTGCCGCCGCTGGCCTGGGTCCGCCCCGCAGCAACGGAGGAACGGCATGTCAGGAACGATTATCAACCTCATCATCCAATTGATCGCTGGCGCCATAGGCGGCAATGCGGTCGGCGCTGCGGCGAAAAATATGAACCTCGGAACGGCCGGCAACACCGTCGCCGGCGCGGTCGGCGGCATCGCCGGCGGATCGCTTCTCACCTCGCTGATCCCGATGCTGCACGCAGCGGCAGGCAGCGCCGACATCGGCGCCTGGCTCGGCCAGCTGGTCGGCGGCGGCGTGTCGGGCGCGATCGTGACGGCGATCGTCGGGCTCATCATGAACAACATGAAGAGCGCCTGAGCGCTTTCCCCGGCTCCGGCGCGGATAGGGCTGTCAACTCGGGCGGCTTGCGGCTAGAATCGGCCGCGGGCCCGGGAAGGGCTCTCTATTTTTCATCGTCGGGCCGGCGTGGCGCGGGCCGGCGGCAGGAGCACAAATTATGGGATTGATCAGCTTCGTCAAAAGCGCGGGCGAGAAGCTCTTCGGGGCGAGCGAAGCCAAGGCGGCGACGGCCGACGCGCTGCACAAGGAGCTCGAGAAGCACGGCCTCGACGCGTCCAACGTCAAGATCGAGGTTGACGGAGATAAGGTGAAGGTGTCGGGCGCGGCCCCGTCCACCGAGCAGGCGGAGAAAATCGCGGTCGCGCTCGGCAACACGGTCGGCGTGCAGACGGTGCAGAACGACATCAAGCCGGCGGCGCCTGCGCCGGAGTCGAAGTTCTATACGGTCAAGAGCGGCGATACGCTGTGGGCGATCTCCGAGCGGGAGTATGGCAAGGGGAAGGGCGACAAATACGACGCCATCTTCCAGGCCAACCGGCCGATGCTGACCCACCCCGACAAGATCTATCCCGGCCAGGTGCTCCGCATCCCTCCGCTAAGCTGAAGCGGGCTAGGCGGGTCTCGCGGAAAACGCACGGGCGTCCTGCGACGCCCGGCGGGCCGCCACAGGCCCGTTACTTCGCGTCCAGCCCGTAGAGCGTGTGCAGGGTGCGCACCGCAAGCTCGGTATAGGCGTCGTCGATCAGCATCGAGAACTTGATCTCGGACGTGGTGATCGCGCGGATGTTGACGCCTTTCTCCGCCAGCGCCTTGAAGGCGCGCGCGGCGACGCCGGAATGCGAGCGCATGCCAACCCCGATCGCCGAGATCTTCACCACGTCCTGCGCGCCGTGCAGTTTCGCGTAGCCGATCTTCGCCTGGCGCTTCTTGAGGAGGCCGACCGCCCGCTCATATTCGGACGCAGGCACCGTGAAGGTGATGTCGGTCGTCGTCGTGTCGTCGGAGACGACCTGGATGATCATGTCGACATTGATGTTGGCTTCCGCCAGCGGCATGAAGATGGCGGCGGCGACTCCCGGCTTGTCGGCGACCTGGCGCAAGGTGATCTGCGCCTCATCCCGCGAGAAGGCGATGCCGGTGACGACCTCCTGCTCCATGATCTCCTCCTCATCGCAGATCAGCGTGCCGAGCCCCGGATGCGCCGGATCGTCGAACGACGAGCGCACGTAGAGCCTGACCTTGTTCACCATCGCCAGTTCGACCGAGCGCACCTGCAAGACCTTGGCGCCGAGCGACGCCATTTCCAGCATTTCCTCGAACGACACCTTGCCGAGCCGGCGCGCCTTTGGCGCGATGCGCGGGTCGGACGTATAGACGCCATCGACATCGGTATAGATGTCGCAGCGGTCGGCCGAAATCGCCGCGGCGAGCGCCACGGCCGAGGTGTCCGAGCCGCCGCGCCCGAGCGTCGTCACCCGGTTGGTCCCCTTGTGCAGGCCCTGGAAGCCGGCGACGACCGCGATCTCGCCAGCGTCGAAACTCTCGATCAGCCGCGCGCCGTCGATCGCGGCGATGCGGGCCGAGCCATGCGCGTCATCGGTCATGAGCGGGATCTGCCAGCCAGCCCATGAGCGCGCTTTCAGCCCCATATCCTTGAGCACCAGAGCCAGCAGCCCCGCCGTCACCAGTTCGCCCGAAGCGACCACGGAATCATATTCCGGGTTGTCGAAATGGGAGCCCGCTTCCTTGCACCAGCCGACCAGCTCGTTAGTCTTGCCGGCCATCGCGGAAACGACGACTGCGATATCGAAGCCCGCTTCAATCTCCCGCTTGACGTGCGCCGCCACGTTGCGGATGCGTTGCACGTCGGCGACCGACGTGCCGCCGAATTTCATCACCAGACGCGGCATGGATCCTTGAAGCCTTGGGGAGGCGCTGAGGCTCGCGCAATGCGTGCGGGCGCCCTATAAGGCCACGCGCCGGGTGGGTCAAACGCAGGTCCGGCGCGCGAGGCGAGAGGCAAGGGAAACGTCGCCATGTCAGCCGGGCCGTCGGCGAGCGTCATGTCCGAAGAGGTCGCGCGTTTCGACGCCCTCGGCGAGGCGTGGTGGGACGAGGAGGGGCCGATGGCGCCCCTGCATCGCGTGAACCCGATCCGGATTGCTTGGGCGCGCGACCTGATCGCCCGCCATTTCAAGCTCGAGGCCCCGGCCGGCCGGCCGCTCAGGGGCGTGAGCCTCCTCGATATCGGCTGCGGGGCCGGCCTGTTCGCCGAGCCGCTGGCGAGGCTTGGCGCCGATGTCGTCGGCGTCGATCCGGCGCCGAGCGCGATCGAGGCGGCCCGCCATCATGCCGAGGAGACGGGCGCCAATCTCGCCTATCGGGCGGCGACGGTCGAGGCGCTGGCGGAGGAGGAGCGACGGTTTGACGTTGTGAGCGCGATGGAGGTGATTGAGCATACCGCCGATCCGCGCCGGTTCGTCGCGACCGCCGCCTCGCTGGTCAGGCCCGGCGGCCTGTTTCTCGCTTCGACCCTCAACCGCACATTGCGGAGCTTCGCCCTCGCCATTGTCGGGGCCGAATATGTGCTGCGCTGGCTCGAGCCCGGAACCCACCATTGGGAGCAGTTCGTGACGCCGGTCGAGCTCACCGCCTTCGCCCGCGCTGCCGGCCTGAGGCGGGTGAATGTGCGTGGAATGGTCTACGATCCGTTCCGCCGCGACTGGCGGCTGTCGTCCGACACGGGCGTGAACTACCTGTTCGCGGCGCGGCAGCCGGACGGCTGACCCAGCGCCACAAAAATCGGAGCTTCGTGGTGCGCCTCGTCAGGGCGGAAAGAAAAAGCACAGTTGACGGCTCCGCAAAAGATCATGCTTTGAAGCGCCGTTCCGCGCGAGTTCGCTGCATCAAGGGAACCAGTTAAGGTTTGACTCTGCGCAATTGTTGGCGGATGCTTAAATCATGGTGTCAATGAAATAGCTATTCCACTTTACACTTGGGGGAGGCGGCAATGCGAAGTTGGGCGCTCGTCGTCGTCACGGCGGTGGCCGGACTAGCTTCTGTGGTGAGCGCGCCAGCTCGGGCGGACCTTGTCGGTTCTACAGTGGAAGTCGTCGGTTACTTTACGACCAGCACCGGGCCGACCAGCGCTTTGCCTGACCCGGCGAGCTGCAATCCCCAGATCGACAGTTATTGCACCATCGCGAGCACGATGCCGCCGAATGGGCCCGCGAGCGAGGTCGTCCCGACCACGACTCCGCTTTGGGACGCTTATTCCACCCTGACCAAGTCATCGATTTCGGATACTCAGATCACCGTTACGAGCACCCTTACGACGGGCAGTGCGGTTTTTTGCTCGACGACGAACGTGCCGTGCTCGGACCTTTTCGATGGACTGGTCTACGTCTTTTCGGACAACAGGCCTATTACTGACGTAACCGTCAACTCGAGCACCTCCGCCGATTTCCAGCCATATTCCATCACTTGGAACGCAAACACACTGGCCGAATAGGCCGCCAACCAGGAGCTACGCTTCAGGCCAGGCGCCGAAGCGCCGGCCTCACTTCCCCGGGCATTCCTTCTGCAGCCGGTCCATCGCCTGGGCGAAGCCGGTCAGCGAATAGGTGTCGGCCGACTGGTGGCCCTTGAGCGAAGCGGCCTTGATCACGAGCTTCGCGCCCTTGCGCATCTCCGCGATCAGCGCGCTCTCCTTCGCCGCGTTCTTGACCCAGAGGTCTGCGCCCTTGGGGAGCATCTCGAACGACGCCTCGTCGACCAGGGCGACCGGACCCGGCGCGGAGGACGACTTCGACCTCATCTCGGATTTCCTCGCCTTCCCGGCCGGTTTGGCGTCGGCCCTCGAATCGGCGGTGTCTCCCCCCGAAATGTCGAAGCCCATGATGAACGACACTTCGTTGCGCACCCCTTCCGCCGGACGGTCGGAAATGAACGCATAGCCCGGATCGCGCTTGAGGCTCGCGGGCTCTCGCGATTTCGGCTGCGCGAGGGTGTAGCAAATGCGACCCTTGCCGACTTCGCCGACGAACACGTTCCAGTCGCCGAAGCTCGCGACCAGGGACGGCTTGGCGGCCTCGCCCGTCTTTCCCGTTTTGGCCGCGGGCGTGGCCTTGGCGGGTTTGGCGTGCTTGCTCGCCGCGGCGGCAGGGGAAGCGAGCGCGCAGGCGGCCATAACCGCGAACCCGATCGCGCGAAGGGATGAAGGGACGGGTCTCGTCATCGCGAACAATCCTTTGAACCGGGCATGGGCCCTATGGCCACACCCGGGCGGCGGGTTTCCCTGCCGTCCGATCCGGGCAAAATTCCGGCCTTTCGCCTTGCCGGCCGGCGCAGAGGCTGCAATCCTGCATTTGGTTACTGAAAAATGAGTAAATTGGGAGCAAGCGCATGAAAGCCCTGGTCTGTCCGTCGCTTGGGCCGGCTGAAAATCTGCGGGTCATGGAAGTCGAGGCGCCTGCCGCCGGCGCGGGCGAGGCTGTGGTTGAGGTCGCCTACGCCGGACTCAACTTCTTCGACACGCTGATCATCGAGGGCAAGTACCAGGTGAAGCCCAAGCCGCCGTTTTCGCCCGGCGGCGAGTTCTCCGGCCGGGTGATCGCGCTGGGGCCGGAAGCCAAGGGGTTTCAGGTCGGCGATCGGGTCATGGGCGCCTGCGGTTACGGAGCGGCGGCGGAGCGGATCGCGATCCCTATCAACCGCCTGGCGAAAATCCCCGAGGGCCTCGCCCTCGACAAGGCCGCGGGCCTTTCGGTCGCCTACGGCACCTCGTTGCATGCGCTGAGGCAGCGCGCCGAGATGAAACCGGGCGAGACGCTGCTCGTGCTCGGCGCCTCCGGCGGGGTCGGGCTCGCGGCGGTGGAGATCGGCAAGGCGATGGGCGCGCGGGTGATCGCCGGCGCGTCCTCGGACGAAAAGCTCGCCTTCGCCAGGGCCCATGGCGCCGCCGAGACCGTCAACACCGCGGCCGATGACCTGCGTGCGCGCCTCAAGGAGATTGCGCCCATGGGCGTCGATGTCGTTTACGATCCGGTCGGGGGCGCGCTCACCGAACTGGCGCTTCGTTCGCTCGCCTGGAAGGGGCGGCTTCTGGTAATCGGCTTCGCCTCGGGCGAGATTCCAAAACCTCCGCTCAACATCCCCCTGCTCAAGGGCTGCGACATCCGCGGCGTGTACTGGGGCGAATTCACCGCCCGCGAACCGGAGGCGCATCGGGAGAACCTGACCCAGTTGATGGATTGGGCCAAATCAGGCGCCTTGAGCGTCCATGTTTACGCCAAATACGCGCTGGCGGACTATCGGCAGGCCTTCGAGGCAATCGCCAAACGCCAGACGCTCGGCAAGACGCTGCTTAAGATCGGCGCGGCCGAGGATTAGAGCGCGCTGCGAGCAACCTAACGAGACTGGAACAAGCTCTGGCCGACAAACTCGCCCTCGGCCATGCCGCCCGGGCAGGCGAACAGCCCGCCGCCGGTGTGAGTCGTAAACTGGTTGAGGGCGTCGAGCTTGGCCATGTTCTCGTAGATCTTGATGAACCCCTGCCTCGGGTCGCGCTGATAGCCGATGAAGAATAGCCCGGAATCGTACATCATGCCCTGGCGCCACGGGGGCCAGCGCTCCGCGGTGAAACGGACGCCGTCGTTGTAGGCATAGGGCCGGCGAAAGATCTGCGCCCCCTCATTGGTCGCCGCCGCTCCGAGCCGGACATGGGAATTGTCGGCAATGAGCGGGTTGCCGTCCGCGTCGACGCGATCCAGATCAAGAGCGTCGCGTTCGTTGGCCTTGCCGATCGGCGCGCCGGAATATTTGCGCCGCCCGATCACCTGCTCCTGAAAGTCGATCTCCGAGCGATCCCAATGCTCGAGCGAAATCCGGATGCGCCGCGCGACGACGTAACTGCCCCCGCGCATCCAGTCCGGCCCTTCGTCGCCGACCCAGACGACGTCGTCGAAGGCCCTTGGACTGTCGGGAGTGACGTCGCTCCGGGCGCGGGGAGGATTGCTGGTTCCGTCCTTGAAACCCATCAGGTTCCGCGGCGTTTCGCCGGCCGGCGGCTGCGGGAGAAAGCCGGCCTGGCCCCAATGGAGCTGCGCCGCGCCGTAAGACAGGCGGGCCAGCTCCCGCACGGCGTGGAAGGCGACCATCGGATCGTCCGCGCACGCCTGGACCGAGATGTCCCCGCCCGTTTGCGCGGGGTCGAGCTGATCACCGTTGAATTTCGGCAGATCCACCAGCGCCGCCGGCCGCCTGGCCGCAAGGCCGTAGCGGTCGGCTCCGTCCTTGATGAACAGCCCGGGGCCGAAGCCGAACGTGATGGTGAGCCGCCCTGGCGGGAGGCCAAGCGCAGATCCCCCGTCCGCCCCTTCGACCGACAGGTCCTGTCCCAACGCGCGCGCAGTCTCGCCGGCCGACATGCGCGCCGCGGCTTCGCTCCAGCCTCGCAGCATCGTCTTGAGCTCGTCGCGGCTTTTGGCGAGGCAGTCAAACGCGGCGAAATAGCTGTGCGTCTGCTGGGGCGTGGCGATTCCCCCCTGATGGGGGCCAAAGAACGGCTCGCGGAGCGCGGCTTCGCCTGTCGAGACTGGCGTCGCGGCGCGCGATAGGGTCGCCGCGCCGGCGCTCGCCAGGGCGCCGCCCGCCCCGACCAGGAGGCCGCGTCGGGTCGGACCCGCCCCCTTCCCCGAGAACGGGCAGCTCACTTCGCCAAGACGAGCGTGTTATTCTCGTCCTCAACAAAGTAAAACCCGTCGCCGGCCGGCGTCAGGGCGATGCCGAACAGGTCGCCGCTGCCCGGCGGCTTTTGCGCCTTGTTGGGGTCGATCCACCGCGCTTTGATCTGCTCGCCGCTGACCGGATCGACTTCGACCACCTGGCCGTTTTGCGCGTTGATCACCAGGAGATGTCCGTTGGGCGCCGACACCATAGCCAGCGGACGCTGCAGCATGCCGTCCTTGGTGACGGTTCGGCCGAGGCCCGCGCTATGATCGCGAGTCGTCGCGTCCCAGATTGCGGTGATGCGGTTGCCGGTCGCGTCCGAGACATAGAGCGTGCCGTCGGCGCCGAGGGCGAGCCCCGTCGGTCCGATCACGAACACGTCCTTGCTCGGCTGCGCGCCGAAGCCGCTGCCGACCACGGTCTGGCGCACCACCGAAGGCGGCGCGCCGTTCTTGATCGCAAGGTCGATGCGCAGCACCGTCTCCTCGTTCACCACGCGCGGATCGCCGTCGGGAGAGCCAACGCCGAAGCCGGCGTTGCTGACGAAAATCGAGGCGGTGTCGCCGTTGTCGACCGTCGCCATGTTGCCCCAGGGCATGTCGATGTCCTTGTTGGCGATTATGCTGGCCACCTTGCCGTTGGCGTCGAGCACGATCAGACAGCCGGGCCCCTTGGTCCGGGTGGTGCCGTCGGCGCTCGGCGCGCTGCCGACGATCACCCAGCCCGACTTGAGCATGGTCATCGCCGTCGTCAGCCCGATTCCGCCCGGACAGCCGGCGAGGTTGCGCGGCAGCGCGGCGAAGGTCGTGAGCTTCTTGGTCGTCGGATTGACGGCGACGATCGTTGTCCCGAGCCCTTGTAGGTTGCCGTCGTTATTGAAGTTGGTGATGAGGACGTCGCCCTTTGCGATGGCGCCCGCGGAGACCGGGGCGACCACGATTGCGTAAGGATTCTGGTCGCCGTTCTCCGGCACCGTGCTGGCGAGCGTCGTCTGGCGATGAATGCTGTCGAGGAATGCGCCCGGAGCGGCGACGGCGTGAGCGCAGGGGGAAAGCGCCGCGGCGAGCGCGCCCGCGCGGACGGCGCGCCGCCAGCCCATATGCGTGACTGATGTCCGATTCCTCACGAAAGGTCCTCCTTGATTCCGAGCGCCGCAACGCTCAATGGCTCGACCGGCAATCGCGCGTGCGTCGAGGCGGAAGGCTCGCGCCCCGCGTCCCGGTCGGCGCGCGGATAGGCCATAACCGCCCCCTCGACGGTGAGCCAGACGTCATCGCCGCTTCTCGGCGCGCGATATCCCGGCACGAGGCTCATGACCTTCGTCGCCCGCGCCTCCAGTTCGAGAAGCACGCTGGCGTCGTGGCCGTAAAATGTGACCGCCAGAACCCTGGCCCTTGGCGCATCCCCGTCGGGCTTCGAGAGGAAGCGGATCTGCTCGGGCCGAACCATCACGCTCGCGGACCCGTCCGGCGCGGAGCCCGCGAGCGGAAGGCGCCCGAGCGCGCAGATCGCTGCGCCTGCCTTGACCGTCCCCGGCAGGATCACCGCCTCGCCCACGAAGCGCGCCATGGCGATGTCGACGGGCTGGCGATAGAGCATCTCCGGCGCCGCGATCTGCCCCAGCACACCCCCGCGCAGAACGGCGACCTCAAGCCCCATCGCAAGCGCCTCCGCCTGATCGTGCGTGACGAGCAGGGCCGTCGCCCCGGAAGCGGCGAGGGCGGCCGAAACCGCCTGGCGCGTCTCGACCCTGAGGGCCGCGTCGAGCGCGGAGAAGGGCTCGTCGAGCAGCACCAGCTTGGGCGCCGGCGCCAGCGCGCGAGCCAGCGCGACTCGCTGCTGCTCGCCTCCGGAAAGCTGATGAGGAGCGCGGCTCGCGTAAGAGGCCGGCAGATCGACGCTGGCCAGGAGCGTTTCCACCCTCGGCCGGTTGCGGCGCTCGGCCCGGGGCAGCCCAAAGTCGACATTGTCAGCGACCGAAAGATGGGGAAAGAGCGAGCCTTCCTGCGCCACATAGCCGATGCGGCGTTTTTCCGGGGCCACGTGGACGCCGGGGCCGGACACCATTTGCCCGTCGATTTCGATCGAGCCGGAATCCGCGCGCTCGAAGCCCGAGAGGAGCCTCAGCAGGGTCGTCTTGCCGCTTCCCGACGCGCCCAGGACCGCCACCAGCGAACCGGGCGCGACTTCGAGATCGACGCCGCGCAGAACCGGCGTTGCGGCGAAAGCCTTGGTCAGCCCCTTGACGGAAAGGCGAGCCATCGTCAGCCCCAACCCGCGAACGCCGCGCGGCTCAGCCGGTTGGCGAATAGCCAGGTCACGGCGAGCGACAGGCAGAGCATCAGCGCCGCGAATGGCGCGGCCGCCGCAAAAGCGACCGACGACGTGTTGGCCCAGACCTCCGTTGCGAGCGTCCGCGTCCCGATCGGAGAGAGGAGCAGGGTCGCCGTCAATTCGGTCGAGACAAAGATGAACACGAGCGCCGCGCCGGCGCCGAGACCGTGGGCGGCCAGAGGCGCGACGACCCGCCAGGCGACCGACGCGCCGTTCTGGCCGAGCGAACGCCCGACCTCCTCGAGGCCCGGCGGAATTTGCATGAGCGTCGCCCGGACGCTGACGAGAGCCAGCGGCAGAAAGAGGATCGCATAGGCGACGACCAGCAGCGCCGGGCTCTGATAAAGGGGCCCCGCCCACTGCACCGTAAGCGAAATGAGGGCCAGCGCGACGACGATGCCCGGCATGCCCTGCGCCAGATAGGCGGCGCGCTCCATGAGCGCGGTCCACCGGCTCGGGAAGCGGACCGCGAGATAGCCGATGGGAGCGGCAAGCACGAGCGCCGCCGCCGCGCCGCAGAGCCCATAGCCGATAGAATTCAGCGCCGCGCGCAGGAGTTCGGGCGCGGTCGGCGCGACGGGCGAGGTCGCTGCCTGCGCATGCTGAAAGAGCCAGAAGCCGATCATCCCGATCGGGACGCCGACCGTCGCGGCCACCAGCGCGCCGAGGGCCGCAAGGACCGGGAAGCGCGACCAGCCAAGGGCGGCCGGCGCGCTCGTGCGTCTCGCCCCCGCCCCGACGCGCGCGTAGCGCGCTTCGCCGCGCACCCGGAATTCCGCAAACACCAGCGCGAGGCAGAGCGCGACGAGAACGAGCGCGATGAGCGAGCTTTCGGGACCTGCGAGTCCGGTGCGATATTGCGCATAGAGCTCGGTGGTGAAGGTGCGGAAGCGCAACAACGCGAAAGCGCCAAACTCGGTCAGCGTATTGAGCGCGACAAGAAGCACGCCGCCGAAGAGCGCGGGCCGAAGCTGCGGCAGGACGACCCGCAGAAAGCATCCGCTGGCGCTCTCGCCCAGCGAGCGCGCGGTCTCCTCGAGCGCAGGATCGAGACCGCGCAACGCCGCGGCGACCGGCAGATAGACCAGCGGAAAATAGGCGCAGGTCACTACAAGCAGGGCGCCGGCGAAATCCTGCAGCGCATTGCTCATCGAAACCCAGGCGAAGCTGGTGACGAAGGGAGGGATGGCGAGGGGCGCCGCAATGAGCGCGGACCACACGTTTCGTCCGGGAACATCCGTGCGTTCGACCACCCACGCCGCCGCGGTTCCGATGATTGCGCTGGCCAGCGACGCTGCGATGACGAGCGACACCGTATTGAAAAGGAGCGTTCCGACGAGCGGACGGACCAGGAGATCGACGGCGTCGCGGAAATCGATGCTGGCCGCTTCAATGGCGGTGTAGACGATCGGCAGAAGGATGAGAGTCACGCCCGCAAGCGCAGCGACGACGAGCGCCGCGGGCGGACGCGCAAGAGCGGCGCGAACGCTCACCGCTTCGACGCCCGCCGTGCTTGCGCCCGCAACCGCGGCCATCAAATAAGCCCCGCCTCGCGAAGCAGTTTCGCGGCGTCGCGATCGTCCCCGATCTGCTTGAGAGTCAAGTGCGGCGGCGACAGCTCGCTCATCGGCTTCAGCACCGGGTTGGCGGCAACCCCAGCCGCCAGCGGGTACTCGAAGGTGATGTCGAGCTTGGCCAGCATCTCCTGCGCCGGCTTGCTCACCAGGAAGGCGAGGAACTTCTGCGCCGCGGCGGGATTGCGTGAAGTCTTCAAGACCGCCGCGCCGGAGACATTCATCAGGCCGCCAACGTCCCCGCCGGCGAAGTGATGGATGGCGCTCTTCATCTGGCCGGCGCCCTTTTCGGCGCTAAGCCGAGCCCAGTAGTAATTGTTGATGATTCCGACCGCCGCAGCGCCGCGGTCGACGGCCGCAGCCACACCCTCGTCGTCGTCGTAAATAGCCGCGTTCTCCCGCAGGCCCTTCAGCCAATCCAATGCGGCCTGCCGTCCTTTCAGCACAGCGACAGCGCCGATCAGCGGCAGGAAATCGGCGTCGGTCGGCGCGATCGCCAGCTTGCCCTTCCACTCGGGCTTGGCAAGGTCGAGCAGCGAGGCGGGCAGCTCTCCCTGCTTGATCATGCCGGTGTTGAAGACGAGGACATTCTCCCGCGCGAGCACCCCGACCCAGTCGCCGTTCGCTCCGCTGTCGGCGGCTGGAACGCTGGCCAAAGTCGCGGGCGCCACTTTCGCCAAGAGCCCCTTTTCCGACAGAAGCTCGAGTTCAGGCGAATTTTCCGTGAAGAACACGTCGGCGTGAGACGATGCGCCTTCCTTCGCGAGTTCGCTTGCAAGCTCCGGGGCTTCCCCGGAATGAACCTTGACGTCGACGCCGGTTTCCTTGGTGAACGCCTTGGTCAGGAGGTCGACCGTCTGTTCGTGCTGGGCCGAATAGAGGTTCAGCGTGACCGCGGCCGCGGCAGGGGTCACGAGCCCGCCGAACAGCCCCAAAACGGCGAACACGGCGACGCTAGACCTCCCGGCGCTGTCGCGCCGGGCCCGAGCACCGATTGGACCCAATGGCATTCAGTTACTCCTTCGAACTTGGTTGGGGTCTTGAGACGGCGAGTCGTTCTGTGTCCGCGGCTGCCTGGTTTCAGGCGCCGGTTCCCCTGCCCGGCGCGCGCCGCGCTGGGGCTCGCGCGCGCGTCACAGCCAAATGGGCTCTTCGAGATCGCTTTGACCCGTCAGGAACGGCCTCGCCAGACCCGAGATCGGAACAAGCCGACACCGTGACAGAGGGCAAAAACTCGCAGTCTGGATCGACTAAATCCTCCCGCCCGAGGGTCTTGAGAACAGGCCCAAACCTTTACCGAGGCCTTCGAGTACCGACAAGGCTGGCACGTGTATTTTAAAACGGTTTCAATTTGAAATGGTTCTAAACCGGTCCCTGCCCTGGCCGGCATGGCTCCGACGGTTACTGCCGTCGACACGCCGCTGGAGCTGACGGTCCTCTGCGGGCGGGCATCCTATGGCGAAACACCGACGGGAGCTTGGGGAGGAAAGAAGGGCGAGGCGACCCTTCATTCCTCACTGCAAGCGCGGCCGCTTCATCAAGGACGAGCGGTCGGCCGAACGCACGCGCAGGCCAATCGCCCGGCCGTCGCGGACAATCTCGATCGGAACCTCGATCCCGGCCGGACCCCGGCTCCAGACCTTGCGGTAGAAATCGCCGAGGCTTTCGATCTCCGACCCGCCGACGCCCGCGAGAACGTCGCCGCGGCGCAGTCCCGCTTCGGCGGCCGGCCCGTTTTCGGCCACGCTCGCGACGATGATCTCGTCGCCGTTCTCGGCGGAAAAGACGCCAAGCCACGGGCGCGCCGGCCTGTTGACCCGGCCATAAGTCAAAAGATCATCGAGGATCGGCGGCAGAAGATCGATCGGCACGATCATGTTGATGTCGCGGGGGCCGGCCCCGGTGCTGAGCTGCTCGACATGCAGCGAGCCGACGCCAATCAGCTTGCCGTCACGGTCGATCGCGCCCGCGCCGCCCCAGAACTGATGGGCGGGCGAGGTGAAGATCGCCTCGTCGAGATAATATTCCCAATAGCCGGCGAATTCCTGCTTTCCGACGATCATCGCCCGCACGGGCTTCGTCCCCGCGCCGGCCGCCACGGTCACGGGATCGCCGAGTTTCGCCTCGCTCGAGCGGCCCAGTTCGAGCGCCGGGCGATTGAGATCGCCCAACGCCTGCACGAGGCCGAAGCCGGTCTCCGCATCGACGGCGAGCGCGTGGGCGGGGGTGACCCGCCCATCCGCGTCGGCAAGCCAGACGCTCTCCGCCTCGGTGATCAAATAGCCGATCGTCAGCACAAGACCGTCGTCGCGGATGACGACCCCGCTGCCCGACCGTTGCTCCCCCAGCGCCTGGGCGGTGAAAGCGTCCTCCGGAATTGACGATTGAACCGTAACGATCGACTTGAGCGCGCGGTCCAGATTGGAGCTGCGGCCTCCGTTCAGCGGGCCGGATCGTGGTTCGTCGGGTCGCCGCCTCTCGGTCATCGGCGCTATCCTTTCGACTTCCAGGGAGCAGTTCAAAAGATTACTGCGGCGGCCGGCGATCGGCAAATCGCCAGCGATCGCCGACAAGAAGGGATATGACCCAGAATTGTGGCGCAGTTCGTTCCCTTCGCGCGGGCTCTGGCCAGCAAGGGTCGAAGGGGCGGGCGGACGGCGACCGCGCGTGTTTCGCCCAAAGAAGGGGAACGGCCGGCGAGGCCCCGATCAGCCCCGCTGCATGGACTGGCTGCGCTCGGCAAGCACGGACTGGAGATATTGCCCGTACGCGCTCTTGCCGAAGCGCGCGATGAGGCGCTCGAACTGGGCGACGTCGATGAAGCCGAGGTCGAGGGCGATTTCCTCCGGGCAACTGATCTTGGTCCCCTGTCGCTGCTCGAGCGTGCGCACGAAGCTCGCCGCGTCGATCAGCGAGTCGGGCGTTCCGGTGTCGAGCCAGGCGAAGCCGCGTCCCATCCGCTCGACCCCCAACGTCCCGGCTTCGAGATAGACGCGATTGACGTCCGTGATCTCGTACTCGCCGCGCGCCGAGGGTTTCAGCGCTTTGGCGATCTCGACGACCCTTGAATCGTAGAAATAGAGGCCGGTCACCGCCCAGTGCGACCTGGGGACGGCGGGCTTCTCCTCGATCGAGACTGCGCGGCCGGCGGAATCGAATTCGACCACCCCGTAGCGCTCCGGGTCTGGCACGTGATAGGCGAACACGGTCGCGCCGCGCTCGCGTCCCGCCGCCCGCCGAAGCTGCTCGCTCAAGCCCGCGCCGTAGAAGATGTTGTCGCCGAGGACCAGCATCGCCGGGCCCCCGGCGACGAATGCCTCGCCGATGACGAACGCCTGCGCCAGACCATTGGGCTCCGGCTGCTCCGCATATTCGATCCGGATGCCCCATTCCGAGCCGTCGCCGAGCAGGCGGCGGAACATCGGCAGGTCGTGGGGTGTCGAAATGATCAGCGTCTCGCGGATCCCCGCCAGCATGACGACCGAGAGCGGATAATAGATCATCGGCTTGTCGTAGACGGGCACGAGCTGCTTCGAGACCGCAAGTGTGATCGGATGCAGCCTTGTGCCGGCGCCGCCCGCCAGAATGATGCCCTTCATAGTCGAGAAGCCCCGCCTGTCTTTTTCAAGCCAAAGTTCCGGCCTCGGCGATGACGCCGAGACGCTCGCCGGAATAGACCTTGTCTCTCAGCGGGCGCCACCACCATTCGTTGTCGAGATACCAGCGCACCGTCTTCTCGATCCCGCTCTCGAACGTCTCGTGCGCGCGCCAGTCAAGCTCGCGCTCCAGTTTCGTCGCGTCGATCGCGTAGCGCTGATCGTGGCCCGGCCGATCGGTGACGAAGGAAATGAGCGAGTCGTGCGCGCCTGGCCGGGGGCGAAGATCATCGAGGATGGCGCAGATGCGCATGACGACATCAATGTTGCGGCGTTCGTTGCGGCCCCCGACATTGTATTTCTCGCCGATCCGGCCGCGCGCCACGATGAGATCGAGCGCGCGGGCGTGGTCCTCGACATAGAGCCAGTCGCGTATGTTCGAGCCCGCGCCATAGACCGGCAGGGGCTTGCCGTGCATGGCGTTGAGAATGACGAGCGGAATGAGCTTCTCGGGGAAATGATAGGGGCCGTAATTGTTCGAGCAGTTCGAGATCAGGGCGGGAAAGCCGTAGGTGCGCGCCCAGGCCGAAACCAGGTGATCGGCCGCAGCCTTCGAGGCGGAATAGGGCGAGCTTGGATCGTAGCGCGTCTCTTCCACAAACGCGCCATCGGGGCCTAGCGAGCCGTAAACCTCGTCGGTCGAGACGTGCAGGAAGCGAAAGCTGTCTCGCCGGGGCCCCGGCAGCGCCTGCCAATAGGCGCGCGCGGCCTCGAGCATCGAAAAGGCGCCGACGATGTTGGTCTGGATGAACGCATCGCCCGCGGTAATCGAGCGATCGACGTGGCTCTCGGCGGCGAGGTGAATCACATGGTCCGGAGCGAAAGTCTCGAACGCCTCCGTCACCGCGCGCCGATCGCAAATGTCGACCTTGGCGAAGCGATAGTTCGGCGCATTGTCGATTGTCGCCAGGGATTGCAGATTGCCGGCGTAGGTGAGCGCGTCGAGATTAAGAACGGAGGCGCCCTCGCCGACCAGGCGCCGGCACAAAGCCGAGCCGATAAATCCCGCGCCCCCGGTCACGAGCACTTTGCGCTGCATGAAGACCCCCGGTGAGTTTTGAGTTGCGATTCGTCGGGCGCGCGGTCCGCGTCGACGATCATGGCAGAAGGCGGGCGCAGCAAACGGCCGCCGACTGGCGCCATTCCGGCAGCCTGAAACCATATACGCGACTGAGCTTTTCGTTGTCGAGGCGGGAATTGGCCGGCCTTCGGGCGGGGGTCGGGTAGTCGGCGGTCGCAATGCGCTTGACGCGGGTCTGTCTCCGGCCTCGCGCCGCCGCCTCGTGAAATATGGCTTCGGCGAAATCCGCCCAGGTCGCCTCGCCCGAGCCGGTCATGTGAAAGACGCCCCTGAGCGCCGGCGATGAATCCTCCTTCACTCGCGCGGCGATCGCGATGAGGGCGTCGGCGATGTCTGACGCCGACGTCGGATTGCCGCGCTGGTCGGCGACCACGCCGACCTCGTCGCGCGTCTCGTTGAGCCTCAGCATGGTGCGGAGGAAATTCGCCCCGAACGGGCTGTAGACCCAGGCGGTGCGCAGGACGACGCTATTTTCGCAGCGCTCGGCGACGCGCTTCTCGCCCACGAGTTTGGAGCGCCCATAGGCTCCGGTCGGGTTGGTCGGATCGTCCTCGCGATAGGCGCGGCCGAGACCGCCGTCGAACACGTAGTCGGTCGAGAGATGCAGGAGGGGAACCTTCAGCCGCGCCGCGGCTTCCGCGACATGCCCTGCCCCCTCGCCGTTGACCCGAACAGCCTCGGCCTCTTCCGCCTCCGCCTTGTCGACGGCCGTGTAGGCGGCGGCGTTGACGATCACGTCGGGCCGCGCCGCCTCAAGGCCGGCAAGAACCGAGGCGCGGTCGACAAGATCGAAAGCGGGGCGGCCGAGCGCCACGACCTCGGCCTTGGAGGCCGCGCGCTCGATGAGGGACGTCGCGACCTGGCCCTTCGATCCGGTGACCGCGATTCGCATCATGCGAACAGGTCCGGCGCGTCCTTGAGCCTGGGCCAGCGGCGGTCCTTGTCCGACAGAACCGGGCCTCCGGCCGGCGACGGCCAGGCGATTCCGATGGCGGGATCGTCCCAGGCGACGCCCCGGTCGTTGGCGGCGGAATAGGGCGCGGTCGTCTTGTAGAGGACCTCGCAGTCGGGCTCGAGCGTGATGAAGGCGTGGGCGAATCCGATCGGCACCAGCAATTGGCGCCAGTTCCCGGCCGAGAGTTCGACGGCGACATGGTGGCCAAAGGTCGGCGATGAGCGCCTGACGTCGACCGCGACGTCGAGGATGGCGCCGCGCGCGCAGCGCACGAGCTTATCCTGCGCGAATGGCGGCGTCTGGAAGTGCAATCCGCGCAGGGTGCCGATCACGGCCGAATAGGAATGGTTGTCCTGGACGAAGGTGAAATCAAGACCCGCCTTGTCCCAGTCGGAGCGGTTGTAGACCTCGGAGAAAAACCCTCTCGCGTCGCCGTGCTTCTTCGGCGTGACAATCTTGACCGCCGGAATGGCGGTCTCTTCCACCTGCATCGCGGACCCCCGTCCTTCGCCCGGCCGGTCCGGGCGCGGCATTCTTGCCAGAACCGGCCCCGCGCGGCCACCTCCAATCGGAGGGGGCCAAGGTTGGGGAGACGGGCGCCCAACGGCGCTCGCGCTGCGCACGTCCTTTATTACCTAATATATATGTAGATAATTTTCTCAAGCCCAAAAAAAACGCGGAACTAAACGGGGTCCTAACCAACTGAAAACATTAGGGGGCGCCGGTAAAATTGCGGCTACGCCAACGCGCCCTCGTCCGGAGCCGGCCTTCCGCTGCTCGCGAGGCGTGCGCGCGCAAACTTCTGAAACGCTCGCGCCCGATGCGAGAGGGCGAGCGAGCCGTCGACGGGAATCCCGTGCTTTTCCTCCGAGCTCATCTCGCCGAAGGTGCGGCCGTGGCCGTCCGGGCGGAAAATGGGATCGTAGCCAAATCCAGCCGTCCCGCGCGGCGGAAAGACCAGGGTTCCGTCCACCCGGCCCTCGAAGGTCTCGACCGCGCCGTCCGGCGAGGCCAGCGCCAGCACGCTGACGAAAGCCGCCCGCCACGGCTGCGGCGCGCCCCGCGCTTTCAGCTCGCTCTCAACACGGGCCATGGCGGCGCTAAAATCCTTGCTCCCGCCCGCCCATCGGGCCGAATAGATCCCGGGCGCGCCGTCCAGAGCCTCGACGCAGAGCCCGGAATCGTCGGCCAGCGCAACCATGCCCGACGCGCGCGCGGCCGCTTCCGCCTTCAGAATCGCGTTGTCGCGAAAGGTCGAACCCGTCTCCTCGGGCTCATCGAGACCGAGCGCGCCCGCGCCGAGCGTCTTCACGCCGAAGGGGCTCAGCAGCTCTTCGATCTCGCGGAGCTTGCCAGCGTTGTGGGTGGCGACGACAAGCGGTCCCGCGAGACCGCCTCGCTCGCCTGAACTCGGGCCTCCGCCACTCAACGGACGACGATCTTGTAACGTCGCCCGCGAACGATCGCGGCGTCCCGCTCGAGGCCGTTGAGAATCAAGAACTGATCGAGCCATTGCGGCAAAAAACCCATCCGCGCGGCGAGCGTTTCAGCGGTATCGCCATTCGCCGCCTCAACAATTCTGATCTTTTCTGGCGCGGCCAGCGCCGAGTCCTGGGCGTTGACCAGACGGAACGAATCGAGCGAGGCCATGAAGCGCGAATCGACGGCGGGCGAAAGGTCGTGGGCGGCGTAAATGAGCCGATAGAGACGCCCGTTCAGCCGCACGGCGCCGAGGCGGAAGCTCCACTGGTCGCCGCGAGCGACCGCTGTGGCCGCCTCCAGGCCGTCGATCTTCTTCGGTTCAATCGATGTCGTCTTGACGCCGTCGATCCAGTCCGAGCCGATTGCGCTGGCGACCGGGGTCGACTCCGGAATCGTGATGCTGTCGAGGCGCAACGCCTCGCCGCTCGACTCGCCGACGCCGATCAGCGCGGCCGACTGATTGTCGAGCGTGAAGCCCTGCGGCGCATCAAAGGCGAAACCGAGTTTTGGATGAATGAAGGCGTTGTCACGCACCACGCCCTGGGCCGGATCGTCGCCGAAGGCGAGGCCGTCTATGGCCGCGAGATACGCGTCGCGGCCGGTTTCGCCGGTCCCTGGCGCGCCGAATTGGCGCGCCTCTGCGGTCGCCTGGGCGATACGCTCCGGTGTCGAGGGGTGGGTCGCCATCATGTCGGGGCGATTGGCGGAGCCTGCGCCGGAGACTGAAGCGCGAAAGGCGCTCCATTCGCCAAGCGCGGTGAGGAACCGAGCCGCGCCGTAGGGGTCGTATCCGGCGCGGGCGATGGTCTTGATGCCGATCTGGTCAGCCGCGAACTCCTGCGCGCGGGAAAAGCGGGCGATGGCGAGCTTCGAACGCGCCTCGACTTCATCCTCGGCCTGGCGCTGCGCGAGCAATAGCGAATTGACGCGCGAGAACAACGCCGTCGTCTTTTCGAACTCGGCCCGCTGGGCAGCATGGCGCGCGGTGATGTGGCCAATCTCGTGCGCCATGACGGCGGCGATTTCGGACGTATCGTCCGCGAGAGCGAGAAGGCCGCGGGTGACGAAAATATCCCCCGAGGGCAGGGAGAAGGCGTTGACGATCGGAGAATTCAGCACCGTGACGCGGTAGGTCTGGCCCGGGGAGTCCGTGGCCTTCCCCAGCCTGGCGAGAACTCCGTCGAGATAGGCCTGGGTCGCCGGCGCGGAGTAGACGCCGCCGAACGCATCGATCAGCCGCTTTCGCTCCGGGCTTGGCTTCTCTGTCGAGGCCACGCGCGGGGCTGGCGGGGGCAACACGGTGCCTGTGACCGGCGGGGGATCGTTCGGCGCGCAGGCCGTCAAGCCGAGCGCCAGCAAAGCCGCCAACGCAACCATAACGCGCCGGCCGCGCCAGGAAGCAGGCAAGCGTCCCAGTTTGTCCGGCCCGCCGCTCATGGATCCGGTTTCACTTCTCCTGGCGCATCGACGTGACGCGCAATCTCGATCATCGCCGGATCGTCGACCTCGATTCTCGGACCGAACCGATCATCGAGGGCGCCGCGGGCCCTGATGGTCCGCCCGACCAACCCGCCGACCGGCCGCCCCTCTCGCGCCAAGGCTGTCTCCAGCTTGCGCGCGACCACGATCGTCGGACCGTCGCGGGGGACAACCTCAAGATAAAGGCGGGAGCGCGCAAATCCAACCCTTCGCACCATGCCTTCGATCACCACAAATCGGCCGGACCGGCGCCGGAGCTCCGCCAGATTAGACGATTGTATCACGGCAAATGCGGGGTCCCGCCATATTCCTAGTCCGCCCAGGCGCGCGCTGTCCTCGATTGTCAGCCGCTCCACGGCGCACCCGCGTGTCTCGAACTCCGGGCGGACACGCGCGTAACCTGCCCTCAGCAGCTCCGCCGCCGTTGAACCGGCCGGCCCAGCCCGGGGATTTGAGACGACGAGGTCGGCGACGGTCCTGCCCCAACGATCGGTTCCCCCGGCCAGCAAGACAAGGTCCGCGTCCCGGCCGACCAATCGTTCTCTCAGGAAATCGCGCGCAGCCTTGGCGATTTCGGGCGAGCCTCGATCCGCGCTGGGCGCGTCCAACCCGCCAAGCCTCACGGTTCTGCCGTCGCTCAACCCAATATCGAGGCGCTCATCGACGCTGACCGGTTGAACACGCCCGCCCGCCCGGCCGCAGGCGGCAAGGGATGGGACGGCGAGAACGGCGGCGGCGAGCGCGGCGGAAACGCCGCAAAGCCGCCCAGCCGCCCAGAGCGATGCGCCGCCACGGTGCGCGAAGCGGAAATTCATGCTAAGCGCATGCCGCGCGGCGGCTCGCCTTGTCCACAAGTTGTTGGCCGCCAAGGCGTTGATCGAGGGTCCCGGTAGCTCAGCTGGATAGAGCACAGGTTTCCTAAACCTGGGGTCAGAGGTTCAAGTCCTCTCCGGGACGCCATATGAAGCAAAGGATTATGCTGTATTGTTGACCCGGGGCCGCAGCCCACTCCGGCGCAGGGGTATGCATTAGGGTAACGGCCGCCGCCCGGCGATGCGTTCGGCATTCGCCGCCGACGGCAACTCACGCAAGGTGGCGGGCATTTCATTTCATTCGTCGTCGTCGCGCGGGTTAGCCAGGTTCACGGAGGCGCAGCGGCGCAAAGCGTAGCGAACCACACTGCTCCGGGTGGCTATGCCTCGGCGCCATGGACGACCCGGTCTTGTGCCGCCCGCGTGCACCCGCGGAAATTTATCGTTTCGTCTCCGGTCGGAGCGGAGAAGTCGGCGCAACTCAGCGTCGGATCGCCGTAGTCGGGGAAAGAGATCGTGTTCGCCGCGAACGCTGGCGAGACGGCCACCGCGGACGCGAGCGGCAACAGTGAGATCTTCACTTCCTCCAATACCCCGTCTACACCGCCGGAAGGCTCCGATGGCGGTGTCGTGAACAGCACGCTCTCCATAGCCAATCGCCACTATCAAGCGGAGTTGAGCCTTGAGACGCTCGTCTGGACGAGAGGGCAACATGTCGCTTGCGGGACTGCGCGAGCGAATGATGTGCCCGCGGTGCGGCAACCGGCGTGTCGACCTGATTTTCGATCCCCGCCGATGGCCTCGCGCGCAGGCGTTGTGAGGCTCGAACGGCATGTGCAACCTCTACAGTGTCACCGAGCGGGCCTGTTGAGAGGCGGGTACCGTGGAGAGCGGGGCGCCCGCAATCTGGACTGACGGACGGAACCCGTCGGGCAAATCTCCCTTGGACGGGAGTGCCCCCCACATGCCTTCCGATTTGACCAAACCGATCATCTTCATCAGCTACGCGCACGCCGACGAGCCGGAGAAGCCGCGCGGCGAGGAAATCCAGTGGCTGAGCTTTGTCATGAAATTCCTGCGGCCTGCGGTAAAGTACGGCGAGTTCAGAATTTGGGGCGACCCCCAATTGGCGGCCGGCGCAAAATGGGATCAGGAGATCGAGAGTCACCTGCAAGTCTGCAGCATCTTTGTCTTGCTCGTCTCCGCCATTTCCAGGGCTTCTGACTACATTATCGACAAGGAGCTCAAGATCGCTCGCGAGCGGCAGGCGACTGGCGCGATGCAAATCTATCCGCTTCTCATCGAAGCGACGCCGAGTGCGGGCCTCGCCAGACTCCTCGACCTCAATCTGCGTCCCCCCGGCCTCCAGCCTCTCCAGAGCTATCCGCTGGCGGACCGCAACCGGCTCATGTCCAACGCCGCCGACGAGATCGCAGGCATGGCGACGGCCGCGGCGGCGCGTGATCGGCCCATCCTGGCCACGCCGGAGAGCGCACGAATCGCGGCATCGACAACCGAACGAAGCGGCCTAATCGCACCGGACGTGCAAGTCGAACGGACCGCGCCGCCGACGTCGGAAGAGCCGAAACCGCAGCTGCCAGCTCTCGTCGATACCGGTGGCCTACCGGAAACCGGCTATGAGCGGCTGGTCGGGCGCGACGCCGAGCTCAAGCGCCTCGACGACGCCTGGAGCGACGGCAAGACCAACATCCTCTCGCTCGTGGCCGAAGGCGGCGCGGGCAAGTCGGCGCTGGTCAACGAATGGCTGACGCGCCTGCGGGCCGAGAATTACCGCGGCGCCGATTGCGTGCTCGGCTGGTCGTTCTACAGCCAGGGCTCGAAAGAGCGCGCAACCTCCGCAGATGACTTTCTCAACCGGGCGCTGATGAAGCTCGACAAGACGACCAGCGCGGCCGCCAAGGGCGAAGCGATCGCCGAGGCGCTGATGGCGCGCCGCACGTTGCTCGTGCTCGATGGCGTCGAACCATTGCAGCACGGCCCGGGGCCGCAAGCCGGTCAGCTCAAGGACCAGGGCCTGCGGGCTCTACTGCGCCACTTCGCCGCTGCGCCGCCGGCGGCGGACCGCAGCCTGATCGTGCTGACCAGCCGCGTCGCTATCGCCGATGTCAAGCGCTTCACGGAAGACGCGGCGCCAGTCGCCGATCTCGAACGGTTGTCGGAGGACGCGGGCGCGGAACTCCTTCGCGACAATGACGTCTGGGGGATCGATTCCGAGCTGCGTTCGGCCTCGCATGATTTCGGCGGCTATCCTCTGGCGCTGACCCTGCTTGCGAGCTTCTTGAAGGAAACGCAGAATGGCGACGTGCGCCGGCGCGATCATATCCGTGGCCTGCTCGCCGACCCTGACAATCCGGGCCACGATCACGCTCGGCGGGTGATGGAGTCCTATGAAAAGGAATGGCTCGCCGATCAGCCGGTCCTGATCGCCGTCCTCCACTGCGTGGGCCTGTTCGACCGCCCGGCAAGCGGCTACTGCCTCGAGGCGCTGCGCGCCAAGCCCGCGATCCGCGGCCTGAACGACGCGCTGCTCGGCTTGAGCGACGATCAATGGCGGCGCGCCGTCGCGCGGCTGCGCGACGTGCGGCTACTTGCGCCGTGCGACCCTTCCGATCCGCAAGCGCTCGACGCCCATCCTTTGGTCCGCGAATGGTTCGGGGACCGGCTACGGCGAGGCAACGAAGCGACTTGGAAGGCCGCGCACAGCCGCCTCTACGACCATCTGCGCCGCTCGACCCACGAAGGCCAAGCGCCATCGCTTGCCGACCTTGCGCCGCTCTTTCATGCCATTGCCCATGGCTGCCTCTCTGGACGACACCGGGAGGCACTGGATGAGGTCTATGTCCGCCGAATTTGCCGCCGATTCCCGAACGGCGATTTCGAATTCTATACCGGCAAGAAATTGGGCGCAGTGAGCAGCGAACTCGCCGCGATTTCTTGGTTCTTCGATAGTCCTTATGAAACACCAGCCGCCACGCTGAGCCTGCCGGCGCGCGCTTGGGTTCTGAACGTGGCTAGCTTCGCGTTGCGAGCGCAAGGGCGTCTCCAAGAGTCGATGGCCGCGACGGGTGCGGGACTGCGCATGGAAGAAGCGGCGCAGGATTGGAGAAATGCGGCGAGGTCCGCTGCGAGTCTCAGTGAAACCGAACTCCTGCTCGGCGACATCGCCCGCGGCGTGGCGACAGCGGAAACCTCGGCGGCTCTTGCAGATCGCGCCGGCGATCTCTTTTTAGTGCGGTATAGTCAGACGACCCGGGCCGACGCGCTTCACGCCGCTGGCGAACGAGAAGAGGCCGCGGATCTATTCGCCGACGCTGAGCGGCGGCAGCAGGAAATGCAATATCACTTGCTGACCTCACTCCAGGGGTTTGGGTACTGCGACCTGCTACTGTCGCAGGGTCGGGTCAGCCAGGCGCGCGACCGGGCGGCTCAAACCGTCGAAATTGCACGTCGGAACAATTGGGTTCTCGACATTGGGCTCGACAATTTGACGCTCGGCCGCGCCCAGCTCGCTCTGGCGTTGCAGGGCCTAACGAGCAGGTCTTCCGCCCAGTCGGCGGGCGCCGACGCGCGCGCCGCGACCGCTGGGTGTGATCCGGCGTGGAAGATTGACCCCCTGAGGCGGGGTATGGGCGTCCAAAATTGACCCTCCGTTTTCCGGTTTGGTGGTCTGCCTGCTTTGGTGCGAAGCGGTGGGGGATGCTGGTTGTGGAGACGATCGGTC
>DASXES010000010.1:0-27580 GCA_036489975.1 Roseiarcus sp.
GGGCTGACGTGTTCGATTACATCGAGAGGTTCTACAATGCTGTTCGCAGGCACTCGACGATCGGCTACGTCAGCCCGATTGAGTTCGAACGAAAGGTCGGATTAGCTTAACCGCCTGTCCACAGGACCGGCAGCAGGCCAAGCGGACTGGCTGATTGCAACAGACAGCGTGCTCGTCGCGCTCCTCACGAGCGACCTCGGCCATGGGCGGCTCGATAGGCTCACGACCGAGCCAAGCGATCCAAATGGGCTCAAGGCGCCATCGCAGGTCATGATCGATAAAATCGTCGCGATCCCGCGCAAGAAATACAGCAGGGTCATCGGCCGCCTCGATGAAGCGAACGGATCGCGCTCAACCATATGCTCGCAGTCGTCGTTGGTATCGCCGATTGATGATTTCCATGCTAATCCTTTGCCGTTCACGCCATCTGCTGCAAACGAATCCAGCACCGTCGCCGCCGTCCGTCAGCTAAGGGGGAGTGCAATGCGGGGCACGACGATCGTCATCACCGGCGGCTTGGGCGCGTTGGGGAGCGTCGTCGCCGAGACGGCGGCGAAGCGCGGCGCATCGGTCGCGCTCATCGATCACGCCAAGGACGCTCCCGCAGGACTTGCTGAGCGGCTCGGCGCGCATGCGCTCATCGTCGGCGGCGTCGATCTGACCTCGCCTGCCGCGGCCGAGACCGCGATGGCCTCGGTCAAGGCGAAGTCCGGGCGCATCGACGCGCTCCTCAACATCGCGGGCGGCTTTCAATGGGAGATGATCGCGGACGGCAAGGTGGACGCTTGGGATCGGATGTATGCGTTGAACCTCAAGACCGCGCTCAACGCCTGCAAGGCCGCGCTTCCGTATCTGCTCGAGAATGGCGCTGGCCGGATCGTCAATGTCGGCGCGCAGTCGGCGCTGCACGCGTCTTCCGGATTCGGCCCCTATGCGGCCAGCAAATCTGCGGTGCACCGGCTGACCGAAAGCCTGGCTGACGAACTGAAGCTGAAGGGCGTCACCGTCAATGCGGTGCTGCCGTCGACCATCGACACGGCGGTGAACCGGCGCGACATGCCGAACGCGGACTTTTCACGCTGGGTCGCGCCCGCCGACCTCGCCGCGATCATTCTGTTCCTGGCCTCGGACGAAGCGAGGGCGGTGACCGGGGCGCTCATTCCCGTCTCAGGACGGGTCTAAAGCGTTGCCGCTGGATGGCGGCGGGAGCGCCACGTCGGACGGCCGTCTCGGCAGGGAGGCGCCGCCGCGGGGCCTAGCGGTAATTTACCGGCGCGCCTTAATGTTTTCATCGCGTTACGACCCCGTTTAGTTCCGCCCCTCAAATTTGGAGGACTTGGCCCCCTTCCCATGAAGGCGTGGAATCATAATAACGCAAGTAGAATGTTCTATGGTGATCGAGCCTCTCGGCCATGCGCATCCGACGTGTTATGGGCCGGGCGCGGGTCGACGCCTGGGATCGGCTATTCAAAGGGGATGGCATGAGCAAGACGGCCCTCATCACTGGAGCAACGTCGGGGATCGGCGAAGCCGCTGCGCGCGCGTTCGCGGCCGCGGGTTGGCGGGTCATCGCGACGGGGCGCCGGGCGAAACGGCTTGAGGCGCTGGTCGCGGCCATTGGCGCCGACAAGGTGCATCCGGCTTTGTTCGATGTCTGCGACGAAACCGCGCGCGACGCCGCGCTGGCCGGGCTTCCCAGCGGATTTCGCGGCATTGACCTTCTCATCAACAATGCGGGGCTCGCGCTCGGCACAAATCCGGCCCAGACGGCGGATCTCGCCCAGTGGAAGACGATGATCGACACGAATGTGACCGCGCTCGCTTCGCTCACCCACAAATTGCTATCCGGGCTGATCGCCCGGCGCGGCGCGATCATCAATGTCTCGTCGGTCGCCGCGAATTATCCCTATGCCGGCGGCAACGTCTATGGCGGGACCAAGGCCTTCGTAAAGCAGTTCTCGCTCGCGCTGCGCAGCGATCTGCACGGGACCGGCGTGCGCGTCACCTCGATCGAGCCGGGCATGGTCGAGACCGAGTTCACGCTCGTGCGCACGGGCGGCGACAAGGCGGCGTCGGAGGCGCTCTATCGCGGCGTGAAGCCGATGACCGGCGATGACATCGCGGCGGCGATGTTGTGGGTGGCCGAGCTGCCGCCGCACCTCAACATCAACAGGCTCGAGCTGATGCCGGTCAACCAGTCTTTCGCCGGCTTCCAGGTCGCCCGCGCCACGTAAGCTCCCGGAGGATCAGCATGGGCCAATTCGTCAACGGCGCCTGGCGAGAGGGGGACTTCCCCCACGACACAACCGGCCGTTTCGTCCGCCCCGACGCGCCGTTCCGCAACTGGGTGACCGCGAGCGGCGAAGCCGGGCCGAGCGGCGCCGGCGGCTTCAAGGCCGAGGCGGGCCGCTATCACCTCATCATCTCGCTCGCCTGCCCGTGGGCGCACCGCACCCTCATCTTCCGCCGGCTGAAAGGTCTCGAGAGCATGATTTCGCTCTCGATCGTCCACTGGCTGCTTGGCGAACGCGGCTGGACCTTCGATCCCGGCCCCGGCGTCATTCCCGACCCAATCTTCGGCGCGAGGGAGCTGCGCGAATTCTATGTCAAGGCGCGGCCCGACTACTCCGGACGCGTCACGGTGCCGGTGCTGTGGGACAAGGCGACGAACACGATCGTCAACAACGAATCGTCGGAAATCATCCGCATGTTCAATAGCGCCTTCGATGGAATCGGCGCGGCCGAGGGCGACTATTATCCGAGCGGCCTCAGGCCGGAGATCGACGAGGTCAACGATCGCATCTATCGAACGGTCAACAACGGCGTCTATCGCGCCGGTTTCGCCACCTCGCAGGAGGCTTACGAAGAGGCGTTCCGGGCGCTGTTCGACACGCTCGACTGGCTCGAGGCGCGGCTCGCGGGCCAACGCTTTCTCCTCGGCCAGCGACTGACGGAAGCGGACTGGCGCCTGTTCACCACGCTCATCCGCTTCGATGCCGTTTATTTCGGCCACTTCAAATGCAATCTCAGGGAGATCCGAGACTACCCGGCGCTGAGCCGCTACTTAAGCGAGCTTTACCACTTGCCCGGCATCGCCGAGACGGTCGATTTCTTCCACATCAAGCACCACTATTACGAGAGCCACCGGCGCATCAATCCGACTGGCATCGTGCCGCTCGGGCCGGAGATGGCGCTGTGACGGCGCGCACGGAGCGCTTGCCCCCGCCCTCCGCTCGTGGCAATGGCCGCGCGTGACCGAGATCGTCCAAACCGGCGCGCGCGCCGCGCCGCGCATTTCCTTCGTTTCGCTCGGCTGCCCGAAGGCGCTCGTGGACAGCGAGCGCATTCTCACCCGCCTGCGCGCCGAGGGCTATGAGCTCGCCCGCGGCCACGCCGGCGCCGACGCGGTGATCGTCAACACCTGCGGCTTTCTCGACAGCGCGAAAAAGGAATCGCTCGCCGCCATCGGCGAGGCGATGAGCGAGAACGGTCACGTGATTGTGACCGGCTGCATGGGCGCCGAGCCCGAGGCGATTCGCGACGCTTTCCCGAATGTCTCGGCGATCACCGGCCCGCAGGCGTTCGAGAGCGTGATGGAGGCGGTGCGCGCCGCGGCGCCTGCGCCTCGCGACCCGTTCATCGATCTCATTCCAGGCGAAGGCGTCCGGCTCACGCCGCGCCACTACGCCTATCTCAAGATCGCGGAGGGCTGCGACCACCGCTGCACATTCTGCATCATCCCGAGCCTGCGCGGGCCTCTCGCGTCGCGCTCGGCGGGCGATGTGCTGCGCGAAGCGGAGCGGCTGGTCAAAGCCGGCGTCAAGGAGCTGATCGTCATCGCGCAGGACACGAGCGCCTATGGCCTCGACCTCAAATATGCCGCGAGCCCGTGGCGCGACCGTGAAGTCGCGGCGCGCTTCCTCGACATCACCCGCGAACTGGGTTCGCTCGGCGCCTGGGTGAGGCTGCAATATGTCTATCCCTATCCACATGTCGACGAGGCGATTGCGCTCATGAACAGCGGCAATGTGCTGCCGTATATCGACGTGCCCTTCCAGCACGCTTCGCCAGCGGTCTTGAAGGCGATGCGGCGTCCGGCCGCCCAGGAAAAGACGCTCGAGCGCCTTCGCGCCTGGCGCTTAATCTGCCCCGAGCTCACCATCCGCTCGACCTTCATCGTCGGCTTTCCCGGCGAGACCGAGGACGATTTTCGCTTCCTTCTCGACTGGCTGGACGAGGCGAAGCTCGACCGCATCGGCGCCTTCCAGTACGAGCCGGTCAAGGGCGCGAGGGCCAACGATCTCGGCCTTGCGCCCGTGCCGGACGAGATCAAGGCGAGCCGCCTGAAGCGCTTCATGCAGAAGGCGCAAGGCATCAGCGCGAAGAAACTCGCGGCCAAGGTCGGCAAGCGGCTTGAGGTCATCGTCGACGACGGCGGCGCCCGCGAGGCGAAGGGGCGCACCAAGGGCGATGCGCCTGGGATCGATGGCGCCGTGCATGTCGCGACGCGGCGCCCCTTGCGCGCCGGCGACATCGTGACGGTCAGGATCGACCGCGCCGACCCCTACGATCTGTGGGGGACGGCGGCGTGACCGCAGCAAGCGCCATGCGCGGGGACCGCGGAACGCTTTGAACCGCCCCGAACCGATAACAGCGCTTCACGTCGCCGAACCGCCTGACGGTCTCGCCAATCCGCAGCGCCTGCTGGCATTCTCGACTCTCGCCATGGCGATCAGCATGGCGGTGCTCGACGGCAGCATCGTCACCGTGGCGCTGCCAACCATGGCGCGCCAATTCTCCGTCGCGCCGGAGAACGCGATCTGGATCGTCAACGCTTTCCAGCTCGCCGTCACAGTCTCGCTTCTGCCTTTGGCGGCGCTCGGCGACATTCTCGGCTACCGGCGCGTCTACTGGTGGGGACTCGCGGTCTTCACCGTCGCTTCTCTCGCCTGCGCGCTCGCGCCCAGCTTCGCCGTGCTCACTTTCGCGCGGGTGATTCAAGGCTTGGGCGCGGCCGGAATCATGAGCGTCAACATCGCGCTCATCCGCTTCATCTATCCGCATTCGCGGCTTGGGCAAGGCGTCGGCAACATGGCGGTGGTGGTCGCCGTCTGTTCGGCCGGAAGCCCGAGCATCGCGGCGGCGATCCTGTCGGTCGCCTCCTGGCATTGGCTGTTTCTGATCAACGTCCCGATCGGCGTGGTTGCGCTCATCATGGCGGCGCGGGCGCTGCCGGAGACGCCGCGCACGGGCGCCCGCCTCGATCTTTGGAGCGTCATTCTCAACGCGCTCACGTTCGGTCTCGTCATCGCCGGCGTCAATGGAATTGGCCAGGGCGGGAGCCCCTTGCCGGCGCTGATCGAAATCGCCGCCGGGGCGGCGATCGGCGTGGTCCTGGTGCGGCGGCAGCTCAAGCTGCCGGTGCCGCTCCTGCCGGTCGATCTTCTGCGCAAGCCCGTGTTCGCGCTGTCGCTCATGACGTCGATCTCCTCGTTCGGGGCCCAGGCGCTCGCGATCGTGTCGCTGCCGTTCTATTTCGAGGACCGGCTCGGCCATTCCTCGACAACCACAGGGCTGCTCATGACTCCGTGGCCGGTCGCAACCGCCCTCATCGCGCCGATCGCGGGACGGCTGGCCGACCGTTTCATCCCGGGCCTCCTCGGCAGCATCGGCCTTCTGGTGATGGGAAGCGGGCTCGCTCTCGTCGCCCTCGGGATCGCCGACTCGCATCCGGTCTCGCTTGTCTGGAGGCTGGCGATCTGCGGCCTCGGCTTCGGGTTCTTCCAGTCGCCCAACAACCGGGTGATCATCGGCAGCGCGCCGCGCGAGCGCAGCGGCGGGGCGGCCGGCCTGCAATCGTCGGGGCGCCTGATCGGCCAGTCGCTGGGAACGGCGCTGGTCGCGGTCGCATTCGGACGCGCGCCCGCGCACGCAAACGAGATCGCGCTCTGGAGCGCCGCGGCGCTCACCCTCGCGGGCGCGATCGCGAGCGGCCTCCGCGAGGCGAACTGAGGCGACGACCGGGTCGCGCCCTCGCCGCCGACGATCGGTGCCGCCGGTCCCGCTCGGCAAGGCTACCGGAGCGCGGCCCCGAGCCCGCGGGACGTTAGCGAGTCTATTTTGAGTGATTTCAGGGACTTAAGGCGCGGTTTGCGAAACCAGCCGCTGGTTCCGCGGCAAGCCGGTAGAGCCAAAGCGCGGCCCAGCCCTGCTTCGTTCTGAAAAACAGTATCAGCCCGCCGCGGCCTCGTCAAGAAATTGTCGATGTTCCTGAATCGCTTTCCAGCCCGAGCTTAACGTCCCACGGGGCCGCAGCGCCGGATCCCCCCGCGCGCCCGCCAACTCGGCCGCTCACGCGTCGCGATAGTCTTCGAGCCTGCCGATCGCCGGGGGCCGGGTCTTGCGCAGCGACGTCCCGACCGCCTCGACGCGCCGCAGCACGCGCAGCATGTTCTTCGACGACATCTTCTCGAGGTCGCGCTCGGAAAAGCCCCGGCGCACCAGTTCGGCGAACAGGTGCGGAAAGCGGCTCACGTCTTCGAGCCCGACCGGCGAAGCGCCGCCGAAATAGTCGGAGCCGACGCCGACGTGATCGAGGCCCGCGGTGTCGACCAGGCGCACGATGTGGTCGGCGACCTGCTCGAGGCTCGCCTTCGGCGCCGCGCCGTGCTGGGCCTCAAGTCCGGCCAACTGGGCCTTGGGATCGGCCGCGAGCGGGGCCTTGTCATGCGAGCCGCGCGAACGGCGCAGCCAGTCGCGTAAGGGCTGCGACACGAACCCGGGCACGAATGTCGCCATGACCAGGCCGCCATTGCCCTTCAGCCGCTTGAGAACATCGTCGGGCGTATTGCGCGGATGATCGCACAGGGCATAGGCGTTCGAGTGCGACAGCGCCACCGGCGCTTCCGTCACGTCGAGCACCCGGCGCATCGCGTCATGGGACGTGTGGGCGAGATCGATCACGACGCCGAGCCGGTTGAGCTCGCCGACGACCGCCCGTCCGAAGGCGTTGAGGCCGCCATTGCGGGGCTTGTCGGTGGCGGAATCGACCCAGTCCAGGCTCTCGTTGTGGCAGAGCGTCATCAGTCGCACGCCCGCGGCGCGCCAGATCCTGAGCGGGCTCAGCGAGTTCTCCAGCCCCACGCCGCCCTCGACGGCGATGAAGGAGGCGATCTTGCCCAGCGCTTTCGCGCGGGCGTAGTCCGCGGCCGCGCGCGCCGGAAAAAACACGTCGGGATGAGCCTCCTCGATGCGCCGGATGAGGTCGATCTGCTCGAGCGCCGTGCGCGCGGGATGGGGCGCGTTGGTCGGCTGGAAGGCGGCCCAGAACTGGGCCCCCACCATGCCTGCGCGCAGCCGCGGAATGTCCGTGTCGGCGCGCTCGTGAACTCGGGTCAAATCGTAGGCGATGACATCGCCACGGGCCGCGCTGTCGACCCGGATGACCCAAGGAAGATCATTGTGCCCGTCGATAAGCGGGGCGCGGCGCAAAACTTCTTGCGCCACTGCGAGCGCATTGTCGGCCGCCGCCGGTTGATCGGTCACTGCGCTCCTCCTTCGCCCTCAGTCCACCGGCACGGCGACGAAACGCACCTCGCCCTGGCCATTGGATACGAGCAGCAACGCCGGCTTTTTGGCGTCCGTCTTCGCGCCAGTGATCGCCCTGGCGATGTCGCCCGGATGCTCGACCGCCTGATGATTGACTTCCTCGATGACATCGCCCGGCCGCAAGCCCCTTTCGGCCGCAGCGGAGCCCTGATCAACGGAGGTCACGATCACGCCCTTGACGCTGTCCTTGATCTTGAAGGTCTTGCGCGCGTCCTGGCTGAGGGCGGAAAATTCCATGCCGAGCGCCTTGGTGACGGCGTCCATCTTCTGCGCGTCATCGTTTTCATTCGCGAGCGCGGTCTTCTTTTCTCCATCTTCGAGCCGCCCCAGCGTCACTGTCTTGGTCACTTCCTTGCCACTGCGGATGACCACGACGTCGACTTGCCTGCCGACCGGCATCGAGGCCACGAGCCGCGGGAGATCACGCGATTCCTTGACGTCCTTGCCGTCGAACTTGACAATCACGTCGCCCGGCATCAGGCCGGCTGGCTTCGCCGGACCCTTCTCGTCCACGCCAGCGATCAGAGCGCCGCGCGCCGTTCCCAGATTGAGGCTTTCGGCGATGGTGTCGTCGACGGGCTGGATCCTGACACCGAGCCAGCCGCGCCGGGTTTCATGGAACTCCTCGAGTTGCGCGATCACTGGCTCAACAGTCGCAGACGGCGTGGCGAAGCCGATGCCGATCGAGCCCCCAGAAGGGGAGAGGATGGCGGTGTTGATGCCGATCACCTCGCCCTGCAGATTGAACAGCGGCCCTCCCGAATTGCCCTTGTTGATCGAGGCGTCGGTCTGGAGGAAGTCGTCATACGGGCCGCTGTCGATATTGCGGTTGCGGGCGGAAATGATGCCGGCGGTCACCGTTTCTCCAAGGCCGAACGGATTGCCGACCGCCATCACGCCGTCGCCGACGCGCATCTTGTCGCTGTCGCCGAACTTGACGGTCTTGAGCGGCTTGTCGCTCTTCACCTTCAATACGGCCACGTCCACCTTGGGGTCCTTGCCTACGACGGTCGCCTTGAGCTTGCGGCCATCGGTGAAGATGATCAGGATGTCGTTGGCGTCGCCGATCACGTGATTGTTCGTGATGATGATGCCGCTCGGGTCAACGACGAAGCCGGAACCCAGGGATTGCGCCCGGCGTGCGCGGGGCTCCGGATTGATGCCGTGGTTCTTGAAGAACTCCTCGAACATCTCATCGAAAGGCGTACCCTTCGGCAGATCGGGCGTGGCGTCGCTATCCTCGACGGTCTGAGTGGCCGAGATGTTGACGACCGCGTCGGCGACCTGGTCGACGAGATCCGCGAGATTGGTCGGGCGCGCCTGGGCGGCTGCAGGACCCGCCGGCGCCAAGGCGAGCGGAGCGCCAAGCAGGACTGAAAGGACCGTGAGCGCGCACGTCGATCTCGCCACGCGGCGAGGCGTCGTCGAAAATCGCAACCCGTCGTGCAGCATGGGGTTTCTCCTCACATTGGTCGATCGACTAGCAAGGCGTAGCTTCGCGGGCGATGATCGCCCGCGGGCGCCCCGAGGCCGGCCTTCTCGCCACGCCGAAATCACCCATGTCAGTCGGCCTTCGCTGAAGGCGAGGCGTTTGCTGACGGCGCTGGCGCTGGCCCAGTCTCGGGAGCCGGGGTCGGCGTCGAGAAGTACCGGAAGAAGTCAGACTTCGGACTGATAAGCGCCCGCGTCCGCCCGTTAGCGAAGCTGTTCTCGTAGGCCTGCATCGAGCGGTAGAAGGCGAAAAAATCAGGGTCCGCGCCATAGGCGTCGGCGAAAATGCGATTGCGCTCGCCGTCGCCCTCGCCGCGGATCTGCTGGGCCTGCTGCTGAGCCTGTGCGAGGATCACGGTGACCTTGCGGTCGGCTTCGGCCTTGATCTGCTGGCTCTCCTGCGATCCTTGCGCCCGGTAGGAGGCGGCGCGCTGCTGCCGCTCGGTCTGCATGCGCCGGAACACGGCCTCGGCGTTTTCAGCCGGCAGATTGGCGCGCTTGATGCGCACGTCGACGACTTCGAGGCCAAACCGCTTGGCGCCGACGATCATCTGGTCGCGGATGTCGGCCATCAAGGCATCGCGCTTGTCGCGCACGATGTCGGTGATCGAGGCTTCCGACAGGGTGCGGCGAAGCGCGGAATTCAGCATTCCGCCGAGCTGAGCGTCCGCCCCGCGGATGTCGAAGACCGACTGATAGAACAACAGCGGATCGGCGATGCGGTAGCGCACGTAGGCGTCGACATCCAGCCGCTGGTTGTCGGACACCAGAACCTCCTGCGGCTCGCTGTCGAGCGCCAGAATGCGCTTGTCGATATAGACGACCGTATCGACAAAGGGCCACTTCAAGTAGAGGCCGGGCGCATCGATGAGGTCGCGCACCGGCTGGCCGAACCGCAGGACGAGCGCCTGCTCGGTCGGATTGACGGTAAATGTCGCCATCGACGCAAGAATGATCGCGATGACCGCGAGCGCGATGACGACGAAGCCGTTGAGGGACCGCGTCATTTGTCGCTTGCTCCCGTCTTGGATTGCAACGGTTCGAGCGCGATATACGGCACAGGCGGGCTGGCGGAATTCGAATCGACGATCGTCTTGTCCATGGGACCCAGCACGCGCTCCATGGTCTCAAGGTACATGCGCTCCCGGGTCACGCCCGGCGCCTTCTTGTACTGGTCGTGAATCAGGTTGTACCGGGCGGTCTGGCCCTTCGCATCGAGGATCGTCTGCTCGCGATACGCCTTCGCCTCGGCAAGGATCCTAGACGCGCCGCCTTCGGCTTCTGGCACAACCTTGTTCGCATAGGTTTCCGCCTCGTTAACGGCGCGCTGCTGATCTTGCTGCGCCGCAGTCACGTCCCGGTAGGCGGAGATGACCTCGCTCGGCGCATCGACCGATTGCAGCTGGACCTGCTTGACGAGAACCCCGGCGTGATACCCGTCGAGCACGCTCTGCATGCGTTTTTGGACGTCAATCTCGACAGACTTGCGGTCGGTCGTCAGGATCCCGTCGATCGTCTTGAGGCCGACTTCCTCACGCATGATCGTCTCGGCCACCGCCTTGACCGTCTCGCGCGGGTTCAGGATGGTGAACACATAGTCCTCGGGCTTCGCAGGGTCGATCTGCCAGTTCACCCTGAAGTGAACGTCGACGATATTCTTGTCCCCGGTCAGCATCTGGCTCTCTTCGGGAACGTCCACACTGCCGCCGAGACTGCGATAGCCGACCTCGGTGATCTGCTGATCCCACACCGGAACCTTGATCACCGATCCGATTGGCCAGGGCCAATTCGTGTTCAGGCCGGCGGCTGTCTTGCCGGTGTAGCGGCCAAACACCAGGTTGATCCCGACTTCGCTCGGCTGCACGGTGTAGAAGGTCCCCCAGGCGAACCAGAGCAGCACCGCGGCGAGCACGACGAACAGCGCTCCCCGGCCGCCCAGCCGCTTACCGCCCGGGCCCGATCCCCCGGGCGTCAGCTTGCCAAGGGCCTCCTGGACGCGGCGGATGATTTCTTCGAGATCGCCCGTCGGCGGCTGCCCGATCGGCCCCTGACCCCATGGCCCACGCCCTTGCGAGCGCCAGGGTCCGCCGCCTTGATTGTTCCAGGACATCCAAACCTCTTATCGGCCGCTGGCCGATGCGTTGGGCGCTTATATAGGTAAGTGTAGCCAAGCGGCAACGGACGCGTGGAGTTATGCCGGAGGAGCGACCGGAGGTTGGTGCGGTCAATGGGCCGCTGGTCCATCCTGGTCGACCGCCGGAGACTCTGCTGCGCGCGCGGTGAGCGGGGTGATGCGGAGCGCGGCGATACGGTTGCGCTGCTTGCGCAGCACCTCGAAGCGGAAGCCGTGAAAGCTGAAGGTCTGGCGCGGCTCGGGAATCGCGCGCGCCTCGTGAATCACGAGGCCGGCCACGGTCGCCGCTTCGTCATCGGGCAGATTCCAGCCCATCGCGCGATTGAGCTCCCGGATGGTCGAGGAGCCGTCAACTACTACCGACCCGTCGCGCAGCTTGCGCACGCCCTGCACGGCGAGGTCGTGCTCGTCGCGAATGTCGCCGACGATCTCCTCTATGATGTCTTCGAGTGTAATGAGCCCCTGCACGACGCCATACTCGTCGACAACAAGCGCGGAATGGGTCTTTCGGCGCAAGAACGCCTGGAGCTGGTCGCGCAGCGTCGTCGATTCAGGGATGAACCAGGGCTCAAGGGTGAGCTCCGCGATGTTCAGCTTGCTCGCGTCTCCGCCGGCCGCGACATAGGCCCTCAGCAGGTCCTTGGCGTGCAGGACGCCAATGATGTTGTCCGGCTCCCCGCGCCAAAGCGGCATGCGGGTGTACGGCGAGACGATCGCTTCGCGCACCAGCTCCTCAGGCGGCAGGTCCGCGTCGATCAACCGCATCTTGGTGCGATGAACCATCACGTCCGACACCGGAATTTCCGACAGCTCCAGTAGACCGCCAAACATGTCGCGCTCGTCGCGCTCTACTTCGCCCTCCCGATGCAGGATGTCGACCGCGCCCATGAGCTCCTCATGGCCGGAAACGCCGGGGTCGTGATCGACGAGCGAGACTCCCCATAATCGGAGCACGCCGCGCACCAACATCTCGACCGCGGTCACGATCGGGCCGAAAATCCGCACGAAGAACAGCACCAGCGGCGCGATCAAGAGCGACACGCGATCGGGATAGGCGATGGCGATCGTCTTGGGCATCACCTCGCCAAAAACGACAATGAGCGCGGTCATGATCGCCGTTGCGGCCCAAACGCCGCGCTCGCCGAAGACCGCGAGCAGCACGCTCGTGGCGATTGCCGAGGAGCCGATCGTGACCAGTTGCCCCCCAAGCAGCATCGAGCTGATGAGGCGGCCGCGCATCCCGATCAGGCGGTTGACGAGTTTCGCCCTCGTGTCGCCGCTCGTCTCCAGTGCATGCATGCGCGCTCGCGAGGCCGCGGTCAGGGCGGTCTCGGCGCCGGCGAAGAAAGCCGCGGCGGCGACGCTCAGGACGATAACGACGATGTCGAGGGTGTACGCCATGAAGCGATTCTAGCACGCGCGCACCGGCGCGGAATACGCTCGGTCTTTACGCCCAAACGGCCATTTCGCGCGTCAAGAAGGCCGAGACGCTCGCTTCGTCCACGTCACGGGCGACGAAACTCTCGCCGATGCCTCTGGCGAGGATGAAGGTCAGCTTGCCGCCCTCGACCTTCTTGTCCTGGCGCATCGCTGCCAGGATCTGTCCGGGGTTCGCGTCAAAGCCGGGAATGTCGCTGATCCGGGTCGGAAGGCCAACCGCCTTCAAATGCGCCTCGACCCGGCCGGCGTCCTGCCCCGAGCACAAGCCAAGATCGCGCGAGAAACGGAACGCCGAGGCCATGCCGATCGCGACGCCCTCGCCGTGAATGAGGCGCGCCCGGTCATAGCGGGTCAGATTCTCCAGGGCGTGGCCAAAGGTGTGTCCAAGGTTGAGCAGCGCGCGCTCCCCTTGCTCCGTCTCGTCGGCGACGACAACGCGCGCCTTGGCCGCGCAGCTGATCGCGATCGCTTCGGCGCAAGCCGGTCCGCCGGCGAACACGTCTCGCCAATTTGCTTCCAGAAACTCGAAAAACCGGTGATCGCCAATGAGCCCGTACTTGACGACTTCGGCGAATCCGGCGCGAAAATCACGCTCGCTGAGGGAATTGAGACAGATCGTGTCGGCCAGAACCAGCGAGGGCTGATGAAAAGCGCCGACGAGGTTCTTTCCGTGCGGCGAATTGATTCCTGTTTTGCCGCCGACGCTGGAATCGACCTGGGCGAGCAGCGTCGTTGGGATCTGCACGAGACGCACGCCCCGCCGCAACGTCGCGGCGCAGAATCCGGCAAGATCGCCAACCACGCCCCCGCCAAGCGCAACTACGAGGTCGCGCCGTTCGATGCGCGCCTCGATCAGCGCATCGGCGACGCGGGCGAACTCCGCATAGGACTTGGCGCCTTCACCGGGCGAACAGACGATCGACGTGGAGCGCAAACCGGCTCGATCGAGGCTTGCGGCCAGCTGATCGAGATAGAGCGGCGCAACGTTGGCGTCAGTCACCACGGCGCAATTGACGCGCGGCGCGATCCTGGCGATTTCAGCGCCCGCCTCGTCGAGGACCCCCGGCCCGATCAGGATCGAGTAGGCGCGCCCGCCGAGTGGAACTTCCACCCGCCGACTCGCTGGCGGCGGCGAGGCTTCAGAATCCTTGCCTAGCGTCGCCTCGAGGCGCCGGAGGATGGCCTCGACCACCGAATCGTGGGCGCCGTCCAGCGATTCGATGGTGAAATTGGCAAGCGCATAGGTCGGCGACCGCTCCGCGAGCAGCTGGCGCAGCGTCTGTTCCGGATCGGGCGTCTTCAACAGCGGCCGATGGGACTTCTTGCGCACCCGGGCCAGCAGAACGTCGAAACTCGGCTTCAGCCAAATCGAGACGCCGTGGCTGGCGATATTGTCGCGCGTGACGGCGTTCATGAACGCGCCGCCGCCGGTCGCCAGCACCAGCGGACCGCCGCTGAGCAGGCGCGCGATCACCTTGCGCTCCCCGTCGCGGAAGAAAGCCTCGCCGAACCGCTCGAAGATCTCGGAAATGGTCAGTTGCGCGCCCGCTTCGATCTCCGCGTCGGCGTCGACGAACGGCAATCCGAGCCTCGCCGCCAGCCGTTTGCCGACCGAGGTTTTGCCCGCCCCCATCATGCCCACGAGAATGACCGAGCGCCCGCCGAGCGCGGCCGCCACCCGCGCGGCGTCGATCGATTGCACCTGGCCCATGAACCTCTAACCTCGCCCGAAAGCGCGTTCGCGCCGGTCCCATACAGGACGCGGGCGGCGAATGCGAGCCCGCCGGCGGACGTCCGCGACACCGTCGCCAACCCGCTTGCGCGCCGGGCCTGTTCTTGCGACCATGTCAGTTGCACGACAAGAGGTCGGTAGCGCTCGACGACGCTGGCGCCGAGACTGAAGGCGCGGGAATAACCGGGAGAACGCGTTCGCAGAGGCGCGCTCGGGTCTAGGGAGTCGATCGCCCGGCGAATGGAGCGTCCGCGGCGCGGCGTTGCGGCGTAACGTTTGAGGGAGGCCGACATTGAACGCACCCAATCACGAAAACCGTGTCGCTGGTCCTCGTCTTGTCGCGATCGTTGGGCCGTTTCAGAGCGGCAAGACCAGCCTTCTCGAGGGCATCCTGGCCCGCGGCGGCGGCGTCGCGCGACAGGGGTCGGTGCGCGAAGGCACCAGCGTCGGCGATTCGAGTTCGGAGGCGCGCAGCCACGCGATGAGCGTCGAGCCCAATGTCGCCAGCATCGACTATCTCGGCGACCGGCTCACTTTCTTCGATTCCCCCGGATCGATCGAATTCATTCACGACATGCGCTACGCCTTGTCCGTCTGTGACGCCGCGGTCGTCGTATGCGAGGCCGATCCGCGCAAGATCCCGGCGCTTCAGGTCATTCTACGTGAGCTGGAGGATCTGAGGGCGCCGCGCATCCTTTTCCTCAACAAGATCGATCAGGCGAACGGGGGCCTGCGCGAGACGCTCGAGATGCTCCAGCCGGCCTCGCGCACGCCGTTGCTCTTGCGTCAGCTTCCGGTGTGGGAGAATGGCGTCGCCACTGGATTTGTCGATCTCGCGCTCGAGCGCGCCTTCGTCTATCGCGAGGCCGCGCCGTCCAGCGTCATCGAGATGCCGACGGGCGTGCTGCCCGAGGAAAAACAGGCGCGCTATCTCATGCTCGAGAAGCTCGCCGACTATGACGACTCGCTGATGGAGCAACTGATCAGCGACATCGACCCGCCGAAGGACCTCGTCTTCGACGATCTGGCGCGCGAATTGCGGGACGGGCAGGTCGTGCCGGTGCTCCTGGGTTCGGCCACCGCTGGCCACGGCGTCACCAGACTGCTGAAAGCGCTGAGACACGAGTCGCCGGGCATCGCCCATACGCGCAAACGGCTCGGTATCGCGGACAAGGGTCCGGCCCTCGCGCAGGTGATGCGCACGATCCACACCGCGCATGGCGGCAAGCTGTCGCTGGCGCGTGTGCTGCGCGGCGCCTTCGCGGACGGGGCGACCGTCATCAATTCGCGCGGCGTCGAGGAGCGCGTCGGCGGGCTGGCGCGGCTCATGGGCGCCATGTCCTCGAAGCTGACGCGGGCCGAAGAGGGCGACACTGTCGCTTTCGCGCGGCTCGAAGACCTCGCTACGGGCGACCGCATCGCCGACGGACGAACCGCGCCGGAGCCCGCGGACACCCCCGCCGCTCCGCCCGCAACTCAGGGGATCGCCATTCGCGTCAAGGACCGAAAAGACGAGGTCAGGCTCGCGAGCGCCCTGGCCAAGCTTTGCGAAGAGGATCGCGCGCTCTCTTATGTTCAAGACGCTGAGATGTCTGAACTGAAGCTATTCGGGCAGGGCGAGATGCACTTGCGCGTGACATCCGAGCGCCTCGCGGACCGCTTCGGCGTGACTATCCAAGCGGGGAAGCCTTCCGTCGCCTACCGGGAATCGATTCGTGACGCCGTCACAGTGCGCGGACGGCACAAGAAACAGTCGGGCGGGCATGGCCAGTTTGGCGACGTCGTGGTCGAGGTCAGCCCGCGTGGCCGCGGCGAGGGCTTCGCCTTCGTCGAGCGCGTGCATGGCGGATCGGTGCCAAGGCAGTATTTCTCCTCCGTGGAAGCCGGCGCTCGCGACGCGATGACGCGAGGGCCGCTTGGATTTCCCGTGGTCGACGTCTCGGTGATCCTTATCGACGGCTCGTATCATACCGTCGATTCATCCGACATGGCGTTTCGCGCGGCGGCGAAGCTGGCCCTCGACGAGGCCCTGGTCAAAGCGCGCCCGATGCTGCTCGAACCGATCCTCTCGGTGACCGTCTACGTGCCGACTGACGCGCTCGCGCGAGCGAGCGCCCTGGTCAGCGCGCGGCGCGGTCAGATCCTCGGCTTCGAGGCCCGGGAGGGCTGGGCGGGTTGGGAGGCGCTGCGGGCGCTGATCCCGGAGGCCGAAATCGGCGATCTCATCGTCGAATTACGCTCGGCGACCGCGGGCGTCGGCGCGTTCGAAACCAAATTCGACCATCTGGCCGAGCTCTCCGGACGCGGCGCCGATCTGGTGGTGGCCGCGCGTCAGAAGGCCAACGCCTGAAGTTTCGACGGGCGGCGGGCGCGTTTCCCGCTGTACAGAGGCGCGGCCTTCGCCTAAACGAGCGGCGCTCCTTTCAGAGAGGACCTCGATGAGCGAAGCCGACAGGGAAGCCAACCGTTTGGTGACGGTGTTCGGCGGGTCGGGATTCCTCGGACGCTATATCGTGCGGGCGCTGGTGCGTGATGGGTGGCGCATCCGGGTGGGCGTGCGGCGCCCCGACCTTGCCGCGTTCCTGCAGCCGATCGGGGGCGTGGGGCAGATCCAGCCGGTGCAGGCCAACCTTCGCTTCCCCGAGTCGATCGCCGCGGCGATCGAAGGCGCGACCGCGGTCGTCAACGCCACGGGGCTGAAGGCGGAGCGCGGGGCGCAGACCTATACGGCCGTGCACGTCGAGGGCGCCCTTGCGCTGGCCAAGGCCGCATCCGCCGCTGGCGCTACGAACTATGTGCATATTTCGGGGATCGGCGCCGATCCGAACTCCGCCTCGCCCTATATCGCAAGCAAGGGGCTCGGCGAGAAAGCGACGCGCGAGACATTCCCCGGCGCAGTCGTGATGCGTCCCTCGGTCGCGTTTGGCCCCGAGGACGAATTCTTCAACCGCTTCGGCGCCCTCGCCTGCCATCTCCCGGCTCTGCCCCTGCTCGGCGGGGGCAGGACCCGCTTGCAGCCAATCTATGTCGGCGACATCGGCAAGGCGGTCGCGGCGGCGCTCTCGGGCGCGGCGAAGCCGGGCGCGGCTTACGAGCTCGGCGGCCCGAGGACTATGACGCTGCGCGAGGCGGCCGAGATGACGCTACGCGCGATTGGCCGGCGCCGGCTGCTCATCGGCCTGCCGCTCGGGCCATCGCGCTTGATCGCGGCCTCGACCGAGTTTGCTTCGAAGGCCACGTTCGGACTTTTCCCGGACTTACTGACGACGAGCCGCGATCAAGTCGATCTGCTGGCGTCGGACAACGTCGTGTCCGCAGAGGCGGAGACCGAGGGGCGCGTGCTGAGCGCCCTTGGCGTGCAGCCACAGGCCGCCGAAGCGATCATTCTATCCTATCTGACTCGATTTCGCCGGAGCGGCCAATACGAGGTCCTCCGATCGGACTGAAGGCCTTCGGCGCGTCGTATCGGGGCGAACGCGTTGAAGGTTTGCTATTGATGTAGGCCGTGATTTCTGGGCATGAAGGGCGGCTAAACGTCGGGGTCGTTGCGAGTGGGGATGCTCGGTGATCAAGTCTGAACTCGTGCAGCGCATGGCCGCCCGCAATCCGCACCTCTATCAGCGCGACATCGAGACCATCATCGACGCCATTCTCGGCGAGATCGCCGACGCGCTCGCCCGGGGCGAACGCGTGGAGTTGCGCGGCTTCGGCGCCTTCTCGACCAAGCAGCGCCAGGCCCGCACCGGCCGTAATCCGCGCACCGGCGACAAGGTTCCGGTGACCGAGAAGCTGGCGCCGTTCTTCAAGACCGGCAAGGAAATGCGCGAGCGCCTCAACCGCTCGGCCGAGACGGTCCAGGATCTTTGAAACGACGGCTTGGCCTGAACGGGCGCGTTCGCGGGTCGAGCGAATGAGGCTTGAATGATTCGTTTCCTCAAAGTCGCAATCCTCGCTCTTATTGCAGTCATCCTTCTGGGTTTCGCCTTCGCCAACCATCATGACGTGATCGTTTCGTTCGATCCGTTTGCTTCGATAGACAACGCCGCGCTATCATTTCCCGTGCCGCTCTTTGTCGTCGCGATTGTCGCTGCGATGCTTGGCGTCGTCGCTGGCGCGGCAGCGACCTGGCTATCGCAAGGGCGCCACCGGAGAGCGTCACGCCAAAGTCGGAGGGAGGCGGACAAATGGCGCGCTCAGGCCGAGGCGCTGAAGGCCGCCCGGGCGCGCGAGACGCATCCGGCTCTGCCGATGAAGGGGTAGGAGCCGCGCCCCTGCCGATGAAGGGGTAGCCTGCGTTCGGTACGAACGACGCGGGAAGACGAGAGATCTCGGGACGCGGCTTGCGAACGCGGGGACGCGCCGGAGCCCCCGACCCAATCGGCAAACGGCTTTTCACCGCCGTCAGGGCCTCTTATTTCAGCCTGCCGCGCTCAGCGTCGTTCTGGCATCGCGCTCAATCCTTTCAGCGTCTTAAGGCGATTTGGGTTCGTTCCGCCAAATGCCTTAATAAGCAATTTTACTATGGTATATATGCCCCTATTCCGCGCTGCCAGCGAGCCGCAGAACGTCCGGCGCCGGCGCCTCCGCTTCGCGCGAAAAGTCCATGGCTTCGATCCGCTCGGCGCGCCGCGCAAGGCGCGCGCTCGCCGCGCCGAGCCCATGCACATCCTCCTGCGCCTGGCGGAAATGGGTCTCCAGCTTGCCCGCGCGTTCCACGAGCAGCCGAACGTCGTTCATGAGCTTGCCGACTTCGGCCTGGATTGCGTGCGCTTCGTCGCGGATGCGCGCGTCACGCAGGATCGATTGCGCGACGCTGATCGCCATCATCATGAGCGTAGGCGAGACGATGACGACGCGCGCGCGATGAGCTTTCTGCAGCAGGTCGTCGAAATGGTCGACGAGATCGGAATAGATCGCCTCCGAAGGCACGAACATCAGCGCCATGTCCTGCGTCTCGCCGGGCACAAGATAGCGCTCGGCGATATCCTTGACATGCTTGCCGACGTCGGCGCGCACCCGCGCCTGCGCCCCCTTGCGCGCCTCGTCTGCGCGCGCAGCGCGCAGCGCGGTGAACCCTTCGAGCGGGAATTTTGCGTCGACAGCGAGCAGGCGCGCGTCGCCGGGCAAGCGGATGACGCAATCGGGACGGGTCCGGTTCGAGAGCGTGAACTGGAAATCGTAGGCGCCCGCCGGCAGGCCGTCGCGGACGATCGCCTCCATCCTGCCCTGGCCGAACGCGCCGCGCGACTGCTTGTTGGCGAGAATGTCCTTGAGCGACACCACCTCGCGGGTCATTTCGCTCAGGCGCGACTGGGCGGCGTCGATGACCGCCAGGCGCTCGTTGAGCTTGCCGAGGCTCTCGCCCGTCGTCTGCGCCTGGGCGTCGAGGCCCGCGCCAAGGCGCGCTCCGACCGAATCGAGCCGTTCGGCGACGACCCGGGCAAGGTCCGCCTGCCGCGACCCGAGCCATTCCGACATGCCGCCGATGCGCCCGGAGAGCTCCGCGCTCGATTGCGCAAGCCCGGCGAAGCGCGCCTCGATCGCTTCCTGCCGCTCGTCGGCGATTTCCCGCTCGCGTTGTCGTGCATTTCCCGCGCGCCATAAGGCGATCAGGCTCAGCGCCGCAAGCGCAGCCAGAAGCGCCAAACCGGCGCCGAGCGCTTCGGTGAGCGAGATCGGGACGCCGTCGATGACGGCGAGTGGGGCGGCGGGGATCGTCAACTCAGGCGGACCAGCACGGAAGCGGGAAGAACAAACTAAGAACACGTTTGACCGCGCTTGTCCAGCCGATTATCAGTCCACCGCTTCTCCCGCAAAAAGTCCCGCATGGCCCTTCGACCGATCATCGTTTTGCCCGACCCGAAGCTGCGTCTCGTGAGCCGGAAGATCGAGCGCGTGGATGATGATCTGCGCCGTCTGATCGACGACATGATCGAGACCATGCACGACGCGCCGGGCGTGGGACTGGCGGCCATTCAGATCGCCGAGCCCATTCGCCTTCTGGTGGTCGACACCGCAAAAAAAGACGAGCCGCCCGATCCGCAGGTGTTCATCAATCCCGAGATCGTCTGGTCGTCGGTGGAGTCCTCGACCTACGAGGAGGGCTGCCTTTCCATTCCGGAATATTACGCCGAGGTCGAGCGGCCCGCGTCCGTGCGCGCCCGCGCCCTCGACCGGGAAGGCAAGCTCCGCGAAGTCATGGCCGAGGGCCTGCTCGCCACGGTGCTCCAGCACGAGATCGACCACCTCGACGGCGTTCTGTTCATCGACCACATCTCGAAGCTCAAGCGCGACCGTGTGATCAAGAAATTCCAGAAAGCCGCCAAGCGCGCCGGCGACGGTTCGCATGTGCTGTAGGTTCGCGGGCGCGATTGATCGCACCATACGCAGGAAAGGCTACAGTGGCGTATGACTCACCAGGCGGAGAAGATTGACCCGTCCGCGCGGCGTAACGCTATTCCCTCCTGGCCGGCGGCAGCGGTGAAAAAACGCCGGCAGCATCACGTCTGGCAACACTATCTGAAGGCCTGGTCCACAGACGGGCAGCTCTATTGCCTCATGAACGGGCGGATATTTCCGACGAGCACCATGACGATCGCGGTCGAGCGTTATTTTTACAAGATCGGCAAATTGACGCTCGCCGACATCGCTTTGATCCGCTTACTGGTGATCGATGTCGAAGGCTTGCATCCGCTGATACGAAAAAATCACGAAGATTTCCTAATGATGGTCGCGGCACCGGCGGTTTTCGAAGGCCAGACGAGGGATCTGGATGACCTGATCGATACATTCCGCACCAATGCCCTGGAGGACTATCACGCGGCGATCGAAGCATCCTTCCTGCCTCTGCTGGAACGCGCATTGAGAAAGGACATCAGCTTCTACTCCGACCAGCAGAGTTGCATAACTTTATTTCACTTTTTGGCCTCGCAGCACATCCGAACGAAGGGCATCAAGGTCAAGACGATCGAGATTTTGAAGCGGAAGAGCGGTCTCGACGCTTCAAGGATTTGGGGCATCCTGAGCCACATGTTCGCGACGAATATCGGCATGGCCGTGTTTCTGGAAAAGGAGACGCGCAAGCTGCTCCTGGTCGAGAACACGACGGACCTAGCATTCATTACAGGCGATCAACCGTTGGTAAATTTGGGTGGCGGCGACGGCACGAAGTCACCAGCGACGCTTTCCTGGTACTATCCGCTCTCACCGCGCCTTGCCCTGTTCTTAACGGAAGTTGACCATGAGCCGACCTTCACGACGGCAAGCCTGACATCGGCGCAGGTAAACGAGCTGAATTCAAAGATAGTCGCCGCGAGCCACTGCCAGGTGTTCGCGCAGTCGCGGGAGTCCCTCGAACCCTACGTTTCTAAAGCCAAGGATTAAGTTGGCGGCATCGCTAGAATTTGCTCATCAGCAACAGGTTCAATCGTTAAGGAGCATGCTTATGCAGCGCGTCGCGATTCTCGGCCTTGGCGTCATGGGAGGCGGCATGGCGGCCAACTGGCTGGCCAAGGGTTTTGAGGTCTCGGTCTGGAATCGAACGCCCGCCAAAGCCGAGCCGCTCGCGGCCAAGGGCGCGAGCGTCGCGGCGACCCCACGCGAGGCCGCAGCCGGCGCCGACTTCATCTTCGCCATGGTGGCGGATGACGCGGCCTCGCGCTCGGTCTGGCTGGGAGGGGACGGCGCGCTCGCCGGAACGAAGAACGACGCCATCGCGGTTGAATCCAGCACCCTCACCCCCGATTGGATTCGCGAGCTTGGGCGTCAGGCTCAGGCCAAGAACGTCGGCTTCCTCGACGCCCCTGTCGGCGGCAGCCGCCAGGCCGCGGAGTCGGGCGGGCTCCGGTTCTTTGTCGGCGGCGAGCCTCGGACATACGAGGCGGCGCGCCCCGCCCTTCAGGCGGTCGGGACCAAGATGGATCTGCTTGGGCCTGTCGGCGCGGGCGCAACCTGGAAGCTGATCAACAACCAGCTCGCGGCCACCCAGATGGCCGCGCTGGCCGAAGCGCTCGCGGTCGCCAGGAAGGCTGGTTTCAAGGACGAGCAAATATCCGAACTCATCCTTGGCGGCGCGCCCGCGAGCCCGATCGTGAAACTCAAGCTGCCGCGCATGCTCGAACAGGATTTCGAGCCGGCGGACTTCGCGGTTCATCTCATGCTGAAAGACGCGCGCTACGCGACGGCGCTCGCCCAGTCGCTAGGCTCGCCCGCCGGCATGATCGAGGGCGCGGCCAAGGCGTTCGCCCGCGCCGACGCCAAGGGCCTCGGCGACAAGGACATCGCGGCGGTGGCCGGCTGACCGCGGAATCGAACGGCATGCGAGCGAGGGCTTGCGCGACGACAAGCTGACGCTGGACTATGTCGACGTGCGGGGAACGCGGGTCTTCAGCGAGACCTGGACGGTCGACCGAGGCAGGCTCGTCCGCCTGAAGGCGCGGCGAGGTTGAGGACGAGCCCCTGTTGCCGCTCGCTGCGCGGCCGCAGGCGCCGATAAAACGCCAACGGAGCTTCATCGGGCGATGCAGGATCTGATCACCATTGCTGAACGTCCCTGGCACGCGGAAACGGTCCAGGCCGCGATCGAGGGCCGCCAGTCCTCGCCCCAGGGATTGACCTCCGCCGAGGCCGCGACGCGGCTCGCGTCGGACGGGCCGAACAGACTGCCGGCGGGAAAGCCGCGCTCTTTATGGGCGCGCGTGTTCGCCCAGTTCAATAATCTCCTGATCTATGTCCTCCTGGCGTCGGCGCTGGTCACCGTCCTGCTGCGCCACGCTCTCGACGCCGTGGTCATCCTCGCCGTCGTCCTCATCAATGCGACCATCGGCTTCATCCAGGAGGGGCGAGCGGAAAAATCACTCGAGGCGATTCGCGCCATGCTGACGCGCGAGGCCTCGGTCCTGCGCGACGGGCGGCGGCTCACGGTTCCGGCGGAAAGCCTGGCGGCCGGCGATGTCGTTCTGATCGAGGCCGGCGACCGCATTCCCGCCGACCTTCGGCTCCTGCGCGCCTCGAATCTCAGGATCGAGGAAGCGGCGCTGACCGGCGAGTCGGCGCCGGCGGACAAGTCGACCGACCCCGTCGCTCCGGAAGCGGCGCTCGGCGACCGGGTCTCGATGGCCTATTCCGGCACGCTGGTCGCAAGCGGCCAGGGCGCGGGACTGGTGGTCGCGACTGGCGCCTTAACTGAGCTTGGGCGCATCAGCGCCATGGTCGGGGGCGTCGAATCGCTGACCACGCCCCTCTTGCGCCAGATGGACGCCTTCGCCAGGACCCTCACCATCGTCATTCTGGCGGTCGCCGCCGGCGTCGGCGTGTTCGCGGCGGCCGCGCGCGGTTACGCAATCGAGCAGGCGTTCATGGCCGCGGTCGGCGTCGCTGTGTCCGCCATTCCCGAAGGCCTGCCGGCGGTGATGACGATCACCCTCGCCATCGGCGTCAAGCGGATGGCGGAGCGCAACGCCATCATCCGCCGCCTGCCTGCAGTCGAGACCCTGGGCGCGGTGTCGACCATCTGCTCGGACAAGACCGGCACGCTCACCTTGAACCAGATGACGGTCGGCGCTGTCGTGACCGCCTCGGGAGCGTTCGAAACGACCGGGAACGGCTACGAACCGCGTGGCGCGCTTCTTCGCCACGGCAGTGCGATCGATCCCGCCGCCTATCCTGGACTGGACGCGATCGCTCAGGCGGCTCTCCTTTGCAACGACGCCTCGCTCCGGCAGGCGGGAGCCGAGTGGGTCGTCGACGGCGATCCGATGGAGGGCGCGCTGATCGTGTTTGCGATCAAGGCGGGCGCGGACCCCGAGGCTTTGAGACGCGAATCGCCGCGGCTGAAGGAGATTCCCTTCGACTCCCGTCATCGCTTCATGGCGACCCTCAATCGCGTCGGCGCGGACGATCTCGTCACCGTCAAGGGCGCGCCAGAACGGGTGCTCGAGCTCTGCCGCGCACAGCGCTCGGCGACGGGCGAGGAGAAGCTGGACGCGCCGGCGTGGCGGGGTGAAATCGACAAGCTCGCCGCGCGCGGCCAGCGCGTCATCGCCTTCGCTTCGAAGCCTCCACGCGGCGCCGGCAACCTCGAATTCGACGATGTCGAAGCGGGCGGCCTCGTCCTTCTCGGCCTCGTCGGCCTGATCGATCCGCCGCGGCCGGAAGCGGTTCAGGCGATCGCTGAATGCAAGGCGGCGGGGATCGACGTCAAGATGATCACCGGCGATCACGCCTCGACCGCGTCGGCGATCGCGCGTGAGCTCGGGTTGGGCAAGGGGACGGTCGACGCGCTGACCGGCCACGCGATCGACGCGATGGACGACGACGCGCTTCGCCGCGCGCTGCCGACTACCTCCGTGTTTGCCCGCACGAGCCCGGAGCACAAGCTGAGACTGGTCGAGGCGCTGCAGGCGGACGGCGCGGTCGTGTCGATGACAGGCGACGGCGTCAATGACGCGCCGGCGCTCAAGCGCGCCGACGTCGGCGTCGCCATGGGCGGCAAGGGCACGGAGGCCGCCAAGGAGGCGGCGGAAATGGTGCTGGCGGACGACAATTTCGCCACCATCGCCGCCGCCGTGCGCGAGGGCCGCATCGTCTACGACAATCTGGTCAAGGTGGTCGGCTGGGCGCTGCCGACCAATGGCGGCCAGGCGATGGCGATCGTCGTCGCGGTCCTCCTCGGCGTCAGCATGCCGATGACCCCGGCGCAGATTCTGTGGGTCAACATGGTCACCGGCGTGACGCTGGGGCTTGTGTTCGCCTTCGATCCGGCTGAGCCCGGCGTGATGGCGCGTCCGCCTCGCGATCCGCGCGCCCCGATCCTCTCGGGCCTGCTCGCGTGGCGGACGGCGCTGGTGTCGGCGTTGTTCTGCGTCGTGGTGTTCGCCGTCTTCACTTGGGCGCTCAGGCGCGGCGAGGCGATCGAGCACGCGCGGACCTTCGCCGTCAATGCGATGGTCGGGCTCGAGATCGCCTATCTGTTCAGCGTCCGCCTTCGGCACAGCACGCCGTTCGATTTTCGCGACATCCGGCTGACCCGCGCGCTTCTGATCGGCGTCGGCGCCGTTGTCGTGCTGCAGATCCTGTTCACCTACCTGCCGCCGCTCGAAATCCTCTACGACACGCGGCCGATCGACTGGCCGGACATGGGTGTCGCCGCGCTCGCCGCGATCGGGCTCATTCTCGTGCTCGAACTCGAGAAGGCCGTCCGCATCGGCCTGTTCGGAGGCCGACGCGCGTGAGGCGCGACGGCTTGTCGACGCTCCCGCTCGGCGGCCCCGGCTCCGGCGCCATATTGGCGACAGCGTCGCGCTGGCCCCGCGAGCAAGCGCTGCTTGCGCCCGCGCCTCGGCCGGTGCTATCGGCTCGCCTTCGCTGCTTTCGCGCAGCGCGCGTTGGAGGGGTGGCCGAGCGGCTGAAGGCGCACGCCTGGAAAGTGTGTATGCGGGAAACCGTATCGCGGGTTCGAATCCCGCCCCCTCCGCCACGAACTAGGCTATTGACGGCACTGCGTGTTTATCGCCTGACAAACCAAACCTCAACCGACATTTCAATGCCTTGCCGGCAAGAATCGAAACGTCAGCACGGGAGAGACTGGAGCAGGCCGATTTCCCTCCGTCTCGACGGCTTTTGTCTCCCTTTCGCTTTCGGCCAGTACGGAGCTCTCTGACTGCGCTCCAGGCGCGTTCGCGAAGGACGCGGATATGGGGCGCGCCGGCGCTCTGGCTCGAAGGGGTGCGGGGCCCGTGACAGACCGCGTGAAGGCTACCGGCGCGGCAGAGATGATGTAGGGGGCGGCGGCATGGAAAGTCTGCATGCGAATCGTCGAGCGAAGGTGAGGCCAAACCGCATTGTTACGACGGTTGCGGCGCTCCATCATCGGAGGGCCAGTGAGATGGCCCGGCCTCAGGCGAAGCCCAGAGTTTTGTGCTGCTCAGTCCAGTCGAGCGGCAAACGAGTGTCCGCGATTAGTTTGGTGGCGGTGAGCTCGACAGGTTGGCGGCCATTGAGGATCGCGATCACGATCTCGGGCGCGAGATAGCTCAATCCATCAGTCGAGCCGCATAGGGTGCGCCCATGCCTTCGAGCGCTCCCGCGTCTTCCAGAGTCGATCCAGGATTCGCAGCGAGGCGCCGAGCGAGCGAATGCGCGCGGGCGAGAAGACGGACGAGCGAGGCATCGGGCGGATCTCCGCTGTCCACGCCGGCGAGAACGAACTTCATTTCCATGCCCGCGCGTTTGAGTTCGGCAGGAATCGTCAATCGGATGACCTTACCGCTGACCGGGGTCGACGATGCTCTGTCGATCTCTCGATCATCGTCTCCTCGGTCATTCGTCCTGTCCGGCGCCCGGCCAAGTCTCGATCGCATCCCCGCCGCCAAGGAGCGCGTGGGCGAGCCGATCCGCGCCGAGATCGACGTCGATCCGATCAAGATGAACCTGAGCACGAACCAACAAGGGGCGTAGCAGGCCAAAGGCTCGTTCCTCACCGTCTGAGCCTATGCCCTTGACGATCTCGCGCGCAGCCTCGATCGCTCGCCTGCGTCGCGGTGCGTCGGCCCGTCCCGACGGCAGCGCTTCAACGACCGCCTGCGGATCAGCAAAGAACGTCTTGAGCCGTTCGACGATCAGGCGCTCGAGTTCGACCGCCGGCAGCCGTTGGCCTACTCCCGGCTTGCGCTTGTCCGCCCTCTGACCTCCGTGATCAACCGCCGTGAGACATAGTAGCGGTAGCGCACCCCCTTCTTGTTGGCATGCGTCGGCGTCATCGCTTCGCCGTCGGCGTCGAGCAGGATGCCGGCCAGCGGATTGGCCTGCTTCGCCTCCTCCCGGGAGATCCTCCGATCGACGCCGTTGGTCTGCAGCTTCTGTTGAACCGCCGACCAGAGGGCTTCGTCGACAATAGAAGGATGCTCTGTGGGATAGGCCGCGCCCTTGTGGACGATCTCACCCCTATAAACCCGGTTCTGCAGCATCTGGTAGAGCGCGCCGCGCGAGAAGGATCGACCGCCATGGGCGCCTCCGTCTGCGGCCGTTCGACGCTTGCTGGGTGTGATCCGGCGTGGAAGATTGACCCCCTGAGGCGGGGTATGGGCGTCCAAAATTGACCCTCCGTTTTCCGGTTTGGTGGTCTGCCTGCTTTGGTGCGAAGCGGTGGGGGATGCTGGTTGTGGAGACGATCGGTC
>DASXES010000062.1:0-2540 GCA_036489975.1 Roseiarcus sp.
ATGACCAGATCGACCGAGACCCGCTTCATCATCATCACCCACAACCCGATCACCATGGCGCGGATGAATCGCCTGTACGGCGTCACCATGGCCGAGCGCGGCGTGTCGCAACTCGTCTCGGTCGATCTCGAAGGCGCGGTGAAACTGCGCGAGGCGAGCTAGTCTAGTGATCGGGGCCTGTTAGACGAAAGCTTTGTGCCCGAAGGCCGGTCACTGGATTTTCCCGCCAGGGCTCGTTTTTTTGATCAGGGCGGAGCGATAAGCGGCGTTAGGCTCTCCGGGGACCGAAATCTCACACCCAATCCGAGCCCAGGGCAGCGCTTTCGCGGTGTACATCTCCCCCGCTATATCGAAAGCGCCGGGATCATCAAAGGCGCCGCCCGCGATAACCTGTCGGTCCAGCAGTGCGGCCACTCGCCAGCGAATCACGCTGCCGCAACTTGGGCAGAAATCGTATTCGACTGGATTGCCGCTCTCCGCAACGCGCTCAAAGGTTCGTGCCTCTCCGCGAAATTCCACAAGCGCGGCGTTTTCGACAACGACCGAGATGCCGTAAGCGCTGCCCGTGCGCTTTCTGCACGCACCACAATGGCAAAGCTGGGCATAAAGATACCGTTCGACGCTGAAGCGTAACGCGCCGCAAGAACATCCGCCTGATAATGGCATTCTCTTATCCTGGTCCAGGCTCTCAAAATCCGCACGCGTTAGATAACGCTATCTGGGACATCGCGCTTCGACCTTGGCCCAAAGCGCTACTCGTCTCCACCTCACATCGAGCGACGGCATTCAAGCCGTATGTGGCCGCTATGTAGGCCATGGTAGCTAACAATATTGCACTGGCGCAGAAGACAAGAAAGTGCCGGATGCGTTGTTCACGAGCAGATGACGGTTTCCCGGCTTCGACCGCTACGGCCGTTGGCGCCTGCAGACCAGCATTGCCCTCGATCAGCATGAACTATTCCTCGGCCCGCAGGTTTTGAATCGTCCCGAGGGTTATGGAAGCAGAGCCTGTCGGCTGGCGGGAGCAGCAGTATTGCGAAGTCGGGTTTCAAAAGTGCATAACTACGAGCATGTTTGATTGGAACGACCTCAAGTACTTTTTGGCCGTTGCGCGGTCCGGGAGCACGCTATCCGCGGCGAAGTCGCTGCGCGTCAATCAATCGACGGTACACCGCCGGATTCAGGAGCTGGAAAAACAGCTCGGCTGTGAACTCGTCAGGCGCCATCCGACCGGATACCGGCTCACGGAAATGGGCGAACATGTTCTGACGCATGCGACGCGGGTTGAAGGTGCCGCAACCGATTTTGAGCGTTCGGTATCCGCCAAATCGAACGAGACAAGTGGGACCGTCAAGGTGACGTGTCCAGAGGCGCTTGGACCGCGCCTGATCGGCGCTCGTCTTATCGAGAAATTTAACTCACGCTACCCGGACGTGCGGGTTGAGTTTGTCATGAGCGACAGAATTATTGAACTCGGGACGGGCGAAGCCGATATCGCGATCCGCGCCAAGCGGCCGGCGGAAAGCGCGCTCTTCGGACGAAAAATCGCAGACTCGCCGTGGGCGGTTTATGCGAGTCGGTCCTACGTGGCGCGACATGGGAGTATCGACCATCCGGCGCAAATCGACCGGCACTCGATCGTCATGTTCTCGGGAGCATTGAGCGACCATCACGCGGCGCGGTGGATAAAATCGGTGGCGCCGAACGCGCATGTCGCCGCGCGAGCGAACAGCGTCGCGGCGCTGCTTCCGTCGGTAAAGTCCGGAGCGGGCATGGCTCTGATGCCCGCCATCGTCGGCGAAAATGAGAGAGATTTGGTGCGAGTCCTTGATCTTGGACCGGAAATGGCGACTCCGTTCTACCTGTTAACGCATCGGGACCTCCGCCGCACTCCACGGATTCGCGCGTTCTTCGACTTCATCGTCGAGCACCTCGACGAGATTAGGCCTCTTCTTTCGCCTGGCCATTCCCACCTTGAAGGGCGGCCGCGATCCTCTACTGGCCAGGCACGGACTCGCAAAACTTCGAGGTCGACCTCGAAGGTGCGGTGAAGCTCAGCGAGGCTGGTCGGTGGCCAGGCATGAAGCCGGTTGAAGCGAGTTTTGCCGAGACTGGGACCAGCCGCCAGGTTGTCTCGCCAAGCTCGTTGCCGAGCTTATGCACCCCTTAATCTGAACAGTGGCTGGCTCAAACGCTTGCGGCAGCCAAGGCGGCACTGTGGATCATTCGCAGTAGAGAGAAAAGTTTGTCCGTCGCGAGAACGTCAGACGTTCTGCGTCACGTCGCTGACATACTTGGCGCCCACGTCCTGCCCGTGTCGCCAGATCAATTTGTAGGTGCCGTCCCGGGCGGGACCACCGTTGCCGTGGAACAGGAGCACGAATTCGTCGTGCGGCTCAATGCCGTTGAGCTGCAGTCGCACGCCTTCCTCTGAGGCATTCGTGACCAGGACGTAGCGCGGCTCCATGCCGATCCCAAGCTTGATCGTGGCGAGCCGCCCCAGGCGCGCGCGCGGCGCCCGCCGACGCTCGTCTGTAGCC
>DASXES010000070.1:0-3532 GCA_036489975.1 Roseiarcus sp.
CTCGGCGTAGATTTCGCCGGTCTTCGAATTGACGAGGTCCTCGGCAAGGTACTGGCCGTAAAGTTCTTCATCCGAAAGCCGCAGCGCCTTGAGGCCCTTCTCGGCGAGCTGTCGCGCCTGACGCACGGTAAGTTTCTTACCGGCTTCGAGCACGACCTTGCCGGTGTCGGCATCGACCAAATCGTTGATCGCCTTGTAACCGCGCAGCCGGTTGGCATCGAACGGCACGCGCCAGCCGTCCTTGGTGCGTTTGTACTGGATCTTCTTGTAGAACGTGGAGAGGATCTCCTCGCCGTCGAGGCCGAGCGCAAACAAGAGCGACGTCACCGGAATCTTCCGGCGCCGGTCGATACGCGCAAACACGATGTCCTTGGCGTCGAACTCGATGTCGAGCCAGGAGCCGCGATAGGGGATGATGCGGGCGGCGAACAGGAGCTTGCCCGAGGAATGGGTCTTGCCCTTGTCGTGATCGAAGAACACGCCCGGCGAACGGTGCATCTGCGAGACGATGACGCGCTCGGTGCCGTTGACAACAAACGTGCCGTTGTTGGTCATGAGCGGGATATCGCCCATGTAGACATCTTGTTCTTTAATGTCCTTGACCGACTTGGCGCCGGTCTCTTCGTCGATATCGAACACGATCAGCCGCAGCGTGACCTTGAGTGGCGCAGCATAGGTCATGCCGCGCTGGCGGCACTCGTCGACGTCATATTTCGGCGCTTCGAATTCGTATTTCACGAATTCGAGCATCGAGGTCGACGAGAAATCGGAGATCGGAAATACCGATTTGAAGACGGCCTGCAGGCCCTCGTTGGGCCGACCGCCTTCGGGCTCCTTCACCAACAGGAATTGGTCGTAGGACGCCTTCTGAACCTCGATGAGGTTCGGCATCTCCGCGACTTCTTCGATTTTTCCGAAAAACTTCCGTACGCGCTTCCGACCGATAAACGTCTGCGCCATCATGTCCTCTCGCTCAATCGAACCGCGACATTTGAACCCCGCCGGCTCAAAGCATCACAGGCTCAAACCATCGCGCCCGGACCCTGCTCGGGTCCGGAACGTCGAAGCGACCAAGACGACTCTCCAGAAGGCCGCAATCCATCGCGACCGTCGGGACAGGCGTCGGACGCCCAATTCTCACTTCTCTGTGATCTGGCTGCAGACCGGACCACACCGCACTTTGTTACTCGTCATGGCCGGGCTTGACCCGGCCATCCACGCCTTAAACGTTACGGGATCCCCGGTCTCGCTGCGCTCGCCCGGGGATTCCGTTCAAATAGGCATTCACCTATTTCAACTCAACCTTGGCGCCGACCTTTTCGAGCTGCGCCTTGATCTTGCCGGCTTCATCCTTGTTGACGCCTTCCTTGACCGGCTTCGGCGCGCCCTCGACCAGATCCTTGGCCTCCTTGAGGCCCAGGCCGGTGATGGCGCGGACTTCTTTAATGACCTCGATCTTCTTATCGCCGACGGCCGTGAGCATCACCGTGAACTCAGTCTGTTCCTCCGCGGCCGGCGCGGCAGCAGCGGGACCGGCCGCGACCGCAACCGCGGCGGCTGCCGACACGCCCCACTTTTCTTCGAGGAGCTTCGCCAGCTCGGAGGCCTCCAGCACCGTGAGGCTGGAGAGGTCACTTACGATTTTCTGCAGATCAGCCATGAGTTTCGTCCTTCAATTCTAACCGTTGCGATGCGGGACGCGTTTACGCCGCCGCGTCTTCTGTGCTCTTTGAGGCATACGCCTGGACTACGCGAGCGACCTTGGCGGCCGGCGCGTTGACGAGCTGAGCGATCTTGGTCGCCGGCGCCTGGATCAGGCCGACGATCTTCGCGCGCAGTTCATCAAGCGACGGCAGCGCGGCCAGCGCCTTAACCCCGTTGGGGTCGAGCGCGGTCGTGCCCATTGCGCCACCAAGAATGACGAAACGCTCGTTCGTCTTGGCGAAATCGACCGCCACCTTGGGCGCAGCAACCGGATCGCCAGAGAAGGCGATCAGGGCCGGTCCTTTAAGTAGCGGCGCAATCGAGGCGACGTCAGTGCCTTCCAGAGCGATCTTGGCCAGGCGGTTCTTTGCCACCTTCACGCTCGCGCCCGCCTGCTTCATCTGCCGTCGCAGAGTCTGCATCTGGGCGACCGTCAGGCCCGCGTAATGGGCGACGACAACGACCGTGGTGGATTTGAAGACCTCGCCAAGGGTGCTGACGAGTTCGCTTTTTTCCGCGCGATCCAAGTTCTCTCTCCGGTTGGCGGTCACGCCGCCAGGTACCCTGCCCACCGGCACAGCCACAGGGGCCGTTCCGGGCCGTCGAGGTTAGAACCAAAGGCCTCCACCGTTCCCCCCGTGTGGGAGGAAGGGAGGAGGTCCCGGTCTACACCCGTCTATGCAGGTTCTTGCGACTTAGGCCGTTGCCGGCGCCTGCAGTCTTGGACAGGACGCGTCCCGAATACCGCCAAGCTCCTCCTCCTCTTAGATAATCCACACAGGACTAGGTCTAAGAAGGGTCTCACCTCTAGGTTTTCGAGAAGCGCACAAAGGCGTGCCGACAAACCGGGCCGGCACGCCCATAGCGGATATCTAGCCCCTCGCCCCGGTTTTGCCAAGGAGATTCTGGCCGTTCGCGGCAATAATTGTGCTGATATGAAAGGACGACAGAACGCTGGCGCCAGAGGGACACTCGATGACCCAAACGAAGAGCTTTTTCACCGATGGCGAAGCCTACCAGCGGATGATGGGCCGCTGGAGCCGAACCGCCGGCGAGGTCTTTCTGGACTGGCTCCATCTGCCGCAAGGCCTGCGCTGGGCCGACGTCGGCTGCGGCACCGGCGCCTTCACGGAACTCCTGGTCGATCGTTGCGCGCCGAGCGAGGTCTGCGCCGTGGACCCGTCCGCCGACCAGATCGCCTACGCCCGCACGACGCCCGCAGCCAACACCGTAAACTTTCAGGTCGGCGACGCACAGTCATTGCCGTTTGGCGACGGCGCGTTCGATGCCGCCGCAATGGCGCTGGTCATGACCTTCATTTCCGATCCTGCCAAGGCGCTCGCGGAGTTGAAGCGCGTGGTCAAGCCCGGCGGCACGATTGGAACTTACGTGTGGGACTTCGCCAACGGCGGCTCGACGCTGGAGCCACTGCGCCGCGCCATCGAGGCAGCCGGCGCCAAGATGGTGCCGGCGCCGGGCCACCAGAATTCCAGCCGCGAGGCGCTCAACCGCATCTTCAAGGCGGCGGCTCTCGATGACGTCGCCACCCGCGTGATCGAGATCGATGTGTCCTATCCCAATTTCGATAGCTATTGGGCGAGCCAAACCGCGCTCCCCAACAGCATCGTGCAACACCTCCACGAGATGAAGGCGGCCGAAGTGGACGGCGTTAAGGCCTATTTGCGCGAACGCCTGCCCACGGACCAATCCGGCCGCATCGCCTACAAGGCGAAGGCCAGTGCCGCCAAGGGCCGCGTGCCCGTGGAGGGAAACGGACCACGACGCTGATGGCGGTCAAGGCGTCCCGGCATCGGCGCGAACGTTCCTC
>DASXES010000099.1:0-3704 GCA_036489975.1 Roseiarcus sp.
CATGAACATGAACCTCATCCGCGCCAAAAACGACAGGCACAGCCTCAAGACCCGAAGAAAACGCGCAAACCTAAGCCCCGAATACCTCGAAGATATCATCCGCCAAAACACCCGTTAACCTGAAGCGATTCCCCTGGTGGAGCAGGCATCGTCGGCTGAAGAGGCGCGAGTCTCGCATTCGGCCGCGATTGCGTGCGCTGCGGCTCCGAGGCGCCTAGCGCGCTCGGGGGTCAGCGTGTCGCTTCTCGTAGCGACGACAACGGCAGCGACGACGGCGCCGCCCTCTTTCACCCCGGCACCGAAGCCGGTCATTCCGGCGGCAGTCGACTCGTCATCGACAAAATAGCCTGCCCGCTCCTGAGTCGCGAGTTCGGCCATAAGGCAGCTGCTAGACGGAAGGCGTCCCGCGACGCCAGCCGAAGTGGCCGAGGCCCCCGTCAAAATTTCCGCGACTTCATCGGCCGGGAGGACGCTGAGGAAGCAGCGGCCGGAGGCGGTCGCCCATGCGGGCAGCCGCAGGCCTATGCGCGGAGTAATGGGCAGCGTCGGCCGACCGTGGCGCACTGCGACGATGACGATGTCAGACCCGTCCAGAATGGAGAGCGTTACAGTTTCGTCCCGGCATTCCGGTGCGGCGTCGCAGGCCTCGGCGAACACCTCGATGAGACGACGGCCCCCAACCAGTCCCCGCGCCAGTTCAACGATGTGCCGTCCAAGAAGATAGCGCCCGTCTCGGCCCCGCGACAGGAGACCGAGCACAGAGAGGGTGGAGCAGATGTCGGCGACAGAACTCTTTGCCATACCTGTCCGTCGTGCGATCGCAGAGATTGCGCCAAGTTCGTTCGAATGCGCGAGATCGTCGAGAATCGCCACCGCCTTGGCGATCGCGGGAGATTTCATCACGCGGCCGGCGCTTGTTCGTATCATAAGGCGCCTGCCGCGCTGGCGGCGTCTGGAACGTTGGGCTCCCTCACATCCCAGGGAGAGTAAGCGTCCGCCTTTCCGGGCACGATTAATTCGGTGGGTAGAAGCCAAGTGCGGCGCGGCATCCGCGCCCCGGAGTGGAGCAGCTCCGCGACCTGGAATGCGACGCGGCCGAGTTCGTGCGGATTCTGCGCGGCAGTGGCGATAATTCCGCCGCCGGTGTGCAGCGACCTTAGAGCTTCCGACGAGCCGTCCACGCTGAGGATGAAGGCTGACGCGCCTTGTTCCTCAAAAGTCTGTAGGACGCCGAGAGCCGTGGGGTCATTGATGCAGAAAACGGCGGTGGCGTACGGATGCCGATCCAAAATGACTCGAGCCACTTGCCGCCCTGTCTGGCGCGTATTGTCGCCGTCCAGGCGATCGATGATTCGAATGCCGGGAAAGTCGCGTAAGGCGCTCAAAAAGCCGCTGATCCTGTCGAAATTGCCAGTAATGCGGGTGCCCCCTACCACGATGACGTTTCCGGTGCCCCGAAGAGTCGCGCCGAGATGTCTTCCGATGAGTTCGCCCGCCTGGACATTGTCGGTAGCGACGACGGCGTCCGCGCCGCTCGCGCCGGCGTTGACCGCCACCACCGGGACGCCCGCGGCCCGAACGGCCGCGACCCCCGTCGCAACCCCCTCGGAGTCGACAGGGTCGAGGATCACAGCGTCGGTTCCCGAGGTGGCAAGCGCCCTGAGCTGTTCAAGCTGACGCTCGAGCGTCTGGCCCGAATCGAACACCGTGACCTTCACGCTGGCGGCGGCGCCGGCTGCCTTGATCGCGTGCGCTTCCGCATGAAAGAACGGATTGGTGAAGTTTTGAACGACAAGGGCGACTGCCTTCAGGCGAGGAGGATGATTGAGCTGAGCGGCGGCGAATTCGGCGATGCGGATCCCGATCCGATATCGTCCGTGCACGTCGCGCCGCAACAGGCGTTCCCCCACCAGGGCCTCGCAGATGTTGAACAGACTGCTCTTCGGCGCCCCCAAGCTCCGGGCGATGTCAGATAAGGTCAGTCCATTATCGGAAGCTGCGACGGCGTCGAGAAGCGCGACAGCCCGGGATACGGCCGGCACCCGCCCGGCGCCGAGATCGACAGAAACTTCTTCGCGGCCTTTCGCGCCTGCACCCACGGACAATGGACCTTAGCGAAGCCTATTCGGCCAGGGAAGTCGGGTTGGGAAACTCTTTAGTACTCCTATTTCGCGGGCCGGTCTCGGTTGCCGTCTTGCTACTTGATATTTCCGAAATCCGCCAGTCTCCGGACAGTCTCGATAAGTTTCGCATAGCGGCGATGAGAAGCAAGAGCATCGGACTCTTCCGCTCTGCGAGTTCCCTCCGTCCGGGTACCGACAGTGAGGTCGTGAGCGGCTGATAGCGGGGATGTATCCGTACAAATGAGCCCTCAAAGAAACGGTCGGAATAATCATAACATAGGAGTGCCCAGTTTCACCTTGTCGGGCGCGCCGACCGGCGCACGGCGAGGAAGATGGCGGTGATCCTTTTTTGAGCACCGTCCGATCGGAGAGCTGTCCCGCAATTCATGCGGTCTTCTTCTCGCGCTCTCGCTTTCAAAGCTCGCAAAACCTCGCCTCATGCTCTTGAGCGCGGTAGGACTGACGCGACCCACCTGAAACACGGGACAGATGCTCCCAATGACGAAGACGGTCGCGACCTCCGACTATCCGCCGCCGATCGATCGGTGACGGAATTCTGTGCGGCGATGATCGCCCCCTCCGGTGCGAGGCCCAGGGTGACGAAGCGCCAGATTGCGATCCAGAGCTTGCGCGCCAAGGCGACGATTGTGACGCGGCGGATTCGACCCTGAGGCGAGCCAACACGGTCCCCTGCTCTCTGGTTGGTAGCGAAGCCAAAGCCAGGCGAGTTGGACGAGCGTTTTGCGGGCTCGGCTGTTGCCGGCGCGATTGATGCGTCGATCGCGCTCCATGCCGCCGCTCTGAAAGGCGTTGGGGCCGGCTTGCCGTCGATCAACCGGTGCAGCAGGTTCAGAATATGCGTCTTGGTCGGCGCGCCAGCCTCCAACAGCAGTTCAACGGCGGTGAGCACGGCCTGCTCGTCATGCTGGAGGACGAGCGCCAGAATCTCGACCATCTCGCGGTCGCCGCCCGGCGTCTTGAGCATGCGCTGCTGCAGGGCCCGGAAGGCAGGCGGCAACTCGGCGAAGGGCGCGCCATTGCGGAGCGCTCCCGGCTTGCGCTGAATGACCGCGAGATAGTGCCGGCAATCGAAGACGGTTGTCGTACTCTTTCGTTGGTGAGAACGAGCAAAGACGCGCCGATGCTCGCAGATGACCTGTCCCTCACCGGCGACGACAATCCGCTCGGGATAGACCCGCACGCTGACCGGGCGATTGGCGAAGGACGCCGGAACGCTATAGCGATTGCGGTCCAGGTCGATCAGGCACGTCGGCGAGACGCGCTTGGGGTACTCGACAAACGCGTCGAATGTCCGGGGAAGCTGCATCAGATGTTGCGCTTCTTCCATCCAGGCGTCAGAGATCATGCCTGGATGCGAGCCGTGCGGCGTCTGCGCCCAAAGCTCTTGGCAGCGCTTCTCCAGCCAGTCGTTCAGCGCCGCTAGAGAAGGGAAGTGCGGCGTCGGCTGCCAGAGCCGATGGCGGGCGTGCCTCGAACGTTCTTCTCGATCTGCCCCTTCTCCCAGCCGGACGCCGGGTTGCAGAACTCGGCCTCAAACAGGAAGTGGCTGACCATCGCTGA
>DASXES010000102.1:0-43546 GCA_036489975.1 Roseiarcus sp.
CGATCTTGTAATTCCGATTGGCGATAACCGAGGCTCGCATTCTCCCTCCCGTAAATATCACGAAGTTGGATATATTGAAGCTTCCCCCGGTTCCGCGTCAAGATGCGCCTCGGTGCGCCCGTGGGGCAATTTTGCCAGCAAAACGTGGAAGAAAACATCAGCGGAGCTGACATCTTTTAGCGCAACCTCTCAAATTGTTCCAGGCGCTCTATATCAAATTTGCTGATTGAAACTTCTTGGCGCCTCGCGCTTTCCTCGCTACCATTCGCGTAGGGCTTCCCGCAGGCGCAAATTCGGCAACGAGCGACGCGCCTGCAACGCGGGAAAGCCGCCGGGCCCTTTTTGGGAGGAAGTCGAGATGATCCGCAAAGTCCTTTTCGCGACCTTGGCGAGCATGGCGCTGACCGTCAGTGCGGCGCGCGCCGAAGACACCATCGTATGGTGGGATTTTCTGAGCGGTGGCGATGGCGTCCGCATGAAATCGATGCTCGACGAGTTCAACAAGGAGCACGCCGGCAAAGTCAAGATCGACGCCACGACTTCGGAATGGGGCACGCCGTTCTACACCAAGGTGCAGACCGCGGCGGCGACGGGCCAAGGTCCCGACATCATGACCTACCATGAATCGCGCATGCCGCTCGGTGTGTCGGAAGGCGTGCTGAGCCCCTTGACCCCCGAGGAATTGGCCGCCGCGGGCATCAAGTCGAGCGACTTCAGCCCCGCCAACTGGAAGGCGGCGCAAGGACCGGACGGGAAGCAATACGCCGTGCCGCTCGATATCCACTCAATCATTCTCTACTACAATAAGGACATGCTGAAGAAGGCGGGCCTGCTCGGCGACGATGGCAAGCCGAAAGGCCTCGACGGCGTTGCGAATTTCGACGCCGCCCTAGCCAAGCTGACAGCCAACGGCGTCTACGGGCTTTCAGTGCCTAATGACGGCGGCTCCGGCTGGCGCATCTTCTACACGCTCTTGAACCAGGAGGGCGGCCAGTTCCTCAAGGACGGCAAGTTCCTCGATGGGGACAATCTCGACAAGGCGACGACTGCGCTCGCCGAGATGCAGAAGTGGACCAAGAACAAATGGGCGCCGACGAACACCGAATATCCGGCCTCGATCGCCCTTTTCACCTCGGGCAAGGCCGCGATGCATATCAACGGCGTCTGGGAAGTCCCGACCATGGTTGACCTCGCCAAGAAGGGGCAGCTGTTCGACTGGGGCGCGATCCAGATTCCGGTGCTCTATTCCCAGCCGGCGACCTGGGCGGATTCGCATTCTTTCGCGATCCCCGATCGGAAGGGCAACCCGGTGAGCCCCGAAAAGCGCAAGCTCGTGCTCGACATCATCCACTGGTTCAACCAGCACTCGCTCGAATGGGCTGGCGGCGGCCATATCCCCGCCTATCTGCCGGTGCAGGAAAGCGCGGAGTTCAAGGCGCTCAAGCCGAACTCCGATTACGTCTCCCTCGCCAAGACGGCGGTCTTCGACCCCGTGTCGATTTACGCGGGCGTCGCCTCTCCCGTCTACGACGCGTCGGGCAACTACATGATTCCCGCCCTGAACGGCGAGATCGCCCCTGCCGACGCGGCCAAAAAGATTCGCGACGATTTGCAGGCCCTGACGAAATGATCGCATGATCCGATCCGCGCCTCGCTCCGGCCCGCTTTTGCGGCTAGCCGGAGCGGATCGTGGGATGCGAGGCTTCCCACGGCGATGATCAGAAGCTCGCGCAGCGAATATCGGACGGCCGCCGTTTTGATGGCGCCGTTCGTCGTCATCTACGGCTTATTTTTCGTCTACCCCACACTCAGGATGGTGGAGCTCAGCTTCACCAATGCGCCGCTGATCGGGCCGGGCAAATGGGTGGGACTCGACAACTACTTCAGGCTCGCCTCGGACCATCTGTTTTCGACGGCGATCTGGAACACGATCTACTTCGTCATCCTGTCGGTCGTGCCCGGCACAATTCTGGCGCTCGTCATCGCGCTCGGGGTGTACCGGCTCAAGGGCTGGCTGCAGAGCATCGTCCTCGCCGCTTTTTTTCTGCCCTATATTCTGCCGGTGTCGGTCGTCTACCGGATCTGGGGCTGGATGTTCGATAAGGACTTCGGGGTGGCGCAATATCTTATTGCGCCCTTGAACGACGGCCAGCGTCTCTCGGTGTTCCGGACGGTTCCGCTGTTCATGCCGGCGGTCGCCTTCATCACGGTCTGGTGGTGCCTCGGCTTCAGCCTGCTCCTTTTTATCGCAGGCCTCAGAAACATTTCGAAAGAAATCTATGAGGCCGCCGAACTCGACGGAGCGGGCCGCTGGGTCCAGTTCCGGCGTATCACGTGGCCCTTGATCTGGCCGGTGACGGTGCTCGTGTTCACCATCCAGCTCATCCTGCAGCTCAAGATCTTCGACCAGGTCTATCTGTTCACTCAGGGCGGCCGTATCGACGCCAATATGGTCATGGTCTTCTATATTTTCAGGGAAGCCTTCCAGCTCAACAGGGGCGGTCTCGGCGCAGCCGCGGCGGTCGTTCTGTTCGCCGTGATCGTGGTCCTGTCGGTGCTGCAATTTCAGCTCCTGCGCGCGCGAGGACAGCGTTGAGCGCGTCCGTTCAGAGCGTTGAGATGGCCGCGCCCCGGGCCAGGCGGCTGGCGAGACTCAACCGCCTCGACCGCGCGGGGCTTTTCATCACCATCTGCACCTTGATCGGCGCGATCGTCTGGGCGTTCCCGCTTTATTGGGGACTGATCACCACCTTCAAGCACGAGTACGAGATCGTGCGACCCGGGGTGCAGCTCTGGCCGAAGCACTTCACGTTCGAGAACTACGTTCATGTGCTGCTGCAGACGAAGATCGGCTACTGGTACATCAATTCGCTTATCACCTCGGCGGCGGTCACGCTCATCGTCGTGATGATCTCGGCGGGGGCGGGCTACGCGATCTCGCAGCTTAACTTCCCGGGCCGGCGTTTCTTCTGGTGGATGATCCTCGCAAGTTTCATGGTGCCGATCCCGGCGCTGATCGTCACCCACTTCATCGTCATCAGCCAGCTTGGCCTCATCAACACCCTGGCCGGCGTGGTCGGCCCGCAGCTCATCGCGCCGGTGACCGTCATCATCTACAAGCAGTTCTTCGACTCGGTGCCGAAGGATTTCCGCGAGGCGGCCGTGATCGACGGCGCAAACGACTTCCACCTTCTCTTCCGCATCTATCTGCCAATGAACTGGGGCGTCACCACCGCGCTCGCGATCATCACCTTCATCGGCGCCTGGAACCTCTTTCTGTGGCCGTTCCTGGCTGTGAGTTCGGAAGACAAGATGAACATCACCGTCGGCATCACCCAGGTCCACGATAACTTCGGCGTGTCCTATGGACGCGACCTCGCCGTCGCCATGCTGGCCGCGCTGCCGGTCGCGCTGCTCTATCTCATCTTCCAGCGCCGAGTGACGCAGGCCATCATGCTGTCGGCTGGAATCAAGGGATGAGCGCCGCCAGCGCCACGAGCGGGAGCGAGGCCGCCGCGGCGGCCCATGTCGAACTGCGCCGGGTCACGAAGCGCTATGGCGCCGTGACCGTCATTCCCGATCTCAGCCTCAAGGTCGACAAAGGTTCGTTCACCGCGCTGCTCGGCCCGTCCGGCTGCGGCAAGTCGACGCTGCTCAGGATGATCGCCGGACTGGAGGAGATCACCGCCGGACAGTGCTTCATCGACAACACCGACGTAACCGAGACGCCGCCGGCCCAGCGGCGCATCGCCATGGTGTTCCAGTCCTACGCGCTCTATCCGCACATGACGGTGAGGCAGAACATCGCCTTCTCGCTCTCCGTCGCCGGCCAGCCGAAAAAAGTTCAGAACGAGCGCGCGCTCGAGGTCGCCCGCATCCTGCAGCTCGAGCCCTATCTCGATCGGCGGCCCGCCGAGCTGTCGGGCGGCCAGCGTCAGCGGGTCGCGATCGGCCGGGCTCTTGTGCGCAAGCCCGAGGTTTTCCTGTTCGACGAGCCCTTGTCCAACCTCGACGCGAAATTGCGCGTGCAGATGCGCCTCGAACTGGCCAAGCTCCACGCCGATCTCGGCACGACGATGATTTATGTGACGCATGACCAGACGGAGGCGATGACGCTCGCCGACAAGATCGTCGTGCTCGACAAGGGCGTCGTCTCGCAGGTCGGCTCGCCGCTCGAACTCTACAACGCGCCCGCGAACAAGTTTGTCGCCGCCTTCATCGGTTCGCCCGGCATGAATTTTTTCGGCGTCGACGTGGACGCCATGAATGGCGCCAAGGCGAGCGTGGTCCTGCCAGGCGGACGACGGGCCGAGATCGGAGTCAGGGCCAGCTCCGGCGCTCGCTCAGCCGAACTCGGCGTGCGGCCGGAGCACCTGACCATCGTCGATCCGAGCGACCCGAAAGCCGCCTTCGCCGGCGTCGTCGCGATCATCGAACGTCTCGGCAATTCGACGATCGTCTATATCGACACCCCTGCCGGGCAGCTGATCGTCGAGGGCGAGAGCGATCTCGACGCGAAGCCGGGTCAAGCCGTTGGTCTCAGGCTCAGCGAGAGCCATGCGCGCCTGTTCGGCGAGACTGGGGCGGCGCTCTGATCCGCGCGATGGCGGCGAGGTCCTCCCATAGAGCGCCCGGCGATTCGATTGGATCACCGGGCCCTCTGCGCTTCTATGATTTCGCGCGCTTTTCGCGAAAAACCGGCGTCCGCTTTTTCGCCGCGCGCTCTGGCTCACGACCCGGTCGTGAGCCTCAGAACGATGTCCTGATCGTAGTTGCCGAACCCGCGGCCGAAGATGTTGACGCCGCCGGGATGGCGCGCGTCCGGTTTGACCTCGATCTTAAGTCGAATCGAATGGTGGGCCGAGAGGTCGAGGTCCTTCGGCGTCAGCGACGAGATCCTGACGCCATCGACAAACGCGCCTTCGGGCGTCACCCTGAAGCTCTTCAGCATGCCGTATTGGCTGCCCTTGAGCTTCCACCAGGCGGGCGTGTAAAGCCCGCGGCGATCGCCGAAATCGCCGGGGCTGGTCCAGCCGCCAAGCTCCCGGCCGTTGACCGCGACCGTGATGTCGGACGGCCAGTTGGGCGGGGCGCCGGGCGCCTCGGAGGAGAGCTCGAGCGAGCATTCGAGCGCCGTCACGGCCTTTCCGACTTGCCGGGCGTTATTGGGAAACTGATATTCGACAAAGCCGCGCGTAAACCATATGAGGCCCGCATTCATGCGGTCGGGATCAAGGAAGGTCCCCGGCACGTCGAGGAGCCCAATGATCCCCTGGGGCGAGCAGAGGCCGCAGGGAGCGCTCACTTCGCAGCTGGTGTAGAGCCCGATCGGCATCGCGACCTCGATGGCGTTGGCGTCGAAGCCGCTGACGTCGTCGCGGAGCATCACGAGGACTTCGTCGAACGCCGAGAAGCAGAGCTTCTGATGGCCTTTCCGCCCCTTCTGGGTTTCCGTCCGGATGAGTCCGGCGCGCTCGAGGATTTGCAGATTGGACGAGACCGTCGATTGAGGAAGGCTCAGCGCTTCAGCGATGTCGTTAACATTGGCGCCGGGGCGACGATGCAGCAGGCGCAAAATTCGCGCCCGCGCCAGCGAGGCCAGCCCGCGCAGCACATCGGGCCGCTCCGCGGGATCGATCACCAGGAAATTGCGCGACATTCTGGGCCCCGCTTGCGCCTCCGCCTTTTGTATCAGCTTTTTGGATGTTTTCGTAATCCGGCCGGCGTCCGGTTCGGTCCGACCTGTTTCGGAGCCTAAGAATGGACGCTGACGTCTCGGGGCGCCGCCCAACGCTTTCGCTCGACGGTCTCTGGGACTTCGAATTCGAAGGTCCAACGGCGCGGCTCGACGGCGAGGGTCACACGATCCGCACGCCCGGGATCTGGCAGGCCCAATTTCCGGCGTTGCGCAACGCGCAGGGGACCGGACGCTATCGGCGCGGCGTCCAGATCCCGGGCGAGTGGACGGGAAGGAGCATTGTTCTCATTCTGGAGGGCGTTTTCCACGAATCGGTGATCCTGGTCGATGAGGTGGCCATCGCCGTTCATGGCGACGGCTGGACCCCGATCGAGGTCGACCTCACCCAGACGCTCGACGGCAAAACCTCGTTCGTGCTCGGCGTCGACGCGCGGGTCCCTGACGATCGCAACGGCGGACGCTTCAGCCAGTCGCTCACGGGCAAGCAGGACTGGTACGGCGTTCAGGGCGGAATCTGGAAGTCGACGCGGCTCGAGGCGAGGGACCCGATTCACTTCGCCAAGGTCTGCATCCAGACGTCGTTCGACCTCAAAACGGGCGAGGTGTCGATCGGCGGCGAGCTATCGCGCGCCGCCGCTTCGACGACGTTCCAGGCGACGCTGTCGCGCGCTGGCGAACAGGTCGCGCGCCTGGTCTATCATTTCCGATCGGAGCGATTCGACGCGGCGTTCGCCCTTCCCGACGCCGAGCCGTGGTCGCCGGAAGCGCCCAACCTTTACGACCTCGTCGTCGAGCTCATCGTCGGCGACAAGACTGTCGATGCGATCGAGAGGGTCGTCGGGTTCCGGCGACTGGAGGCGAGGGATGGGCGCCTCGTGCTCAACGGCCAGCCGTTCACCATGTTCGGCGCCCTCGATCAGGACTGGCATCCCGGGGACGAATGCCGCGCGCCGAGCGCCGAATTTCTCGAGGAGCGCTTCGCCAACGCCAAGGCGATGGGCCTCAACACGCTGCGCTGCCACGTCAAGATTCCCGATCCCCTCTATTTCGATCTCGCCGACCGGCTCGGCCTCATCGTCTGGCTAGACATGCCCTACATGCAGTTCCTCGCGCCGGCGACGCGCGAGGCGTTGCGCAAGGTCTTCCGGATCTCCGTCTCAACCCACGGGCATCATCCCTCGATCGCGATCTGGACCCTCATCAATGAGGGATGGGGGATCGATCTCGACGACAATCCGGACGACCGGCGCTGGCTGATCGAGACCTTCGACTGGGCGAAGCCGCTTGTCCCCGAGAGCCTGCTTGTCGACAATTCGCCGTGCTTTCCTCGCAACTATCACCTCAAGACCGATATCGAGGACTTCCATTGGTATAACGGCTTTCCCCATCAGAACGACGCCTTCGCCGCGACGACGCACGCCTTCGCCGGCCGTGCGCGCTGGACCTTCTCGCCGCACGGCGACGCGGAGCGGCGCGGCGACGAGCCGCTGATCTGCTCGGAGTTCGGCGTATGGGGGCTGCCACATCCGCGCGAGATCCTGGAGGCGGACGGAAGCGAGCCGTGGTGGTTTGAGAGCGGGCACGACTGGAACCTCGGCGCCGCCTATCCGCATGGAATCGAAACGCGCTTTCGCGATGCTCAGCTCGCGCCGATCTTCGGCGACCTCGACGGCTTTGTCAGCGCCGCGCAGGCGCTTCAGTATCGCGCGCTCAAGGAGCAGATCGAGACGCTGCGCTGGGAGCCGGCGATATCCGGCTATGTCATCACCGAGCTTAACGACGCGCAGTGGGAATCGAACGGCCTGATGGACGTTCTGAACCGCCCGCGCGCCTTCGCCCGGAGGTTGGCTGAACTGCAGCGGCCTTGGCTCGTCATCGCGCGGACGGCGCGCACCGCCGTTCGGGCCGGCGAGCGCTTCGAGGTTTCCGTGCGACTCGCTGGCGCGGCCGACCCGCCTCAGGGCGCGCGGCTTGTGTGGCGTTTCGGCGACGAGGGGGGCGAGGCGGCGCTCGGCGCTGAGCCGACGACGATAGCGCTGACAGCCGGCGCGGCCGAAACGATCGCCATCGTTCCGCTCGAGCTCGAGGCGCGCGACGGCAAGGGGCGCGTCCTTTCGCGCAACACCCTCGAATTCTGCGTGGTCCCGCCGCTCGCCGGCGCATCGCCGTCGCTGTTCCCCATCGACGCTGCGGCTTCAGGCATGCTGGCTGCGATCGGCTGGCCGAACAACGCCGCGAGCGTGGAGCAAGGCGATGTCCTCATCGCGACGCGGCTGACGACCCCGGTGCGCGAAGCGCTGATCGCGGGCCACAAGGTGCTGCTCCTCGCCAATGCCGCCGACGCGCTCATTGACCCGGAGCGGAGCCTGCCGCTGAACGACCGGCACAATTTTCCCTCGATGCTGTTGCGCGAGCGCGCCGGAACGCCGTGGGACGGGCAGTGGATGGGTGCGTTCTCCTGGCGGCGCACGGACGGGCCCTGGTCGGCCCTGCCAGGCGGGCCCATGCTCGACGAACATTGGCGCGGGCTTCTGCCGGGTCATGTGCTGACCGGTTTCCCCTCCACCGCTTTCGGAGGATTGGTCGATTCCGGCATGGCGGTCGGATGGCTGCACCTCGCCGCCGCCTTCGTGAAGCGCAGCTTCCTCGGCAAGGCCTGGCTCACCGTGTCAACCTTCGACCTCATCTCCCCGAAAGCGCAGGCCAATCCGCTCGCGCCGCATGTTCTGAAGGCGCTGGCGGAGAGCTGAGCGGCGCCGAAAACCGGAGGCGCGCCCGATGCGCAGAGCCTCGCCTAGCTCCGCCGCGCCGCAGCGCCATAACGCTTGGCCGGCCAGGAGACGATGTGCCCTTGAGCGACCATCGTCTCGAGAACATGGATGGCGGCCTCAGCGGCCTCCGGCTCATCGAAGAATTCGATCACGAGGGGCAGAGCGACATTAATCCGCAGCATGTCGTCCGCGTGAACCTCGCCGTCGGCGCCAAAGCCGGCGATCCCCCTGAAGACAGTCGCCCCCTGCACAGCGTGTTTATCGTGCAGGGTTGACAGGATCTCCCGCATCAATGTCGTGCGTCGTCCGTGATCCGCTTCGGTCAGATAGATCCGAACCATCAGAACGTCGGTCGCCATGCATTGCTCCGGGCTCACAGGTTTCGCGCGAGATAGGCGCCGCCGAATGCAGCCGCGAATCCGATCACCACGGAAAGGATCACATAAAGCGCCGCCTTGAGGAACTCTCCGTTTTCGGCAAGCAGGAGCGTCTCCATCTCGAAGGTCGAAAAGGTCGTGTATCCGCCAAGGACGCCGGTCAGCACGCCGACCCGGACGCTCGGCGGCACGATCAGGCGCTCCAGCGTCAGGATGAACAGGAAGCCCATGAGGAAGCTTCCGATCACATTGATGCTCAACGTGGCGAACGGAAAATTACGGCCGAACACCGCTTGCACGACGCTGGTCTGCGTGTATCTCGCCCAGCATCCAAGCGCGCCGCCAATCGCGATCGCGATATAAGTCCACATCGTGCGTCTCTGCTATTGCGCTACGGTGGGGCCGTGAGGACGCCGCAAGCGAATCGGCGCCTCAAGGGCAATCATAAAGGCTCCCGCCGACAGCAGGCGGACCGGGCTCGTGGACTTTGTGATGCTGGGCATGATCACGCATGACTCCCCGTCGGCCAAAATGGCTGGACAGGAGTCATCAGCCCCGAGGGCGGTTAAAGGCGAACCCCATCGCCTGATCGCGAACGTGGCTTCGCCCTCGCGACTTGTCAAGCTGGGCCTCGCGCTTTCCGCTCCGCTTCATGGTAGAGCGGCGCCGAGCAACAGGAGCCGTCATGATCTGGGGAACGCTTGCGCTGGCCTTCGCGGCCGCTTTCACCGGCGCCTCGTTCTATGTCAACTGGGTCGAGCAGCCGGCTCGCCTCAAGCTCGACGATGCGGCGCTGCTCAGCGAATGGGGGCCGAGCGACAGCCGGGGCGTCTCGCTTCTCGTCGCCCTCGCCCTCGCGTCGGCAATCACCGGCTTCTTCGCCTATTTCCAGACCCAGGATGTCCGCTGGGCGTTCGGCGCGGTGATCATCATCGCAAGCTGGCTTTACGCCTTCTTCGTCATGTCGCCGCTCGACAACCAGGTCCGCTCGCTGCGCGGCGGCGACGTGGGGGCGGCGCGCGCCCTCGTTCGCCAGTGGGGCATCGTCGAATCGGGATTGACGGCGATCGGAGCGGTGGCGGTCCTCATATTCCTGTGGGCGCACTATTGAGGGGCCCCCAATGGGGTCTGGCCGGCCCAACCGCTTCGCCCCCGCCGCGCGCGATGTCGCCGACGCGCTTCGTTTTTTCACCCGCCTCAACGTCGGCGCGCCGACGCCGGCCGGGCCGCTCGACATTTCCCGCATCGCCTGGGCGGCGCCCCTCGCCGGCGCCGTGGTCGGCCTTATCGGCGCGCTCGTTCTGGCGCTGACGGCGCGGCTCGGACTGCCCCTGCTCCTTGGGGCCGGACTCGCGACCGCCGCGCTCGTCGCCGCAACCGGCGCGCTGCATGAAGACGGGCTCGCCGACGTCGCCGACGGTTTCGGCGGTGGGACGGGGCGGGAGAGGAAGCTCGAGATCATGCGCGACAGCCGCATCGGCGCCTATGGCGCGATCGCGCTCGCGCTTTCGCTCATCCTGCGCGTCGGCGCGCTGGCCGCGGCGCTGGACGGCGGGCTCTGGCGGGCGGCTCTCAGCCTGATCCTGGTCGCCGCGCTCTCCCGCGCGGCCGCGCTGACGCCGCTCGCGCTTCTGGCGCCGGCGCGCGCGGACGGCGCAGGCGCCGCCGCCGGGCCGCTCGACTCGAGCGCGCTCGCCGCCGCCTGGGGCTCGGCTCTCGTCATTGCGCTTGTGATCGGCCTCGCTGCGCTGGGCCTCATTCACGCGCTGCTCGCGGCGGTGATGAGCGGCGTCGGCGCCTTGGGCGTGGTCGCCCTAGCCCGTCGCGCGATCGGCGGACAGACCGGCGACGTCGCCGGCGCCGCGCAGCAATGCGGCGAGATCGCCGCCTGGTGCGGGCTTCTCATCGGGCAGGCGGCCCCCTAAGTAACGTCCCGTGTCCCCGCCGATTTCAACCCCCTGCATCAACGTCTGCGTCATCGACCCGCTGTCGGCCTTGTGCATTGGCTGCGGCCGGACGGCGGTCGAGATCGGGGCCTGGATGACGATGAGCGAGGCCGATCGTCTCGCAATCATGGCCGGGCTTGCCGAGCGCCAGACCGCGGCCCGATCGCGCAGCGCCCGCGGCGGGCGGATCACGTCCGGCGCCCGGCGGCGCTGATGCGCTTCATTGTCCCAGTCGGGGTTCTGGCGGTCGCGCTGGCGGCTTTGCTCGTGACACCGCACAAGACCATCCTGTTTGGGCTGAACCACCAGCAGTTCGCCAGCGCCGCGATCGGCGTCTCGCTCCTCATCTGGCTCGTGCTGTCCGGCTTGCGGTCCGCCCGGCCGAGCGGCATTGCGCGCCTCGCCACGGCGGCCGCGGTCTGGGCGGCGCTCTTCATCGCGCTGACCGGCGTCTACGCCTATCGCTTCGAGGCCTCCGGCGTCGCCGGACGCATCGCGGGCGAATTCTTTCCGTCCGAACCGCAGGTCGGGCCGGGAGGGAAGGTGATCATCAACCGGCGCCTGAGCGGCGAATTCGTGATCGCTGCGCGCGTCAACGGCGCCCGCGCGTCCTTCCTGTTCGACACAGGCGCGTCCGCCGTGGTGCTGACCGCCGCGGACGCGCGGCGGGCGGGCGTGGACGTCGGCAGTCTTGATTTCGATACGCCCGTCAGCACCGCCAATGGCGCGGCGCGGGCGGCGGAGGTGCGGCTCGACCAGATCGCGATCGGGCCGATCGTCATGCACAACGTGCCCGCGATGGTCGCACGCCCCGGCGCGCTGGACGAGAGTCTGCTGGGCATGAGCTTTCTCGATCGGCTCAAGAGCTATGCCGTCGAACGCGACCGGCTCGTTTTGGTGGCGAAGGAAGCGCGCTAGCCTCGCGATAGTCTCGCTATGATAGTATGGCTTTTAGTTGACAAAAACAGAAATACGATCTATAGGTTCCCATTGACGGAATCCATCTCGCGCCTCGGTCCAGACAGGCGGGAGCAGCCGTGGCTGTTTGAAACCCTGGCTCAACCACAACCAGCGCGCGAGCCGGCACCAAGTGGGAATTTTTTTCTCTCCAAACGCTCGTAACTCATTGAAAAGTCTAGATCAAGAAAAATAAACGCTAGTAAATTGGAGTCATTTTACTAGCGTTTAGGCGCATTTATTGGCGTTTATTGGCGTTTATTCGCATCGGCCTGTCGCTGGACTCGCGCTCTGGTTGTTGAAGTCCGAATGAACGCATGGGGCGCGCCTCTAGGGGCGCCCGGAGCAACATAGAGAAGGGCAGGGCGTCCGGATCAGCGGGGCGGCGCCTGATCCGAAGCCCCCTATTCAGCGGCCGCCAGCTCCCAGCGTCGCTCCACCCGGGCGACGGCGTCGCGCAAGACCGCAAGCCCCGCGCCGCGCTTGACCGCCTCGGTCGCAAGAACCTGCCGAAACGCCCGCGCGCCGGGGCGGCCGGCGAACAGGCCGTGGAGATGGCGGGTGTAATCGTGCAGGCGCTCGCCACGCTCGAGGCCGCGCGCGATCACGGGCATGAAAACCTCGATCGCCTCGAACCCATCGACGACCGGCGCCGGCTCGCCGAACAGAACCGGGTCGACGCCGATCAAAAGCTCCGGGTTCTGATAGGCGGCGCGCCCGAGCATGATCCCGTCGAGGTGGGCGAGATGCGGGCTGGCCCCGTCGAGATCGGCGAGGCCGCCATTGAGAATGATCGGCCAGTGGGCATGCGCGCGCTTGAGTTCGTGGACGACCTCATAGTCGAGCGGCGGGATCGACCGGTTGTCCTTCGGACTTAGGCCCTCGAGCCAGGCCTTGCGCGCGTGCACGATCAGCGCCGCCGCGCCGGCAGCCTTCACCTTGTCCGCGAAGGCGAAGAGAGCGGCGCGCGGCTCCTGCTCGTCAACGCCGATGCGGCACTTGACCGTGATCGGGACCTCGACCGCCGCGGCCATCGCCGCCACGCATTCGGCGACCACCTCAGGCTCGCGCATGAGGCAGGCGCCAAATCGCCCGCTTTGCACACGGTCGGATGGGCAGCCGCAATTGAGATTGATTTCGTCATAGCCGAACTCGGCGCCGATGCGCGCGGCTTGAGCGAGCCGCCCCGGCTCCGCTCCGCCGAGTTGAAGCGCCACGACATGCTCGCTCGGGTCGAAGCCGATCAGCCGCTCGCGCGGGCCGAATACGACCGCGTCCGCCGTCACCATCTCGGTATAGAGCCGGGCGCGGCGGGTGAGGACGCGATGGAACGCCCGGCAGCGCCGGTCGGTCCAGTCCATCATTGGCGCCACGGAAAAGCGCGCGCTATAGCGTTGAATCATGGCGCTCATATAGGGGAGACGGCCCGGTTTGTCGCCGTTCCCGATGCGCCGGCAGCCCTTGGGCTTTGCGGTTCGCTCTATTGACTCGGGTTCGGAGCGCGAAACTGATGGAACCCAGGGCCGCCACAGAGGTTAACGGCAGTGGGACCGCAAGATAGGACAAAAGGGCTTCAGATGGCGCAGGCGCCGAAGGCTCAGAAATTGCCTGCGCGCGTTCTGGTCGTCGAAGACGAAATCTTGATCCGCGTCCTGCTTGCGGACGAATTGCGCGCCGAGGGTTTCTCGGTTGTCGAGGCCGCAACCGGAGACGAGGCGTTGTCGTATTTTCAGGCGGGAGTTCAGGTGGATCTGGTGCTTTCGGACATCGAGCTGCCCGGCGCCCTGAATGGGGTCGATCTCATACGGCGTCTGCGCGCTGAAGCGCCTGATCTGCCGACCGTGCTGACCTCGGGACATTCTCCAGGCGTTCACGCAGCCGACGCCTTTCTTCCAAAACCTTACGACCTCGGGCAAGCTGTCGCTTTGGTCGCGACGCTCCTGCAGAAGGAGACGCGATGAACGAGCCCTGCGTTCTGCTGGTGGACGCCGAGGCGCTGGTCCGGGCGCCGCTCGCCCACTATCTCAGGGAGTGTGGATATCGGGTGTTGGAGGCGATCAACTCAAAAGAGGCGCAAAGACTTCTTTCTGAGGGTTCTCAAACAATCGACATCGTGCTCGCGGATATCCAAACGCTTGGGCCGGGTGGGTTCGCTTTCGCAGCCTGGGTGCGCCAGAACAAGCCCGGGGTCAGGGTTGTTTCGGTGGGAACCTTTGCTGGTGCGGCGCGCGCGGCCGGCGAGTTATGCGAGGAAGAGCCGCCGATACGAAAGCCCTATGATCACCAGATCGTGTTGGACCGCATCCGCCGCCTCCTTGCCGAACGTGACCGAAACCGCGATTGACGATTAAGCGTGGCGGTCCCTCTCGCTGCGTGAGAGCCTTCTGGGAGTAGACTGGTGGCCCGACCCCTGATTGTGATCGATCCGCAGCCGCGATCTCTCGAGGAGATTTTCGAGCCGAAGGTCTGGGAGCGGCTGGAAGGGCTTGGCGAACTCGCGATCCATGAGGGCGCGGGCCGCATGCCGGCCAAGCTTTTCGACTCCTACCTCCCCAACATGGAGCTCCTGATCGGTCAGAGCGACATGTCGAAGGCCCGCCTCGACCGCGCGCCGAAATTGCGCGCCATCATCAATGTCGAGACGAACTTCCTTCAAAACGTCGATTATGACGCCTGTTTCGAACGCGGAATCCATGTGCTGGCACCGGGGTCCGCGTTCGCCAGGCCGGTCGCCGAGATGGCGCTTGGAATTGCCATCGATCTTTGCCGCGGCGTGACTGCGGCGGATCGCGCCATGCGAGCGGGAAATGAGAAATGGCTGCTTGAGGGCGCGGAAGGATGCTTCTCGCTTTACGGCGCCCGCGTCGGCCTGATCGGCTTCGGCGATCTCGCGCGCGCGTTCGTTCCCCTGCTTCAGCCGTTCGGTTGCCCGGTCAAGGCCTACGATCCATGGATTTCCGATCATTTCATCGGCGGATTCGGCGTCGCCGCCGCGTCGCTCGAGGAGGTGTTGAAGACGAGCCAGGTCATCGTCGTGTTCGCCTCCGTCACCAGTGAGAACCAGGGTTTCCTGGGAAAACGCGAGTTCGAGATGATCGCGCCGGGCTCGGTGTTCCTCTTGATGAGCCGCGCGGGGGTGGTCGATTTCCCCGAGTTCCTGCGCCAGGTGGAGAGGGGGCGGTTTCGCGCGGCGACGGACGTCTTTCCGCAAGAGCCCGCGCCGCCCGACGACCCGGCGCGTCGCAGCGAAGGTCTGCTTCTCTCGCCTCACCGCGCTGGCGCCATGAAAGATTCGCTCTACGAGATTGGCCGGCAGACGGTCGCCGACGCCGGTCTCGTCCTGCGTGGCCTGCCGCCGCTCTCCTGCCGGCGGGCCCAGCGCGAGACGGTCGCGCTTTCGCGCTCAAAGCCGATCGAGCGCAGCTGAGGTTGCTTGACACCGGGCTGGAAGGAGACGTAATCTAGAACGTTATAGAGAAGCCGGCGGCGAGCCCGGCTCAGGTATCGGCGACGCCGGGAGGCGAGCGGTCGATGGGGAGAACGCCGACCATTCGGGACGTGGCGCTGCGCGCCGGGGTTTCGGTTGCGACCGCCTCCAACGTCGTCAACGGCAATCGCCCGGTCGGAGGGGCGAGCCGCCGCAAGGTGCTCGAAGCGATCGCGGCGCTCGACTATCGGCTCAACCGCGCGGCAAGCGCTCTTCGGGGCCGGTCCACCCGTCTCATCGGCATGGTCGTCCCTGACATCACCAATGTCTTTTTCGCCAGCCTCGTGCATGGGGTCGAAGCGCTCGCCGAACGCGACGGCTACGATCTCCTGATCGTCTCAACGAGCGAGGATGCGGGCAAAGAGCGCCGCCGCGTCGAGGCGCTGGTCGCCCGCCGGATCGACGGACTCATCGTCGTGCCGGCGAGCGACGATTCGATGGCCGCCTTTGGAGACGGCGCGGAGAATTCTCGCCTGCCCCCGGCGGTGCTGATCGACCGCGGGGCCGAGGCGCCCGGATTCGACACCGTGTGCGCCGATTGCTTCGCCGGCGGCTATGCAGCGGCGCGCTGCCTCATTGACCTTGGACACCGCGACATCGCGATTCTCGCTCACTCGAAGCGTCTCCACAATGTCGAGCAGCGCATCGCCGGCGCCCGCAGCGCGCTCATCGAAGCGGGACTCAGGGAGCGAGGCCGCGTCATCCACGGCGGGCAGGAGCTCGAAAGCCTGCGCGGTGCGATCGAGCTTGAACTCAAGCGCGCCGATCGGCCGACCGCGATTTTCGCCCTCACCAATGTTTGCGCTTTGGCTTCGATCAAGGCAGCGCGCGCCCTCGGCCTCGACATCCCCGGCGACGTCTCGATCGTCGGCTTCGACGATTTCGACTGGATGTCGGCGCTCAGGCCCTACCTGACCACGGTCGCGCAACCCGTCGACGATTTCGCTTCCACCGCCTGGCGCCTGCTGATGGGGCGCATCAAGGGCGGAGCGGCCAGCGACATCGAACGCATCGAACTTCCCTGCACCCTCAAGGTGCGGGAATCGACTGGGCCCGCCCGCCCCCGGCTCAAGGCCGTCGCGGAGGTCCGCTGAACCACGAACAACGTCAAGGGAGTGAGCCATGCTAAAACGTCTGACCTTCGCCTCGATCGCGGCGCTCGCGCTCGGGCTCGCGGCCTCGACCGCGTTCGCCGCCGACAAGCCGGTATACGGGGTCTTGATGAAGACCCTCTCCAACCCCTTCTGGGGCGCGATGGAAAAGGGCGTCGACGCTGGCGCGAAAAAGGCTGACGTCGACATCTTCCTCGACGCGGTCGAATCCGATCAGGCGGCCGAGCCGCAGCTCAACGCCTGCAACACCATGCTGCAGAAGAAGCCGGCTGCGATGATCACCGCGGCGATCAATTCGACCATCCTTCTGCCCTGCCTCAAGCAGGCGAACGAGATGAAGATGCCGGTGGTCGACCTCGACAACAACCTCGATCCCGCGATCACCAAGAAGGCCGGCGTCGAGATCGCTTTCCACATCGGCTCGGACAACGAGGCGGCGGGCGGGAAGGCCGCGGACTATCTGGTCAGCGCGCTCGGCAAGGACGCCAAGGGGCCGGTGCTGGTGATCGAAGGCCTTTCCGGCAACATCACCGGCGAGAAGCGCGCACACGGATTCGCGGAAGAACTCAAAAAGCAGGCGCCCGGTCTTGCCATCGCCGCCTCGCTTCCCGGCGACTGGGACAGCCTGAAGGCCGCCAACATCACCAATGACACGCTGCAGCGGACCCCGGGCCTCGTCGCCATTTTCGCCGCCAATGACGACATGGCGCTTGGCGCCGTCGAGGCGGCGCGCTCGGCGGGCAAGGACAAGATCATCGTGATTGGCGTCGACGGCAACTCCAACGCGGTCAAATCGATCAAGGCCGGCCGGCTCAACGCCTCGGTCGCCCAATTGCCCTATCTCGTCGGCATGCAGGCGGTCGAGGGCGTTAAAAAGCTGCTGGCGGGCGAGAAAGTCCAGGAGGAGACCTATGTCCCAACCCTGGTGCTGACCAAAGAGGTCATCGAGGCGAACAAGGACCCGCTGCTGCAATACGTGAAGTAGGACGGATCAGCGCCGCCTGTTCGCCCGCGCTTAACGGGCGGCGCTGCCTGACTCCAGGATGGTCACATGACATCGGCGTCAACTCCCGCCGCGTCCGCCTCGTGGCGCACGCGCTTCGCTGGCGGCGGAGCCGTCAGGCTCGAATCGCTCATAGTGCTCGCGGTGCTCTGCGTGGCGATGGCGATCATGTCGAACGCCTTCCTCTCCGTCTCCAACATCCTCAACATCCTGCTCTCCACCGCGGTGTTCGGCGTCCTGGCGATCGGCATGACGTTCGTCATCTCATCGGCCGGCATCGACCTCTCGGTCGGTTCGATCCTTGCGGTGTCGGGCGTCGTCGGCGCGATGCTCACCTCCAACCTCGATCTGCCCTGGTGGATAGGCGTCCTGGGCTGCCTGGCGATGGGCGCGGCCGTCGGCGCTCTCAACGGCTTCCTCATCACCAAGGGCGCGATCCCGCCGTTCATCGTCACGCTCGGCATGCTGGGCGTCGCGCGCGGTTTCGCGTTGGTGCTCAGCAACGGGGTCTCCATCTATGGCCTGCCCCCGGAGATCGTCTGGCTTGGCCAGGGTCGACCGTTCGGCGTGCCCACCCCGGTTATCGTCCTGCTGCTTGCCGCACTCATCGCGCATGTGCTGCTCGCCCATACGCGCTTCGGCGTCTACGCCCAGGTCATTGGCGACAACGAAGGCGCGGCGCGTGCGATGGGCGTGCGCGTCGAGCGGATGAAAGTGCTGCTCTACGCGCTCTCCGGCCTGATGTCCGGCCTCGCCGGCCTCTTGTTCGCCGCGCGGATCAATTCGGGCGAGCCGACGGCGGGCCTCAATTACGAGCTCACCGCGATCACCGCGACCATTCTCGGCGGCACCAATCTGTTCGGGGGCCGGGGCAGCGTGATCGGCACGCTGATCGGCGCCATGATCATGGGCGTCTTGCAGAATGGCCTGAATTTGATGGCCGTCCGGCCCTTCTACCAGCAGATCGCCATCGGAGCGGTGCTTATCCTCGCTGTCTGGCTCGACAGCATCAACAGCAGGCAAGGTTGGCGCCGATGAGCCTGCTCGAGCTCAAGGATGTCCGCAAGACCTTCGGCGCCATCGAAGCCTTGCGCGGCGTCACCTTTTCGGTGCAAGCGGGCAGCGCGGTCGCGCTTGTCGGCGACAATGGCGCGGGCAAATCGACGCTGATGAAGACGATCACCGGCGTCCATCGTCCCGACGCCGGCGAGATCCGCTTCGACGGTGTGTCGATCGTCGGCAAGGCTTCCGGCGAGATTCGGCAGGCTGGCGTCGAGATGATCTACCAGGACCTTGCCCTCGCCCGCATGCGCGACGTCGCGTCGAATATTTTTCTCGGCCGTGAGCTGACGCGCTCCGTCCTTGGGGTGAGATTTATCGATTCGACCCGAATGCGCAGCGAAGCCGAGGCGATGGTCGCGCGTCTCGGGGCGCGCATTCCCTCGGTCACGCAGATGACCGGCCAGCTATCCGGCGGCCAGCAACAGTCGGTCGCGATCGCCCGCGCGCTCACCTTCAATCCCAAGCTCGTCATCATGGACGAGCCGACGGCGGCGCTTGCCGTGCGCGAAGTCGAACATGTGCTCGACCTCATTCGCGCTCTCAAGCGGGACGGCATTTCCGTCATCCTGATCAGCCACCGCTTGACCGACGTGTTCTCGGTCTGCGATCGCATCGTCGTTTTGCGCCAGGGTCAGGTCATCGCGGACGACGCGACTCTCGACACCAGCATGAACGCCGTCGTCGCCCATATCGTCGGAGCGCATTCGGAGCCGGCTTCGTAACAGCCGACAGCGGGAACGCTTTTCTTCACGCATGGAGGCGCAAATGAAGTTCGGCATTTATTATTCGTACTGGGAGCAGGAATGGAGCGCCGACTGCCTGAAATACGTTGAGAAAGTCGCCAGGCTCGGTTTCGACGTCCTCGAGATCGCGGCTCATCACCTGAACGGCTACAGCCCCGCGCATATTGCCGAAGTCGGCCGCTCCGCCCGAGACAACGGCGTCACGCTCACGGCGGGCTTGGGCCCGTCGCGCGAGAAAAACCTGTCCTCCGCAGACCCGGCGATCAGAAGGGCGGGGCGGGCGTTTTTTGAGGAGACGCTGACCAACCTCGCCAAGCTCGATATCCACATCATCGGCGGCGCCCTGCACGCCTATTGGCCGATCGACTATTCGAAGCCCGTCGACAAGGCGGGCGACAGGGCGCGGGGCCTGGAGGGCATATCGAGCCTCGCCGACTTCGCCGCCAATCTCGGCGTCAATCTGTGCCTCGAGGTGCTCAACCGGTTCGAGAATCATGTCCTCAACACTGCCGAAGAGGGGGTCGCCTTCGTCCGCGAGGTCGACAAGCCCAATGTCAAGGTGATGCTCGACACGTTCCATATGAACATCGAGGAAGACAGCTTTGGCGACGCGATCCGGGCCGCGGGACCGCTGCTCGGCCATTTCCATACCGGCGAGAACAATCGGCGCGTTCCCGGCAAAGGGCGGCTGCCCTGGCGCGAGATCGGCTCGGCGCTGCGCGAGATCGGATATTCCGGCGCGGTCGTCATGGAGCCGTTCGTCAAGATGGGCGGCCAGGTCGGCGCCGACATCCGCGTCTGGCGCGATCTCAGCGACGGCGCCGACGAAACCCGGATGGACGAAGCCGCGCGGCAGGCTTTGGGGTTCTCGCGCTATGTGCTCGGTTGAACCCTCTCAGGCGTTGGGAATGTTGCGCGCCAACGCTTCCAGCACCGCCATGCGCACGGCGACCCCCATCTCGACCTGCTCGCGAATGAGCGATTGCGCCCCGTCGGCGACAGCCGTGTCGATCTCGACGCCGCGATTCATCGGTCCGGGATGCATGACAAGGGCGCCGGGCTTGGCGTAGCCGAGCTTTTCCTCATCCAGCCCGAAATAGCGGAAATATTCTCGCGCCGACGGCACGAAGGCGCCGCTCATGCGCTCGCGCTGCAGGCGCAGCATCATGACGATATCGGCGTCCTTGAGCCCCGCACGCATGTCACGGGCGACCTCGACGCCCATACGCTCTACCCCGGACGGCAGCAGTGTCGAGGGGCCGACGACGCGCACATAGGCGCCCAGTTTGCTGAGCAGCAGGATGTTCGAGCGCGCCACCCGCGAATGGAGGATGTCGCCGCAGATGGCGATGGTGAGGCCCTCGATGCGGCCTAGATTGCGCCGGATGGTGAGCGCGTCGAGCAGCGCCTGGGTCGGGTGCTCATGCGCGCCGTCGCCAGCGTTGACGACCGAGCAGTCGACCTTGCGGGCGAGCAGATGCACGGCCCCCGCCTGGTGATGCCTGACCACCAGAATGTCGGGCCGCATGGCGTTGAGCGTCATGGCGGTGTCGATCAGCGTCTCGCCCTTTTTGACGCTCGACGCTCCGACCGCCATGTTCATCACATCCGCGCCAAGCCGTTTTCCCGCAAGCTCGAACGACGACTGGGTGCGGGTCGACGCCTCGAAGAAGAGATTGATCTGGGTGCGTCCGCGCAAGGTGGCGCGCTTCTTCTCGACCTGACGCGAGACGGTGACCGCCTCATCGGCGAGATCGAGCAACGCCACGATCTCCTCGCGCGACAGATGCTCGATGCCGAGCAGATGGCGCTGGGCGAACACGGGAGGGGGGTCGGACGGCATCGGCCCAGAGCCTATAGGCGGGAGGTCGAGCGGCGGCAATGGGGAGGGGGGCCCCGGCTAGATCCGCGCCAGTGTCGCCGGGTCCTCTTCGCCCGCGAAATATTTGTCCAGGCAGCGCTGAAATACGCCCTCAGCTGGCGCGGCGCGAGCGAACAGCGTCATCGACGAGCGGAATTTCATCTCATCGATCGAGCCGAAGATCTCGCGGGCGCTTTTGCCTTCAAGATCGAGCGTGGCCTGAGCGCATTCCCTAAGCCGCGCGCCAAGGACCGGATGCGCCAGATAGGCCTTCGCCTCGTCGAGCGAAGCGATTGCGAACCGGATCGACATGGCGCTTTGTCCGAGGCCCTTGATCTGCGGAAAAATGAACCACATCCAGTGGCTCTGCTTTCGTCCGGCCTCGAGCTCTCGCCGCGCCTGGTCGTAGACCGGCGCCTGCGCGTCGACGAAGCGTTCGAGGTTGAACGGGCTTCCTATCTCCGCCTCCCAAGCCGGCGCGATTTTTCCACGGCGCGGCGGCCAATCCCCGTGGCGGGCCTCTCGCAACCTGCGTCGGGCTCGAACCGCGACCGGTCTTGCGACCGGGGAGCCAAGTCCGGAGCACAATAGAGACGCATTTCGACGCCTTGGTGCTCGCCGGGATGACGATTCGCTCTATAAACTGACTTCTCTAGCCATGAGGATGTCGGTTCTGGAAAAGTCCTCGCCCTTGAACAGGAGGGCGGCGCCATGCGCCCTGGCGCAGGCATAGGCGAAGCAATCGCCCATATTGAGCGCGGCCGGATGCCTGCCCTTGCCGAACTGGGCGTAGGCCTGCAGAGCGAGATCATATTCGCGCTCGCCGATCCCGACGATCTGGAGTCCGAACAGCTCGCACAGCCCTTTCACCCGATTCCGCGCGGGCTCGACCGAAAAGATGCGGCTCCTGCAAAGGCCGGCCACGGTCTCCCAGAGCGCGATCGGCGAAGTCAGCCGCGCCGAATCGCTTTCGAGGACGCCGGCAAGTTCGAGGGCGTCCTCCTCCTGCGCGGCAAGCGACATCAGCGCGGACGCGTCAACGAAGATCATCCGATATCGCCGGAAAGTTCGTCGAAGAAGGCTTTGTCAGCCTTCTCGCCCGTCGACGGCGGCAACGGATGCTCCCGCCAGAAGGTTTTCAACCGCTCGCGCAGCGGCACGGCTTCCTTGATGCGGTCAAGCTCCGACTGGACCGCTTGCCGCACTGCGTCCTGCTTCGTGATCCCCCGCTGTTTGGCGAGCTTTGCGACCAGAGCCGCTGTGGCGTCGTCCTTGATGTAGAGGGGCATTGCGTCTCAAGCGCGGGGAATGGCGGATATCCTAAATCATATACATGGATATCCGCTTCGTCGCAAGCACAGCTCGCATTGGCGATTGCCCCCGGCGCTGATCACGACGACCATGGCGCCTCTTTAGCTTGCCTTTGGATAGTCGGCGCCGCGCGCCACCCCCTCGAGCGAAGCGTGTTCCCTCCGCACCGCCTCGATCTCGGAGCCCATCGCCTCGTACGCGACGGCGCCAAGCGGCAGACGGAGCGGCGGATGCTCCTGTTCAACCGCCTTGATGATCGCCTCGCACGCGCGAACCGGATCGCCGGCTTGCGAGCCACTGACGCCCTGGATTGCCCGGCGCCGGGCTATGGCCGTCTCCGTATAGGCGTCGACGGGTTTTTTCGGCGTTTTGAGCGAGCGGCCGGCCCAGTCGGTGCGGAACGGTCCCGGCTCGACGATGATGACCTTGATTCCGTGCGGCGCGACCTCCTTCGACAGCGACTCGGACAGGCCCTCGACGGCAAACTTGGTCGCCGCGTAATAGCCCGACCCGGGAAAGCCGATGAAGCCGCCGATCGATGAGACGTTGACGACCGCGCCCGACTTCTGGGCGCGCATGATCGGCAGCACCGCGCGGGTTATCGCGGCGAGGCCGAAGAAATTGGTGTCGAACATCGCGCGCACATCGGCATCGTCGCCTTCCTCGATGGCCGCGAGATAGCCGTAGCCCGCGTTGTTGACGAGCACGTCGATGCGGCCGAACTTGGCCTCCGCGGCTTTGACTGCGGCGTCGATCTGATCCTGCTTGTCGACGTCGAGCTTGAGCGCGAGCCCGGTCTTGTCGTGGCCGGCGACAATGTCGTCGACCTTGGCCTTGTCGCGCGCCGTCACGACGACACGGTAGCCGCGCTTGAGCAGGATGACGGAGAGCTCACGACCGAAACCGGTCGAGCAGCCGGTGATGAACCAAACGGGTTTCGATGGGGCGTCCGCCATGACGGCCTCGCAAGGTTGAAAGTGGGGAAGGGGAGAGTTTCGCACGACGCGCCCCGGAAAGGCAACGCTTGCCGGGCTCAGGCCGCTATGAGGCTATGCGCCGCCAAGCGAATCCCGGCCATTGATCGCTCACCTCCCATCGGTCGTGAACCGGCGCCCGCGCTTGCCGTATTGATGCGGCAGGCTTACATTCAATACACATGAAGACCCGAGCCTCCATGCTCCAGATTCGAAACTGCCGTGTCGTCGAGCTGGCGGCCAAGTTAGCCGCGAGCCGTCACAGCACCAAGACGGAGGCCGTGCTCCATGCGCTCGAAAACGAACTCGCGCGCGTCGAGGGCGAGAAGACGCTCGCGGAGCGGCTGAAGCCGCTTCAGGATCGGATTGCGAAATGGCCTTCTACGGGATTGAAAGTTGACAAAGCGTTCTTTGATGAGCTGAGCGGCCACGATTGATTGTCGTTGACGCTTCCGCAATCATCGCCATTCTGACCGACGAGCCCGGGTCGCCTCTCCTAGTCGCGGCGCTCGATCAGGCTGGAGGCGCGACCACGACCCCCATCGCAATTTATGATGCAACTCTCGGACTTCGACGCGAGCGGCGCCGTCCAGTTGCTCAAGCGGAACAGGCCGTCATGGAGTTCTTGTCGGCTGCCCGGATCAAAGTCGAGCCGGTGGATTCGATCGCCGTCCATCTCGCGCTTGAGGCCTTCGACCGCTACGGCAAGGGAACAGGACACCCCGCCCGCCTCAACCTCGCCGACTGTTTCATCTACGCTCAGGCCAAGGCCAGTGGGGCTTCGCTACTGTACAAAGGGGAGGATTTCTCGAAGACGGATATCGTGAGCGCGTCCTGAGCGGCCGCTGCTTTCCGTACGCCCTCATTTGACAGGCGGCCTTAGGCTCTCCATATCCCGCCGCCGGACGGCCAAGGGCAATTGGGACTGCGTCGCCGGCGCCTGAAGGAAATTTCCTCACATGAAAGTCGTGATCGTCGAGTCGCCGGCCAAGGCGAAGACCATCAACAAATATCTGGGTAAAGACTACGAGGTCTATGCCTCGTTCGGCCATGTGCGGGACCTGACGGCGAAGGACGGCTCGGTCGACCCTGACGACGATTTTGCCATGCGCTGGGAAGTTGACGCGAAGTCCGCGAAGCGCCTGAGCGACATCGGGGGAGCGGTCAGGAACGCCGACCGCGTGATCCTGGCGACCGACCCGGACCGCGAAGGTGAGGCCATCTCCTGGCACATCCATGAAATTCTCAAGGGCAAGAAGCTGCTCAAGGACAAGCGCGTCGATCGCGTCGTGTTCAACGCGGTGACCAAGGACGCCGTCCAGGAGGCGATGCGCAATCCGCGCGAGATCGATGAGGCGCTAGTCGACGCCTATCGGGCGCGCCGCGCGCTCGACTATCTGGTCGGCTTCAACCTGTCGCCGGTCCTGTGGCGCAAGCTGCCGGGCGCGCGCTCGGCCGGCCGGGTGCAGTCGGTCGCCTTGCGTATCGTCTGCGACCGCGAGCTCGAGATCGAAAAGTTTGTCGCCCGCGAATATTGGTCGATCATCGCTCATCTGCGGACGGAGGCGAACGCGCCCTTCACGGCGCGGCTGGTCGGGGCCGACGGCAAGAAGATCAACCGGCTCGACATAGGCTCGGGCGCGGAAGCCGAAGCCTTCAAGACTGATCTCGAGCGGGCGCTGTTCTCGGTCGCGGGAATCGAATCGAAGCCGGTCAAGCGCCACCCTTATCCGCCGTTCACCACCTCGACCCTGCAGCAGGAGGCTTCGCGCAAGCTCGGGCTCGCGCCCGCGCGCACCATGCAGATCGCCCAGCGCCTCTATGAAGGCGTCGATGTCGGCGACGGCGCGGCCGGCCTCATCACTTATATGCGCACCGACGGCGTCGATCTCGCGCCCGAGGCGGTTGCGTCGGCCAGGCGGGTCATCGCCAAGGACTTCGGCGACAATTACGTCCCCTCCGCTCCACGCAAATACATGGTCAAGGCCAAGAACGCGCAGGAGGCGCACGAAGCGATCCGCCCGACCGATATGACGAAGCGTCCCCGCGACGTCGCCCGTCATCTCGAGCCTGAGCAGGCGAAGCTCTACGAGCTCATCTGGACGCGCACCATCGCCTGCCAGATGGAGAGTGCGGAGCTCGAGCGCACGACCGTCGATATTCTGGCCGAAGCCGGCGCACGCAAGCTCGAGTTTCGCGCGACTGGCCAGGTTGTGCGCTTTGCCGGATTCCTCGCTCTCTACCAGGAGGGCCGGGACGACGAGGAAGACGAGGAATCGAGCCGCCTGCCCGCGATGCGCCAGGCCGAGAAGCTCGCCAAGGATCGGATTGACGCCAGCCAGCATTTCACCGAGCCGCCGCCCCGCTACACCGAGGCGACGCTGATCAAGCGGATGGAGGAACTCGGCATCGGTCGCCCTTCGACCTATGCCTCGACCATCGCGGTCCTCAAGGATCGCGACTATGTGCGGATCGAGAAGAAGCGGCTGTTTCCAGAGGACAAGGGACGGATCGTAACCGCCTTCCTCGAATCGTTTTTCGCCAAATACGTCGGCTACGACTTCACCGCCGACCTCGAAGAGAAGCTCGACAAGGTCTCGAATAGCGAGATCGACTGGAAGGCGCTCCTGCGCGACTTCTGGAACGATTTCTCCGGCGCCATCGCCGGCATCAAGGACCTCGGCACGCGGCAGGTGCTCGATTCCTTAAACGAGCTTTTGGGTCCGCACATTTTTCCCTCTCGCGGAGAGGGCGTCGACCCACGCCTGTGCCCGCTCTGCAACGAAGGCCAGTTATCGCTCAAGATCGGCAGATACGGCGCCTTCGTCGGCTGCTCGCGCTATCCCGAGTGCAAGTACTCCCGCGTTCTGGCGGCGTCGGGCGCCGACGCCTCCGAGGGCGATCGTCCGGGCGTGCGCGTGCTGGGTCAGGATCCATCGACAGGCGAAGAAATCACGCTGCGCAACGGCCGCTTCGGCGAGTACATCCAGCAGGGCGAGGGCGAGAAGCCTAAACGCTCCTCGCTGCCGAAGGGCCTGAGCGCCGACGACGTCACGCTCGAGAAGGCGCTCAAGCTGCTCGCCTTGCCCCGGGAAGTGGCGCGCCATCCGACCAGCGGCGAGGCGATCCTCGCCGGCATCGGCCGCTACGGGACTTATGTGCAGCACGGCAAGACCTACGCCAATCTCGGCCGCGACGACGACGTGCTCGAGATCGGGGGAAATCGGGCGATCGACCTCATCGTCGCCAAGGAGAGCGGCGCCGGCGGCTCCCGCTTCGGCGCCGGAGCGGGGCGCGAGCTTGGCGAACACCCCGAGGGCGGCAAGGTCAGCGTGAAGTCTGGCCGGTTCGGTTCCTACGTTAACCACGGCAAGATCAACGCCACCCTGCCCAAGGGGACCGACCCGTCGAGCCTCACGCTCGAGGAGGCGATCGAACTCATCAAGGCGAAGGCCGCGGGCGGCGGCGTGATCGGTCGCCTCGTCGGCGAGCATCCCGACGGCGGGCCGGTCACAGTCCGGGACGGACGGTTCGGCGCTTACGTCAACTGGGGCAAGGTCAACGCCACCTTGCCCAAGGGATCCAAGCCGGACTCGGTCACCCTCTCCGACGCTTTGGAGTTGATCGCCGAACGGGAGGGCAAGCCCGCGGCCCGGCCGCGAAAATCCGCCAAGACGCCGCTCAAGGCGAAAGCCGCGGAGAGCGCGGGGACAAGAGCGAAAACCGCTGCGCCGAAACGGGCCGCGGCGAAGAAGGCCGCCACGGCCAAGCCGAAATCCGCCGCCGGCAAGCGAGGATAGGCCCCTCGTCCCGCTGGACAGCGCCTGCCCCTTGAGCCCTCGGCTGACGGCTTGTGGTCACAGGGCCTCGATGTTGTCGCCGTCGGGATTCGTAATTGCGCTTGTGGTCGTAGGGCCGTGGGCGGCGATCCGTTTCCCGGTCCGGCCGTCGCGGTAGATGAGCTCGGTCGGCTCAGTCGAGGCGGCGACGACAGAATCGAGAACCCCGAGGCGGCCGAGTTTGCGGGTGGCGTTGGCCGATAGCGCGACCGCCGCGCCGATTTCAGCGAGCGCCGACGCCTGCTCGTAGATGTCCGCGGAAAGGCCGCGGGCGCTGGAGGGCGAGCCAGAGCGTAAGGCCGCCGATGCCTGCGCCGATGATCGCGATCCTGGGTTTGCCGTCCTTCACGTCCAAAAGTTTGCCACGTAAACATCGGTATGGGCAAGGACGCCTCCTGTTTGAGTCGCGCTCACCCCGCCCTATGGCACGCGGCCTCGATGTTGTTGCCGTCGGGATCGAGGACGAAAGCGCCGTAATAATGCTCGTGGTAATGCGGTCTCGGGCCAGGCGCGCCATTATCCGTACCCCCGGCGGCCATCGCGGCCCGGTGGAAGGAATCGACCTCGGCCCGGGTTTCCGCCGCGAAGGCGACGTGCGCGCCGCCCCTGGGCCTGTTTCCCGTGCCAATCCAGAAGAACGCCTTGCCGTCTTTGCCGAAGCCGGCGTGGGCGTCGGCGCCGGTTTGCTCCGCCGTCACCTCCATGATCACGCCGATGCCGAGGGGTTGGAGGGCGCTTAGGTAAAAGGCTTTCGCACGCTCCATACTGGATACCGCAAGACCAATATGGTCAATCATGATTCGACCCTCTCCTGCGCCAGCCGTCTCGACCTCATCGCGGCGGCACAGGTTCGTGCTATAATGGGTTGAGAGAGTCTGGGCGCAAGCGCGAGTTTGCCGGGAGGCCCGACGATGAATCCGATGAATGCGACGCAGGCTTATGCGGGCCATACGGCGGAAGCGGCCTATAGCCGCTGGGCGCCGATCTACGACCTTATCTTCGACCTGCCGTTCCATCCCGGCCGGGCGGCGGCTGCGCGCGCGGCGGGCGAGGCCGCGGGCCCAGGCGGCGAGATCCTCGTCGTCGGCGTCGGCACCGGGCTCGAACTGCCGCTGCTTCCGGGCAATGTGCTGGTGACGGGCATCGATATTTCCGCGCCGATGCTGCGCGCGGCCCGCGCGCGAGTCGAGCGCAAGCGGCTGGCCCAGGTGAAGGGGCTCCATGTGATGGACGCCGGGGCGCTCGAATTTCCCGATGCGGCGTTTGACGTCGCTCTTGCGCCCTATGTGATCAGCGTCGTTCCGCATCCCGAGCGGGCGCTTGAGGAGGCCTGGCGGGTGTTGCGCCCGGGAGGAACCCTGATCGTGATGAACCATTTCGCCGCGTCGGGGGGGCTTCGCGCAGCGATCGAGCGCCGGATGGAGACGGCCGCGGCCTGGCTCGGCTGGCATCCTAACTTTCCGTACTCCGCGGTCGGCAACTGGATCGAGCAACGCCCCGACGCGCGCATCGTCGAGCGCAGCGAGCTTTCGCCCATGAAGCTGTTCACGCTGCTGAGGATCGTGAAGGCGGCATAGTTGAACGAAACGTCCGTCCGGATCGAGCCGATGACGCTCGATCACGTCGAGGGTTATCGACGCGCCCTCGATGTCGTTGCGCGCGAGCGCAAATATCTGACGATGCTCGAAGCCCAGCCCGAACAGGACACGCTACGGTTCGTCAAGAGCAACCTCGAAAATGAGAACCCGATGATGGTCGCCCTCGCCGGCGATAAGGTCATCGGCTGGTGCGACATCCGTCGGGAGTTCTTTCCTTCGCGGGCGCACCGCGGAACGCTCGGCATGGGCCTGTTGCCGGAATGGCGCGGCCAGGGTGTCGGGTGGCGCCTCCTCGAGGCGACACTCGCGAAAGCGCGGCGCTCGGGCTTCAAACGCATCGAGCTCGACGTGCACGCCGACAATCAACGCGCCATCGCCCTCTATGAAAAGGCGGGCTTCGTCCGGGAGGGCGTCGTACGCGATGCAAGCCTGATCGACAGCGTGTTTCGCGACGCGATCCTCATGGCGATCGTCGAGCGTTGAACCCGTCCTTCGACCGGGGGGCCGGACGGGCTGTCGCCCAAGCCGCTTGTTTCCTTCGACCATCGAACTTACCTTACACGCAGGGCGCGCGCGCTTTGCGGCCCTTTAAGAAATGGAACCCTTGCAAAATCAAAAAATACGTCGGCGCTCGGAAAACGCCGTTCATGCGCCCGTGGAGGCGAGAGCCGCCGCGCTCCCTTCGCGCGACGAGGTCATGGCCTTTATCCGCGGGGCCCCCGCGCCCAATGGCGAGCGGGCGCCCGCCCGGGTGACCAAACGCGACATCGCCCGCGCCTTCGGCGTGAAGGGCGAGGCGAAAGCGGAATTAAAACTCCTCATCAAGGACCTGCAGGCCGAAGGCGCTGTCGCGCATGGCCGCAAGGCGCTAACGGTCGAAGGCCGGCTGCCTTCGCTCGTTGTCGCCGATGTCGCCGAGCTTGCCCGCGACGGCGAACTGATCGCAAAGCCGGTGGAATGGGTGGGTGACGATCCCGCGCCGCGCATTCTCGTGCGCCGCTCCCGCATGAAGCGGGACCGAGCCCCGACCCCGCGCGTTGGCGCGCGGGTGTTGATGCGGGTCGAGTTCGACCCCGACGCTGACCCGAAAGCGCCCGCTTATTCCGGCCGGATCGTCAAGATCCTGGACAAGCTCAAGGCGCGCGCGTTCGCCGTCTATCGCCTCGCGGCGGACGGTTCGGGCCGTGCGCTTCCGGTCGAGAAGCGCGCGGCGGGACGCGAATTCGTGGTGCCCGCAGGGATGGCGGGCGAAGCCAGGGACGGCGACCTCGTCGCCATCGAGCCGTTGCGCGAGGGCCGTCTTGGGTTCCCGCCCGCGCGGGTCGTCGAGGTCATTGGGTCGGTCAAGTCCGAGCGCGCGGTGAGCCTCATTGCGCTCGAAACCCATCATATTCCGCATGTCTTTTCCCCCGCTGCGCTCAAAGAGGCGGAAGACGCTCGGCCCGTTCGATTGATCGCGCCGCGCGAGGACTGGCGCACGCTGCCGCTGGTCACGATCGATCCGCCCGACGCCAAGGATCACGACGACGCGGTCCACGCCATCCTCGATTCCGATCCGAAAAACCCAGGCGGGTACATCGTCACCGTCGCCATCGCCGATGTCGCCGCCTATGTTCAGCCCGGCATGGCAATGGACGCACAAGCGCTCGAGCGGGGCAACTCGGTTTATTTCCCCGACCGCGTCGTGCCGATGCTGCCCGAGCGCATCTCGAACGACCTCTGCTCGCTGCGTCCGCTCGAGGACCGCCCGGCGCTCGCGGTGCGCATGGTTCTTGGCGCGGACGGGCGCAAGCGCTCGCACAAGTTTCACCGCATCATGATGCGCTCCGCGGCCAAGCTCTCCTATGAGCAGGCCCAGGCGGCGATCGACGGGCGAACCGACGAGACGACGGAGCCGCTCGTGGACGCCGTCCTCAAGCCTCTTTACGCCGCCTATTCGGTCGTCGGAATTGAGCGCGAGCGCCGCAGTCCGCTCGATCTCGATCTGCCGGAGCGCAAGCTCGTTCTCGATCCCGAAGGGCGCCTCAAGGACGTACGCTGGCCCGAGCGGCTCGATGCGCATCGGCTGATCGAGGAGTTCATGATCCTCGCCAATGTCGCCGCCGCGGAAACGCTCGAAGAAGCGCATTCGCCGCTGCTCTATCGCGCCCATGACGCGCCGAGCGCCGAGAAGCTCGATGATCTGATCGAGTTCCTGCGCACGATCGGCGTCAAGCTCGCCAAGGGCGAGCGGGTGCGCCCATCGCATTTCAACGGCGTCTTGAGCCGGGTGCGCGGGCAGGCGACCGAGGCGCTGGTCAACGAGGTGGTCTTGCGCGCCCAGGCGCAGGCCGAATATGCCCATGAGAATTACGGCCATTTCGGTCTCAACCTGCGCCGCTACGCCCATTTCACTTCGCCCATCCGGCGCTACGCCGATCTCATCGTCCATCGCGCGCTCATCCGTGCGCTCAACTTCGGCCCGGGCGGCCTGAACGACCTGCAGACAGGAGAACTGGCGCAGATCGCCGAGCACATCTCCGCCGCCGAACGGCGCGCCATGGCGGCGGAACGGGAAACCGTCGACCGCGTTATCGCCGCGCATCTGGCCGACCGGGTGGGCGCCCTTTTCTCAGGCCGCATCGCGGGCGTCACCCGCGCGGGCCTGTTCGTGAAACTGAGCGAAACCGGCGCCGACGGCTTCGTGCCTGCAGCGACCCTGGGCGACGATTATTTCCGCTTCGAGGAGGCGAACCGCGCTATGGTCGGCGCCCGGACCAAGGAAACGTTCCGGCTCGGCGGCGAGGTCAAAGTCCGTTTGGTCGAGGCTGCGCCGTTCGCCGGAGCGCTCCGGTTCGAGATTGTGCGGGCCGGGTCCGAGACGCGCGTGCGAAGCGGGGCCATGTCCTCGCCGCGTAAGGGAGTTTATAAGGGCAAGCGTCGATGAACGACATGTCCCGCATCTGGCGTACGCCAACGCCCCCGCCCGACCGCTCGCTGCGCGAGGCGATGACACGCGGCTTTTTTGGCCGCTGTCCGTCCTGCGGACGGGGCCGGCTGTTTCGCTCCTATCTCAAGGTCGTGAATGCCTGCGAGGTCTGCGGCGAGGAGTTCAGCGGCCACCGCGCCGACGACGCGCCGGCCTATATTACGCTGTTGATTGTCGCCCATGTGGTCGGCGCCGGCGTTCTGATGTCGGATGAAACGTGGCCGCATTCCTCGCTTCTCTGGGTTGCGGTTTTCTGGGCCGCGGTGACCCTGATGGCGAGCCTCCTCATCCTGCCTCGCGCCAAGGGGGCGATCGTCGGCCAGCAATGGGCGCTCGGCATGCACGGGTTCGCCGCGCATGGCGATCGAATGTGATCGCGCCTGCCCGGCCGGAACGGGCGCTGCGTCCGCGCGACGCGGCGACGCTCATTGTCGTCGAACGCCCGGAGCGCGGGGCGGCGCGGGTGCTGATGGGCAAACGGCACGCCGGCCATCGATTCATGCCTGGCAAGTTCGTCTTTCCCGGCGGCCGGGTCGAGCCTGAGGACCGCCGCATGGCCGCGGCCGGCGCGCTCGATCCTGCCGTCGAGGCGAAGCTCAACGCCCGGGTGCCGCGCCCCTCGCCCGGCTTTGCCCGGGCGCTGGCCCTGGCCGCGATTCGCGAGACGTTCGAGGAGACGGGGCTCGCCATCGGCGTCGCCGATCATGGCGTCCCGGAAAATCCGCCGCCCGGCGCCTGGACCCGCTTCGCAGCGACGGGGGTCCATCCAGCGCTCGACGCCATCGACTTCCTCGCCCGCGCGATCACCCCGCCTGGGCGCCCACGGCGCTTCGACGCCCGCTTTCTCGTTGTCGACGCGCGATTCATCGCGATGCGGGTTGACGGCGCCGTTCATGCCGAAGCGGAACTGGTCGAGCTCGTCTGGACGCCCCTTGATGAGGCGCGAAACCTCGATCTGCCTTCGATCACCCACATGGCGCTCGACGACCTTACCCAAGCGCTCGAGGGAGGCCTCAACAAGCGTCGCCCACGCCCGTTCTATCGCCAGATCAGAGGAAAACAGCTGCGCGAGCAGCTATAGGCGGCGCCCGGCGTCCTCTCAGGCGGCCAGCCGAACCGGAGACAATCGTCCGGCAAGCTCCATCAGCGCGAGATGATAGGCCCGCGCGGTGCGGTGCGAGCGATTGTAGCGGGCCATCACCACGTCGAGCAGTTCGGTCATGATCTCGCCGTCGACATCGGCCAGATGGTCGAGCGTCAGTCCGCATGGATCGAGGGCGCCGACCAGCGTGTCGCGCAAATCCTCGAACTCTTCCATGTCGCCGGCGATGAGCGCCCGCCATACGCGCGCGTGGAGGCGCGTCAGGTTGCGGGCGAGCTCACGATCGCTGATCAGTTTCCAGTACGCGCCGATCAGCCGATCGTAGATGATCGGGTCGGACCATTGCTTGAGGCCAGAGAAACCCTCGGACAGGTCGGCCAAACGCATGGCAAGACTCCTCAACAACTTGTTTCGCAAAGCGAATCAGGAGGTTAGGCCTGGCGACACGACGTTAAAAATGATTGGCGATGGTTAACGGGGAGTAAATCGCCATAAATGCGTTATCCACAGAATCCTTGCCGCGAATCCGCGTTTCAACTTGACGCAGCCGAACGCCAGGTCCGAGGCCGCCTCAAGCCGTCAGCGGCCCGCGGCGAACTCGGCCGGCCGCGTCTCGCGCGCCAGCGTGTCGAGCACGGCGTTGATCATCCCGCTTTCATCGGAGCCGAAGAAGGCGGCGGCCACGTCGACATACTCGGTCACCACTACCCGCGCCGGCACGTCCGGGCGATTGCGCAATTCGTAAGACGCCGCGCGCAGGATGGCGCGCATCAGCGCCTCGACCCGGCGCAGCGGCCAGCCTTTGGCGAGCGCGTCGTCGAGGCCGCGGTCGATCGCCAGTTGATCGCTCAATACGCCGGACACGACGTCACGAAAAAACGCCGGGTCGGCGGGCGCATAGGCCTCGCCCTCGTTCTCGAGCCCGATCCAGTGGGCCTCGAACTCGGACAGGATGTCGTTGAGGCTCTTGCCGGCGATCTCCATCTGATAGAGCGCCTGCGAGACCGCAAGCCGCGCCGCGGAGCGCTTGTCGGACCGTTTCATCGCTTGCTGAGGCCGCGGGCGAGATGCGCAAGGCCGATCGCCGCCCGCGCCGCGTCGCCGCCCTTGTCGCCGCGCTCGGGATCGGCGCGCTCCGCGGCCTGTTCGATCGTCTCGGTCGTCAGAATGCCGTTGCCGAGCGCGAGCCGCCGCTCGACCGACATGTCCATCAGCGCCCGCGCCGACTCGCCGGCGACGATCTCGAAATGGAAGGTCTCGCCACGCACCACGCAGCCGAGCGCGACGGCGCCGTCATAAGCCCAGCCGGCGGCCTTCGCCGCATCGAGGGCCATCGCCATGCCGGCCGGGATCTCGAGAGCGCCGGTCACGCTGATGAGGTCGTAGGTCGAGCCCGCGGCCTCGACCACGCGGGCCGCGCCGGCCAGGAGGTCGGCGCCGATCGCGTCGTAATAACGCGCTTCGACGATGAGGAAGCGGCCGCCTTCGAAGCGAGGCAGAGTTGCGGCGGCCCGGCGCGGCTCGGCCATGGGTTGGATCTCTTCGGGGCTGTGTCAGGAACTGGGCCCGTCCATAAAGGCCGGGAGCGGGGGAGGCAAGGCGCCTACTGGCTCGAGCGCCAGCGCCCATACCGCCAGGGCCGCGCCCACGAGGCCTGCAAGGGAAGGCGCTCGGGCGGCGGATCATAGCCGGAGCCGCCCCACGGGTGGCAGCGGCACAGGCGCGCCGCGCCCATCCACGAGCCGGCCCACAGGCCATGGCGCCCGATCGCTTCGTCCGCATAAGCCGAACAGGTCGGCAAGTACCGGCATTGCCGGCCGGCGAGGCTCGACAGCGTGAGCTGGTAGAAGCGGATCAGCGCGTGGGCGGCCCGGCGCGGCGTGGAAACGAGAGCACTCACCGCGCGGACGCAGCCTCGGATGCCGTCTCGCGCGCGGCGATTTGGGCCAGCGCATCGACGACCGCGTCGAAGGTGAGAAGCGTCGAGGCGTGGCGGGCCTTATAGTCGCGCACAGGCTCGAGCACGGCGAACCCGGCCCATTTCCCGTCCGGCGGAGGACCGTTCGCCTTCAGCATCCGGGTCATGCGGTCGCGCAGGTCGTTGAGTTCCTCGGCGGTTGCGCCAATGACATGACGAGCCATCAGCGACGATGACGCCTGTCCGAGCGCGCACGCCTTCACGTCATGAGCAAAATCGACCACCCGTCCATTCTCGACGCGAAGGTCGATCGTCACTGTCGAGCCGCACAGCCGCGAATGCGCTTTCGCGCTGGCGTCCGGGTTCGCAAGCCTCCCGAGCCGCGGAATGTTGCCCGCGAGCTCAAGAATCCGCTGATTATAGATCTCGTTGATCATCGTCGCCCTTCAACTGCCCCTATATAGGTCGCGAGAAAGCCGAAATCGAGGCCTTAGGAGAGACCGCAGGCCGCGCGGCGAGAGACAGGGATGAACCAGAACGCCAGACCCAACAGTGCCCCCGACGCGGCAGGCGACCGCGAGGAGGGCCGCGCGTTCAATCCGAAATTCGGGCCAGACGGCCTCGCGACTTGCGTCACGATCGACGCGGCGCGCGGCGATGTATTGATGGTGGCGCATATGAACGAGGCCGCTTTGCAGGCGACGCTCGCCACCGGAATTGTCCATTACTGGTCGCGCTCGCGCGACGCACTGTGGCGCAAGGGCGACACCTCGGGCCAGACCCAGACCCTGGTGGAGATGCGCGTCGACTGCGATCAGGACGCGTTTCTGGCTTTCGTCACCGTCGGCGGCGATGGCGGCGCCTGCCACACCGGCCGGCGGTCGTGCTTCTATCGCCGGGTCGAAACGGACGGCGCGGCCTCGCGGCTCGCCTTCATCGAACCGTCGACGCCAGATGAATGACGGCCGGGCGCGATAATCTTTCCGGCGCTATGGCGGGACCGTCCGATCGCAACCATGTTACGTTAATTCTCTGGCGATTTGTTGCGCGCAAGTTTAAATTTCCCAGGGGAAGACGGATTTCGGGGATATTCAGACGAGGCCGATGATGTTCAGGGCGGCCCTTCGCAGAATCGATATCGACCCCTCGCCGGGGGCTGGAGGCGGACGGTCCCGCCGGCCGAAGGTCGGAATCGTGCTCGGAGCGGGCGCCGCGCGCGGGTGGGCCCATATCGGCGCGCTGCACGAACTCGACGCGATGGGCTTGCGGCTCGATGTCGTGGTCGGCTCGTCGATCGGCACCCTGGTCGGCGGCTGTTATGCGGCCGGCCGGCTCGAAATGCTGGAGACCTTTGCCCGCTCCCTGACCCGGCGGCGGGTGTTCGGCCTGCTTGATTTCTCGTTTACCGGCAGCGGCCTTATCGGGGGCCGGCGGCTCCGCACGAGGCTCGAGGCCGGACTTGGCGAGCTTCGCGTCGAGGACCTGCCGGTGCGGTTCGCCGCCGTCGCCACCGAGATCGGCGGCGGACACGAGATCTGGCTCAGGCGGGGGCTGTTGGTCGACGCAATTCGCGCCTCCTACGCCCTGCCTGGCGTATTCGAGCCGGTGAAGATCGACGGCCGCTGGCTGTTCGACGGCGCGATCGTCAATCCGGTCCCTGTCAGCGTCGCGCGCGCGCTCGGCGCCGAGCGGGTCATCGCGCTCAACATTTCGAGCGATCGCTTCGGCCGCGGCGCCGTCATTCAGGATCCGTTCGGCCGCCCCGAGCCCGCGCCCATGGCCGAGGAGCCGGCGCCCAACAGTACGGGCATGATCGCACGCTGGTGGCGCGGCAGTTCGACCCGGCTCAATGGCGAGCCCGCCGCGCCGGGCCTCATGACCTCGATGGTCAGCGCCTTCGACATTCTCCAGGACCGTATCATGCGCTCCCGGCTGGCCGGCGACCCGCCGGACGTGCTGGTGCAGCTCAAGGTCGGCGACATCGGCATGTTCGAGTTCCATCGCGCCGACGAACTGATCGCGCTGGGGCGGGAGGCTGTCCGCAAGGCGGCGGCGGAAATCCGGGAACATATCGAGGCGGCGCGAGTCGACGCCGCCGGGGCTTGATACCCGTTCTATTGAGCGCGACTTGATCCGCGCTTCGATCCGCGCAACGGCGCGGGCGCGCATTCGCGCTCCGGCCATGAAGGCGATGATCGGTTCCGATCATCCGAGTCCTGGTACGAGAGCCCGGCTCGCGAAAAACCCCCCTGTGGCTTCGTGTCGGCGCGCCTCGACGCCGCGCCCGATCGGCTCAGGCGGTCGCGATATATTCGCGCAGAGCCTGCCGCTCGCTGTCGAGCGCGTTGACGTGGCGCTTGACCACATCTCCGATCGAGATGATGCCGATCAGGCGGCCCCCGTCGACCACCGGAACATGGCGAAACCGCCCCGCCGTCATCGTCTGCATGACGTGATCGATCGTGTCGTCAACCGTGACGGTGATGACCTTCGGCGTCATGTGGCGCGACACGGGATCCTCGAGCGCGGCTGCGCCATCCCTGGCGATGACGCGGACCACATCGCGCTCCGAAAGAATGCCCAGAACGCTGCGCGAGGCGTCCGAAACGACCACCGCTCCCACGCCCTTGGCCGCGAGCAGGTCCACGACTTCCTTCAGGGTGCAATGCGGCTGGGTGGTGAAAACGTCGCGCCCCTTATCGCTGAGAATGCGGGCAACTGTCATCCCTCTCTCCCCTTGGTCAGGCGGTCTTTTGGTGAGCCGCCGTAGAATTGGGAAGATGCGCCCGCAAAATGGCGCGATCAAGTTCATTTTTGTCGAGGCGAACTAACGCAGTCCGCCATCGACCTGATAGCACTGCTTAGTAATCATCGCGCTGTCGTCGGCGGATAGAAACAGCGCCAGACGCGCGACATCTTCGGCGAGCAAGGTTCGGTCGAGACACTGACGCGCCCGGAACTCGGCGATGTCTTGCTCGTTCATCCACAGGCGGCGCTGCCGCTCGGTGATGACCGCGCCGGGAGCGATGGCGTTGACGCGGATATTATCGGGCCCGAATTCGCGCGCCAGACCATTCGTCAGGCCGACCACGGCCGCCTTGGCGGCGGAATAGACCGCGAGATGGGCGACCCCGACCATCCAGGCGGTCGAGGAAAAGTTGACGATCGCTCCGCCGCCGAGCTCGCGCATGGAGCGGCGGGCGATCTGGGCGGCGAAGAACTGGTGCTTGAGATTGAGCGCCATCGTCCGGTCCCAGTCCGCTTCGCTCGTTTCGTCCGCGTCCTGGCGCTGATCATTGGCCGCGTTGTTGATCAGCACGCCGATCGGCCCCAGACGCTGCCGGACCTCTTCCATCGCCGCCTCGAGCGCGGCGATGTCGGCAAGGTCGGCGTGCAGAAAGAGCGGCGGAGGCCTCGAGGCTCCGATTCTGGCGACCAGGTCCCTGGACGGCTCCGCGGCGATGTCGACAAAGGCGACATTGGCCTCCTGCGCGGCGAACGCCTCGACCATCGCGGCGCCAATGCCCGACCCGCCGCCGGTTATGAAGACAACCTTGTCGATTAGCGAGGGGTAGCGGGCGAAGGTCATGGGACGGGGCCTGTCGTTGTGGCGCGAAGGGGAGACTAGATGTGATCTTTCAGGAGATTGTCCATCCGGCCCGAACCGAGGAAGCTGAGGTTGCGAAGCTTCAGAGCCCCGGAGCGAGCCGGATGAACGTTCACAACAATGTCCGTTTAACGCCAATTGGTCGAGATCGGTTGGCGGCGCGGGTCGAGAGTGGCCATGCGCCGGGGGCCGCCGCACGAGCCGCGCGTCGGCCCGCGGACTGCCAGGAAATGGCTCGCCCGGCTTCGATCGCTCCTCGCGGCCGCAGAAGCTGCATCGCCCCACTCCGACGGCCGAGCGCAGGGAAGCGCTGCGCCGCCCGCGTCATGCCAGCAATGAGATCGCCAGCAATGAGATCGCCGCCGAGTCAGCGTTTCGGCCGCAGCCGTCAGCAGCATTCTCGAGCGGCTCGGCCTCAATCGGTTGTCGGCGCTTGACCCGGCGCCGAACTTTGCCGCAATTGAGTTATTTGTCGCCTTCGGGGCAACAAGGTCAGCTTGCGACGTGAAGGAGCCGATGGCTTGACCTCAAACGGACGCGTATTCCGCATTGCTAGGATTGCAAATGGCCGATGATAAGCTCGTTTATGACGTGGGAGCCCACAAGGGAGAGGACACTGAATTCTACCTCAAAAAGGGATTTCAAGTTGTTGCAATCGAAGCCGTACCGGAGTTCTGCGCTTTGTTGGAACAGAGATTTGCTGAATGGGTGCGTGGCGGTCAACTAAAAATTTTGAACATCGCGGTCTCGAAATCCGCCGGCTCGGCAGATTTCTATATTAATGAGACGAGATCTGTTTGGGGGACAGTCAATCTCGACTGGGTTGAGCGGAATAAATCGTTAGGCGCCGGTCAAACACGAAAAATAAACGTTGAAACCCGTCCTCTCGTAGATATTTTCAACCAATACGGAGTTCCCCGCTATTGCAAGATTGATATTGAAGGAAACGATGTTGACGCTCTGCGCTCGCTGGTCGGTTACAAAGACTTGCCTCTATATATTTCAATAGAGTCGGAGAAGAGCAACTGGAAAAGTCTCATAGTTGAGTTTTTAACACTCCGCGAGCTTGGTTATTCGCGGTATAAAATCGTTGATCAGAGCCTGGTAAACTTGCATGAAACTCCACGACCTGCTCGGGAAGGAAACTATTGCGATCATAGTTTTCAGGACGGAAGCAGTGGTCTGTTCGGAGATGAGCTTCCGGGCGCCTGGTTAGCTTTGCCGGAGGCCATTGAGGCATACCGTAATATCTTTCTTGGTTATGCGCTTAACGGTGATACCGGCATGTTTAAGGGTCAATCTAGTAACTTTCCGCCAGCAGCGTGGTACGACACCCATGCCGCGCGGTAGAACCAAATCAAGCATGCCTGTGTGGAGCGCGCCCTTGAACGAAATCGGGCGCCGACGAGTGGGCGACCGCGACATAACGCGACCTAACATGAAGGCCATCACCGAAACGTCCCACGTGTCGACCGCATGGCTTCGGCTCACCCCTCAGCATTGACTGTCACCGCTTCGAGGAACCTTGGACGACAATCCTCCGCCCCGGAAAAACTGCTGGAACTGAGGTTGCGGTCGCGAATCGACGCGACCGTCCTGGGGCGCGAGCACACCGCGTCCGAGAATGTGCAGGGCTTGTTCGGCCAGCTTGTTCGGCCAGGTGGTCAGGTCCCGCCGACGTCAGGAGCGGTCGCAAGGATGCGCGTCCAACGACGGCTTGACCGATCACAACGCGGCCACGCGGTCCGTTGCTTTGAACTTGCTGATGAACTGGGCCAGTTCTCCGTCAGTCAAATGCTGTGCATAGAAGTGACTTCTGTCGAAGTCGATCGGTCGCTCGCGACCGTAGGGCACCCGCAGGAAATCGAACGGCGCGAGCCTGGTCCTCATCGTCTCCTCGGGCGGGACTTCGCCATCGCTCGCCGTCGAACTGAGCAGGCCGATCAAAAAGCGCTCCAATCCGTCGCGGCGAACGACCATCAGACTTTGCTGCACCATCGGCGCGGCGATCCCTCCCGGGCCGAGGCCCCTCCCGTTCTGTGGCGGCGCGCCTAACAAAATGTCGGCGCCCGAATCCCCGACGGCGCGCTCGAGGAAATTCTCACCATGAAGGAGGCAGTCCTGCTCGACGTAAACATAGACATCGGCGTCGCAGCACAGCGCATACATGGCGCCGTTGATGACAGATCGCGTGAATCCGCAGTATTTGGTGTGAATGAGCCCCAGCCGGATGTCGTTTGAATGACCGTAGTTTTTGTCGAGCGTAGTCCACTGGACAAGTTCGTAGGTACTGAGGTCCGGCCTGAGAGGGGATGCGCTGTCAGTTATGATTATGCGATTCGGCCGAAGGCACCTCAGGACTTGCTGGTGCCAGAGGTCAAAGAACGCGACGGATCGCGTCTTGATCGATCCTAGCGTCCAGTCACGAGCGTAGCCGTCGCACCACCAACCGCTGCCGACTACAATCTTCATAGTTTTCACTCTCGTTCGGGCGGGGCTTCCCCCCGGGCCGATGGCGAGGTCGGCCTTGTCCGGACGCCGGGAGACGTCGATGCTAGCGAAAACCTGTGTATACCGTAGCGCTTTGCTAATCGAGAGATTGATCCGCTCCCCGAGAACTGAACCGTTCTGATTTAGGCTAAGGACTCTTTTGATCAGAGCCAGAAGATGACAGCTGCGGCAGGGGCGAAGACTGCGGATCTGCGCGAGCACGGCGTCTCAGTCCTCTAGGCAATTTCCGTCGCGTAGACTCGCCTCCAAAGCCATCAATGGCCGGGAACTGCACGGGGGCGCGCGCGGGCCCTCTCGCATCTGTCCGAACTCCGACAGCGAAGCCGGCGCCCTTGCGTTCAGGCGGGATCGCGCCCTTTTGGTCAGCGGGCCGAAGCAAGCCGGCGCTCGGTCTCCTCGATCCAGCCTTTGAGCGGGGCGAGCAGCGGGCCTTGCGTCAGGCCGCCGCAGCCGCGCCCGTGCGCCCCTTGAGCCCAGGCGACGATGGCGACCGCAGCCGATCCGTCCGCCGACCAAACGGGAGCGCCGGAATCGCCGCTGCAGGCGCCAGCCGCGCGTCCGGCGGGGTCGGCGGCCCAGATGAGGACCTTCGACGCCGGTTCGCGGACGGCGAGCGTCACGCTGCGCAAAGCGCCGCCCGACGCCCAGTCGCCCTCGCGCGCGGCGCCGTAGCCGGACACGATCACCGCGGCTCCGATTCCGGGCGGTCCGCCATCGGCAATCGCCGCGCCGGCGAAGCGGGAGCCAAGAGGACGGGTGGTCCGGATAAGAGCGAGATCGATCGATTCGACGCGAGCCTTGATCGCGTCCGCGCGGTAGCGCGGATGGGCGATCGCCGCATCCACGGATATGATGACCGCCGCCCCCGCGGCGTCGCGGTAGTGGACCGCCATGTCGCGCAAGGGCCTCAGACAATGAGCGGCGGTGATGAGAATGCGCGGGCTGAGCACGAGGCCGGTGCAGAAGCCGGCCTTGTCGCCGCCGCGGATCAGCACCATCGCCACCCGGTCGGCGAAGCGGCTGTCCGGCTCGGCGCCGACGAGCGCCCGCGCCGGAGCGCATGACGCGGCCAGGGCCACGATGAGCGTCAGCGATCGAAACATGCGGGCAAGCGCCGAGGTCATGGGGTCCGCTTCATGCGCCGGAAGGCGCGGCGCATCAATCGGCTTATCGCGCGCTGCGTTTCCGCCCCTCTCCCGCATGCGTCATCCGTTTCTGGCTTCAATCGCGCTTCCCGACCATTCACATTGCATTCAGCCGCAAGCGCCGACATGGTATCAAGTATCCGCAACAGAGGCTTTGCCGTCATGGCCGCGCTCGCCATGCTTTGCCGCGCAGGAGCGTGGTGCGCCCTGATGGGGTGCGCCGCGGCCTATGCCGCCGAAGTCGAGCCGCACGCCGCGGCGAAGAAGGCTTGTCTCAGCGCGGCGGAAACGCGCGAACTGGTCAAGTCGCGCCGCCTGCTCGAGCCGTTCGCGGCGCTCAAGGCCGCCGGCGTGCAGCGCAAGGCCGAGCCGCTGTCGGCGAGGCTTTGCCGCACCGGAGACGATTTCGTCTACGAGATCACCCTCTTGCATCGGGATGGGCGCCTCGTGCATGTCCAGATGGAGGCCGGGACGGGGAAGATCGCCTCACGCCCGACGCGTGAGCCCCGCGAGCCGCACGAACCTCACGAGCCGCAGGTCAAGAATTGATTTTCGCCCCGAATCAGAAGTAGCAAGCCCCCATGCGGCTTTTAGTGGTCGAGGACGATCGCGATCTCAACCGTCAGGTGTCCGGGGCGCTTGAGGCCGCGGGCTATGCGGTCGATCGCGCTTTCGACGGCGAGGAAGGCTGGTTTCGCGGCGACACCGAGCCCTATGACGCGGTCGTGCTCGACCTCGGCCTACCCAAACGCGACGGCGTCTCGATCCTCGAGGCCTGGCGCAAGGCCGGACGCACCATGCCGGTCCTGATTCTGACCGCTCGCGATCGATGGAGCGAGAAGGTCCAGGGCATCGACGCGGGCGCGGACGACTATGTCGCCAAACCCTTTCACATGGAGGAAGTGCTGGCGCGCCTGCGTGCGCTTCTGCGCCGCGCCGCCGGCCACGCTTCGAGCGATCTCGCCGTTGGCCCCGTCAGGCTCGACGCCCGCGCCGGGCGCGTGACCGTGGGCGACGCCGTGATCAAGCTGACCAGCCACGAATATCGGCTTCTGTCCTATCTCATGCACCATGCCGGGCGCATCATCTCGCGGGGCGAGATCGTCGACCATCTCTACGAGCAGGATTTCGACCGCGACTCGAACACGATCGAGGTGTTCATCGGGCGATTGCGCAAGAAGCTCGGCGTCGACATCATCAAGACCGTGCGGGGCTTGGGCTATGCGATGGGTGTAGAGGAGGAGACGCCAGCGGGGCGATGAGGCGCGCGCCCTGTAGCCGCGGCCCGCAGCGCAACGGCAGGAATGCCCAAATGGCCGTCGTTGGCGGATGGCCCGATAACCAAATTAGCGCGCTAGCCGCACGGGTTTTGTGCTAGTCTAGTCTCCATGGCGCCGGAGGGCGCGCGATGGCGTCTAGAGAAGGGAAGTGCGGCGTCGGCTGCCAGAGCCGATGGCGGGCGTGCCTCGAACGTTCTTCTCGATCTGCCCCTTCTCCCAGCCGGACGCCGGGTTGCAGAACTCGGCCTCAAACAGGAAGTGGCTGACCATCGCTGA
>DASXES010000105.1:0-19662 GCA_036489975.1 Roseiarcus sp.
GGGTCGCCACCAAGAACCTGCCCAACTATCTTGGCTGGCGCCGCGCTCTCGAAGCCTGGGGCGATCAAGCCACACCCCACAGCTGGATCAAGGGCGCAATCGGAAACGGCCCCTATCAATAGGTATCGCTATAAGCGCCCGACCTTTTCTTGACCAAATCAGAACTATACGTTACATATTCTTGTTAATTGAAATCTGCTCAGGCTCGGATCCGGCCGGGCCGGCAGAGGTCGTGGCTATTTGACATTGGCTCAACCACAACCAGCGCGCGAGTGAAAACGACAGGCAGAAATTTTTTACTCCAGTCGCGTGCAGCCCATTGAAAAGTCCCGATTGGGAAAAATAAACGCTAGTAAATTGGAGTCACTTTACTAGCGTTTACGAGCGTTTGGGCGCGTTTATGCGCGCTTACTTCGCAACGCTCGTCGCTGGGCTCGCGCTCTGGTTGTCGAGGTTAGAGCGCCCAAGATCGACTAACGCGTGCGCCTTTCGCCCGACGTCGCCGCGCCAGCTTCGTCGTCGAGACGTTCTGCTTGTCCGCCGCGCTCTCGCCCCGCTAAGCTCGATTGCTGGCGTGCGACACGCTGGAGGGCCCGGCCCATGCAGAAGGAAGACGGGATCGTCAAAATCCCGAGCCATCATTCGGTGGACGAGACGGTCGACAAGCTCAAGATCATTCTCGAGTCCAAAGGCGTGACGCTGTTCGCGCTCATCGACCACAGCGGCGAAGCCGAAAAGGCAGGCATGAAAATGCCGCCCACCAAGCTCCTGATCTTCGGCAATCCGAAGGCCGGCACGCCGCTGATGCTGGCCTCTCCGAGCGCGGCGCTCGATCTTCCTTTGAAGATTCTGATCGCGCAGGATTCACAGCGAAAGGTGTGGATCTCTTACAATAGCGCCGAGTACCTGAAAGAACGGCATGGCCTGCCCCAGGGGCTTTTGCCAAATATCGAGGTCGTGCAGACGCTCGCCGCCGCAGCCGGAAAGTAGCGCGGCGAATGTCCGCGCGCCGTTCGCGGCGCCGCCGTCCGGTGCTATCGTCGCTCTGCGAATCGGGGCGCCGTCCGCCGCTCAACTGGCGTGCGGTGCGATCGGGCGAAGAGGGCGCGCTGCGGGATGACGGTCGAAAACCTCCAGCGCTTTGACGTCGCGGCTCTGAAGCGGCTCGCGGGAGGCGCCTTCGCCCGCGGCGAGGCCTATCATCGGGAGGGGCGCGTCGATATCCTGACGATCGAGCCGAGGCGTGTGCTGGCGCGAGTGACAGGAACGGAAGACTATCGGGTCAATCTCCTAGGCGCGGGCGAGTCGATCAAGGGCGAGTGCGACTGTCCGGCCTTCGACGATTACGGCTTCTGCAAGCACATGGTGGCGACTGCGCTGGCCGCGAACGCGACCGGCAAAGGCGACGAACAAAACTCGGACGTGCTGGCGCGCATCCGCGCTTATCTCGAAGAGAAACCGAACCGGGCTCTCGTCGGAATGATCATCGAGCTGGCCGAGCGCGACCCCGCCCTGCTCCGGAAGCTGGATCTCGCCGCGACCAGCGACGCCGCCGACGACAAGACGCTGGCGGCGCGCCTCGGCAGGGCGATCGACCAGGCGACGGCGACGCGCGGCTTTGTCGAATATGGCGAAGCTGGCGGCTGGGCCGAGGGCGTCGACGAAGCGCTCGACGCCCTCGAGGCTCTCGAAGCCAGGCGCGACAGCCTCGTCCTCAGGCTGGCCGAACGCGCGATCGACCGGATCGAGACCGCGATCGAATCGATCGGCGATTCCGACGGCGAATGCGGCGACCTGCTCGAGCGCGCGCGGGACATTCACATCCGCGCGGCCCTTAGCGCCCGGCCGGATCCGATTGCGCTCGCCCGCAACCTCTTCGAGCGCGAGACCAGAGACGGCTACGGAACGTTCGACGGCGCGGCCTGGCTCTACGCCGGCGTTCTCGGCGAGGCCGGATTGGCCGAATATCGCCGGCTCGCGACCGAAGCGTGGGAAAAGCTGCCGCCACTCTGCGGCCGTGATCGGCGGAAAGGCGAAGGCGACTATAGCGGGCTATCGGAAATTCTCGACCGCTTCGCCGAGCGCGACGGCGATATCGAGGCACGCATCGCGCTGCGAGCCAAGGACCTGTCGTCGCCCTGGAAGTACTTCGAGCTCGCCGAGTTCTGCCTAAAGCATAAAGGCGCGGACGAAGCTTTGCACTGGGCCGAGGAAGGGCTCTGGACATTCGAGGACGCCCCTTCCGACGCGCGCCTCGTGCTTTTCGCCGCCGACCTTCTTGTGAAGGCGGATCGTGGGGCGGAGGCCGAGACCCTTCTCGGGCGCACGTTCGAGCGCGCGCCAGACTTCAACGTCTACCTGCGCTGGCGCGACGCAGGCGGCGAGATGGCTCTCGACCAGGCGCTCGCGGTGATCGAGCATCGCGCCCTAGCGGAGATCGGGCTCTCGTTCGGCCATCCGGCCGATCTTGGCGTCAAGATTCTGATGCACGAGAAGCGATTCGACATGGCCTGGGCGATGACGCGAAAGCATCGCGTCTCGCTGGCGGTCAAGGAGCGTCTCGCGCGCGAAAGCGAGGCGGACCATCCCCGCGAGGCTCTCGAGGTCTATGCGCGGCGCGTCGACGAACTCGCGAACGCAGGCGGCAATGGCGCTTATGAGGAGGCGGCCGGCTTGGTCGGCCGCATGGGCCGCTTGCGCGGCGCCGCGGAGCATACGACCTATGTCGCAACCCTCAAGGAGCGCTTCGGCCGCAAACGCAATTTGATGAAATTGCTGGGGTGACGCGAACCCCTGAGACTCGTCGCGCGGCCCGCGCTCGCCGCGCCCCTGTGGTCGCGTGCGCATGATCGCCGCCCCTCGCATCCTCGTCGTGGGCGATGTGATGACCGACGTCATCGTGCGCCCGGAAGGGCCTCTCGCTCGCGGCTCGGACCGGCGCGCGTCGATTGCGGTTCGGCCCGGCGGCTCGGCAGCCAATCAAGCGACGTGGCTCGCGTCGTTTGGCGTCGCCGTCGACTTCGTTGCCCGCGTCGGCGCTGTTGACGTCGAAAGCGAAACAGCACGTTTCAAGACGATCGGCGTTACGCCGCATCTCGTTGGCGATCGAACCCATGAGACCGGGCGGCTGATCGCCCTTATCGATCCTGACGGCGAACGCAGCTTCCTCACCGATCGCGGCGCCAACGAAGCGCTCGAAGCGCGCGACATCCCGGACGCGCTGATCGCCAACGCCTCTCACATCAGTCTCTCCGGCTATTCGTTTTTTGCTCCCTCCGCCCGCGCGGCGGTTCTCGACGTCATGCGGCGTGCGGGGGACAAGCCCGTCAGCATTGACCCAGCGTCGGCGGAGTTCCTGCGCGAGGTCGGCGCCGACAAATTTCTTGCCTGGACACGAGGCGCGGCAATTTTGTTCCCCAACGAAGAGGAAGCCGCGATTCTCGCAGGCTCCGACGATCCCGAAACCCAATGCGCGCGCCTTGCGGCTCGCTACCGGCTGGTCGTCGTGAAGCGTGGCGCAGCAGGAGCCGAGGCGGCCGGGGACGAAAGGCGCTGGCGTGTCAACACGACCAAGATCGAGGCCGTCGACACCACCGGCGCGGGCGACGCCTTTGTCGCCGGATTTCTCGCCGCCCGGACTGAGGGCGCTGAAATTGTTGCTGCCCTGACACGGGCTGTCGTGGCGGGCTCGGGGGCCACCGTCAATGTCGGGGGAAGGCCGAGGGGCCCACGCTAGCCCGGGCCGCGTCGGCGTCAGCGCCGCTTGCGTATCCGCCTCGGTGATTTCGGCCCCAGCTATACCGCGGCGGCCATTCGGGTATGCTGGCGCTTTCTTGAAATTTATCGCGCCTCGATAACGAGGGGGTTCAAAGAATGCGATCCTTTATTGCTCACACGCTAAGCGCCTTCATTCTGGTCGCCCCCGCCATCCCCGCAGACGCCGCCATCGTCTCCGTCACGGGACCGAATGGCACGAATGGAGCGGACGCCGATCCCGGCGAGAACGGCGGCCCTGGGGATCCTTCAACAGCCGACGCAGGCCATTCGCCGACCAACACCGACATCGTCAATCGCGCAACGGCGACCGGAGGAAACGGAGGAGGCGGAGGGGCTTCGACGGGTTTCGGAAACGGGGGCTCGGGCGGCGCCGGCGGGGCCGCTTCCGCGTACGCCGCCACGAGCGCGAGCGGCGGCGCCCTCGAGGCGACCGCGATTGCCAACGGCGGCCGCGGCGGCGGTGGCGCGTCGCTAGGCAATAGCGGCGAGGGCGGCGTCGGAGGAAACGCGTTCAGCTCCAGTTCCGCGACGGCGACCGGGTTGGACAACGCCGAGTTGTTGTCGGAAACAATCGGCGGGACCGGGGGCAGCGCCAATACCGTTAGCAATGCGGGAGCAGGCGGTTATGGCAAATCGGAGACGAGCGGCGTCTCCGACAGCGGCTCGCTTACGCTCAACGCCATCGATCAGGGCGGCGCGGGCGGCGACGGCGACCAGGGTGGCGATGGCGGCTTGGCGTCCGCCAAGCTTAGCGGCTCGTCGGGCTCGGGCGCAGTGGTTGTCCTGGCCAACACATTCGGAGGCAACGGCGGAACGGGTGATACCCACGGACACGATGGCGGCGCGGCAATCGTGTCCATGGACACCATCCAGTCAGTCAGCGGCGACATCGGCGCCGGCCTTAGCGCTCAAGGCGGCCAGGGCGCGGGAAACACCCCGACTAATGCGCCCGGCAATACCGGCGGGGCGGGCGGCGCGGCGTCAATCAATGGGACGGCGATCTCGACGTCCGGCGACATTCTACTCAACGCCGGAGCCCTTGGCGGTTCGGGCGGCGATGGGAGCAACGGCGGGCAGGCAGGCGCGGGCGGGTCGGCGACCGTCAACATCAACGCGACGTCGACCAGCGGCAAGGCCAACACAACAGCGATCGCATCGGGCGGAGTTGGGGCCGGCGACGCCGACGACTTGGGTGGGGATGGCGGCGGGGCGAACGCAATAGCGACCAGCAGCGGCGTCGACGCTTCCGCGAGCACGACGGCGACGGGCGGCAATGGCGGGACCTCATTTACCGGCGGCGCCGGCGGCAAGGCTGTCGCCACGAGCACCGCGACGGCTGGAGCCGGTGCGACTCCGATGGCGATGGCCGCGGCTGTCGGCGGCAAAGGCGGCGATGGTTCTCTGGCGGGCAACGGCGGAAACGCCAACGCCACGGCGAACGCCATGGCCGGCGGCGTCACGGCCGAAGCCGCGGCGACCGCAACCGGCGGCGCGGGCGGGGCCGCCACGGGCGGCGCACCCGGCATTGGCGGCGACGCGACGGCTACGGCCAATGCGGTGAGTTCCATGGCTGCGGCGGGCGTCACCGCAACCGCTCAATCGCCCGGCGGCGGACCGGCAAGCGCAATAGCGCTCGCAGCGATCGGGCCGGGCGCCCCCCCGCCGGTCGTGATCTCCGCGGGCCAGTCCGAATCGGTCGCGATCCTGACGCCAGGCGAGGCCAAAGGCGAGATGTCCGCGGGCTACGGTGGGGAAGGTGAAACGCTCGTCTATGAAACGAGGGCGGATTTCAGCTTCACAACCGCCCAGTCCGAACCGCTGTATTTGACGTTGCTTGGTTCTGACGCGGATGGGAACGGCTTTGACCGCCTCGAACTGGCCGTGGTGACCAGCGCCAACATTACCCCCCTGGACTACGTGTTCACGTCGTTGCGCAGCGCCGAGATGTTTTTCGCCGACAACACGATCGATCTCGGTCTTGAGGCCGCGGGTCCGCAGATGGTCGACATTTCGCTCTTTCTCACGGCTAGCGGTTCCGGAGACGGCTTCGGCTTCAGCTATACTGTGACCGTCCCCGAAGCCCCGACTTGGGCAATGATGCTTGCAGGCTTCGCGGGACTCGCGTTGGCCGCGACCGTCCGTGGCCGGCGATTGGCGCGCGTCGCGTAGTCGTCCGCTATGCCGTGAGCAAGACCGAGGGCGGCGAGCGTTCATCCCGACCGATAGCTACGATCACTTCTTTCGATAGACTTGCGGCGCTCATTTTCTATACCTATCTTCGTTCTCAACGCGGTTTCCGATTAACAAATTCGTCGAACTTCTTCAGTCGTAGCACTGGATGAGTGGCACTAATTCGGAAACCGCATCGCTGTCAGTTCGACCAGGAGGGCTTAATGTCCATTCGTCCCGTCAAGCGCATCAGTCAGTCCGTTCCGACCATGGAGGGGGCGGGCGTTAAGCTGCGCCGCGCCTTCGGCTTCGGCGACACGTCCGATTTCGATCCGTTCCTGATGATGGACGATTTCCGCGGCGATCGGCCGGAAGACTATCTGGCGGGCTTTCCCTGGCATCCCCATCGCGGCATCGAAACCATCACTTATGTGCTGGCGGGCGAGGTCGACCATGGCGACAGCTTGGGGAATCGCGGCAAGCTTGCCTCCGGCGACGTCCAGTGGATGACCGCCGGCAGCGGCATCATGCATCAGGAAATGCCGACCGGCGACGTGAAGGGCCGCATGCACGGCTTCCAGCTGTGGGCTAATTTGCCAGCGCATCTCAAGATGACGAAGCCCCGCTACCAGGACGTGCCCGCTAGCGAGATTCCGGAAGTGATCGATGACGACGGCACGCGCGTGCGCGTCATCTGCGGCGAGTTCTGGGGCAAGACCGGTCCGGTCGACGGCGTCGCCGCCGAGCCGCGTTATCTCGACGTGACTGTGCCCGCAGGCAAGAAGAAGCGCCTCAAGGTCGAGGATTTCCGCCAGGCCTTCGCCTATATCTTCGAGGGCTCGGCCGTGTTCGCGGACTCGTCCGAACCTTTTGGCGTGCTGCGCGAAGCTGAGGTTGATGGCGAAGAGGTCGTGATGCGCGACAAGGTCGGCAATCGTTCGCTGGTCGTGTTCGGCGCGGGCGACGAGGTCGTTGTTCAGGCGGGCGACGAGGGCGTGCGCTTTCTGCTGGTCTCAGGGCGGCCGCTGCGCGAGCCAGTCGCCTGGCACGGGCCGATCGTGATGAACACGCAAGCCGAGATCCGTCAGGCGCTTACCGATCTGCGCAGCGGCGCGTTCATCAAGAACTAGACTGCGTCCTAGAACCGCTGGAGGCGCCAATCGCGGCGGCTCCAGCCGTCCGGAGCCGCTTCGCCTGCGGAACCCCGACCGCGGCTTCCCTGTTCTCTGGCCTGAGAGATGGCGTATTATGGCGGGCGGGGCCGAGGGCGCATGGCCGATTCCAGGATCACGACGCAATGCTGCATCGCCGGCGGCGGCCCTGCCGGGATGATGCTCGGATTCCTGCTCGCGCGCGCGGGCGTTCATGTCGTGGTGCTGGAGAAGCACGCTGATTTCTTCCGCGATTTTCGTGGCGACACAGTGCATCCCTCGACGCTCGAGTTGATGGTTGAACTGGGCCTGATCGATCAGTTCCTGAAGCTGCCGCATCAGAAAGTCGAAACCTTAACGGGTCAGATCGGCGCCGAACACATCCAATTGGTGGATTTTCGCCACCTGCCGACGCACTGCAAATTCCTCGCGCTAATGCCGCAATGGAGCTTCCTCAACTTCCTCGCCGAGCAGGGCAAGCGCTACGACACGTTCGACCTGCGCATGCAGGCCGAGGCGACGGACCTGATCGAGGAGAATGGGCGGATCGCCGGCTTGATCGCGAAGACGCCGGAGGGGGAACTCACGGTACGGGCCGATCTGGTTGTCGGTTGCGATGGACGCCATTCGACCGTGCGCCGGAAATCAGGCTTCAAAAGCGAGGACTACGGCGCGCCGATGGACGTCTTATGGTTTCGCCTGTCACACAAGCCCGGCGACGGCCCGGACACGTTTGGCCACATTGAAGCTGGCAAGATGATGATCATGCTGGACCGGGGCGACTACTGGCAATGCGCCTATGTCATCTCGAAAGGCGGGATCGAGCAGGTGAAGTCCGATGGCCTGGAAGCGTTTCGTGCTCGAGTTGTCGAAATGTCGCCGTTCGTGTCGGACCGAGTCGCCGAATTGAAAACATGGGACGACGTCAAGCTGCTCAGCGTCACCGTCGATCGGCTGAAGAAATGGTGGCGGCCTGGACTCATCTGCATCGGCGATGCGGCGCATGCGATGTCGCCCATCGGCGGCGTGGGGATCAACATGGCGGTGCAGGATGCGGTCGCCGCGGCCAACCGGCTCGCCGGCCCATTGCGTGCAGGCCAGGTGACGGACGCGGCTCTTCAGGCGATCGAGGAGCGGCGCACGTTGCCTATGCGGTTCACGCAGCGGCTGCAACTTACGATCCAGCAAAGGATCATCAGCCGTGTTCTGCAAACCCATGAGCGGCCAAAGCCGCCGCTGGTCTTGAAGCTCTTCGGCGTCTTTCCAAGTCTGCGCCGCATTCCGGCAAGGTTGATCGGCGTCGGCATTCGGCCTGAGCACATTCGGACACCCGAGGCGGCGTCCGCTTAAAACCGCGCCGCGCACCTTCCGTCATCTCTCCAGGGCCTCGGCGTAAACGCTGAGCGTGTCACGCGTCATCCGCTCGAGCGAGTAGGCTTCAGCGATCTTTGCCCGCGAGCGGCGACGGATGGCGTCGCGCGCCGAGGCGCCGAGCGACAGCGCAGCATGGATGGCCTCGGCGAGCGCGGCGGGTTCGCGCGGCGGCACTAGCCATCCGGTGCGCGCCTCGCCGTCCACGTGCGGCGGCGCGGCGATGATCTCGCGCGCCGGCCCGACGTCGGAGATGATGGTGATCGCCCCCATCGCCGCGGCCTCGATCGAAGTGCGCGTCACGCCGTCCGCATCGACAGCGGGAAAGACCACCACCGCTGCGCTGACGAAAGCCGCCGGCGGATCGGCCACCGGGCCGACGCGCACGAGCATTGCCTGGACGCCACACTTGAGGGCGAGCGCGTCAAGCTCGCGCGCGAACACTGTCTTCGCCGATTCGCCGGCCAACACGAAACGGACGTCGTCGAGGCCCTGGCCCTTGATCAGCGCCGCCGCTTCGATGAGCGTCTGGGGACCCCGCCCGGGCGCCAGCCGCGCCGGCATCAGCACGACCCGTTCATGCGTCGCGACGCCCCAGCCGGCGCGAATTTCTGATACCCGGCGCCCGCTCACGCGCTCGGGCTGAAGCGTGGAGAGATCAATTCCCGGACGGACGACTCTGAGGCGCTTGGGCGCCCTAGGAAAATGGCTTTCCGCACGTCCGGCGGCGAACTCCGAGGACGCGATGACGGTGTCTCCCTCGGCGACAGCGGTCTCGAAGCTGGTGCGCGGAAGCCTTGGCCCGCCATCGCCCGGAAGTGAGGTCACAAGCGGACGTTTCGCCTTGCGGCAGGCCTTGACCGCGGCCCAGGCCGCCCACCGCGAACGCGAATGGACGAGGTCAACCCGCTCCGCAGCGATGATGCGTTGAAGGCGGCGCATGTTGAGCGCCAGCGTGAGCGGATTCTTGGTCGCCGCCGGATAGCGTATGAAGAGCCCACCGATCGCCTGCAGTTCGCCCGCGAGCTCATCCGAATCGGTCGCGACCAGCGCACGCGCGCCGGTCTCGGCCAGCGCCGCGGTGACGGCAAGCGTCGCGCGCTCGTCTCCGCCCGCGGCGACCGACGGGACAATCTGGAGGATCGTCCGGCCGGCGAGCGGCGCGTCAGCCCCGCGACCGAAGGGGGAGAGTGCGTTGACGGTCACGGCTGGCCGCGCCTCGAACACGAGAGCGTGACGCGCGCGCGATTGACTTGCAGCGAAGGCTCGGCCAAGTCGGCGCCGCCCCGCGGGTACAGCCCAGGGTTCATCCCGGCGCGCCGCGCGGACGGCGTCATCAAAAGCGAGCTTAACGTGTCGGACGGACAGCCACAGGTTTTCATCGTCGGGAAGGCCCCGAATCAACGAGGTATCGCCTTTCGCCGCCGCGCGCCAGTGCGCAACAGCGGACCAGGCGTGGTTTGGCTCACCGGTTATCGCTCCGACATGGGCTCGACGAAGGCGACCGCGCTCGACAGCGAAGCCGAGCGGCGCGGTCTAGGCTGCCTGCGATTCGATTATTCGGGCCATGGGCGCTCCGGCGGACGGCTGGAGGATGGCTCCATCTCCTCATGGCTCGAGGAGGCGCTGGCGCTCATCCGGGCGCAGAGCGAGGGGCCACAGATTCTGATCGGCTCTTCGATGGGCGGATGGCTGGCGCTGCTCGCCGCGCGGGCGCTGAGCGCGGCAGGCGAAACAGAGCGCGTCAAGGGCCTCATTCTCGTAGCGCCCGCGGTCGACTTCACCGAAGCCCTCGTCTGGGCCAAGGCGCCGGACGAGGCGCGGCGTGCGATAATGGAGGAAGGCGTATGGCGAAGGCCGTCCGCCTATTCAATCGAGCCCGACTGCCTGACCCGCGGTCTTATCGAGGACGGGCGCAAGCACCTCATGCTCGGCGGCATGATTCGCATTCGCGCGCCGATCATGGTGCTGCATGGAATGCGAGACGAAGACGTGCCTTTTTCCCACGCGCTGGCGCTGATGCAGAGGCTTGGCGATCCGGCGACGCTGACGCTCGTTAAGGACGGCGATCACCGGCTGTCACGGCCGCAAGACTTGCAGCTGATGTTCGACGCGCTGGGAAGAATGGTCGAGTTGTCGCCCGTACCCGCGTAGCTGTCCCTCATCCTCGGTCCCATGTGGCGCCGAACCTATGCAGACTCGCGCCGTGGACCTTGAGCCAGACTTCGGCCCGATCCGTTCCGGGGTGCAGCCGGCGCGCGAGCTTCCAGAATAGGGACGAATGATTCATGTGGACAATATGCGCCACCTCATGCGCGGCGAGATAATCGAGCACGAACGGAGGGGCGAGAATCAGGCGCCAGGAGAAATTAAGCCCGCCCGTCGAGGAGCACGAGCCCCAGCGGCTTACCGTATCGCGCAGCACGATGCGGCGCGGCTTGACGCCGATCTGCTTCGCATGTCGCGCAACCGCCGCCTCGAGGTCCTTGCGCGCCTCGCGCTTGAGGAAATCTGCGACGCGCCGCGCCACATGCGGGCGCTCGCCGGAGACGCAGATGAGCGGTCCGCGCTCGCTCGATTCGACCCACACGCCGCCGCGCTCGCCAGGCCGGTGGACGATGCGATGATCGACGCCGCGCAACGGGGTCATCGCGCGCGGCTCAAAGGCGACCGGTTCGGGCAGACGCGCGAGTCTTGTTCCGATCCATGCCGCGTGACGCTCGGCAAATTCGCGCGCGGTTTTGAGCGAGGAGCGTGACGGTATCGTCAGCAACACGTCGCGCGTCGCGGTGCGAACTCTCAGCGTGAAGCGGCGCGAGGTGGCGACGCGCTTCAGCGCGACACGATAGACTTCGCCGTCGTGAGCGATGTCGAAATGCGCCGCCTTCTCCGGCGCCTGGCGTTGGAAAAGACGCAGCATCCCGCGAAACCCCCACGGCGAATGTCCCGAAGCAATGACCGACAGCCAACGCAGCCGGCAAGCCTTCCGCCGCCGCGGATGCTAGTCCAGCAGCGGCCCGAGTCGCCAGAGGTTTTCCTAAGGAAAATGCTTGGCTTCAGCTCAATTGCACGGTTGGGGTTGCGGCCGGCTTCAACTGGAGCGGGAGTCCGGCGGCGACGAGGACAACTGTATCGCAGACGCGGGCGATCTCCCGGTTGGCGCGCCCCTGCCAGTCGCGGAACTCGCGGCCGAGCTTGTTGTTCGGCACTAACCCCATGCCGACTTCGTTTGATACGAGGATCGCTGGGCCCGCCAGCGCCGCAATGGCGCCGGCAAGGCCTGCGACGGCGGGGGCGGGATCGCGGGCTTCCAACATAAGATTGCTGAGCCAGAGGGTCAGGCAATCGACGACAATCACCCGTCCCGGACGGGCTTCGACGGCGAGCGCGCGGGCGACTTCGAGCGGCTCCTCCAGCGTCGTCCAGCCTTGGCCGCGGTCGGCCTGGTGGCGGGCGATGCGGACCGCCATTTCCTCGTCTCCCGGCGTCGCGGTCGCCAGATAGAGTCGCTCGGACCCGTGAGCTTCGGCAAGTTGCTGCGCGTAGGCGCTTTTTCCCGAGCGCGCGCCGCCAATCACAAGCAGGCTTCGGACCCGCGGGTGAAGTGCTCCCGCTTTTTCCATGCTCATCCGGCGAAGCCTACGCGTTCAGCGCCCGGATCGCAGATGAAGAAGCGCTCGTTCGGCATCCACCAGACCTCGTCGGGGTGAAAACGGTCGATCACCTTCGGGTCGACGCGGCAGTGGTGATGGTCGATCCACACGACCCGCCCGGCGCGCTGCAGCAACATGACCGCGAACTCGATTGTGGTGAACGAATCGCCAATGATCATCACGGTCGGGCCGGGCCTGCCGGAGGATTCGACGTAATCCTCCCACGGGACTGCGGTCAGCGGCTGCTTCTCGCCAACGGGGAGTTTCAGCGGTTCGACTTTCTCGGTGACGCCCTCCAGAACGCCCAGCATGCGCGCCAGATCGCCGCCCCTGCGTACCGAAAGCGGGGCAAGGACCGAAGCCGGATCGAGCCGCCAATCAGGATGACCGTCCGCCTCAATGATTGCGTTGAAGGCCGCGAGCGCGCCTCGCGGCGTCCAGTGGCTGTCATGGCGGTAATAAATCGGCCCTTCAGGCTTGGCCGCGGCCATGACCGGCCGCAAATCGACGGTCTTGACGCCCTTCTCCGCCAGTCCTTTGACAAACAGGTCATATTCGGTCCGCCTGCCCGAGGCCTGCGCCCAATCCGGCAAGTCGTTCTGGTAGACGGTCGCGGCGTTCGGGGGCGAAGCGACCAGGAAGCGGATCCCCCGCCGCTTGAGATCGTCATTCATGGCTGCGAGGAACTCCACGGTGTCCGCCACGCCCCGGTCGCGGACCAGAAGGCCAGCGCTTTGCCGCACCGCATTGTCGCCGAGATAGAACATGCGCCCGTCCCGCCCGACCAGCACCGAATCGTTGCCGAAGCCGAGCATCGGCTTGGTCAGTTCCCGATGCGCCGTGATCAGTGCCTGCCGCAGGCCAAAGTGGTCGCTCAGATAGTCGTCGACCTCTTTCGGAAGCGCGATCCAGGCGGCTCCCGACCCCGGCATTCGAGGCGCGGGCGCGAGGGAGCGACCCTCCTTGAGGATCGTCGCCGGCCCGTCCGGACGAACGAACCCGACGATCAGCGGCGTCGCCAGAAGCAGAAGGGCGGCAACGGCGAAATATCGGCGCCAGCCGAGAAGCATCGCGATCAGCGCCCGTCGCCGGCGCGGCGGGGCGTGATCATCGCGATTGGGACTGAGAGGCCAATTGGGGGCTCGTCTCGCAGATGAGAACGCGTTCGACACGGACCCACCAGACCTCATCGGGATGAAACCTGTCGATCAGCGACCGGTCGAACCCACATCCGGTATAGTCGTAATGAACCCAGATCACGCGCGCGACATGCGGCGAAAGCAGGATCGGAAAATAGTGGAAGGTGAACGAGTCTCCCACGACCAGAATTGTCGGGCCCGGCTTGCCGGTCGTGACGAGGTGGGGAGGCATCACGCCGTCTTCCGACAGGTTTTCATCCTTCCCCACGAGCGGAAGAACGAGCGGCTCGACCATCTCGGCGACGTCGTCCTGCACGCCGAGCATCCGGGCGAGGTCGCCGCCCTTCCATTCCGTCGGTGGCCCAAGGGCAGTCGCCGGATCGACGCGCCAATCCGGGTGAGAATCGGTCTCGACGATCGCATTGAATCCGGCGATCGCCCCGCGCGGGGTCCAATGCGCGTCATGCGTGAGGTAGGCCTTGCCTTCCGACGCAGCCGCCTTCAGCACGGGCCGCAGGTCGACCGTCTTCACCCGGTATGCGGCGAGGTCCTTCTGGAAGAGATCGTATTCGGTCGTCTTGCCGCGGCTCTGCGCCCAGAGCGGGAGACTGTCCTGGTACATCGTGGACGAGCTCGGCGGGATCGCGACCAGAAAACCGATCCCCTGTCTTTTCAGGTCCTCGCCCATGCGGGCGAGCGCCGCCGCCGAATCGGCGACCTGCTGCTCTCTAAGAATGAGGCCGGCGCTCTGGCGCACCGAATCGCCGCCGAGATAGAACATGCGTCCGTCCCGGCCGACCAGCACATCCGGCCCTGCGCCGCCGAGGCCGAGCATCGGCCTGGTCAGGTCCTTGTGCAGTTGAATCATCGCGTGTCGCAGCCCGAAATGATCGCGCAAATACGCGTCGACCTTCGGCGTCAGGCCCATCCACTCCGCTAATTTCAGGGGCATCCGTGGCGCCGGCGCGAGCCTGCGTCCTTCCTTGAGCACGGTTATCGGGTTGTCGGGCGCAACTAGGCCAACGACAGGCGGAGCCGCGAGAAGCAACGCCGCCAGCGCCGCGAACCATCGGCGGTGGCGCCTCAGCATCGTCGCGCGGGGCTCAGAGCCGAATCGCATCGGCGGCGGGGTCAGAGACTGCATCGGTTTCCCTAACCCATTGGCGAAGGCCGCGGAATAAGCGGATGTGCGGCTTCGCCATACAACGAGGGCGGCGAGCAGCACGAGGCCAGCCCCAAGCAGGGCGAAGCTTTGCCTGAGGAAAGTCCTCTTGAATGCTTCAACCCAAGTTTGCGGAACGTCCCTCGACAGGAGTTCCGGCGGCAGCGCGGAGCGAATTTCCGGCGCGTCCAGCAATTCGCGCAGCCGCTTCGATTCGAAATAGGGGATTTCCAGAAGCGGCGCGCCCTCGAGATCCGACGGGTTCCCGGTGCGAAGATAGTCCCGCACGTGCCCTGCCCCGGTCGCGGTGATGCGCCGCCAGTTGTCCAGGTCTCCGGGCACGTGGCGCACTGCGTGAGCCAACGACGCCCCGACGACGACCAGCCACGCCGCGAGACCTAGATAAGGCCAGATCCTTCCCCTGGAAGCCCTCGTCGCAGACGCCGCGAGCCAAACGGCGCTGGTCAGGTTGATTATCAGACCTATCAGGAGCGTGTCGGAATAGCGGCTCTGAACCCCGATTTCCGCCCGGCCCGCCGCCAGCGCCAGGAACTGAGTCAGCATCCAGCCGTACGCCCCGACATTGAACCATCGCGGGTCGGTCAGCGCGGGACGATCGGCGACTGTGATGAGGCAGAAGATCAACGAAGGCGCGGCGATCACGAATCCCAACGGAAAGGGCGCGGGCCAGGTCGTGAAACGGAAAAACGCAGCTGCGAACTGAACAAGCGAGTGCGGCCCGAGCCCGTCCACCCCGCCCGCCTGCAGAGCTGCGCGCGCCAGAACGAGCGTGACTGCGCCAAGCGCGGCGATTCCGAGCCATTCCCTGAGGCCGCCCCTGCGATTGCACGCGATCTGCGCAAGATGGAGGCCGATCGCCGCGCCTAGCGTTACGGCGCCCGACGCCATGCAGAGAAAGGAAGCGACCGAACAAAAAGCCCCGGCGATCCACCTTAGCGACCACGCCCGGCTGTCCGCCAGAAGCCAGAGACCCGCAAACGAGAACGCCAGCAACAGATAGAAGTGGGTGTTGAACCCAAGCACTATGTTTTCCCAGCCTAAGGGGATGGCGTTGATGAGAACGGATAGAATCATCGCAATCGGCGCCCACCCCTGCGGGAGCGTCCGCGAAAGCGCCGCGCTGATCGCCACGACGGTCAGGGCGTCCAGGATCGCGTTGGCGATCATCTGAAAAATGACGTCCCAATAGCCCGAGATCTTGAAGACCGCCAAAGTCACAAGGCGGGTGAAAAAAATCACGTGCTCGTTGTGAGCAGAGAACAAGTCGGCGAGTTGGAGGTGTCCTTGCAGATAGGGCCGTAACAGTCCGGCCGCGACAGCGTCCCACTCGTCTCCGAAGGGAACAGAATTCCCGGCATAATTGATGACAGCGGCTCGCGCCCCCACCAAAACGAGGAAGAGCGAGACGAGCAGGATCGCGTTCTGTCTTTTGCTGAGAGAGAGCATCGATTGCCGGTCTGTAGACATGGCCGTTTGGCTGATCATCCGCGTAGTTTCACGGCTCCGACGGATGCCGCCGCGACCGCGCGTTGGCGAACGCCCGCCAGAAACGACCGTCACCCTTCAAAATCAGCCGGGCGGACGCCCGCGTGACAAACCAGAAAGCGTTCCGTTGGCATCCACCAGACCTCATCGGGATGAAAAACCTTGATCCATTTCCAGTCGAAGCCGCACCACCGATGATGCAGCCACACCACGCGTCCGACATGCGGCAAAAGCATCCATGGAAACTCGTCATTTGTGAAGGAGTCGCCGATGACCATGATGGTCGGCCCCGGCCCGCCCGACCGATACGCTCTGTCAGGCAGAACCGGGCTCACGCTATCGGACAATTTCTCGATTTCCGCGCTCTTGGACAGCGCCAGAGGCTCGCTGCTTTCGACGACGCCGTTCTGGACGCCGAGCAGCCACGCGAGATCGCCGCCTTCTTTCCTCATCATGGGCCCAAGCGCGGACCGGGGGTCAACGCGCCAATCTGGGCGCTGGTCGGCTTCGACGATCGCGTTGAACCCGGCGAGCGCGCCGCGCGGCGTCCAATGCGTGTCATGGAGATAGTAGGCGTCGCCGGATGACCGGGCCGCGCTCATCACCGGCCGCAAGTCCACGGTCCTGACGCCATGCGCGGCGAGGTCTTGGAGAAGGAGGTCGTATTCGGTCTTCCTTCCGTTGCTTCGCGCCCAAATTGGAAGTTCATCAGGATAGACCGTCGAGCTGTTCGGCGGGATCGCGACAAGGAATTTTACGCCGCTTCGCGCCAGAGAATCGCGCATTGCGGCGAGCAGGTCGGCGGTATCGGAAACGCTCTTGTCGCGCACCATGAGGCCGGCGCTCTGCATCACCATGCCGTCGAGTTTCAGAAACATGCGGCCGGTGCGGCCGACCAGGACCTTCGGATCCCCCTCAGGAACGAGCGGCCTGGTCAAATCCTTATGAAGACGGATCATTTTCTGACGCAGGCCGAAACGGTCCTTCAGATAGGCGTCGATTTGTTGTGGCAGCGCGCGCCAATCGTCAAAGGTCGCGGGCGGATTCGGCGGCGGTGCAAGCCTGCGTCCCTCCTTGAGAATCAGGTCCGGATTGTCCGGCTTGACAATGCCGACGATGAGCGGCGCCGCCAGAAGCCCGAACGCGACGATGGCGAGAAACCGACGGTTTCGCCGCAACAGGCCCGAGCGCCACGGCAGGCGATCGGGCTCATGCGCCGCAGGCGCGGGCCGAGCGGATACAAAAGCTGAATTCACGGGACCGGCTTTTAGCCGCTGTTGACGCAGGAAGGCAAAGCGCCGTCCGATAACGCGCACGTACGGCCGCCCGGTGATCCAGGTTCAAGCTCATCCGATTGTAGGCTATGGAGTGGCTACGCGCCAAAGCCGGGCTTTGAGTTCCGCGCGTGGACGACTTTCCTGGGGTTTGATTTGCTGGCTTACATCAAAAGACTTTGGACGAAGCCGCGAGCGGATCGCGCTGACGGGCCCGAAAGCTTCCCGCCGATCGCTCCTGCTCACCTCAGGAAGAGAGTTCACGGCACGGAAGACAAAGCCAGCTTCGAGGACATTGGAAGAATCATTTCCGACACCGTGTTCAGCTATGTCAAAGTCGATGATGGCGCTGAGCGCTTTCGTGGGCTTGATTTTGGATCGGGCTGTGGCCGAGTGCTTGTTCCACTCGATCAGCTTTGCCGCAAGAATTCGTCATCCCGCAACCCGATCGAGTGGTACGGGTCCGACATAGATCGCGAAGCGATCGGATGGTGCCAGAAAAACCTCGCCTCAACAGGACAATTTGTCGTCAACAAACCCATGCCTCCGCTCCCGTTTGAAGACGGGTTTTTCGATTTCGTCTTTTCGATTTCGGTGTTCACCCATATCCCCGAGGACATGCAGTTCGCCTGGCTTTCCGAGCTCAGGCGCGTCCTGAAGGTCGGCGGGACCGCGTTGCTTTCGACGCTCCCAATCGAGCTTGCGGGAAAAACGCTCGACAAGGATCAGATTGCGCACGGGTTTTATTACATCGGCGGCGGCAAGGGCACGCAAGGACTGCCAAAGTTTTATCGGGACGCCTTCCATAGCCGTGAATATGTCGAGAGAGAGTGGTCCAAGTATTTCTCGATCGAGCTTTACAAGGAAAAAGGCGTCGCCAATCAGCAGGATCTCGTTTTGTGCAGGCGGGTCTGACAACGGCGAGGGCGGACGCGCGCTGTTCATCGCCAATCGACCTTCAGCGCCTCGAGCCCGTGAAAATGGAATGAATCGCGGTAGCGCGGCTGCCCGGCGAGGCGCAAGCCCTTAAGCCGGCCGAACAGGATCGGCAGCGCGCCAGCAAGCTCAAGCCGCGCCAGCGGCGCGCCGACGCAGAAATGAACGCCAGCGCCGAAGCTCACATGCGGGTTCGGCGTCCGGCCGGGCTGGAACGCGTCGGGCTCCGGGAAGCGCTCGGCGTCGCGGTTGGCGGCGCCGAGCAGAAGGCCGATCTTCTCGCCCCGATGCAAACGCACGCCGGTGAACTCGACCTCTTCCAGGGCATAGCGCGCGAAGAGATGCAGCGGCGGATCGAGCCGCAGCAACTCCTCGACTGTCGAAGCGGTCGCGCTTTCGCTGGCGAACGCCTGGCTCGCGTCGACCTGCCGCTCGAGCATGATCTTGACGCCATTGCCGATCGCCTGAACCGTCGCTTCGTGGCCGGCGTTTAACAGCAGGATCACGGTTGCGACGAGTTCGTCCTCGCTCAGTTTGCCGCCGTCGCTTTCGGCGACGAGAAGCTGGCTGACGAGGTCGTCGCCAAGGTCCTTGCGCCTTGCGCGGGCAAAGCCGCGCACATAATCGGCGAACGCGCGCGCCGCATCGGCTGCGCGCTCCTCGACCGCGCGCGTCACGCCGAACTGATAGATCGCGACCATGGCGTGCGACCATTCGACGAGCTGAGGCCCCATCTCACGCGGAACGCCGAGCAGGTCCGCAATCACCGCGACCGGAATGGGCTCTGCGAATTCGGCGACGAGATCGGCCGAGCGGTTCGGCGCAAAGGTGTCGATCCGCGCATCCGCCAGGCTTTCGATCTGCGGCTTGAGCCTTTCGATCCGCCGCGAGACGAAGGCGCGGTTGACGAGGTTGCGCAGCCGCGTGTGCCGAGGCGGCTCGAGCTCCAGCATCGAATGGCGCTCGAGGGCGTCGAACGCCTCGAGATGCGGTTTCGACTCGCGCTGAGCCACTTCGCCGATCGTCCGGCCGAAGCGCCGGTCGCGCAGCAACGCCGAGACATCGGCAAAGCGCGCGAAGCACCAGAAGCCGAAATCCTCCCAGAAGAACGCCGGCGCGGCCTCGCGGATCGCCGCATAGGCGAGATAGGGATCGTTGAAGAAATCGGGGTCGCGCGGGTCGAGGCGCACGCGCCGCCGGGGGATGTCGATCGAGAGAGACACCGGGGCCGCTCTAAAGCCTTCCAGCCTTCGAGGAAATGGGGCGCCCGCGGGACTGAGGGAGGAGCCTGCGGGGCGGGGTGGACGGTGCGTTTGGCCTAGCCGCCATTTTACCGGCGCGCCTCAATGTTTTCAGCGGGTTGCGACCCTGTTTAGTTCCGTCAGTAACTCCCAAGCCGGCGCCGTTTTGTGAGTCGGATTTGTCACAGTTTTGGGGAAAGTGCGGGCGGGTTGCGGATTGATTGAGACGGGCGGGTTCGGATGTGAGTCAACGTATGGATGATTCTTTCTGCGGACGTGGAAG
>DASXES010000111.1:0-107959 GCA_036489975.1 Roseiarcus sp.
CTTCCACGTCCGCAGAAAGAATCATCCATACGTTGACTCACATCCGAACCCGCCCGTCTCAATCAATCCGCAACCCGCCCGCACTTTCCCCAAAACTGTGACAAATCCGACTCACAAAACGGCGCCGGCTTGGGAGTTACTAAAAAATTTCCCCTGCTCGCCCTCGGGTTGCACCCGCCCTCTGGAAAATGCTTTTTCTTGCCCATCGACCGCTCCACGGCCTTGAAATTCCATCCTGCAAAAAGATGTAGCCCAAATTTCTCTTTTTCGCAACCAAATTCGCCATCGGCGGCAAAATCGCCATCGACCCCCGGCTCCAAGCTGGGCCGCAACCCCGTCCGGATGCCCGGGGCCGCCGGCCCGTCGCGCGGCCGGCGTTGCGCCTGACGCCGGTTTGGGCCTAAAGCGCGGAGCTCAAAGTCCCCCGACGCAGAGCTAACGCACCGTCTTCAACGCACCGCCGCCCATGGCCATCACGCACAGCGCGCCCGCCGCCGCCCGAACGACCGCTTTTGACCTCCGCCGGGCCGTCCGCTTCTGGCTGATCGCGGTCGCGAGCCTGATTCTGCTCATGGTGCTGCTCGGCGGCGCGACGCGACTCACCGAATCCGGCCTCTCCATCACCCAGTGGAAGCCGGTCACCGGCGTTGTTCCGCCGTTGAACGCGGCGGAATGGCAGGCCGAGTTCGACCGCTACAAAGAGATCCCGCAATACGCCCGGCTCAACGCTGGCATGACGCTCGACGGCTTCAAAAGCATTTTCTGGTGGGAATGGGCGCATCGCCTGCTGGCGCGCATCGTCGGCGCGGCGTTCATCCTGCCGGGCCTGTTCTTCTGGTGGAGAGGTGAGCTCAAGGGCGCGCTCGGGCGGCAGGTGGCCGTCGCGACCGGGCTGCTGGCCCTTGAGCCGCTCGTCGGCTGGTGGATGGTGACCTCGGGCTTGAGCGAGCGCACCGAGGTCGCGCCGCAGCGCCTCGCGCTGCATCTGATGATCGCGGCGGCGACCTTCGCGGCGCTCGTCTACGCCGCCGCCGGGCTGGGCGAGCCGCCGAAGGCGAAGACGGCGCCGCGCGGCTTCGCGCTTTCGGCGTGGATCTTCGCCGCGCTCGTCTTCTGCCAGCTTGGCCTCGGCGCGCTCGTAGCGGGTCTGCGCGCCGGGCTCATCTACAATACGTGGCCGCTCATGGGATCGAGCCTCGTTCCGTCAGAGGCGTTCCATCCCAGCCCATGGCGGGCGATCTTCACCGATCCGGCGACCGCGCAGTTCGACCACCGGACGCTCGCCTACGCCGTCGTGACCTTCGCCATCGTGCAGGCGATCGCCGCGCTGCGGTCGCGGCCTGGCTCGCCCCTCGCAAGCCGCGCCGTCGCGCTCGCCGCCGTGGCGCTCATCCAGGTCGCGCTCGGCGTCGCGACGCTTCTCGCCCTCGTCCCGATCGAGCTCGCGCTCAGCCACCAGGCGCTGGCGCTCGCCCTGTTCGGCCTTGCGATCGTGCATGTGCGCGCGACGGAGATGGAGCGGGTCGGGTAGCGCTTCTCTATTAAGCCAAACGGGAAGACGCGCCGAGGAAAACGCCCAAATTGACTCTGGACGTTACACGCGGCCGGTTGTCGCCGGGTATCTCTAAAGCTGCGAGCCGGCCTTAATCGCGACGAAGCCGGAAGCCCGCCCCGAGGGCACGAACTCGCCCAACAACGTGATGCGCCCGCGGTCCCGTGCTCCGTGGCGGCATCAAGCCCAGCGGCGCTTCCCCGCTCCCTCGAACGCGTCCAGAATCAAGGCGACCCGGTGGCGCGTGCCGAGGCCGCGCCGGGCAGAAGTTGGCCGAAAGCGCCGGGTAGTATATTGGACCTTATGGCCGCCGCCCCGACCTCCACGTTTCCCCAAAATTGCGTCGTTTTGATCGAGAGCCCCGATCCGACCAACCCGGGATATTACCTTCAGGGTTCGGGGGTCGTTATTGGACCCCACACCATCCTGACCGCTTCGCACGTGGTCTATGACATCGCCGAGCAGGCGGCCACCCGCAACACACAGCTATACCCGGGCTGGTCGGGCGCCAATCCCGCGCTCGGGGCTGGCTACATCTCCACGACTTACACGGACCACTTCAACCAGATAGGCGTTTACGGCAGCACCGATCTGACCAAGGCGCAGAGCGCTCTGGACTACGCCGTCATTAACACAAGCTATACTTTTTCGAGCTGGATGGGCGTCCTCACCGACTACGCAGGGGGCGAGGTCCATCTGACTGGATATCCCGCGAAGGCCAACGGCAAGCAGGTCGATCAGGTCGGCTCGGTTACGGCCGACCTGCGCTATTCCGTGCTGGACTATGCGGAATCCGGCTTCTCAAGCCCCGGGGACAGCGGGGGCCCGTTATGGCTCGACGCCAATGGATCCGACGATGTCGCCGGGATCGTTTCGACGACGGGCTACGCATGCCAGCTGACCGCGGCCGATTTGAGCCAGATCGAAAGTTGGGTCAACGAGGACGGCTACAGCCTCGAGTCGCCATCGACGACGCACACCGCGCCCGTGGTCACGGCCGCCTCGAACGTATCGCTTGCGGAGGGTCAGGCGATCGCGGCGTCCTCGCTCATCGCGTCGATTTCCAATCCGAGCGGCGACGACATCACCGAGACCCTCTACGAGGACGCCGGCGGCGGGAGCGGTTATTTCACCGTGGACGGGGTAAGGCAGGCGGACAGCGTATGGATCCATGCGAACCCCTCGCAGAACGTCCAGTATGTCGGAGGATCCTCGTCAGGAAGCGACACGCTCAACGTTGGAATCTACGACGCTACGACCGACAGCGCTATCTATGCTTCAAGCGCCATCATTGCTTCGACGACGGGCCCCGGGCAAGGCGCCGCCGGCGTCCTGTGGCGCAACTCGTCGACGGGGGGTGTGGAGCTCTGGAGCCCGAACGGTTCCGGGGGCTTCGCGTATCATGACCTGGGCACGGTCGATTCCAGCTGGCAGATCGCGGCGACCGGGGATTTCGCCGGGAACAGCGAGGACGGCATCCTTTGGCGCAACACGGCGACCGGAGGCGTCGAACTGTGGAATCAGAACGGCTCGGCGGGCTTCACCTACGACAGCCTGGGTATCGTCAATCCGAGCTGGGAGATCCAGGAAACCGGCGATTTCACCGGGAGCGGCGCTGACAGCATCCTGTGGCGCAACACGGCGACCGGGGGCGTCGAACTGTGGAATCCTGACGGCTCAGGCGGCTTCGCCTACGAGAGCCTCGGCGTCGTCAACTCCAACTGGCGGATCGAGGGAACGGGAGATTTCACCTGGACCGGCGCTGACAGCATCCTATGGCGGAACGCGTCGACCGGGGGGGTCGAACTGTGGAACTCGAACGGCGCGGCAGGCTTCACCTACCAAAGCTTGGGCGCAGTGAAATCGAGCTGGCAGATCGCAGGAAGTGGAGACTTCACCGGGAGCGGAGAAGACGGAATCCTGTGGCGCAACGCGTCGACGGGGGGCGTCGAACTCTGGAACCCGAACGGCGCGGGAGGCTTCACCTACCAAAGTCCGGGCGTCGTCAACCCGAGCTGGCAGATCGCGGCGACCGGAGACTTCGCCGGGGGCGGCGCTGACAGCATCCTCTGGCGCAACGCGTCAACGGGCGCGGCGGAGCTTTGGAACCCGGACGGCGCGGGAGGCTTTGCTTACGAAAGCCTGGGCGTCGTCAACCCGACCTGGCAGATCTTCAAACAGGGCTGACAGAGTCCGCCCCTCGACTCAGGCCGCCGAGCGCGCCGGACTCGCCCGGCGGACGCACGAGAAAGCGCGCGTTCAGCGGCCGTGATTGGCGCAGACTCGAGCGCCATGCTTTAAGCTCCGCCGAGTGGGACTTTCCTCAACGATAGACTCCGCCCGCGCGGACGGTCTTGCGCGCGCCCGCGTCGGCGTCACTGCGATCTTCTTCGCCAATGGCTTTTCTATAGGCGCTTGGGCGGTGGCGATTCCCGAGATCAAGGCCCTCTTCGGCCTCTCTGATGCGCGCCTCTCAATGGTGCTCCTGGCCGCGGGCGTGGGCGCGCTCGCCGCCATGCCTGTCGCGGGCGTGCTGCCGCCAAGGATCGGGGGCACCGGGCGAGCGCTCAGAATCTCGGGACCGCTGACCGCGCTCCTGCTCGCCGCCCTGCCGCAGACTCATATCCTATCGCCGGGGATCGGCCTTCTCGCCGCCTGCGCGTTTCTGTTCGGGTTCGTCAACATCCTCATGGATGTGCCGATGAACGCCCACGCGAGCGTCGTCGAGACGCGCTGGGGAAGCGCCATCATGTCCTCGTTTCACGCCGCCTGGAGCGCGGGCGGCCTGATCGGCTCGGGCCTCGGCGGCCTCCTCATCGCGCGGGCCGCCGGGGTCGCGCTTCAGCTCGGGATCGAGGCTGGGATCGCCTTCGCGATCGCGGTCGCGGCGGGCTTTATGATTGGCGTCGGCGACACCCGCGCCGCGGCGCGCATCTTCGCTTTGCCGGAACGCAAGCTCATGGCGCTGAGCCTCATTGCGTTCCTTGCGGTGTTCGCGGAAGGGTCGGTCACCGACTGGGGCGCGCTCTTCATGAGTTCGGAGGTCGGGGCGGCGAGCGGCGCGGCCGCCGCGGCATTCTCGGTCTATGCCCTCATGATGGTCGTCGGACGCCTGCTCGGCGACAGCGTGGTACGCGCCATCGGCCGCACGCGCGTCATCCTCTACGGCGCGGTCTTGCTATTCGCGGGCGTCGCGCTGGCGACCGGGCCGCTCTCCGAACCAGCCGCCCTCGCCGGCTTCGCCCTCATCGGCCTCGGCATCGCCAATATGGTGCCAGCCGCCTTCAGCGCGAGCGCCGCCGCGGCAAGCTCGCCCTCGCTCGGCATCGCCATGTCGGCGACGATGGCCTATACGTCGTTTCTCATCGGGCCGCCCATCTTCGGGGCGATCGCGACCGTCTCGAGCTTGCGCCTCGCCTTTGCGATTTTGCTGCTCGCGGCGGCTGGGATCGCCGCGTTGACCGCCACGCAGCGAGGTTCGGGCGCCTGAGAGCCGCCTTTCCGGGGGCGCTCGTCAGGCTTGGCTTTTCTTGGCGCTGGCTGTTTGGCCGCGAAACCTCCCGATTACGCCTATTGGACTTCCTTGGAATTTCTTGGATTCTCTCGTTCGAGATGAGACTTATCAATGGGTTACGTTGGATTTTCCGCGTACAGATTTTCCTGGTCCCTTTTGCTCCGTGGCGCGGTTTTGGCCAGCAAGGCGCTGTCGCATTGGGAGAAGCCTGGGGGATGCTGAAAGGCAGGATTGCTCATCGGGACAAGCCTACCCAAATTTCTGCTTTCCCGCAAGGCTTTGTTGACTCTTCTGGCGCTGCCGGTCCGTCGGCCGCCTTGCTGATGGCGGTGCGATTACGGTGACGGTCCACTCAATGATTTTCGCCACATTCGTCGGCGTTCCGGCGGCCCAGCGCCCGGTTAGAACGCCGCCTCGTCAAATACTGGCTCGACCGAGCGACCCCACGCACCCTCGTAACGCTCGATCCAGTGGCGCGCCGGCTCGCGGCCGCTCTCAGCGATCGCCTCGAGGGGACGAAGATAGATGGTCTCGTCCTCGCCTTTCGCGTTGACCCGCGCGCGCCGCTTCAAGCCCCCGTGCGCGATCGCCAGCATGTCGAGCGCAACCGCGCGCAGGCTCCGGCCTCCGATCTCGGCCGCGAGCCCGAGCAGCGGCGCGTCGTCGCGCAGCTTCTGCCGGTCCCCGGCGGTCCAGCCCTCGATCAGCGCCTCGGCGGCGCGCAGCGCGCCCGGATCGTAATAGAGCCCGGCCATCAGCGCCGAGAGCGCGACGATGCGACCGGGCGGCCCGACATCGGGGCCGCGCATCTCGAGAAAGCGCTTGAGCCTCACCTCGGGAAAGATCGTCGACAGATGGTTCGCCCAGTCGGCGATCGTCGCGCGCTCCCCCGGCGCTTGCGCCAGCCGGCCGGCGAGCAGGTCGCGAAAGCTCGCCCCCGCCACGTCCTGATAATGGTCGCCGCGCTTGAGGAAGTAGAGGGGAACGTCGAGCGCGTAGTCGACATAAGCCTCGAATCCCATGCCGGGCTCGAAAGCAAAGGCAAGCGTGCCCGTGCGGGCCGGATCGGTATGGCGCCAGATCTCCGAGCGGGCGGACACAAGGCCATTGAGCTTGCCGTCGGTGAACGGCGAATTGGCGAACAGGGCGACGATCGCGGGTTGCAGCGCGAGGCCCACGCGCATCTTCGCCACCATGTCCTGTTCGCTGGCGAAGTCGAGATTGGCCTGGACGGTCGCCGTGCGAAACATCATGTCGAGGCCGCGCGTTCCCACTTTCGGCATATAGCGCGCCATGATCGCATAGCGGCTTTTCGGCATCGACGGCGTGTCGGCGAGCCGCCATTTGGGGCTCATGCCAAGGGTCAGAAAGCCGATGCCGAGCGGCCCGGCCACGGCGCGGCAAGCCGCGAGATGACGGTCGAGCTCCTCGGCGGTCTCATGGGCGTCGTCGAGCGGCGCGCCGGAAAGCTCGAACTGCCCTCCTGGCTCGAGGGAGATGGCGCCTTCGCCCTGCGCGTCATAGAGGCCGATCAGCGCGCCCTTGTCCTCGATGCCCTCCCAGCCGAGATGGTCGCGCATGCCCTCCAGGAGCGCCCGGATTCCCCGTTCGCCCTCGTAAGGAACGGGAGAATGGCCGGCGCGATAAAAAGGGATCTTCTCGTGCTCCGTGCCGACCCTGAACGGGCCCGCCGGCTTGCACCCGGCCTCAAGCCAGCCGACCAGCGCATCGCGCGACTCAACAATTTCACTATCGACCACGTCGCGAGCCATTCAGGCGCTCACCCCCACGCGCCGCCGAACCGGCGACCCGGCTAGATAGTCGCGCCGTTCTGACAATGCAAAGGGCGGTAACCAGGAAAGATAGAGAAATGCACCCTGCCTTCCGGCCGCCTTAACCGTTGCGGCAGGCGCGCGCCCGGAACGCGAGAGTATCGGCTCCGTCTCATCCAATGTTAGGAAGTTTCAGGCCTGATGCGCTGGAATTTGAGGGACACTTGTCATGGCCAAGCTGTTGCGCCGGTTCATGCTCTGCCGCCAGGGGGTGACAGCGATCGAATATGCGCTCCTAAGCTCGGGCGTCGCTCTCGCAATCGTGACCGCGGTCGGCACGGTCGGAACCCAGTTGAGCGCGAGCTTCACCCATATCGCCGGCGCGTTTCCATGACGGGGGGGCGCCTCGGCGGCCCCAGCTCCCCCGCCTCGATCCGCCTCGCCAGCCGCCATGTCGCGAGGTAAGCCGTTACGACCGCGATCAGCCCGAACACAGCCGCGCCAAGCGCAAAGCCCATGAGCCCGCCCCGTACGCCGCCGTAGCGCGCGCCGATGGTGACGAACGGAATCGTGCCGAGCGTCGCACGCGCCCAGTTGAACGCCATCGACAGCACCGGAAAGCCGAGATTGTTGAACGCCGTGTTGGCGACGAACAGGCACGCCAGAAAGATCCAGGCGGAAACGCCGTACCGGCAATAGAATTCGACATATTTCGCGCTGTCGCCCTCGGCCTCGAAAGCGGCCACGAGGCCCGGCGCGGCCAGCGCCAGAACGCCCCACGCGAAGAAAACGTAGCCGATCGAGAGAATGAAGGAATCGGTCAGCGTGCGCTGAACCCTATCCATCAGTCTCGCGCCATAGTTCTGGCCGATGATGGGACCGACCGACGCGGTGAGCGCGAAAACGACCCCGAAGGCGACCGGGGTTACGCGGTCGATGATGGCGGAAGCGGCGATCGCCGGCTCGCCGAAGTCGGAGAATACGCGCAGCGTATAGGCCGAACTGACCGGCGCCGCCATGTTCGCCATGATCGCGGGAAATCCGATCGCCATGATCGGGCCGAAGTCGCCGCGCGCGGCGTTGAGCTTCGGCCGGGCGACAAGATCGTGGACGCGAACGGCGCCGTTCCAGCCGACGGCGAGCAGGATGAGGCGCGAGAGCACGGTCGCCCAGGCGGCCCCGTAGACCCCGAGCCCGAAGCCGAAGATGAGCAGCGGATCGAGGAACGCCGTCGCGATCCCGGCCGAAAGCGTCACATACATGGCGCGACGCGCATCGCCGACGGCGCGCAGCACGCCCGACATGCCCATGCCGATCGCAAGCGGCACATTCGCCGGAATGCTGATGGCGATAAATTTGGAGGCCACCACGGCGGATTCGCCATGCGCATGCAAGACCGCGGTCAGGATCCAGTCGCGCAACAGAAACATCGCCGCCGTCGTCGCGATCGAGAGGATTGCGGTGATGGTGAGCGCCGACGCCGCGAGCCGCCTTGCGCGCGCCCTGTCGCCTGCGCCAAGCGCGCGCGACACCGTGGCCGAGGTCGCGATGATGAGCCCGATGTTGATCGACATGACGAAGAACGTGATCAGGCCGACATAGCCGACCGCGGCCTTGAACGCCTGGTCGCCGAGCTTCGACACCCAGAACAGCGACAGGAGATCGACGACGAACACCGCCATAAGGCCGATGGCGCCCGTCGCGGTCATCACCGCGACATGGCGCAACAATGAGCCGTGCGTGAACACGGGGCCCTTGTGGCGAGCGGCTTCAGGGGCGTTCAAGACCGTTTCCTATTTTGCCAGGGGCCGCGCGTCTTATACCCATTTTTAAGCGAGCGCTGCTCATCGCGCTCGAGTCGACGCAATCGTCCCCGGCGCGCATTCGCGCTTCGGCAATTAAGCCGAGGATTCGGTTCCGACCCTCAAGTCCTGGTCTTAGGGCCTCGCGGAGGCGGAAGCTAGGGGCGCCGAAGCGGGCCGCTCGCAAGCCTTAACGCCTGATCGTTGGCGGGCCGATTTCGTTTGACCGTCGCAGGCCGCTTGGCCTATCTGGCGCACATGAAAAGGCCGCCCGTGGGCGGCAAGGGAGGGGAAATATGCGCATTCGTCATTTGGCTCTCGCCACGGCGCTCTCGCTCGCGACTCTCGTATCCGCGGCGCCGAGCGCGCTCGCCCAGCGCGCCGAGGCGATGAAATATTGCAAGGCCGATGTCGCGCGGCTCTGCCCGGGCGTGCAGCCCGGCGGCGGGCGCATCATCGCCTGCCTCAAGGCGCACAAGGAGGAGATGAGCATCGGTTGCGGCAAGGCGCTGCAAGGGATGAAAGGCAAGATGGGCGGCTGAGGGCGGCGCATTCGCCAAAGCCCGACCGAAAGGATGGGCGCCTCTCGACGCCCTACGCTGGTCAGAAACGCTCTGCGACCATCTGCTCGCTCTTCGCCCACAAGGCCTGGGCGGTCTCAGGGTTGAGCGCGTAGGGACGCACGCCACCGAAGGTGAAGCCGGGCGCGTCGATGATTTCGGCGACGTGACAATCCTCGCAATAACGCCCGCCGACCGCCTCGGCATTCGCGACCGCCGCCGCCCAGACCGACGTCGCGGCGCCTTGCGGGACCGATTTGTAGGTGATCGGCTTCGCGCCAGGCAGGCGCGCGACCTGTGCCATGATTTCTGTCAGCTCGCGGCGCGCCTCTTCGTCGAGATAGCGGCTGAGTTCGGTTTGAATGGCGCCAGGATGGAGGGCTGCGGCGCGGATTCCGCCATTTTTGTGCCGGCGGTCGAACTCGACCGCGAACAGGATGTTGGCCGTCTTCGAGCGGCCGTAAGACGCCCAGGCGCTATAGGGCGTGCGCTCGAAATTCGGATCGTCGAGATCGACGTCGGAAACCTGATGGCCGGCGGAAGACAGATTGACCAGCCGCGATCCCGGCTTCATCAGCGACGCGATCCGGTTGACCAGCACGAAATGGCCGAGATGATTGGTGCCGAACTGGGTCTCGAACCCGTCCGCCGTCCTGCCGGATGGCGTCGCCATCACGCCCGCGTTGCAAATGACAAGATCGAACGGCTTGCCATTGGCGAGGAGCGCGTCGGCGCAGGCACGCACGCTCGCAAGTGACGCCAGATCGAGCTGCGCCAGTTCAAGGCTGCCGCCCTTCGCGAGGTCAGCGCGCACCGTCGCAGTCGCCGCTTTCGCCTTGTTGAGATCGCGCGCCGCGCCCACCACTTCGGCGCCATGCGCCGCAAGCGCGCGGGCGGTCTCCACGCCGAGGCCGGCGGATACGCCCGTCACCAGCACGCGCTTGCCGCTCAGATTCATGCCGTCCAGCACCTCGTCGGTGGTGGTTTCGGCTCCAAACGATTTCGACATGATTCGGTCTCCAGGTTCAAAACGAGAAAGCGGCCCGCTTCAACGCGGCGGCGGAGGATTGCCAGAGGCGTCAACCAGGAATAAACGGAGAATGCCTCCGTTCGATATACGGAGGAGCCCTCCGTTTGGCAAGAGGACACGCGAAATTTGGGCGCCGACGTCACGAGCCGCTCCCGCCGCGCAGCCGGCGGGAAAGCGCCGGGCGAAGCGCGCAAGCCCCGCGCCGACGCCCAGCGCAATCGCGACGGTCTGCTCGAGGCGGCCAAGGTGGCGTTCGCGGAAGTTGGGCCGGAGGCGAGCCTCGAAGAGATCGCGCGCCGGGCGGATGTCGGGATCGGCACGCTTTATCGTCACTTTCCGACTCGCGACGCGATCGTCGAGGCGGTCTATCGCCGCGAGGTCCAGCAGCTGGCGGACGCCGCTCCGCGCCTCAGTGACACCCTGCCCCCGGCCGAGGCGCTGCGCGCCTGGATGGGGGTCTTCATCGACTATGTCGCCGCCAAGAAGGTGATCGCGCCGGCTCTCAAATCGTTGGTGGGCGCCCAATCGGCGCTTTACGCGGACACGGTCTCACGGATCAGCGGGGCAATGGCGCTGCTCGTAGAGCGGGCGCAGGCAAGCGGCGACATTCGCCCCAGCGCCGATCCCGCGGATCTCCTGCGCGCGCTGATCGGCTTCGCCTATGTCAATTCGGGGCCGGACTGGGAGGCGAGCGCGCTCCGCCTCATCGACCTCCTGATCGACGGCCTGAGGTTGCAGCGCGGCGAACCGTGACCGGCGAAGCGGCTCGCGGCGATCGGCGCCGCGCGCCCGGATCCACGCTGCGCGTGGTCCTCCGGACGACGCCATGTCCGGTAGACACGGCCGGGAATATCGGGCGCGCTCCCGCGAACAGCTTTTTCCCGGTTCGTAAACAAGCTGTCGCCTCACCGGCGCTGCGGTCTTGACTCGCGCGCTCAGCGCCCCCAAACACGAGTTGGTTTTGCAATTCAGGGGGTCGAGCCTCTGTCTGCCGAACTGTCAAAGCAGACGTTTCGCGCCGTCCTCTGGCCGACGCGCGGGTTCTGCGCCCACGATCGAGACGCCGACGACAGAGACGGATCCACGGCCTGCCTTGCGGCTTGCAGCATGAACGACTTTGAATGAAGAAGAAAATCCTAGTTGCCGCCATGATTGGAATCGCGGCGGTCTTTGCCGCAGGCGCGCTGGCGGGGCGCGTGCTGTACCGCGCCCATCCGGTCCAGGTGCAGCTCTTTGTCGCTCTGACGCGCAACTCCATCCGCTCCTGGGGAGCGCCTCCGGGCAAGACGCGAACGGAGCTGAACCCCGCTTACCAGCCTGGCGCGGCGGCGCCGGCGCTGACCACCGCGGCGGCCCTGGGCGACGCCGACGGCGACTGGCCGAGCTACAACAGGACGCTCGCCTCGGACCGCTACGCGCCGCTGGCCGAGATCAACGCGCGGACCGTCGGCAAGCTCAAGGTCCTCTGCACCTACGACACCAAGCAATATACGAGCTTCGAATCCGGTCTGATCATGGTCCACGGAGCTCTGATCGGCACGACGCTCACCGACATTTTCTCGATCGACCCGGCGACCTGCGTCGAGAACTGGCGCACACGCGACGACGCGCCGCCCTCGATCCTCACGGCCATGCGCGGGGCGGCCTACCTCGACGGCATGTTGTTTCGCGGATCCCAGGAAGGGCGCGTGCTGGCCTATGACTTCAAGACCGGCAAGCGAATCTGGCAGACGACCATCGCCGACAGCACCAAAGGCGAGTTTGTCGCCGCCGCTCCCATCGCCTGGAACGGGCGGGTCTTCATCGGCAATGCGGGCGGTGACGCCAAGGGCGGCAAGGGGCGCGTCTACGCGCTCGACGCCAGAAGCGGCAAAATCCTGTGGGAGTTCTTTCTCGTTCCGAAGACAGAGGGCGACCCGGTCCGCGGACCTCAGGGCCTCTCGCCGCTCGACAAGTCGACCTGGGGCAACGCGCCGGGATTCCCGATCAGCGGCGGGGCGACCTGGACGTCATACACGCTCGACGAGGCGGCTGGAGAACTCTACGTGCCGGTAGGCAACCCGGGGCCCGCCTACGCGATCAGCGTGCGCGAGGGGGAGGATCTCTATACCGACTCGGTCGTCGTGCTCGACGCCATGACCGGCGCCTACAAGCGCCATTTCAAGCTCGTGCCTCGCGACTGGCATGACTGGGACGTCGCCAGCGCGCCCACGCTCATCCGCACGCTCGGCGGCAAGACGCTGCTGTCGGCCGCGCCCAAGGATGGACATCTCTATGCGATCGACCTCGCTGACAAGAGCCTCCTCTATCGCACGCCGGTGACCAGGCTCGAGAATGTCGACACGCCCTTCACCCCCGACAAGCCCGTGCATTTCTGCCCCGGCGCATCCGGCGGCTCCGAGTGGAACGGCCCAGCCTACGATCCCGACACCAATCTCGTCATCACCGGCGAAGTCGATTGGTGCACGACCGTGAAACGGCAGACCGACGAGCAGCTCCAGGACGCGCCCTACGGCGGCCCCTGGTTCGGCAACGCGATGCGCAACCCCTTTCACCTGTTCGGCCGGCAGGATGCGCTCGGGGACTTATGGGGCGGATGGGTCTACGCCGTCGACGCCGACTCGGGCGTCGCGAAGTGGAGGCTGCGGTCGAACTATCCGATCGTAAGCGGTGTGACGCCGACCGCTGGCGGGCTGGTGTTCGTGGGCGATGTGGGCGGGAATTTATATGCTCTCGACGCCGAAACCGGCGAGAAACTGTGGGGTCAGAAGATCGGCGGGGGGATCGGCGGCGGAATTATCGCCTACCGCGCCGATGGGGGCGAGAAGATCGCCGTGGCCGCCGGCCTTACCGGCGTCGCCTGGCCAACCGAGGTGGTGACCGGGAAGATTGTCGTCCTGGGCATCGACACTGGCGCCACCGAGGCGATCAGGGACCCGTAGAGGTCGCGCCTCTCAAAGCGGGCGCGTCCTTGCCCAGCGTCAGGAGCGCGCCGCGCCGTGCTTCTCGAGGCAGGAGCGAATTTCGGGCCCCGCCATTTCCAGGAATGCTTTCGACCAGCGATCGGCGCTGACCCGGTCGAGGTGATAGCCGTCGGTCGTGCTGAGCCCCTCCATCTCAGGCGGCGCGACCAGCGGCAAGCCAGCGCCCGCAGCGATCGCCGCCGCGTCCCCGATCCTGGTTTCCGGGAAGGGAACGTCAGTCAGAATCACGCATCTCCCCTTGGCGAATTGCTTCAGAAAATCGATCGCGAGCGCCGTGCTGTCCTTGACCACCGCCGGATCGACCCACCGGTCATAGCTCACCACGTTCTGCGGCAAGACCCGCTCCGTCTGCGGGATCCTGTAATAGGCTCCCGTTTCGCGGGAACGGAAAATGACAAACCTGTGCCCGCAAAGGCTGGGGAAAGCACGGCAGATCGGCTCATGCCAGGACTGCCAGAAGTGTTTCCACTGGTATCGGTTGCGCGCGTCGGGATCGTGTAGGATCGTCTTTGCCGCCGCGGTCTCCCGCCGCTCGAAAAAGTCGTCGACGTTGAGGATGAAGACGCTGGCGCGGGGTTTTATCCGACGCAGAAGATCATCGGTGAAAACCATGTCCTCGTTGTAGCTGAACGCCAGCAGGTAGTACGTCGCCGCCGCCCGCTTGAACCAGTCGGCCGTCGCTTGGTTGGACAAAGCCACCTGCAGGCGGCTGTTGCCGAGAACCAGCACATCGGCGTTGCGCGCATAGTCGAGCGCCGGAGGTTCGAGGTTGTAGAAAAAGGCGCCATGCTCGAAATCGGCGTAATTTCCCCCGCCGCAATAGGCGAGGTAGCGGTCAGAGCTGTAGCCCGCAGCCTGGCAAGCGAAGATGGATCGAGTCTTCACCCAATAGGCGTAGGAAGAAAGAGCGGCAAGAAGGACGATGCAGGTGTAGACGGTCCACTGGCTGGCGAAGAGACGCACCCGCGACCTGGCCAATGTTTTCGGCGCCACGGGCAAGTCCAAAGCAGTCTGATCCATACGCGGTCTCACAGCAGCGGCAGGTTTGCGAATTATTCGTGAGGCGTTCCTCGGGCCGATCCTTCCCTTCTGGCGACCCCGCCGCCAGGGCGGAGCCAGAGCCAATACCGGCCAGAGAAAGAGGCTGCTCAAATCACGCGAGGCGCCGACTTTGTTCGGAGCATAAGGTTCGATGGCCGGTAAGTCCACAGCGTGAGCAGGCGGCGCCCAAGGCGACAGCCGCGAACGGGGGATCGCGCGACGGAGCCGGACTCCGCGCAGGGCCTCCGGCCACGCTGCCTTCGAACACAGAGATTTGGATTGCGGTCTTGCCGGAATATTGCTGTCTTAGAAGAATAAATGCGGGTTCGTCCGTGTTTTGCGAGGGGTACTTGGTGGGGAGGAGCTCATGAAACGTTTGGCAGTCGTGGCGATGGCGCTGGTTTGCGGCGTCACCGCCGTCTTGGCCGACACGGATCCGATCGCCGAGCGGCGGGCGCTGATGAAACACGACGGCGCCGCCGCGAAGACGCTGTTTGGCATGATGAAAGGCTCCGCGCCCTTCGATCTCGCCACAGTGAAGGAATCGCTCGCGACGCTCAATGAAGGGGCGACGAAATCGGCGGCCTTGTTTCCCGACAACAGCAAGACCGGCGGGGGCACCGCGGCGCTCCCCGCGATCTGGGAGAACAAGGCGGATTTCGAGGCCCGCTTCGCCAAATTCATCAAGGACGTCCAGGCCGCGCAGGCCGGAGTCACCGATGAGGCGACGTTCAAGCAATTCGCGCCGGCCATTTTCAAGAATTGCGGCGGCTGCCACGAGCTTTACAAGGCCAAGAGCGGCTGAGGCTTGCGTTCGTCCGCGGGATGAAGCGGATCGGCCTCATCCTCGCGGTTCTCGTCGTCGCCTTGGCCGCGGCGGCCTGGGCGCTGTCCGCGCCGAAGCCGCGCTATACGGCTGACGAATGGCAAGCCCTTGGCCTGACCGGCGACGCCGCCGCGGGCCGGCTCGTCTTCTTCGCCGGGGGCTGCGAGTCGTGCCACAAGTCGCCCGGCCAGGATGACCCGCTGAGACTCGGCGGCGGGCTCGAGCTCAAGACGCCGTTCGGCTCGTTCTACCCGCCGAACCTATCCAGCGATCCGGCCGACGGGATCGGCGCCTGGCGCCCCGTCGACCTCGCCAACGCGCTTCTGTCGGGCGTCTCGCGGGACGGCCAGCACCTCTACCCGGCTTTCCCCTTTACGTCCTATCAGCGGATGGCGCCGAAGGACGTCGCCGATCTCGCCGCGTTCCTGCGCACTCTGCCGGCGATCAAGGGCCGGGCGCCTAAGAACGCGCTCCCCTTCCCCTTATCCATCCGCCGCGCCGTGGGCTTGTGGAAGCTTCTCTATTTCGACAATTCCGGCCTGCCCCCCGATCCCGAACAGAGCGCGCAATGGAACCGCGGCCGCTATCTCGTCGATGGACCGGGCCATTGCGGCGAATGTCACACCCCGCGCAATTTCCTCGGAGCTATGGATGAAAGTCGGGCGCTGGCCGGCGCGCAGATGCCTGACGGTCACGGCAAGTCGGGGAACTTGCGAGGCGGCGATTTCCTGAACTGGACGAACGCCGACATCGTTGAGGCCCTGACCAGCGGCTTCACGCCGGCGGGCGACGTCCTCGGCTCGGGCATGACCGCCGTTGTGCGCAACCTCGCCGAATTGCCTCAGTCCGACCGCCAGGCGATCGCGGTCTATCTCAAGAGCCTGCCCCCGCTCGGGCCCCCGGCGCCCGCGAAGCCTTAGCGCAACCGTCGCCCCGTCGCTGGGGAACAAACGCCCCGCGCCGGGCCTTTGGTGCAGAAGCGCCCATGGCTGACGGATCCGGAGCCGGAGTGAGACATGCGAAAGCGAACTGGCGGCTGCAACTGCGGTCAAGTCAGATTTGAGGCCGCCGGGGAACCGATCCGAGTGGGCCTTTGCCACTGCCTGGTGTGTCGAAAGGAGACCGGCTCGCTTGGCAACTACTTTGCGATCTGGGCGTCGGACAAAGTCTCGGTGACCGGGGAGACTCGAAGCTGGAGGCTCATGACCGATAACCGTCACTTTTGCGCCACGTGCGGTTCTTCGGTGTTTGCGCTCATAGACGGCGTCGACGAGATCGAGGTTCGAGTCGGCGCCTTCGACGATGCGCCGACGGACTTCACACCGGGTTATGAATTATGGGTTCCCCGACGCGAGCGATGGCTCGAGCCGATTGACGGCGCAGAGCAGCACGTGGGCAACAGAATGTAAGGGTAGCCAGTCCGCCCACGAATTGCCGACCTCCAGAGCCTGCCCGCTTCGGTCCGCCCCCCGGCGCCGGCGAAGCCTTGAGGGCGTGCAGCGCAGGCGCCCGGCGTTTCCTGGACTGGATCGCCATTTGGGTTCGTTCCGCCAAAATGCCTCTTATACTTTTTTTACATGTTAAATGACCATATTGAGAGATCGTCATTGCGGCCGCCATTCTTCGCGCGGTGGTCCTTGCCCTCCCTTTGCAAAGGCGCCGCCTTCCTCGTTCGCGGCCCGATCGCCGCGCTTGTCATAGCGCGCTCGCCATTGCAGGTTGCTTCCAATCCCGAATGCGCGTGAGGCGAAACACTTATGAAGGCGCGCGAGATCATGACGAGCCCCGTTATCTCGGCCGGCGTCGACACCCCGGTTCGAGATATCGCTCGGCTTCTGCTCAAAAACCATATCAGCGCGGTTCCGATCCTCGACGCTGGCGGGGCGCCTGTCGGCATGGTCAGCGAGGGCGATCTCGTCGGGCGGGATGAGACGGAACGCGACGCACGCCGCGAGTGGTGGCTCGCGCTGCTGGCGGAAGGCGAAGCGCTTGGCGAGGATTTCCTTGGCCAGTTGCGTGGGTCCGAACGCGTCGCGAGCGACGTCATGGCGAAGCCGGTCATCACCGTCAACGAGGACGCCGGCACGGCCGAGATCGCGCGCCTGCTTCAAGCCTATCGGATCAAGCGCGCGCCCGTGATGCGCAACGGGCAAGTGGTCGGAATCGTCAGCCGCGAGAATCTGCTGCGCTTGCTGGCGACGGACGAGGGCCACCACGACGTCGCGCCTCGGGAGGGCGTTATCGCGCGCGCTCTCGGTGACGCGCTCGCGCCGCTAAAATGGCGTTTCGAACGTCCGCGCCATGAGACAGAACCGTCTGCGGCGCCGACTCGTCACCCCGACGAGTCGTCTTCCGCGGCCGCGGACTTCCGCCGGCTCGTCCTGGACTTCGAGAGCAAGGACGCGCAGCGCCGCGAGGAGCTTCGCCATAGCGCGCAGGAGAAACGGGAGCATGAGGCCGCGGATCTGATCGGCAAGCATATTTCCGAGGAGAGCTGGCGCAACCTCATTCACGCAGCGCGCACCGCGGCCGAGCACGGGCAGAAGGAATTCCAGCTCTTGCGCTTCCCAAGCCAATTGTGCAGCGACGGCGGCCGCGCGATCAACGCGCCTGACCCGGACTGGCCGGCGACATTGCGTGGCGAGGCGGCGGAGGTTTATCTGCGATGGAGCCGCGATCTGAAGCCGCACGGTTTCCATCTTGCGGCGCGGGTCATGGACTTTCCCGACGGCGTGCTGGGCGACATCGCCCTGTTTCTCGTCTGGGGATGACAGCGCCGGCGCCAGCCGCGGTCCGCTCCAACGGGTTAAACGACGGCCAGATAATCCGAGTCACGGCGCAGGCGACGAGCGCAGCGCCATTGATCCGCCACCCGCCTTCTCGATAAGGTCGCGCCGCTCGCGCGCTTGGGAGGCATCGGATGTCGGACTGGTTTTCCTCCTCTTATATGGCTCGCCGGGGGGTCGCGGGCGGCCGCGCCGGCAAGACGCACCACCTGACAGAGAAGAAGCAGGGCTCCTATCAATATGTGTACGGGCCTTACGCCGCGCCCGTGCTCACGATCGCGCCGGGCGATGTCGTCGTCGCCGAGACGCTCGACGCTTTCGGGGGCGCGATAAAGTCCGTCGACGACAAGCCGTCGGAGAAGCTCAAGTTCCCGTTCGTCAACCCGCAGAACGGCCCGATCGCGGTCGAAGGCGCCGAAAAGGGCGATGTTCTGTGCGTGCGCATCGAAAAGATCACGCCGCGCGGGCCGCAGCCAGTCGGAACCTCCGCCCTTATCCCTGAATTCGGCGGCCTCGTCGGCAACGCCGGCACGCCGATGCTCAACCCACCCCTGCCCGAGCGGGGTGATGAAATACCATGTGAGCGAAAGCGGCGTGCGCTTCAACGACAGGATCACCCTGCCGTTCGAGCCGTTCATCGGCACGATTGGCGTCAGCCCTCAGATCGAAGCGGTGCTGTCGCTGCAGCCCGACTACTGGGGCGGCAACATGGACCTGCCCGATGTCGCCCCCGGCGCGATCGCCTATTTCCCGGTGCAGACGAAAGGCGCCAGTCTCTTTCTCGGCGATTGCCACGGCCGGCAGGGCGACGGCGAACTCTGCGGCGTCGCCGTCGAAATCCCATCGACCACCACAGTGCAGGTCGATCTCATCAAGTCGTGGGCGATTCAGTGGCCGCGGCTCGAGAACGAGCGCTTCATCATGACGATCGGCTCCGCCCGGCCGATGGAGGACGCGGCGCGCATCGCCTATCGCGATCTCATCCGCTGGCTCGCAGCCGACTACGGTTTCGACGAGCTCGAGGCCTATTTCCTGCTGACGCAGGCAGGCAGAATGCGCGTCGGCAACATGGTCGATCCCAAATACACTTTGGGCGCCTCGATACTCAAAGAATATCTTCCGTCACACTGACTTCGGGGAGGGGAGCATGGATCTCGGATTGAAGGGTCTTCGCGCAGTCGTAACCGGCGCCACCAAGGGCATCGGGCGGGCCGCTGCGGATATTTTCGCTGACGAGGGCGCGAGCGTCGCGATCTGCGCGCGCAACGCGGACGAGGTGAAGGCCGCGGTCAAGGCGCTCAAGGCCAAGGGCGTCAACGCCTTCGGCGCTGACGTCGATGTGGCCGACAAGGCCGCGCTTAGGACATTCATCACCGACAGCGCCGCCGCGCTCGGCGGAATTGACATTCTGGTCGCCAATGTCTCCGCGCTCGCCGCGCAGGATGTCGAGGAATCCTGGGCAAAGGCCTTCGATGTCGACATGATGCACACCGTACACGCGGTAACCGCCGCCCTGCCCTTCCTCGAAAAATCGACGCATCCCTCGATCGTCATCATCTCCTCCGTCTCGGGGCGGGAGGTCGATTTTGCCGGTCCGGCCTATGGCGCGATGAAGGCGGCGCTCATTCATTACGCGCAGAAACTCGCCCTTCAGCACGCGCCGAAGATGATCCGGGTGAATTCGGTCTCGCCGGGCAACACCTATTTCGACGGCGGCTTCTGGCAGAGCGCCGAGAAGAACCTGCCCGACATCTTCAAGCTGGCGCTGTCGCTGAACCCGACCGGACGGATGGCCAAGCCGGAAGAGATCGGCCGGGGCATCGTCTTTCTCGCCAGCCCCGCTTCGAGTTTCACGACCGGGACCAACCTGGTGATCGACGGCGCCCTGACCAAGGGCGTGCAGTTCTAGCGAGACCGACCGCCAGGGCCTCCAGCGAAGGGGACGCCGTCAACGAGACGAGATTGAGCGATGCCAACCGCCATTCATATCGTCAATCGTTACACCAACTCGGACAATGTCGCCGGCGCCGCGGTCGTCTTCGATGGGGCTGCGATCGACGCCAAGTCGCCAAGGACCGGAGCGAACGGACAGGTGGTTGTCGCGACCGAGACCCTGTCCGACGGCAATCACGTGATGCACATCGTCCCCGATCAGACGAGCGCTGACCCCGTGGGGCCGGCAGTCGCCGAGGGGCTGGGCAAGACAGTCACGCGGATGTACCGCTCGCTGGATGTGAACGTCACTGTCAGCAAGGGCAAAATCGCGACCGTGACTCTGCCGCCCGCCCAGGCGCTGAACGGCGCCGTTCTGGCAGGCGCCAATCCGGTTCGCGTCCAGTTGCAACCTGTTTATTACCGCTCCCCCTATCAGAATGAGAATGACCGCGCCGCGACCGACATCACGCTCATTGTCGTGCACCAGACAGAAGCCGCAGCCGACATCGGAGCGACGCTCAGGTACTTCGCCGAGCCCCGGCCGAACGGCACCAGCGCGCACTACGTGATCAGCCCCGAGGCGGCGCCGCAGGCGGTCAAGGTCGTGCAGGATACTGGGCGTTCCTGGCAAGCGGGTAAGCATACCTCCTGGAGGGGCAACAAGGAGGTCAATCACTATTCGATCGGCATCGAGTTGTCGCACAAGACAGGCACACCGTTCCCGCCCAAGCAGATAGATTGTCTGGTCGACCTGATCGGTCGACTGCGGGCGGCCTATCCGAGCATTCCCGCGGACGGCGTCGTCGGCCACATGGACATACTGCTGGAGGACGCCCACAACTGGCTGGCCGGCCGGGACTGTCCGGGCCTCGACTTTGACTGGCCCGTGCTGGAAAGCTCACGCCTCGGCCTGATCCCCCGCGGAGGCGCGCCGAACCTCGACATGTACGGCGGTTTCTTCCGCCTGGCGAAAGCGCCCCACGACGCGCTCATTGCGGGAGACTCCGACAAGGCGCGGAAATGGGGCGACGTCCATTGGCCTCAACCGGCGCCCGCGCCAGCTGCCGGCGCTCAGCCCGCTCACCCGGCCCCGTCGCCTGTGGCCGGGGCGCCAACCCCTCAGCCCGTCCCGCCAACCGTCACAGCCGCTCAACCCGCTCAGCCCGCCCCGTCGACCGTGGCCGGCGCGCCGATCACCGAGCTTCAGACCGACTTGCGCGACATCGGCTATGTGGTGCCGGTGGACGGCCACTATGGCTATGAGACGAGGGTGGCGGTGAAGATGTTCCAGCAACACTTCTTCGCCGGCTCGCGGCGAGGCCTCATCCACGACAGGGACGGGAGGACGGTCAACCAAGTGACCGCGGAATTTATCAAACGCGTTCGTTGACTGACCCGCGGGCGCCTAGCCCCGACCGCTCGACACGCCCTCCAGGACACGCTCGTAAGTCGCGACATATTTGCGAGCTTCGTGCTCCCAGAGGAACTTTTCAGCCGCGAGCTTGGTCGCCGCTGCGGCACAGCGCGCGCGCAAGCCCTCGTTCTGCATCAGGCTGAGACAGGCGTCGGCAAGCGCCCCCGGATCAGGCGTGGCCGCATAGACCCCCGCGTCGCCAAGCAGCCTCTTCGTCTCCTTCAAGGGATAGCACGCGGTCGGAATCCCCAGGGCGCAATATTCGAACACCTTGTTCATGCTCATCAAGTCGTTGGCTTCATTGAGCGGATCGGGAATGACGCCGATGTCAAAGGCGCTGATGTAGGCGAACAGCGCCTGGCCGCTGAGGTAGCCGGGAAATGACAGAAAATCGTCAAGCTCGAGCGAGTGCGCCAGCGCGCGGACCCGTTCGAGCGCCGGGCCGGAACCGACGACGACGGCGCGAAAGTCGCGAAAGTTCCTGACCTTGACGAGATGGTCGACCGCCCGCACGAGATGGTCGACGCCGTCCTGCTCGTTGATGATTCCAAGATAGCCGATCACGAACTTGCGCCCGCCGTGCAGGCCTGGCTCAGGCTCGACCCGATGCAGCCGCTTGCGATCCGGCACGCCATAGACGACCTCGACCAGCGAATGCGCCTTGCCGCCACGACTGACGGCGATGTCCTTGAAGGTCGCGTTGGCGGTGATGACGTGGTCCGCCATGGCGTAACTCATCCGCTCGAAGAAGATGAGCGCCCGATAGAGAAGCCCCTTGGCGCCAAACTTGACGACGAACAGTTCAGGCGAGACATCGTGCTGATCGAAGATGAACCGCTTGCCCATCAGCTTGAACGGAACGATGGGCAGAAAGATGAGGTCGGGCGGATTGCAGGCCTGGACGATCGAAAATCCCCGTTCCCGGTGAACCTTGATCAGGAGCCGCAATTGATGAAACATCGCGACTGAATATTCGCGGAAGTAGGCGAGCACGCCCAGTCCCTCGGGCGGCAGCGGGTGCCGGTAGATCGCGATGTCGTCGATGACCTCGAATCGCTTTGGAAAATCGGGGTTGGCCGGGCAGATAACCGACACCGTCCAACCGGCGCGGCTCAGCGCCTGCGCCTCCTGCCAGACCCGCCGATCGAAAGGAACGGGCAGATTCTCGACAATGATGACGCAAGAGCGGTCTTGGCGCGGCGGCGGCATGGACGACTTTCGATTATCGGGATTCGCGGCTTCGGTCGCGAACAGCTCACGCCGTCGCGTCGCGCGCCAAGATTGCGCCGTGCGCAGTAAGGAAGTAATCACGCGTCAGCCTTCCCCGCCGAACCCCCGGCCGACGCAGACGTACCTAAATCCAAGCGCTTTCATCGCTTTGATCGGATAGATGTTGCGCAAGTCGATCATGATGGGCGTATTGAGGCTGGCTTTGACGCGAGCGAGGTCGAGAGCGCGGAACTCGTCCCATTCGGTGACGATGACCGCCGCGTCGGCGCCCTTCAGGCAGGCGTAGGCGCTGTCGGCAAACTCGACGCCGGGAAGCAGCGGCTTCGCGGTTCGCACGCCCTCCGGATCATAGGCGACGACGCTCGCGCCGGCGGCCTGCAATTCAGGCACGATGACGAGGCTCGGCGCGTCGCGCATATCGTCGGTTCTGGGCTTGTAAGTGAGGCCGAGAACAGCGATCCGTTTGCCGGCGACCGAGCCGCCGCAGGCGCGAACGATCTTTGCCGCCATCGCCGTTTTGCGCTTGTCGTTGACGTCGACCAGGGTCTCGACCAGGCGGATCGGCGCTTTGGCTTCCGCCGCAAGCTTGGTCAGCGCCAGCGTGTCCTTGGGGAAGCATGAACCGCCGAAGCCTGGGCCGGGATTGAGAAACTTGCGGCCGATGCGGTCGTCAAGCCCGATGCCGTTCGAGACGTCGAGAACGTCGGCGCCGACCCGCTCGCACAGATCGGCGATTTCGTTGATGAAGGTCACCTTCATCGCCAGGAACACGTTGGCCGCGTATTTGATCATCTCTGAGCTGCGGCGCGTGGTGTAGACGATTCGTCCACCGTTGCGTTCGATGGGCCGGTAGATCTCCGCCATGACCTCGCGCGCACGGTCGTCCTCGACCCCGATGACGACCCGGTCGGGCCGCTTGAAATCCTCGATCGCGGCGCCTTCGCGAAGGAATTCGGGATTGGAGATGACGGCGAACGAACTTTTGGGCACGCGCTCGGCGATGATGCGTTCGACCTCGTCGCCCGCGCCGACGGGGACGGTCGACTTAACCACGACGACGGTAAAGTCTTGAATGATCCCCGCGATATCGCGGGCCGCATGGTGAACGAAGCGCATGTCGGCCGACCCGACCTCCGCCATCGAAGGCGTGCCGACAGCGATGAAGACCGCCTGCGCGCCTTGTCCGGCCGCTTTGAGGTCGGTCGTGAAAGAGAGGCGCCCAGCAGCCTGGTTGGCGAGCGCCAGTTCGCTCAGGCCCGGTTCGTAGATCGGAACGCGACCCTCGCGCAGACTCGCGACCTTCCTTTCGTCCACCTCGACGCACACGACCTCATGGCCGAAATCGGCCAGACAGGCTCCCGAAACGAGCCCGACATAGCCGGCGCCGATCATCACAATGCGCATCGAGCGGACCCCCGTCCAATCGCCGCCATGCCTAGCGCTCGCCAAGCACCGGTGGCGGCGCAACAAACCAACCGATTTCCTCCGGACGTTCTTGTCAAGGGCGCCGGAAATCCCTCGCCGTGGTCCGCTCGGACCGCGCTCGAGCCCGGAGCTCGCTTGCCACCGCCGTGCGGCCAAAGGTCTTCGACCCGCGTCGCGGCAGCGATTGACGCGCCTTATACACGCCGTTAAGCGGGTCCGCCATCATTCTCCTTCGACGACCCTTTCAACGGACGGACATGGCTGTCTACACCGAAGTCTCGGACGATGCGCTGCGCGCCTTCCTGGCGCTTTATGACATCGGCGAGGTGATTTCATTCAAGGGCATCGCCGAAGGGGTCGAAAACTCCAACTTCCTCATGCGCGTCTCCGGCGGTCAATATATCCTCACCCTTTATGAGAAACGGGTAAAAGCGGAGGACCTGCCGTTCTTCATCGGGCTCATGGAGCATCTGGCGAGGCGCGGCGTCACCTGTCCTCAACCGGTTCGCAATCGGGCCGGCTCGGCGCTCGGCGAACTCGCTGGACGTCCGGCGACGATCGTGACGTTCCTCGACGGGTTATGGATTCGCCGCCCCAACCTGCGCCATTGCGCCGAGGTCGGCGCGGCGCTGGCGCGGATGCACCTGGCCGGCGCCGATTTCGAGCTGAAGCGCCCCAATGCCCTGTCGCTCCAGGGGTGGCGGCCCCTGTTCGAAGCCGCTGAGGCGCGCGCCAACGAGGTCGCCCCCCATCTTGGCGAGGAAATCGCAGCCGAGCTCGGTTTTCTCGAGACCCACTGGCCGCAGGATCTGCCGGGCGGCGTCATCCACGCGGATCTCTTCAACGACAATGTCTTCTTCCTCGGCGAGGCGCTATCCGGTCTGATCGACTTCTATTTCGCCTGCAACGACGCCCTCGCCTATGATCTCGCGATCTGCCTCGGCGCCTGGTGTTTCGAACCCGACAATGCTTTCAATGTCTCCAAAGGCCGGGCGATGATCTCGGCTTATCAGCGGCTGCGGCCGCTCGGCGAAGCCGAAGTCGCAGCGCTGCCGCTCCTGTCGCGCGGCGCGGCGCTGCGGTTCATGCTGACCCGGCTCGTCGACTGGCTCAACGTGCCGCCGGGCGCAAAGGTGGCGCCGAAGAATCCGCTCGAGTATCGCGACAAGCTGCGCTTCCACCAGCGGGTGAAGTCGGCCGCCGACTACGGGCTCATGGGGTGAGCCAGCGCGTCTCGATCTGGACGGACGGCGCCTGTTCAGGGAACCCCGGCCCCGGCGGGTGGGGCGCGATACTGCGCTACGGCGGGCATGAAAAGGAGCTGAAAGGCGGCGAGGCGCTCACCACCAACAATCGCATGGAGCTGACCGCAGCGATCAAAGCGATTCAATCCCTGAACCGGCCTTGCGAGGCGATCCTGCACACGGATTCCCAGTATGTGCGCGGCGGAGTCACGGGTTGGATCAACAGCTGGAAGCGCAACGGCTGGCGCACGGCGGCGAAGAAACCCGTCAAGAACGAGGACCTTTGGCGAGTCCTAGACGAGGCCGCGGCGTCCCACAAGATCGAGTGGCGCTGGGTCAAGGGCCACGCGGACGACGAACTCAACGAGCGCGCCGACAAGCTCGCGCGAGAGGGCATGGCGGAGTTCAAGAACAGCGTCGAGCCCACGCCTTAGCGCGCCTCAACCTCACGCGCCGACCCGCTCCCCCTGAGCGTCGGCGGGATTTCTTTCTCCTGCCAGCGATACCGCGAACCCGGCGAAGAGCGCTTCGCGCTCGGATGGCGCCGAACGGTACGATGGATATCGGGCCTCGACGCGATCTCTGCCGGCCGCGAAATCGAGGCCCATGCACACGACCTTCGCACTGACCTGCGGATAGTCGCGCGGGCCTGACCACGTCTCATGCCCGCAGACCCGCCGATAGAATCCCTCATGCCCGCTCGCGCAGCTCAAGACGATGAAGTCGGCGTTGAAATGTTGCGCGGCCATCCACGGCGGACGCAGCGCGAAATAGGGCAGCTCGGGAAATTTCGCCGCCATTTCGGCGCTGGCGGCGAGCCGAGACGGCTCAACGACAACACGGCGGCTGCTCAGAAGCGGATGCAGCACCTCGGGAAACACATCGTTCGCCGGCGAAACGGTCTGAGGGGCGGCGACGACATGCACCCGGACCGTGCTCGCCAGCTCGCCGTCGATGTAAGTGACCGTCGTCAATGCGCTCGGAATTGGATCGTAGCGCTCGTCATATAACATCTCGTCGACGCGCGGGGTCAGCAGGTTGCGACGCAGATAGGCGTCGTATCGAAGCCGATAGGCCGCCTCGCGTTCCGTTGCCGAAACGGCGGGTCGAGATTCCACCCGCTCGAGCATCTTCGCGACCCGCTCCGCGAAGCGCGACGAACGGTCGACAGCACGCATGTCCATGCCCGGACCCTCCAAGTCCGGTCCATGCTAATCAATTGATGAGAGAAGTAAATCAATTTGCAACCATAGCGGGTGGGAATCTACCGGCCGGCGATGGGCTCTAAAACCAGCTTATCTTAAATTTTTCAGTAATTTAGCGACGTGGGCCGACCTCGCCAAATCGGTTAGTTAGGTTAATGGACCAGGCGGGTCCGGATATCGATGGCGAGCCGGCTTTTCTCACCGCGCCAGTCGCTTTGGGGCGGACGCGCGAAGCGCCCCCTCAGGCCAGTCGAATGTTCTTTTCTCGCCGGCCGGCCGCCAGAGCCCTGGTGATGGCGGCGAACTCATCCAGCGTCGCGAGACCGGGGGACTTCGCGGCCGTTCGGCACCAGCTCAGGAACGCCACCAGGTCGACCGCGACCATCTCGACTTCGATCCCCGCCATCCGCAGGCCCCAAAGCGATCCTTCGCGAAAGTCTAGCCAGTCTTCATAATCCTGAAACTGCTGGAATTCGGGCGCGGCGAACCTCGCCAACGCATACTGCCGCTCGTCGAGATCCGCGGCGACCCGGCAATCGGATTTCACTTCCGAGGCGGCCGTTGCAGGCTCCGAAATCGAGGCGCGGTCGTCCGCGGACATCTCCGGCTGGCCGGGCGATGCCGATCGTTCTTGAAATCCATCCCGCGCTTGCAAAAACTTAATGATCATCAGGCACTGTCGGGTTTGAGAACTCACAGACGATACAGAGAGTTTCGTAAAGAATTCGCCAAAGCGACCCGGTGCGATGCGCATAGACTAACGCGAATATCGTCATTGGGCCAGCGGTACGTTTGGTAACCTTAATGCAACTGAAGTCTCCAACGCCCGATCCCAGCGCTCCCCAAGAGTTCCCGGACGAGCTCTATATTGGATTCGTCGACAATCTGCTGGTCGAGGTGAGAAGCCTCTTCCTCGCCTGCACCGCAAGCGTCGCCGCCGCCGTCCTCGCCGCCGTCGCCTCCGGGAGCCGCGCCTTGTGGATTTGCGCAGGCCTGATGCTGCTCCTTTCCTGCGTGCGGATGCATTTCCAGCTCATCCACGCGAGGAACCGTCCAAGCCCGAATATCGCGACGGCCCGCATGCGGGAGAACATTTTCATCGCCGGGGCGACGGCCCACATGGCCCTCCTGTCGACCTGGACCCTCGTCGCGTTCGCCGCGACGGACGAAGGCTTCGTGCGCTTTCTCGCAGCGACCGTGACGGTGCCCTACACGTTCGGCATGTGGACGCGCAGCTTCGCACTCGATCGCGGCATGAATGCGCAGATCGCCGTCGCCTTTATTCCCCTCAGCGCGGCGCTTCTGGTCGGCGGAGGGTGGTATCCGGCGCTGATCTTCATTTCGCTGCTGCCGCTCTTTCTTTTCATCAAGTCATCCTCGATTCGCCTCAAGGGCATTTTCCGGGCGGAGGTCGCCGCCCGAAACCGAAGCGCCATGCTGGCGCAGCGCCTCGACACCGCGCTCAACAACATGTCGCACGGCCTGTGCATGATCGACCGACAGGGACGGCTCATCCTCGCCAACGACAAATTCCACTCGATCTTCCGTCTGCCCGCCGACGAGCCGCTCGATGGGGTCCACGCGCGCGCTGTGTTCCGCAAGCTCGTCAGAATCCGCTCGATCGGCGAAGCAACCCTGCTTCCCCTGTCAGGCGCCGTCTTCGGCAAGGGAAACGGCAGCTCGGATATCGTCGTGCCGATCGAGATCCCGGACGGCAGAGCGATCGAGATCACCGTCCACAAGATGGGCGACAACGGCACGGTCCTCGTCATCCAGGACGTCACCGAGCGGCGCGACGCGCAAGCCGAAATCAACCGGATGGCGCGCTTCGACTCCGTCACCGGGCTGCCCAACCGCCGCTGTTTCGAGGAAGAGCTTGCTCTCGCCCTGCGCCGCGACGGCGCGCCCGGCGCCGGGCTGACCGTGATGTTTCTCGACCTCGACGATTTCAAGCAGGTCAATGACAGCCTCGGCCACCGCACCGGCGACAAGCTCCTGGTCGAGATCGCAAGCCGGCTCGGCGCCATCATCGGCCCGAGCGATCTGGTCGCGCGCTGGGGTGGCGACGAATTCGTCATCCTTCACCATCACGCGCCCGGCCAACTGGAGACCCACGAGCTCGCCAAGCGCATCATCAGCGAAATCAACCGCGCGGTGGTGATCGACGGCAGCGAGGTGATCGTCGGCGCGAGCATTGGCAGCGCCTCGGCGCCGGACGACGGCTTAAGTCCCGACGCCCTGCTGTCCAAAGCGGATATCGCGCTCTATGCGGCGAAGGCGGATGGGCGCCGCGTGTGGAGGGCGTTCGAGCAGGAGATGGACGCCAAGATCCAGATTCGCCGGCTGATCGAGCTCGAACTGCGCGCCGCGGTCGCCACGGAGGGGATCGAGGTCTATTTCCAGCCGATCATCTCCGTCGCGACGAGGCGGATCGTCGGCTTCGAGGCTCTGGCGCGCTGGCGCAGCGCCCTGCTCGGCCCGGTGTCGCCGGCCGAATTCATCCCGATCGTCGAGGAGATCGGGCTCATGGAGGAGATGGGCGCTGCGATTCTGAGGCGGGCCTGCAAGGCGTGCGCGGGATGGCCGGACGGAATCAGCGTGTCGGTCAATCTGTCCTCGACGCAGTTCCGCAGCGGCCATCTCGAAAAGACGATCCTCGGCGCCCTCGAGGACGCCAACCTTCCGCCCGAGCGGCTCGACCTCGAAATCACCGAATCGATCCTGCTCGAGGATCGGGGCGACACGCGCCGCACGCTCCAGGACCTGCGCGCCCGTGGCTTACGCGTTTCGCTCGACGACTTCGGCACCGGATATTCGAGCCTGAGCTACCTTTTGAGCTTCCCCCTCGACCGCATCAAGATCGACCGTTCCTTCACCATGGGCCTCGGAATTCAGGAACGCGCCTCGGTGCTGGTCGAAGGCGTCTCCGCCATGAGCCGCAGGCTCGGCATGACCGTGCTGATCGAAGGGGTCGAGACGACGAAGCAGCTCAGGATGATCGAGACGCTCGGCACGATCACCGAGGCGCAAGGCTATCTGTTCAGCCGGCCGGTCCCGGAAAAGGACGTGAACGCCCTGCTCGGGCGCGACTTCCGGGTTCAGGCGGCCTGAGGGCGCGACGGCCTATCGAGGATTGCCGCTAACGAGTCCGTTTTGGGCGATTTCAACGGCTTGCAGCGCGATTAGCGAGTCGCTTTCTTCCCTTAACGCAGAAGCCTGGTGACGGGCCCCACGTCGGGCTGGTCGGTCCGTTTGGGTTTTCCTGGCCGCCGCAAAGACCCCCATTCATGAGGGTTGGATTCTCTTGGATTTCCTTGGATTCTCCCGTCATAATCTATACTTATCAATAGGTTAAGGTGATTTTGCTCCCCCGGCCCTCGCTCTTCGGCTTCGGCCCTGGCCAAAGAAAGCCGCCCGGAGGCGGCTTTTCAATTCCCTGGACGTGATTGTCAGGCGGCGTTGAGCGCCATCTTATCCTTGCGTCTATACCCCATGAAGCCCAGGCCAGCGAAGCCGAGGATGATCATCGCCCAGGTGGAGGGCTCGGGAACGGCAGCGGTAACGGGTGGGCCAACTGATACTGTTCCAGAAAGCGGGAAGGCGCAGACCTCTCCGCCGCAGGTCGGGGAAAAATACGAGTCGACGCTGGATGCGCCGAAGCCGGAGTTGTACAGGGCCCCCCCGCCCGTGGGATAGGTGAGGAAAACTTGATCACCTACATTTTCGGTGTTGTAGGTGGCATCGATGATACCACCGTTGATCGCGTACGTGCCGGGAAAAAACATGGTGGGATCGGTATCGCTAGCGGAGTTCACGCCACCGACGCCAACTATGCTCAAATCGACAGCATAAGAGGTGTTCGTGGTGGCATCGAGTGTGAAACTTCCCGTCACAGTGCCAAGACCGCCATCGTAACTTGTGTCGACATCATAGCTCACATACGTATCCGCTCTTGCCGTAGTCGCCATCGACAAGACTACGAGCGCGGAAAGCGTTGAGTTAATGGCATTTGATCGCATAGGAATTACTCCAAGACGTGCACTGAGAAGAAGATTTCTATAACTCATCCTGTTAACCCGTAAATTCTTGGGCGTAAGACAAGCCCGTGCGTACCGCAGCGATAAATTCCCTAAACGACGCGTAAACGTCAATCGGTACAAAGGCCCCGGGACGGTCTTGGGGCGTCCCGGGACTAGCGGCCCATCAACCCCGACTTGTTAACGGTTGACTTTCAATCCATGATCGAAAGCGTGAAGCTTCTCGTGATCGACGATCATCCTGTGCTGCGGGGAGGCCTATGTGTCCTGCTTCTGCAGATCGAAAAGGACGCTGTCGTATTGCAGGCTGCTAGTGCGGAGGAGGGTCTGGCGCTCGTCGCCCAGCACGCCGATCTCGACATTGTGATCCTTGATCTCGTCTTGCCTGGGATGGACGGCTTCCAGGCGATCGCGGAATTTGGCCGGCTCCGTCCGGAGCTCCCGGTCGTCGTTCTGTCATCCTCGGAAAGCGCGAAGGACGCGCGACAGGCGCTCACCCAGGGCGCCCTTGCCTACATCCCGAAATCGGCGACCCAGCATACGCTGCTTGGCGCCGTGCGCCTGGTGATGAACGGAGACATTTATGTGCCCCCCCTCCTCATCGATGAGACGGATGCCGTCCGGCCGGCGGGGTCTTCCGGTCGCGAGAGCACGGGAAAACCCGCCTTGACCGAGCGTCAAACCGCCGTATTGCAATCGGTTGGCGAAGGCCGGTCGAACAAGGCGATCGCCTTTGAGCTCGGTCTTTCCGAGAAAACAGTGAAGTCGCATATTACCGCGATCTTCAAAATCCTGAACGTCGTCAACCGCACCCAGGCGGTCACGGCCGGACGGGAAAGCGGGCTTATTTGACCGGCGCCGAGGCTTCGGCCATGTCGTCTTTTTCTGACCCCATCAGCTTCACAATCGCCGATCGGAGCTTGCTGTTGGAAACCGGCTTGTGCAGAAGAATAAGCTCGCTCGCCCGCGCCTCAGCCAGGCGATCCGGGGCAGTATCCCCGGTGATCAACATGGCCGGAATATCTTGATTGTATTCCAAGCGCATTCGCTCAATGACCGTAATGCCATTCTCATCATCGCGCAGGCGATAGTCGCAGATAACGAGGTCAGGCCGATCGGGTCGAGATGAGAGGCGCTGTATCGCCTCGTCGCCGGAACCGGCCGTGACAACGTCGTGGCCCCACCCCGTCAACAAGCTTCCCATCGCCTGTTGAATGGCCAACTCGTCGTCTATAACGACGATGAGACCGCGGGCGAGCGCGCCTGACAGCGCCGCAGGCCGAGCTTCGACCGGTTCGCTCGCCCTTCTCGACAGCGGGATCGTAAGCTCGAAACAGGAACCGCGGCCCACTCGAGAGTGCAGCATCAATTTGCAATCGAGCAGATCAGTCATACGCCGGACGATGGCAAGCCCGAGCCCAAGACCCTTGGCGCGATCGCGCTCCGCGTTGCCCAACTGATAATATTCCTGGAAGACGCGTTCCTGCTGGTCCTGCGGAATTCCCCGACCGGTATCCCATACCTGTATCGCCACCGCAGGGCCTCTGGGCCGGCAAGCGACGACAATCCGCCCGTGATCAGTATAGCGCACGGCGTTCGAGATAAGATTGCTCAGGATGCGCCCCAGAAGAACCGGATCGGAATGCACGACGGCGACGCTTCGTTTCATGACAAGGGCGACGTCCTTGGCGCGCGCTTCGTCGGCGTGATCGCCGCAAATGCGAGTGAGCAGGGGTTCGATGGCGAAAGAGCGCCGATGAACCTCAACGACGCCGGCGTCAAGGCGCGAGATGTCGAGCAGCGCGGTGAACAGGCCGTCCATCGCGTTGGTCGAGGCTTCGATCTGGTCCAGCAACATCTTGCCTTCCAAAGGTATGGCGATCCCTCGCAATGCGCCGGCCAGCAGGCCAAGCGCGTGGACCGGCTGTCGCAGGTCGTGGCTTGCCGCCGCGAGAAAGGTCGATTTCGCCAGATTTGCGCGCTCCGCAATGTCCTTTTGTCGCGCCAGATCTTCGGCCAGTTCTTCGGTCCGGATCCGCTGGAGGACCTGGCGCCTGAAAGACTGGTTCGCCTTGACCCCGAGAGCGCCCGTGGCGGCAATGAAGACCAGCATGATCGGAAAGGCCGCCTGCTGAATGGGATCGGCGGATGTGATGCTGGCGACCAACGCCCCAAGGACGGTCGGCGCAAAGAAGGCAAAGAAGGCCGGCAGAAAGGGACTGAACCCGGGGATGGACCCTGCCGCCACTCCGCCCACGATGAGAAATACGAGATGCTTGACATCGGAACGTCCGGCGAGCGCTAAACAGATCGACGACCAGCCCCAACCGATCCCTTCGGCGAAGCTGATGATCGTGAACCAGAGCGCCCATGGCTGCCAGCGATCATTCGTGAGCCGTGATCGCCGATAGAAGCGGCAAAGCTGAATGTGCGCCGCCGCACAAATGATTATGTACCCTGCCCAGGCCCATCCAGTCCGCGGATTCAAGGCGCCGAGACGCTGCAGGGTCGCCGTCAGAATGATTGCCGCGATGGCTGCGCCGCAAACGCTAATGGTGATGCTGCCAAACAGCGCGTCGACCTGTTCGACAGCGATCCGCTCTCCTGATTTAGACAAGGGCCGTTCCTCCGGCATTTGCCCGTACGGTGACGCTTTACTCAAGCCCTTCTCTTCCTCCGCGCGATTCGCGCGGGCTTCGGCTTCGGGCCGCGCCGCAGGGGCCGCGGATCGCGGCCGGTCGAAGCGGCAAGACCATCCAGAAAAGCCGGCGAGCCGAGCGGACGGCCAATCGTCTCGCTCGCCCGCAGCGCGGACAAAGCCTCGGCGGGCGCCGGCGTCTCGATCAGATCGGCGAAGCGCCCGCCGGCGCGCTCGATCAGCGGCGCCACGCTCACCAGGCCGTCGTCGCGGCCCGAAAGATGCGCGCCGACGCTCGACCAGGGCCAGTCCTCGGCCCGCTCCACGAGCCCCGCCCTGACCGGGTTCAGCGCCAGGTAGCGCGCCGCCGCCATCACATGCTCCTCGTCCATCGCCGCCGAACCGAACCGCGCCTGGAACAGGTGCCCGGTCACGCCGAGGCGCCCATTGATCGCCGTCGAATAGCGCCGGTGGGTCTCGCCCAGCGCCCGCGCCAGCGATTCCGGCCGATCCGGAACGAGGATGAGATGGACGTGGTTCGGCATCAGGCAATAGGCCCAGCACGCCACCCCCTGCTTGCGGCACTGGCTCGCGAGCAGGCCGTGGTAGAGCGCATAATCGTCGTCGGTGAAGAAGACGCGCTCGCCCCGGTTGCCGCGCTGCATCACATGATGCGGCAGGCCGGGGACGACAAAGCGGGCGATGCGGGCCATGCGGACCTCCAGAGGCGCGCTCACCAGTTTACGCTAATTAGGGATTTAGTAAACTGTCACCGTAATCGCATTTGACGGCTGCCGACGCGAAACGGTCATCCCGCGCACGGGCATCGTTGGCTTCCGTCGGACACCGTGAGAACGCGGCTGATTCGCCGTCCGCCTCTTTCAAAACCTCAGGGTGAAGTTGGCTTTGGCGGAGTTCTCGGAGGCGGAGCCCGAGTACTGGCCGGCGTAAGTGAGGCCGATCGACGCGGTCGGGCCAATGGCGTAGTCGAGCCCGAGTTCGGTGACGAGCGCGTCGCGCGCGATCGGCGAGCCAGCGAGGCCGAAGGCCGCGCCGGGCGCAAAGGCCAGCGTCGTGATCGGCGATAGGTCGCCAAACGCATGCTGCCAGCCCAGCGTCGCCCGCGCCGTGAAGGCGCCCGGCAAGGCGTAGGCGCCGTGCGCGCCAAGCGTGGTGTAGGTCGTGTCGAAGGTGGTCGATCCGCTCATCGCGGCGAGACCCGACTCGTCGACGCCGCCCTCGATGTGCACATAGGCGAGGTTGGCGAACGGCTCCAACGCGGCGGCGCCGAAGGCGAAACTGCGAGCCGCCTCGCCGAAGACCTGCCACGTCTTGTCGGCATAGCTGCCGTTCTGCTGCCCCCCGAGGCCGACGACGGTGACCTGCCGCGACGTGTCGATGTCGTTCCAGGTGAAGCTGCCGCCGCCACGCAAAGCCCAGGCGCCGTTTTGCCAGCCGCCATAGAGCGCCATATGATAGCTGTCGGCGGAGCCGGACGCCGCGGCGGTCGTGGAATTGAAGTTGGACCGGGTGTAGCCGCCGGCGAAGCCGAGGCGCAACGCGCGATTATAGGTGACATCGACGCCCGAGATAATGCCGCCGATCGAGTCGTCGGTTCGTCCGACATTGTTGTTGCCCTGGAGTGAGCCCCAGCTGCCAAGCCCCTGCGCCCAGACGGCGTAGACGGGCCCCAGCGGCGCGACAGCAGGCGCCTTTTTCGTCGGCAGCGTGGCGGCGCCCGCCGCCGGCGCGTTCGCGCTATAGGTCAATACGCTGTCGGCCGGCGCCAGGGCGTCGCTTGCGGGAAAATCCTGCCGCAATCGCTCAAGCACGGCGTCGCGGAGAAAATGCGATTGCTCGGAGAGCACGCCGGCGGCGCTGGCGTGGATCGAAGCGTTGCTGAGGCTGGCGAAGGCGGCGCGCGCATCCGCCGTCGAGGCCCCGACGACCTGCCGCCATGCGAGGGTCGAGGTCGCCGAATCGAGCGCATTCGCGACCGCCGCTTCGTTCGGCGTCGACGCGAGTTCCGCGAAACGCTCGGCGCTGCGCGACGTTGTCAGATAGCCGTTAAAGGCATCCTCGCTGAGGGTGAAGTTGATGAACGGAAAATCGGCGATGGCGAGGGTAGGCTCTTCGACCGTGAGGCCGCCGCCCGTGGTCAGGATCGTATAGGTCTTGCCCGGCACGACCGGCGAGGCGCCTGTGTTGTAGCGCTCGATCTCGAAGGTCGAGCTTTCGATCGTTGCTGTCTCGCTGACCTGGATCTGGTCGCTCGAAGCGCCGTTGATCTGGACCTGATATTCGGAATGCGGCTCTATCTCGAGCGGGCCGAAAATATGCAAGGTCCCGATCGAATTGCCCGGCTCGATCTGCCCGCCCTTGTTGTCGACATTGCCAACGATGCGGCCACTTCCTCCGAGGCTCGCCAGGGGCCCTATTTCGATGCCGCCGCTGGTCACGCTCCCATTCACGATAAGCGCGCTGCCGCCGCCAGTGGTGGAAACCAGTTTGCCGATTACCGAGCCGTCCACCGTGAGGCGTCCGTCGAACACCAGGACGTTCCCGCGTTTTCCGCCGTCCCCGAGTTCGATGCGTCCGGTGGTCGTGAGGTTGCCGCTGCCCTGCTTGTAGAGGTCGCCGGAGCCCGTCATGTCGCCCGAATAGGTTCCATCGAAATTCTGCCGGAAACTGACTTCCCAATTGTTTGTGATTTGTCCTTGCAGGCTGTCCGACGTTCCATAAAGACGACCGTCGTTAACAGTCGTGCCGCCCGTGTAGGAATTCCTGCCCGACAATGTGATTCCGGCGAGGCCCGATTTTACGACGCTGCCAGGGCCGGTGATTGAACCCGCGAAGGTGTCGGCTGCTTTCGTATCGACAAAATGGAGGACGGAGGGGCCGAAAAAGGTGACGTCGCCCTTGATCGCGTTAGCGCTGCCCTGCAGTTCGCCGGCATAAATGTTGGTTTTTGAATAGGTATTGGCGCCGTTGAGGATCAACGTCGCAGGGCCGAGCTTGTTGAGTGTGCCGCCCGTGACGGGTCCGTTCAGCGTCACAGTGAAAAAGCGGGGCTCCTGGATATGGGCGTCGACGAGCACGGAGCTGTTCGCGCCGGTCAGGACAAGAGGTCTCGAGGAGACAATATCGTCCTTCGTATCGTCGTCCATGACGAACTCCAGGGTCCCGCCAGACATGAGAACGGGAGCGCCCGCTTTTCCCAAGACCGCGTCGGACTGAACGAACAGCGTGCCGGCCGTGATCTTCGTGCCGCCCGAATACGTATTGACGCCGGTCAGCTGGAGCGTGCCGAGGCCGCTTTTTACGAACTGGCCGCTCCCGGCGATCGACCCGCTCCAGGTGATGGGGTTGGCGAGAACGTCGATGCCGCCGCCCTTGCCGGTCAGCAAAAGGCTTCGGTCGATTGCGATCGGACTTGGCGTGGCGATTGAGCTTCCCACCGAGCCGCCGTTGACAATGATGTCGCTGGCAGCCGACCCGAGACTTGCCCCATCGGTAAACCGCAACGTCCCGCCCGTGATGCTTGCGCCCTTGAAAGTATTGATCCCGGACAGCGTCAAATCGGCGGGGCCCGACTTGGTCAGTTCAACACCCGAAAGCCTGTACTCCCCTGCGTCAATCGTGACGTTCGCCGGCACGGAAGGAAGCGGGGACGTCAACGTGATGTCCGAAGTCAAGGCAATCGTCGTTTCGATGCCCGTGGCGTTGCTGATCGCGCTGGCGAGTTCAGCCTGGGTGTCGACGTTGATCGTCTCGGCAAATGCTGAAAGCGCGAACGACGAAGCGCCGCCGCCGAGCAGCGCAATGAGCGCGAGATGAGAAGTCGAAGACGAAAGGCCCTTGCGGCGCGCGGCGCCGGTTTCAGCGCGCAAGCGCGGCGCGAGACCAAAGCGCGAAACGATTCTGCCCAGCATTTTTGGCCCCCGCCTTTTCGCTCCGTTCTGCTTTCGGCGCGGAGCTTGCCTAGTTTTCTCGAACTTTATGATTTTGACTTACCCGAACTTATAGCAACGCAATCGCCGGCGCTGCAACACTGGCGCCGCCAGAGGGCGCCGCATTTTGGCGAGGCGCCAAACGCCACAATCGCCACGCGCAAGCAGGCGCGCGCTTCTTAAGACCATCGCGCAACGACGCTATTTGCGGAACTCGCGCGTCGGGTTCGCGCCAATCTCACTCGGAATTCCGCCGATGATGAGGGGCGGAGGCGTCAGGATGGCTACCTCGATCCTGGAAAATACTCGACGTGGGTTTCTGCCGTTCGACCGAAATACACGGCGCGTTTGCCTGAGAACGAGACGATGTAGCCCGCGCATCCCGCAGCCCTCACCTTGGCGCAGAAACCCCGATAGGTGTAACCAGCGACAAGCGCTTGCGCCTCGCGTATCGCAGCCTGAACCGCCCCTTGATCGAAGGCGGCGGCGACGGGCCCGCCTGTTTCATGGGTCTTGAATTCGACGCTGTCGCCGTCGGGCGTATAGTAGATGGCTGTCTCACGACGGTAATCGACGGCGTAGCTTTCGAAGCCCGCTTCCATGAGCTTCCCCACGATCTGGGGGAAAGTCATCTTGTCGTTTTCGGCTCCGTCTTTACACTCTTGGGCAATCGTTTTCCGTTGCGTGTCCATGCGCGTTCTCCTTACTGAATTGATGGAGGCAGGTGGTTAGTTGATCGGTATGCCGGTCAGTTTTCGTCGGTGGACAATGTCCTTTAAGAAGCGCTCCAGCGCCCGGCGGTCGTCATTGGTCAGGTGGCCAAAAAACTCAGCATCGTTCTCATCGGCAAGGGCCGCCAATTCCGGCACAAGCCTTTCCGCCGCCCCCGTGAGCGAGAGCGTTTGCGCGCGCCCGTCCTCGGGGTTGGCGGTACGCTCCATCAGGTCCTTGGCGATGAGACGGTCGGCCAGCTTGGTGACCGCGCCACGGGTCATTCCCATCGCCGAGGCCAAGGCGCTGGGGCTCGCTTCGCCGAGGGAATAAAGCGAGCGCATCAGCGCCCACTCCGCGACCGTCACATGCCTTTTCGCCAGCTTCAGCGCGAAAGCATGCGATACATGGTTGGAGACGTGGCGAAGCCAGTATCCCAGATGCGCGGTCAAATCCGACGCTGTCCGTTTTGACGGCATGGAGGATCCTTGTTGACAAGGAAACTACCTAGCTATGGTTTCCTTGTCAACAAGATTGTCTCGAGCCTACTCAGCCAATCAAAGGCGTGCGCCATCGTGCAGAAATCGGGGGCAAAACACGTTCGTTCCCGCCCTCCCACGAAATCGGGAGCGCGAAACGCAGGCGCGGAGCGCCCTCGCCTACCCGCCCTTCAGCGTCGCGATCAACGCCTGCGCCTCGGCCGAATCCCATTTGCCGCTCAGACGTGAGTGAGGATATTCAGCAATCGGCCAAACGGATCGCGAACATAGAAGCGACGCACGCCCCATGGCTCCAATACGGGTCCATATTCTATGACGAAGCCCGCCCCTGAGACCCGGTCAAGGACCGCGTCCAGATCATCGACCTCAATCGACAGGTCCGGCACAGGCGTCCCAGAACCGCCTTCCGAAGCGACAGTGACCTGCGCTGCTGTGTTGGCGCCGCTGGCGAACGTGATGATCCAGCCCAAATCCATCGCGACATCCATGTCCAGGATATCCCGGTAGAAGGCTTTCGCCTCGTCCGGGCGCGGATGTGCGACATTGGCGATAATCCGCTTTACAGCCATTCGGGGTCGGCGCCTCCTGTCCTCAAATCGATGGGCAGCGCCCCCCTACCCGCCCTTGAGCGCTCCGATCAGCGCCTGGGCTTGCGCCGAATCCCATTTGGCGCCGCCCTCGACGGCGCCGAGTTCGCACCCCTCTTTGTCGATGACCAGGGTCACAGGCAGGCCGAGCGCCTTGCCGTCCCTGCGCAGGGTCTCGAAGGCGTCGCCGCTCGGATCGGCGTAGCGGGTGAGCGTCTTGACGCCGATGCTGTCCAGGAAAGCCGCCCGCCGCTCGAGTTTCGCGGTGTCCACATTGACCGCGACGACCTCGAATCCCGGGCCCCCCTTGGCGGCCTGAAGTCGATCCAGCGACGGCATCTCCACCCGGCAGGGAACGCACCAAGTCGCCCATAGGTTGAGCAAGACCGCGCGGCCCTTGAAATCGGCGAGCGTCACCTTGGCGCCGTCGGGGCGCTCGAAGGCGAAGGACTCGGGGCGGCGAGGTTCGCTGGCCACCGTGAGGGCCGCGAGTTCGCCCTTGGCGAGGGGCGCAAGCGTCGCCGCGAGCCTGGCCGAGTCCGCGGGACAATCGCTTGCGGCCTTGCTTGCCGGCGCGAGCGTCCCGTATAGCACCGCGCCAGCCGCGACCGCCGCGGCGCAGACGCCCAGAATGGGCCAAAGAACGCGTCGCCGGCGGGGCGGCGGGATATCGATCTCAGTCATTTCCATCTTCCGGGACAAACGCGCATGAGCAACACGATGTGGGGCGGCCGGTTCGCCGGGCGCCCGGCCGAGGCGATGGAGGAGATCAACGCCTCGATCGACTTCGACCGCAAGCTCGGCCGCCAGGACATCGCCGCGTCCGAGGCCCATATCGCGATGCTCGCCGCCCAGGGAATCGTCGAAACCGCCGACGCCGAGGCGATCGCCAAGGGTCTCGCGCAAGTCAAAGGCGAAATCGAGGCGGGCACGTTTTCGTTCAAGCGCGCCCTCGAAGACATCCATATGAACGTCGAAAGCCGCTTGGCCCAGATCGTCGGCCCGGCGGCGGGCCGGCTGCACACAGCGCGCTCGCGCAACGACCAGGTCGCCGTCGACTTCCGTCTCTGGGTGCGCGACGCGATCGACGCGATCGTGGCCCAGATCGCCGAGTTGCAACGCGCCCTCGCGGCCCGTGCGCTGGACAGCGCGGCCATGGTCATGCCCGGCTTCACCCATCTGCAATCGGCCCAGCCGGTCACCTTCGGCCATCATCTGCTGGCTTACGTCGAGATGCTGGCGCGCGACGCTGGGCGCTTCACGGACGCGCGCAAGCGCCTCAACGAATGTCCGCTGGGCGCAGCGGCGCTTGCCGGAACCTCGTTCCCGATCGACCGCGACATGACCGCCAAGGCGCTCGGCTTCGACCGGCCGACCGCCAACTCGCTCGACAGCGTCGCCGACCGCGACTTCGCGCTCGAATCGCTCTCGGCGGCAGCGATCACGGGCGGGCATCTCTCCCGCTTCGCCGAGGAGATCGTCTTGTGGACGACGCCGCAGTTCGGCTTCGTGAAACTCTCCGACGCGTTCTCGACCGGCTCGTCGATCATGCCGCAGAAGCGCAACCCTGACGCGGCCGAGCTCGTGCGCGGCAAGACCGGCCGGATGTTCGGCGCGCTCTTCGGCCTGCTCACGGTAATGAAGGGCCTGCCGCTCGCCTATTCGAAGGACATGCAGGAGGACAAGGAAGGCGTGTTCGACGCGTTCCACACGCTTGAGCTGTCACTCGCCGCGATGACCGGCATGGTCGAGGATATGATTCCCGACCCCAAGCGCATGAAAGCGGCGGCGGGCGCGGGTTATGCGACCGCGACCGACCTCGCCGACTGGCTGGTGCAGGCGCTGAAAATCCCGTTCCGCGAGGCGCACCACATCACGGGACGGATCGTGGCGCTCGCCGCCGCGCGCGGCGTGGCGCTGGAGAGACTAAGCTTGGAAGAGATGCGGTCCATCGAGCCACGCATCACGGGCCAAGCGTTCGATGTGCTGGGCGTCGTGCGCTCGGTCAAGAGCCGCACGTCCTATGGCGGAACCGCGCCCAACAACGTGCGCCAGCAGGCGAAGGCCTGGCTCAAGCGGCTCGGGACGGGATGATCACCGAAAAGCTGTCCGGGCCGGCTTGTGCAGGTTTGTTGACAAGCGCAGAGTGAGCCTAGCAGCGACAACAGTCGCGAAGGGAGCCGGTCATGTCAGCCTCAGCCGAACCAGCGAAAGCGGTGGGCCTTCGTCGCGACGCGGGCATCATCGGTCTTCTGTTCGCGAGTACGACCAGCATGATCGGCTCCGGCTGGTTGTTTGGCGCGCTTCACGCGTCAAAGATCGCCGGGCCTCTCAGCCTGGTGAGCTGGATCCTCGGCGCCGTCATTATCATGCTGATCGCCCTCTGCTTTGCAGAGCTTGCCTCCCTGTTTCCCCGCGCAGGCGCCCTCGTCCACATGAGCCACGCGAGCCACGGCGAAGGCCTGGGGCGGGTCTGGGGCTGGATGCTGTTTCTCTCCTATGTCGCGGTGCCCTCCGTCGAAGCGGAAAGCATCGTGACATACGCCAACAACCTTTACCCCCATCTGGTCGGCGCCGACGGCGTATTGACGGCGGCCGGATTCGTCGCCTGCGCGGTCCTGGTCGGCATCCTGGCGCTGGTCAATCTTCTCGCCATTCGTTGGCTTCTGGCCGTCAACAATACGGTGACCTGGTGGAAGATCGCGGTGCCGCTGTTGACGGCAATCGTCCTCATCGTCGCCGGCGCCCATCAGGCTGGACCGCTCTGGACCGGCGGCACAAGCGTCTGGACCGCCCAATCAAGCAGCTACGATCCCAACGGCGTCTTCATCGCCCTTCCGGCCGCTGGGATCGTGTTCAGCTTTCTCGGCTTTAGAACCGCGATCGACCTCGGTGGCGAAAGCGCCAATCCCGGCCGCAACATTCCGCTGGCGGTGATCGGCGCCGTCCTGCTTTCGGCGGTCGTCTACATCCTCCTGCAACTCGGCTTCCTGAACGCCCTGAAGCCGGAGGATGTCGCCAACGGCTGGGGGCATCTGAGCTTCGCCGGCGTCAAAGGGCCCTTCGCCGGCCTCGCCATGGTGCTCGGCTTTGGCTGGCTGGCGAGCCTGCTCTACATCGATGCAGCCATCTCGCCGGCCGGCACCGGCCTGATCTATGTGACGGGCGGCTCGCGTATCCTGTTCGCCAACGGTGAAATGAAAGCCGGCCCGCGCGTGCTGACAAAGCTCAACAGCGGACAGGTGCCCTGGGTTTCGGTGGTGGTCATGTGGGTCGTGGGGGTGATTTTCCTTCTGCCCTTCCCGGCGTGGCAGAAGATGGTCGAGTACATCAGCGACATCACCGCGCTCACCTATGGTCTCGGACCGATCGTGCTCTTGATCCTGCGCCGCGATCATCCGGATCTGCGGCGCCCGTTCCGACTGGCCGCGGCGAGCATCGTCGCCCCGATCGCCTTCATCTGCTGCAACCTGATCATTCTGTGGAGCGGCTATTCCACTGTGACCTGGACGTTTGGGATCGTTGTGATCATCTTCGTCCTCTACGTGGCCTACTTCTACCTGTTCGCGCGCGAGGAGAGCTCCAACTTCGGTTGGGACAACGTGTGGTGGCTGGGCGCCTGGTTCGGCGGCATGTGGATCCTATCGGCGATGAGCGGTCACGATCTCGGCGGCTACGGTTTTCTCGGCTTCTGGCCAGCCGTCGCCGTGACCGCTGTCTGGAGCCTCATCGTGATCGAACTGGCCAAGCGCTCGTCGCTTCCCGTCGAGGAAACGGGCAAAATCCTGATCCAAATCGAACGTACGGCGTGATCCGCTAAAGGCGCCGCCCAAGTTCAAGGCGATGCGGCGGCCTCGATAGCAACCTGTCCATCGCTGATCGCTGCGCCACGCGGCCAGCGAGGCGGCTGGCGAAGCGCGCGCGGCAAGTCGGATGATCGAGCCATCGGCAGGTCATTGGGGGCGATGTCGCAGGCGCTTGTCGGCGCACCGCTCAATTCAGGCTAAAATGACAGCGGATGCGTGAGAAAGTCGAGCAGGAGCTTCTGCAGTTCGATGATCTCTATCCGGATCCCGCCCCGCGTTTCCCACCATCGGTCGGGGTCAAAACTCGAATAGCGCGCGGCTCTAACCGTGACTTGCGTCGGATGGCCCTTCATGTCCCGGTCGAGCATGCGCCGCAATCGTCGCGAGTGATCCTTGGTGGCCACTACGACGATGGATCGGAAATGATGCTCATCGGCCCATTGAGGAAGCACCTGACCTTCCATTTCGGTTCCGGAGACTCTTGAGATCTCCAGGACATCCGTGACGCCAAGCGTCCTCAGCTGGCCAATCTGCCGCGCCGCCATGTCCTCGTAGGCAAGTCCCCGACGGGTGAACTCATCGTGTTCTCCGCTCGGCGGGTCAGCAAAGACCGCCACCCGCTTTGCGACGCCAGCGTGCACGAGGTCCGCCGCTTCGAGCGCTCCAGCGCCGCCCGAATCGATCGACAGCACGATGACATCGGCGGGGCCGACGGGCTGGTCGGCCACGAGCGCCCATCCCGCGGCTCGCAAAGCCGTTTCGCGAAGCGGTCGAACAACGACGATCGCAAACGCGGCCAATGCGAGCGCAGCCAGGATGAGAACCCACCCCGGCCATCCGAAGATCCTTCTCCGCTTCATGGATTACGGCGCGAAAGCGCGATGCCGCGCGCGCCGGCCGGAAGGGGGCGCGCAACAAACGCCACGCCGCCCCTCATGGAGCCGATTCCGAAAAAGCCTGCCGACATCACGCCCCCTCGCGCGGGCCGGCTCGCTTCCAGCCCTCGGTCCGCTACGCCGCGCAGTCCTGGCATAAGCCCACAAGTTCGACCATCTGCCGATGCGGTTCGAAGCCGGCGCGCGCGGCGGCTTCAAGCAAGAGACGGTCCAGTTTGACATCTTCGATTTCGTCGCTCCGGCCGCACTTCTCGCACAAGAGCAGCGCGCCGTGATGCGCGTGGCCGATGTGCTCGCAGGGCGCGTAGGCGTTGCGGCTCTCGATCTTGTAGACGAATCCATGCTCGAGAAAAAAGTCGAGCGTCCGGTAGACGGTGGGCGGCGCGACTGGCTTGCCTTCGCGGCGCGAAAGCTGATCGATGATCGCATAGGCCCCAAGGGGCCCCGCGCTTTCGCCCAGGATGGCCAGGACCTGCCGGCGCAGCGCGGTCAATTGCAAACCCTGCCGCGCGCAGGCGCTCTCAACCTGCCCTTGCCATCGCGGCGCGTCCGGCTTGAGGCGCGAAGTCTTCACCGACGCCGTCCTTTTGCTCATTGCGCTTTCGCTCATATCACGCTCCAAGCTGAGAAATGATAAAGGCGAGAAATGATATAAGATTACAATTCGGGCTTGCCTACAGATAGGATATAACATAACAGTGCACGTCGCGCCGAACCCGGCGCTTCAACGACAGAGGGGTGCGCTCGTGATCAACAGGCTCCATCTCATCGCGGCGATCGCGATCTGCGGCTTAAGCGCGCCGGCCCTGGCCGATCCGGTGAAAATCGTCGCGGCGGAGAATTTCTACGGCGACCTAGCAAGCCAGATCGGGGGCGCCAATGTCGCGGTGACCAGCATCCTGTCCAACCCGGACGACGATCCGCATCTGTTCGAGGCGAGCCCCGCGACCGCGAGAGCGCTCAGCGACGCGAAAATCGTGATCGTCAATGGCGTCGATTACGATCCGTGGATGGAAAAGCTCATCAGCGCCCATAAGGCGCCCGCAAGGAAGGAAGTCGAGGTCGCCGCGCTGGTCGGGCGCAAGCCCGGCGACAATCCGCATCTGTGGTACGATCCCGCCACCATGAAAGCCGCGGCAAAGGCGCTTCTCGCCGATCTCGTCGCCGTCGACCCGGCGCATAAGGCGGCTTACGAGCAGGGCGAGGCCCGGTTCCTCGATTCGCTGAAGCCGCTCGACGACAAAATCGCGACGATGCGCAAGTCCTATGCGGGCGAGCCCGTCACCGCTTCGGAGCCGGTGTTCGGCTATCAGGCCGGGCTCATCGGGCTCAAGGTCCACAACGAGAAATACGCGCTCGCCATCATGAACAACGCCGAGCCGACGCCCGCCGAAGTGGCGGCCTTCGAGAACGACCTCAAGGGCAAAAAGGTGAGGGCGATGCTCTATAATGCGCAGGCAAGCGAGCCCTCGGTGGCCAAGCTCGTGCAGATGGCCAGGGACAACGGCATTCCGGTCGTCGGGGTCTCCGAGACGGAGCCGTCGGGCTCGACCTATCAGGACTGGATGATGGGTCAGCTCAACGCCCTCGACAAGGCGCTTTCCGGCGGGGCGTAGTTGAGCGCGCTCGACTTCGACAATGTGACGATCAGGCTCGGCGGGCGGGACATCCTCTCGGCCGCGAGCTTCGTGGTCGAGGAGGGCGAGTTCGTCGGCATGCTCGGCGCGAACGGCGCCGGCAAGACGACGCTGATGCGCGCCGCCCTCGGCCTCGCTCCCCTCGCTTCGGGCAGGATCGCCGTGCTCGGCCGGCCCGCGACGCGCGGCAACGCCCATATCGGCTACATGCCCCAAAGCCGCGGAACGATCGCGGGCCTGAGGCTCACCGGCTGGGACATCGTCGCCTCCGCAGCGATCGGGTCGCGCTTCGGATTTGTCACCCTCGACAAGAAGACGCGGCGCGAGATCGACTGGGCGCTCGACGAGGTCGGCGCGCGCGAGCTCGCCCGGCGCTCGATCAGCGAATTGTCGGGCGGGGAGCGCCAGCGGGTTTTCCTGAGCCAGGCCCTGCTCGGCAAGCCGCGCCTGCTTCTGCTCGACGAGCCGCTGATTTCGCTCGATCCCGCGCATCAGAAGAGCATCGTCGAGACCGCGCGGCGCATCTGCGATGATCTCAAGCTCGCAATCGTGTTCAGCGCCCATGAGCTCAATCCACTGGTCAACGCCATCGACCGGGTTCTCTATCTGGGGTCGGGCGCAGCCGTGATCGGCGCCGTCGACGACGTCGTCACCGGGCCGGTGCTCTCGCGCCTCTATGGAACCCGGATCGAAGTCATCCGCGCCCGGGACCGCTATTTCGTGATGGCGGCCGACGACGGCGTCGACGTCGAGCGCGAGGCCCATCGCCATGATCATCACGACCACGACGCGCATGCTTGAAGAGGCCCATGCTTCAATATGATTTCATGCGCACCGCCTTCGCCGCCTCGGGCGTGGCGGCGCTTCTCGCCGGAACGGTCGGGTTTTTTCTGGTGCTGCGCGGCCAGACATTCGCCGGCCATGCGCTGTCGCACGCCGGCTTCACCGGTGCGACGGGCGCCGTGCTGTTCGGCTTCCCGCCGCTCGCCGGCCTGATCGGCTTCACATTTTTTATCGGCGTCGGGATGGGGCTGTTCGGCGAAAAGCTCGCGCAGCGTGACGTGGCGATCGGCATGATGCTGTCGCTCGCGCTGGGCCTGGGCCTTCTCTTCCTGCATTTTTACACCGCGGCGGCGACCCAGGCCACGGCGCTTCTGTTCGGCAACGTGCTCGGGGTCGACGCCTCGGCGCTGCTCACGCTTGTCGTCCTCGCGCTCCTCAGCCTGATCGCGCTGGCGCTGATCGGGCGCCCGCTCGTGTTCGCTTCCCTCCAGGGGGAGCTCGCCGAGGCGCGCGGCGTGCCGCTGCGCTTCGTCTCGACGGCGTTCCTGGCGATTGTCGCGGTCGCGGTGGCTGAATGCGCGCAGATCGTCGGCATACTTCTCGTGTTCACCCTGATGGTCGGCCCGGCCGCGGCGGCCATGAACCTGACCCGCCGCCTGCCCCTCGCCGTCGCGCTCTCTGCGGCGCTCGCGCTGGCCGAGGCCTGGGGAGGACTGACGCTCGCCTACTACACCGACTGGCCGACCTCGTTCTGGATCACCGCGCTCTCCGGCCTCGTGTTCTTCGGCGCGGCGGCGCGGCGATGAGGGGCGAATTGACGGACGGCGCGCGGCTGTGAAAGGATACGTTCTTTCAGGTTGTGGGGCGCAGCGAGCGGGCGGGGGGTCGCATGCGCGGGCTTCTCAAATACGCTTTCGTTCTGGCCCTGGGCGCGGCGATTGGCGCGTATGCTTTCGGGTCACTGAACCTCGAGGATCCCGTCCGCGATCATTCCGCGGGGGACGCGGCGACCGGCGAAATCGAGCCTTCGCCGTCCGTGACGCCGCCTTCCTTCGATGAAGAGCTGGACTACAAGGTCGCCAGGGAGTTCGGCTCGCTCGCAGGATGGCGTGCCTTCCTCGCCGCCCACCCGAACGGCCCCTATGCGCAATCGGCGAGGGCTGAGGTTGCAAGCCGCCTCGGCGCAGACGGCGCTTCGGCAGAAGGGGGCGCGGCGGCGGCGCCGAGCGACGATCGCCCGGGGGGTGGGCTTTCGAGGCGGATAGGGTCGCTCGCGTCGAATGCGCAATCCGCGACCGCGAGGGTCGAGCGGCTGCTTCTCGGAGAGACGGCGCCTTCGTCCGCCGATCCGGGGGATTCGGCTGGCCCCTCGAACAGGAAGGCCGCGGCCGAATCGGCTTCCTCTGTCGCGCCGTCCTCGGGCGACGCGGCGCCCGCCACGGACGCCGCTCCGTTGCATGAGGCGTCGCGGGACGCCGGGCCCGCGGACGCGGGCTCGCGCGATTCGCCCCCTGTTGGGGGAGCCGATGGCGGGTCCGGCGCGAAGCTCGCCGCGCTCGCTCCGGAAGAGATCTGCCAGCGCGACGAGGACCGCCTGGCGCGGCTTCGCGTGAATCCCTCCCGCGGCGAGGTGGCGCGCTTCGCCGATGAGCTTGGCTGCGAAAAGTTGCGATCGCAGGTCCTCGATCTGTTCGAGAGGCTGGCGCCCCCGCCTGCCGCGGCGAAGCTCCCGGACCCCACGCCTCCCGCAGCGCCAGCCGGAAATGAGACGGCGCACGCGGCCTCGCCGCTCGCACGCGCGGACGTTGCGTCCACGATGGCTTCCGCGACCTGCGCGCGCGACGAGGAGCGCCTTGCGCGGCTGCGCTCGAGCCCTTCGCTCGACGAGGCCATGCAATTCGCGGCCGAGCTCGGCTGTGAGACGCTGCGCCCGCAGCTTCATCGGCTGATGGAGAGTCTGGATCCGGCCGGGCCGGCCCACGAGGTCCCCGCGGATCGGCCTCGCGCGAATCTGCTCGGTCCAGCCTGCCCGAGCGAGCGCGCCGCGCTCGACCGCCTGCGGGAGGAGCCTTCCACGGAGGCGGCCGGGCTCTTCTGGCGCGAGATGAAATGCGAAGGGCTGCGTCCTCAGGTCCGTCGGCTCCTGGAAAGCCTCGACGTTGCGCCGGACTCAGTGGCGGCGACAATTGCGCCGAGTGAGCCGGAGGCGCGCAACCCCGCGCCCGGCGAGCGGGAGGCCGCCGCCTCCAGCGCGCCGGCCGCCGGGACGGATCCCGCGGAGTGCCGGCGGGAGGAGGCGGAGCTCAACCGCGTGCGGGCCACGCCCGACCTTGGCGACGCCAAGCGCTTCGCCAGCACGATGACGTGCGGCGCGCTCAGGCCCCAGGTGGCGCGATTGCTGGAGAGCTTCGGAGATTGAGGGCGGCGCGCGGCCCCATAGACAGAAAGGGCGGCCTTGAGCCGCCCTTTCCGCGTCCGATCATTGCCCCCGCTTGGGGAAATCAAACGGGAAGTCCCACCCGTATTCCGCCGGCCAGGGATTCGGAGCCGGAGGCGCCCCGCCGCCGGTCTTGGCGTCCGCGCCGCCGGCCGCTCCGCTCGCTCCGTTCCCGGGGACCGAGGTTTCGTCGGCGCGAGGGTGGACCGCCGCGGCGGCCGCCCGCTTTTGAACCTTCGGCGTCATGGGATGCTCCAATGCTTCGCTACAAGCCTCGCCCCGCGTGTAGCGCCATACACAATGAAGGGGCTGTGACGCAGCTCACATTTCGAGCCCGTGATGTTTTATTTCGTGATTGTGTCTTTCGGACGCGATCGCCCGGGCCGCGCCTGCTTGATGACGGGCCCGCGTTGGCGCAGAGGAAGCCGCAATGCCCAGCCTTCGCCAGATCAGGCTTTCAACCGGCCTCGTCCTTTTCCTCTATGTGACGACGCATTTCGTCAATCACGCGCTCGGCAACATCTCGGTCGAGGCGATGGAGCGCGGCCTCGTCGTCCAAAAGCTGATCTGGCAGGCGATCCCAGTCGCGCTGATCCTGTATTTTTCGCTCTTCACCCATATGAGCCTCGGCTTCTGGGCGCTCTACCAGCGGCGCCGATTCCGCTGGACGCGGCTCGAGGCCACCCAGCTCGTGCTTGGCCTCGCCATTCCGTTCCTCCTGGCCAATCACGTGATCGGCACAAGCGTCGCGCTCACTCAATTTGGAATCGACAAGGGATATGCGCAGGAACTCGCGAGCCTGTGGGTCGGTTCGCCCCTGCTCGGCGCGCTGCAGGCGATCCTCCTTTTGATCGTATGGATTCATGGCTGCCTCGGTCTCCATTTCTGGCTCAGGCTCAAGCCGTTCTACCCCCGGGTGAAGGCGACGCTGCTGGCGGTCGCCGTGCTTCTGCCCGCGCTCGCGCTGCTCGGCTATTACCAGGGCGGCGAGCGCACGCTGGTCACGGTCAAGGACCCCGGATGGCGGGCGCGCAATCTGTCGCCCGAACACGTCGGGACCGCGGCCCAGAGCGCGGCGCTGGCGAACGAGCGCAACGCGACGCTTCTCTTCCTGGCCGCTGCGCTGGCGGCGACGCTCGCGGCCAGAGGCTTCCGGCGGTGGCGGGAGCATCGCGTGGATTCGGTCCGGCTGACCTATCCCGACCGGACCGTCCGCGTCGCCCGCGGCTTCAGCGTGCTCGAGGCGAGCCTCATCAACGCCATCCCACACGCGCATGTGTGCGGCGGGCGCGGCCGCTGCTCGACCTGCCGCATCCGCATCCTTGGCGGCGCCGACGGGCTCCCGGCCCCGAGCGCCGCGGAGCAGGCGGTGCTCGAGCGGGTCCACGCAGGCCCAGAGGTCAGGCTTGCCTGTCAGCTCCGTCCGACCGGCGATCTGGCGTTCGTGCCGCTGCTGTCGCCCTACGCGACGACGCTCGACGCCTATCAGGCCGGAGCCGCCGACTCGGGCGTCGAGCGCTATCTGGTCATCATGTTCGTCGATATGCGCGGATCGAGCCGGCTGGCCGAGAGGCGCCTGCCGTTCGACACCGTGTTCATCATCAACCAGTTTCTCAACGCCGTGAGTCACGCCGTGTTGGACGCGGGCGGCCAGCCCAACCAGGTGCTCGGCGATGGACTTCTGGCGCTGTTCGGCATGAGCGACCCGCCCGGCGTCGCCTGCCGGCAGGCGATTCTAGCCAGCGCCGCGATCGCCGACCGGGTCGAGAGGCTGAACGATGCGCTGGTTCATGCGCTGGTCGAGCCTATCCGCTTCGGCATCGGCATCCACGCCGGCGTGACCGTTGCCGGCGCCATCGGCTATGAGCGCCACGCGCAATTCACCGTGATCGGCGATCCCGTCAATGTCGCCGCGCGCCTCCAGGACCTGACCAAGGTGATTGGCTGCGAAGTGCTGATCTCAGAAGAGGTCTACGAGCACGCCGGCTTCGGTCCGGACGCCCTCCCCGCCCACGAGGTGGAGACGCGCGGACGCGACGCGAGCGTTAAAGCCCGCAGCATCGCCCGGGCGGCGGATCTGGCCGGCCTGATCGCGGCGCAGGCGACCGCGGAGTCGTGAGCGGCCTTCACCCTCACCCGCCGCTGGGACAAAGGTCGGCCTTCTCAAGCTCTGCGTCGGCCGGATAGGCGGCTACGACCGACTCGTCGCGGGTGAGCAGCGTCCAGAGCGCGTCGATATGCCGGCGGATGGGAACCTGCTCGGACTGCGCCTGCGGCGTGACGGCTTCCGCGGCCGAGGCGAAATGCATGGCGACAAAGCGCTTCAGCCCCTCGAGCGAGTTCGGCTTCTTCGCATGATAGAGCGCCAGAATCCCAGGCGGCGGCGATTTTGCCGTCGCTTCGGCGAACGCCTTGCTGTCGGGAAAGATGCGGTCGAGCTCGACATCCGCGTAGAGGTCGCCGAACAGAACCTGCGGCGGAGCGGCCGTTCGAAGGCAGCCGCCGCATGGGCGAGCAGGAGGATCGGGGCGAGGCGCGCGATACGCAGCACGCCAATCGCCAGGCCTCGACCGCTAGCGGGCATGCTTGACGCCGCGCCGTTCACGAGGCCGGGCCTTCAACCCGCGGGCGGCTCGGTCGCGCCGGGGCCGAGCGAGCGCTGCATCATGACCGAGTCCGTCCAGCGGCCGAATTTAAAGCCGACCGCAGGCAGAAAGCCGACCTGCCGGAAATCGAACTTCTCATGCAATCTGAGCGAGGCGACATTGGCGCCGTCGATATAGCCGATCATCTGACGAAAGCCCGCGGCGGCGCAGGCGTCGATCAGCGCATTCATCAGCTGGCGCCCGATTCCGGCATGCAGCCGGTCGCTGCGCACGTAAATCGAATGCTTGACCGTATAGCGATAGGCGGGCCGCTTTCTGAACGGCACGGCATAGGCGTAGCCGACCACCGTCCCCGCCTCCTCCGCGACCAGATGGGGCATCTTGCGGTTGTTCATCGACCGGCGACGGCGCTTGAGGTCATCGGCGTCGGGCGCTTCGAATTCGCCGTCGACGCCCGGGTCCACGCCGCGCCGGATATGATGCAGATAGATGGCGAGCATCCCCGGCACGTCGCTGTCGCGCGAATTGCGCACGTGAACCCGCGGAAGCTCAGTCCGTTCGTCCACTCCGCCTGAAGGAGCGCCGTTCGTCGTGTCCATGCGACGCCCTTTACGCGAAATCCCCTCCGCGCGGAACTCCCCCTCGCGCGCCTCCGGAGCCGAGAAGGACAGAGATCGCGCGCGCGATCAGGGGCGCGGCCGCAGCCTGCGCCAGCACGACCACGACAATCCCGCCGATCATGCCGACCAGCCGCTCGATCGCAGGCAGGATGTCCTGCGACGGCGCGAGCCCCTGCACCATCGACATGATGACCGCGACCGCCGCCTGATGCCCGGTGTAGGCGGCCTCGCCGCCACGCTCCTTGACGTAGCATGCGACATAGAGGCCGCCGAACAGCAGCGGAATCCAGAGGGCGAAGGAATCGCCGACCAGGCGCATGCAAAGGAGCCCATAGCCGCCGCCCAGCACGCAGCCGGCGACGCGATTGACCGCCACCCAGGCGGGTCCGCGGCGCATCGCGATGAGGATCACGAAAGCGGTGATCGGCGTCTGCCCGAGCCCCGGAAGGTCGAGCGCCTGCCAGATCAGCGGGATGCAGGCGACGGCGAGCCCGCCGGTGACGGCGATGGCGAGCAGGTCCTCGTCGACCGGACCCGCGAAAATTCCGGGCTTCGCGCTCTCGGGCGCCGGGCGGGAGCCAGGCGCGAGCGCAACCTGCACGCAATAGGAAACCCCCACCCCGACCATGATCTCCATCGAACGATAGATGGCGAGCCTGAACCCATCGTACGGCGCTTGAAGCGCGCCGAACATGACGAGCACCACCGTCACCGCGCCCAGGAGCACGGCGTAGCCGTGGGCGCTGCGCTCCGCCCCATAGATGCCGAAGGCGACCGCGCTCGCGCAGATGAGCTGGAACATGAGGGGCTCGCCGACGAAACGCGCGCCGAAATAGCCGACCGCCGCTCCGACCAAGGTTCCAAGGCAGCGGTCGATGCTCCGGAGGAAGGAATTCGAAACGTCTGGCAGGACGATCGAGACCGCGGTGATCGCCGCCCAATAGGGATTGTCGAGATGGAGCGCCATCGCGGCGATCATCGAAAGAACGCTGGCGAGCGCGGCGCGGAAGGCGACGCCCGCCGTCGAACCCGACACGCGCAATTGCGCAAATTCGCCCCGCAGCGCTTCAGCGAGGCGGAGGTCGAGGTCGTTCCGCGGCGCCGGCCCGCTCACGGGAACATGAGGACGCGCGCGTCCGCCCCCATGAACAGCGGCGCGTCGGGGGCGGGATCGAACTTGAGCGTCACCTGCAGCCGGCGCGACAGGCGAATCCAGTCGGTCGTCGGCGCCACATAGGGCAGGAGCCGCTGATCGTCCTCGTGGCGGGCGACGCCCCGTCCGACGCCGAACACCCGGGCCGGAAACAGGCGCCAGGGATGGCTGTCGAGCCAAATCCAGGCGCGCATGCCCGGCTTCAGGCGCGCCGCGGTATATTCCTTGAAATTGCCGACGACCCGCCACTGCGCGTCATCGACGATGCCAACGATCGGAACGCCGGCCTTCGCGTAGTCGCCCGGCCGCAGCGAGAGATTGGTCACGAAGCCCGGGACGGAGGCGACGAGGCGCGTCTGCGCCAGATTGTATTGGGCCAGGGCGAGCTCAGCTTTCGCAATCGCGACGTCCGCGAGCGTCGATGCGACTTCCGCCGCATTGACGCGCAGCCTCGCTTCGACCCCCGTGACTGCGTCCAGCGCCTTCCGCCGGTCGTCCACCTGGCGGTCCAGAACCGTCTCGGCGACCGCTCCCTGCTTCACCAGCACGGCGATGCGGTCATAGTCCTGGCGCGCCAGTGTGACCCCCGCCTGCGCCGTCTCGAGCGCGCTTGCGAGCACACGGGCGTCCTCGCCTTTCACCTTCGCCGCGGCAGCCGCGCCATCGAGCCGCTTCTGGTCGAGGTCGACGCTGAGCGCGAAAGATTCGGGATCGAGGGTCGCTAAAGGATCCCCGATCGCGACCTTCTGATCGTTGGCGACGTCGACATGGTTGACGACGCCCGACACCTGGGGGGCGATCTCCACGAAGTCCGAGCGCACGTACGCGTCCGACGTATAGGCGATGAACGGGATCGGCACGAAATACAGGAAGGCGACAATCGCCGCCGCGCCAAGGGCGATCCAGCGCAAGCGACGGCTGGCTGCAGGCCGAGGCGGCGCTGGGTCGTTCTGAGGCGACGTTGACGACACGCTTCCGGAGCCTTCGAGCGGCAGGAGAGTTCAGGCGGTCTCGCGCACCACGTAAGTGAAGAACCGGATCGCGCCGCTGGCGTCCACCTCGCGATAGAGCCCCTGCACTTCCGCTTCGAAGCCCGGAAACACGTTGGCGCTCTTCTCGAACATTTTCAGATAGTCGATCATCGGCCGCGCCCGCCTGGTGAGCCGTTCGCCGGGAACGATGGTCGCGATGCCCGGCGGATAGACGACCCAGAGCGTCGTCGCGATCCGGCCGTCGAGTTCGGCGAGCGGCAGATAATCGACATTGTTGCGCACGAGCTGGCGCGCAGCCTCGTGCGGGGTCATGGCCGTCTCCGGCAGATGTTGCGCGGCGAATTGCGCCCGCTGCAATTCGCTCACGCCCGCGTCGCGGAAGAAGTCGTGCATCTCGCCGCACAGGTCACGGATGCGCCGGCCCTTGTAGCGCGCCGGGCGCTTGGCGACGAATTCCGGCATCATGTCGTCGAGAAGCGCGTTCTCATCATGCAGGCGCTTGAAGGCGACGAGCGAAGAGACGAGCGTGCCGGCCTTGCTCGATTCCACGCCGGGGGTCAGCAGGAAGAGCAGCGAGTTGAGATCGTTCTTCTCGGCGACGACGCGATTCTCGCGCAAGTATTGCGCGACCACCGGCGCGGGAATCCCGTAATCCTCATAAGCTCCGGTGGCGCGGTCGAAGCCGGGCGTAAGCAGCGTGAGCTTGGCCGGATCGGTGATGGCGAAGCCCGGCTCGAGCGCCTGGAAGCCGTGCCACGCCTCGCCCGGCTTGAGCGCCCAATAGCGCGGGTCGCGGGCGATGAGGTCGGTCGAGACATTCTCCCACGGCACGTCGTGGGTTCCGCCATCGAGCGCGGCGTCCCGGATCGAGACGCGCTGCGGCACGAACGGATCAAAGAACCAGCGGCGCGCCGGGTCGCGCTCCTTCTCCTCGAATTCGCGCCGGACCGCGCGCAATTTCTTGCGCAATTCGATGCCCAGGCGAATGGTGTCGTCCCACAGAACTTCGCCCGACCGCCCCTTCATCATCTGCGCGCCGACGTCGAGCGAAGCGAACAGCGGATAGAAGGGCGAGGTCGAGGCGTGCTGCATGAAGCCTTCGTTGAAGCGGCGATGCTCGACCCGCCTGCGCTGGCCCTTGATGTGGCGGTCGCGCACATGGATCTGCGAAGCCTGCGAGAAGCTCGCGAGCTGCTTGTGCGCCGACTGGGTGGCGACAATGCCGGGCGAGGCTTCGCTGAGGCTCTTCAGTCCCATGGCGAAGCGGCGCTCGTAAAGCGGATGAAACTTCATGAAGCCCGCCCAGGCCTCGTCGAACATGACGTAATCGCACAAATGCCCGATCCGCTCGACGATGCGCTCAGCGTCGTAGATCGTGCCGTCATAGGTGCATTGCTCGATCACGGCGGCGCGAAACGGACGCTCGCGCTTCCACGCCTCCTTGTCGGTCACCAAGGGATTGTCGCGAATGCGTTCGCGCAGGGCCGTCTCGTCGAGATCGTCGGGGCGTATCGGGCCGATCAGGCCGTAGGCGTTGCGGTCGGTCGAAAGGTAGATCGGAATGCCGCCGCCCATCATGAGCGCGCCCTGGTGGGCGGCCTTATGGTTGTTGCGATCGAACAGGACGAGATCGCCCTCGGCGATGAGATTGGTGCAGACGATCTTGTTCGACGACGAGGTGCCGTTGAGCACGAAATAGGTCTTCTCGGCGCCGAAGATGGCGGCCGCCTCCTTCTGGGCCTGGAGCGCCGGCCCTTCGTGGGTGAGAAGATCGCCGAGTTCGAGGATCGAATTGTCGAGGTCGTCACGAAAGACCGCTTCGCCGAGATGCTCGACGAAGATGCGCCCGATCGGGCTGCGGCTGTAGAAGACGCCGCCGTTGTGGCCCGGGCAGGTCCACAGCTGATTGCCTTCCTCCTGGTAGTCGACCAGCGCGCCGAAGAACGGGGTCTTCAGCGTATCGGCATATTGCTTGAGTCGAGAGACGAGATTGCGGGCGATGAATTCGGGCGTCTCCTCGGCCAGGAAGACATAGCCGTCGATGAAGTCGAGCACTTCGACCGGAATGTCCTCGAAGCGCTTGCGCCTGACGAGCACGACGATCGGCATGTCGAGGCCGCGTTTGCGCATGAGGTTGATGAGCGACGCCGCCTTGCCTTCGAGCCCCTTCTTGCCCCAGTCGACCACCATGCAGCCGATCGCGGCGTCGGTCTGCACGGCCATCTCGGCGTCCTCGAGACGGCGCGCCTTGATCACCTCGAATCCCATCCGCTCGATGGCGGCGACGATCTGGTTGACCCGGAGGCCCTCGAGATCGTCGGCGTCGAACATCGGCGCCGAGAAGAGAAAGGTCAGGCGTTGGGAAAAGTTCATCGTCTCATGGCCCGTCGGACGGGCGTCCCTGCTGGCTGCGGGAAGTAATCGGCGGTTCGGTCGCCGGCCGGCTGCTTAAGACAGCATCCCGCGACACAATCAAGTCAGGCCTGCAAGTCGGCGGGAGCCTCGCTGGTCGCCGGCCTCGCCGACGTGCTAATCGTTCCCGATCCGGAATCCGGCGACATGCCGCGGAGCAACGCATTTGGACTCGGTGATCCTGACCCTGAACGCAGGCTCGTCGTCGCTCAAATTCGCGGCCTTCACCCATGCCGAGGGCGGCGAGCCGCGCGCCCTTGCTTCAGGCGAGATCGAGGGGATCGGCGCGGCCGCCGAGGGCGCCGTCACGACAGCTGCGGGCGAGAAGAGCGCGCTGAAGCTCGACCCCCCGCATGCCCCCGTCGATCATGAGGCCGCGATGGGCGCCATTCTCAAATGGCTCAAGGACGAAGGCTACGATTCCTCAGTCGCCGCGGTCGGCCATCGAATCGTCCACGGAGGCGCGGACTATTCCGAGCCGGTCCTGATCGACGACGCCACGCTTGCGAAGCTGAAGGCGCTGATCCCGCTCGCGCCGCTCCACCAGCCGCATAACATCTTAGCAGTCGAGGCGGCGAGGAAGGCGTTTCCCTCGATTCCGCAGGTCGCCTGCTTCGACACAGCCTTCCACCGCGCCCATCCCTTCATCCACGACACCTACGCCCTGCCCCGCTCCTATTGGGATGAGGGCGTGCGCCGCTACGGGTTTCATGGCCTCTCCTACGAGTTCATCGTGCGCAAGCTCCGCACGATTGCGCCTGAGGTCGCGCGCAAGGCCGTGATCATCGCCCATCTCGGCAATGGCGCTTCGATGTGCGCGGTCCGTGACGGGCGCGCCATCGCCACGACCATGGGGTTCACCGCGCTCGATGGGCTTTCGATGGGCACCCGGTGCGGGCAGATCGACCCCGGCGTCGCGCTCTATCTCATGAGCGAAAAGAAGATGAGCGTGGACGCGGTCTCCGACCTCTTGTGGAAGAATTCTGGTCTGAAGGGCATGTCCGGTCTTTCTCAGGACATGCGCGAGCTAGAGGCGTCGGAGACCCCGGCGGCGCGCGACGCCATCGCCTATTTCGTCGCCCGCATCCGGCGCGAAATCGGCGCGCTCGCGGCGACCGTAAGCGGCGCCGACGCTTTCGTGTTCACCGCAGGGATTGGCGAACATTCGTGGAAGGTGCGTGAGGCGGCGCTCAGGGACATGGAATGGATGGGAATCCATCTCGACGCCGAAGCGAATCGCGTGGGCGCTGAGATCATCAGCGCCAGGGATTCGCCGACGGTCGTCTACGTCATTCCGACCAACGAGGAGCTGATGATCGCCGAGCACACGGTTGCGACGGCGAGCGTGGGGTCATCCTGACGGCTGCATTGGCGCGAACGAAGCTCGTCATTGCGAGCAACGCGAAGCAATCCAGGGGAACGCAGAGCGCCCTGCCCTCCTGGATCGCCGCGTCGCTTCGCTCCTCGCGATGACGATTCCACCAGTACGCAGCTTGCTCTAAAACCCCAGCGCGGCGCGCGCCGCCCGCCAGCGCGCCTGCAGCGCGGCGATGTCGGAATCGTCGAGCGGGCTCACCCGCTCGAACACGACCGCGCTCACGCCCTTCTCCATATGGAAGACCTCGCCGGTGCGGCGGAATTTTGCGCCAATGCCCTGCCCCGCCAGCATCTCGCGCGACGGCACGATCACCGTCTGCTGATAGTTCGGATCGAGGTGGGTCTGGACCGGATCGCCGACGATGATGATGGCGCAATTCTTCAGGTCCGCCGTCGGCGGCCCTTCCACCGTATCGACGTCAGGCATCTTCACGTTGAGCCTGCTCGGACCCCGCTCCGGGCGGAGCTGCCACAATTCGCCGATGAGCTGGCCGCTGAACGTGTAGCTCGAACCGAGGCCACACACCTTCGTATGGGCCTGCGTCCGCGCATCCACCCAATCTTTCAGGCGCCGAAGCTCGTCGAGATCGGCGCGCGGCGCGCGCGGCCGTCCGGCAATCGGCGCAAGGCCCGAGGCATTGAGCGCCGCCGCCAGCGGCGAGAGCGTGATCAACCCGAACGCTCCCAAGCCGAGAAGCGCCGCGCGTGGCGCCCGCCCGAAGAGCAACATCAGCGAAGCCGCGGTGGGGACGACAATCGCCGGGGCGATCAGATCGAGATGATGGATGTAGGGCGTCTGGACACGCAGAATGAGCGCGGCGGCGATTCCCGCGCTCCCGAGCGTCAAGCGCATGAGGCGCCGGTCGCGCGAGCGAGCCCAGAGGAAGGCCGCGCCGATGAGCGCGGCAAGCGCGGGGACGAGGCCGACCCAGTCGCCAAGCTCACGCAGGAACACGTCCGGGGGCTTGCGGTAGCCGCCGTAAGTCCGGGCGTAATCGTGCGCGCTTAAGCTGGGCGCCCAATCGATGAGAACCGGGCTCATGAGTGCAAGCAGCGTCAAGGCGGCGAGCGCCGCCGCCGCGATGGCGTCGCTCGAGCGAAAGCGCGCGCCTTGTCGAAGCGCTATCGGGAGAAGCTCGAGCGCCAGCATGACGACGATTCCCACGCCGGCGAACGCGTACCAGCGCCGGAAGGCGAACATCGCGTAGAGCGTCAACGCGAGCGCGAGCGCGACACGGCGGGTCATTGGGCTGACGCGCGCTTCATGGCCCTCTCGCAATGCAAGCAGGCGAGCAAGCCGTTCGGCGAGCCTGAGCGCGCACACGACCAGGACAAGCCCGCCGACGTCGGGCATGCCGCGCGCAGCGACCGCGAACGCCGCAGGATAAGCGGCGAAAACCGCGGCGAGCCCAAGCGCGAGGACAGCGACCGGCTGCGGGTCGCGCCGAAGTCCAGCGCGGCGCGCGCAATCGCGGGCGAGGATCGAAAGCGCGAGGGCGGCCGGCGCGGCGTAGAGGGCGAGGATCGCGAAGGTATAGATGGCGCGCGAGGCCGGCTCGGTCAGCGCCATAAGGAGGCCGGGAACGAGCGCCGGCGCCCAGGAATAATCCTGGGTGATCGACTGGGCGGCGGCGCCGGTGAGGAGCGGCCAGTTTCCCGCGTCGGCCAGTCGGGCGACCATCATCGCGATCCCGCGATAGGTCATGAAATCGGCGATCATCAGGTCGCGTGACGCCAGCACGAGATAGGCCGCGTAGGCGACGAGGCACGCCAGCGCGACGGCGAAAAGAATCGCCATGCCCAGGGAAATGCCGGGCGGCTTGCGCGCCGTGCGGGCGAGCCACACGGCAAGCCCAACGCCGAAGGCGGCGGAAGCGAGACTCATGAGCTTCAGTCGCGCATCCGGCTCGAACAACGCGCCGAGCACAATTAGCGCCACGCCTGCCGCAACGGTCTGGGTCAGCCGGGGCAGTGCCGCTTCCTCCAAGGTGAATGCGAGCGCCAGCGTGGCAAGGCCGGCGAGACCCGCGACGCCCGCCGAGACGACGGCGGGCGCGTCGGGCGCCGCTACGTGAATGAGAAAGCCTGCCGCAGCGCCAAGCGCCAACCCGGCGCCGTAGCCGGGCGCCCGGCGGTCGATGCGTCGCAATGGCGCGGGCGCGCCCCCGTCAAGCGCAGACATGCGCGAGACGATAAGCGACGAGGGTTAAGGCTTAGCGGCTGGCGGCGACTTGTCTTTTCGTCCGCTTGGGTCCCGCGCCGTCCGGCTTCGGCGGCAAGGCGCCGACATAATCCAGCGCCAAACGAAGCCAGGTCTTGATCGCATCCTCGAAGGCAGGCGGCGGATCGGCGTAGACATAGCCCTCCATGCGTCGGCCTCGCATCTCCATCGGCCGGATCCCAGGCTGCGCCAGCGCTTCGTCCTGACGCTCCTTGCCGATCCGCAGAAGAAGGCCCCGCTTGGAGGCCGCGGCGACGAGATTTCCGTTCACCATGAACCCGACGCCGCCGAACATCTTGACTTCGCGCAAAGCCTCGACGCCGTGAAGAGCGGCCCGCACCCTCGAGGCAAGATCACTCTCGGCGCTCATTCCCTGGCCCCTTGCGCATGGAGCCCGCGCGACCGCGCCAGCGCGTTCGCCTTTATCGCCCCGCCAGCCGGTCGGCGAACAGCGCGACCGTCTTTGCGTAAATCACCGCCGAGTTCCATTGCAGGATGGCGGCGAAGTTGGGCTCGCCTTCATTCCAGCCCGCGCCCGGCTGCCAGCCATGCCCTTTGAGGAAAGCGGCGGTGGAAGCGAGCGCGTCGGCGGAATTGTGGATGAGGTCCGGCGTGCCCGATCCGTCGGGGGTAGTGGCGTACATGAGATAGGCGGACGGCATGAGCTGAGTCTGGCCCACCTCGCCCGCCCAGGCGCCATGCAGCGAGCGCGGCTGCGTCACGATGCCGCGGTCAACGAGAGTGATCGCGTCGATCAGCTCGGCGCGGAAACGTTGCGGGCGCCGGCAGTCCCAGGCGAGCGTTGCAAGGGCGCTATAGGTAGGGAAAGAGCCGACGTCGCCGCCGAAGCTCGTCTCCTGGCCCCAGATCGCGACCAGCACAGGCCCGGGCACGCCGAAGCGCTGCTCGATCTGGGCGAGCGGTCCAGCGTAGCGCTTAAGCTCGGCCCTGCCGCGTGCGACCATTCCCGGCGAGACGTGAGCGGCGGCGAAACTGGCGAAGTTATGCCCGAACATCGCCGCGCCGCCATCGTGCCGCTTGACTGCGGGGTCATAAGCCACGCCGTCGAGCGCCGCATCCACAGCTCTCCGGGAGAGGCCGTCCATCACCGCGACCTGCTTGAAGGAGGCGAGCCAGGCGCTGAAGCCCTCAGGGCCATGGCCGCAATCGTCCGCACGCGCGGGCGCGCAGGCGAGGAAGGCCGCCGCGGCGGCGAAAACCAAGGCTTTCAAATCTCTCCCCCTACACGAGCGCGGCGCCTTTTACGTGCTTTCCTTCGGCCCGACAACGTTCCCGCACGCCTCCAAGGAAGATCAGCGACCGATCGAGGCGGCGGCGCGGCTAAAATGCGATCGGGCGCCTCGGGAACGCAGCAGGGTGGTTTTGGGTTGTTGGCGCATGATAAGAACCCTCGCCATCACGCTTCTTTTGGGCTTGGCCGCGCCGCCCGCGGCGCTCGCGACCCCTGATCCGACCGCCCGCGGCGCCTCGATCGAGAAGGCGGCGCCGAAGAGCGCGAACGACAAAGACCCGGCGCTGATCGCGAAGGCCGAAATCCTGCTCGACCGGGCGCGTGTCTCGCCCGGCGAGATCGACGGCTGGGATGGCGACAATTTTCGCAACGCCATTCGCGCGTTTCAGCAGGTCAATGGCCTGCCCGTCTCCGGCAATCTCGACGCCGCCACATGGGACGCGCTGACGCGGGACGGGGCGCCAGTCCTCAAAGCCTATACGATCACAATCACAGACGCCGCGGGTCCGTTTACTCGCGCGATCCCCGCAACTCTCGAAGCGATGGCTCGGCTCCCCGGTCTCTCCTACACCAGCGCGCAAGCGGAACTCGCAGAGAAGTTCCACATGAGCCCGACTCTGTTGCGCGAGCTCAATCCTCGCGCGGATTTCGGGCGGGCAGGAACGGAACTGACCGTCGCGGACGTGCCCGAGATGCTCTTGCGGTCCGCCCGGTCTTCCGTCGAGGCGGTTCCACCGCCAAATCCGCCGAAGGCTAGCGAGGAACCGCCGGAAGTGACGATCGTGGTCGACAAGCCGGCGCGAAACGTCCGCGTCTATGACAGCGACGGCAAGTTTCTCGCCTTCTTTCCGGCGACGATCGGCAGCGAGGAAAAGCCCGCGCCGAGCGGGGACTTCAAGGTCAACGGTGTTTCCTGGAATCCGAACTACGAATACGATCCCAAATTTGCATGGAAGGGCGTCACGACCAAGCGGAAGCTCCGGATCGGCCCCGGCCCAAACAATCCCGTCGGCCTCGTCTGGATCGACCTGACCGCTCCGACCTATGGAATCCATGGCACGCCGGCGCCGTCGGCGATTGGTAAGACGCAGTCCCACGGCTGCATCCGCCTGACGAACTGGGACGCGGTCGAGCTGGCGGGAATGGTCCGGCCGGGCGACGTCGTCCGGTTCCAGGATCAGGATTCACCCGTAGCGCCCCTCGTGGAGACGGCGCCCGTCAGCGGGACGCAGCAGCCGGCGCTCAGCCGCCGGGGACCGTAGTGCAGGCTGCCTTCGGGGTACGCCGCCGCGCATCCTTCGGGGCGGCGGCCGCCGTTCTCATCCTGGCGGCGTCGGGCGCGGCGCCGGCCACCGGCAAGCAGGCCCCGAACGCCCACGCCTCTCCGCTGGCGCCCACAAGCGGCCAGCCACTCCTTTCCACGAGCGCCATGGACGAGTCGGCCCAGGCACAGTGCGTCTCCGAGCTCGCCTCGAGAAAGGTCGTCTTCGAACAGCTGAAAGAGGCGACGCGAGAGGGCTGTCGTCTCTCCGCCCCGGTCAGCCTAACCAGTGTGGCAACACTGTTCGGCGACGTTAGCCTTCCAGCCAAACCGACCATGCTATGCAGCTTCGGTCTCAAGTTCAGCGAGTGGGTTCGGGATGTCGCGGCCCCGCTGACGCTCGCTTACACCGGCCAGAAACTGGCCGAGATCGAAACGGGTCCGGGTTTCGCCTGCACCAGCCGCTACGACAAGCCAGGCGCCCTGCCAAGCGAACACGCCAAGGGCGATGCAATCGACGTCGTGTCTTTCGTCCTCGCTGACAAACGCCGGGTGACGGTCAAGGCGCTCGGCCCCTTGGTTGGCGCTCTCAGAATGACGGCCTGCGGTTATTTCACGACGGTTCTGGGCCCGGGTGCTGATCCAGAGCATGAAACCCATCTGCATCTCGATATTCTGATGCATGGCGGGACGTCGAACTATCGCATCTGCGAATGATCGGGCGGCTAGGTTAGGACGCCGGGTCGAGGGAAACCTGCTCAGGCGCCGGGCGGCTCCGGCCACGCCCGCGCCTCGTGGGCCCTCATCGCCTCGAAGGCGCGGGCGACCTTGAGCACGCCGATATCGTCAAACCGGCGCCCGACGATCTGCAGCCCGATCGGCAGGCCTTCGCCGTCGAAGCCGCAATTGACCGAGGCCGCCGGCTGCTCGGACATATTGAAGGCGACGGTGAAACCGACTTGCGGAAACGGGTTCAGCGGGTCCTGGCTCGGCGACGCCCATTCCGCCGGAAAGGCGGTCATCGGCGCGGTCGGCGACAGCACGAAGTCGAACGGCGCGGTCGCCGCGATCGTCGCTTGGCGCATCTCCGGTATCCGGTCGAAACCGCGGAACACCTCGACGCCGGAAAAGGCCGCCGCCGACTCTGCCCAATCGCGGATGAACGGCAGCACGAGAGCGCGCCGCTCGGCGGGGAGCGCGCTGAGATCGCTGAGCGCGCGGGCGCGCCAGAACCGATCGAGGCCGTCGAGCATGTCCTGGGTGAGGAAGGGCTTCAGCGGCTCGACATGCGCGCCAGCAGCCTCGAAATCCTTCGCCGCGCGCTGGACAGCGGCCATCACTTCCGGCGTCGCCGGCGCGGCGCAGCCGGCCTCCAGCAGGAGACCAATGCGCAAACCCTTGAGCGGCGCGGGCCCGATCGTCCAGTCGAGCTTCTCGTATTGCAGGCTCGCATAGTCGCGAACGTCCGGCAGCGACAGCGTGGCCATCATGAGCCCGGCGTCCGCCGCGTCGCGCGTCATCGGCCCGGCGACGCGACCCGTGTAGGGCGGATCGATCGGGATGCGGCCAGCGCTCGGCTTGAGGCCGAAAATGCCGCACCATCCAGCCGGGAGCCTCACCGAGCCGCCGATGTCGGTGCCGAGGTGCAGCGGACCATAGAGCGCCGCCGCCCCGGCGCCCGCGCCCGACGATGAGCCGCCCGGATTGCGGTCGAGCTTCCACGGGTTGCGCGCGAGGGCATGAAAACTCGACAGGCCGGACGACAGCATGCCGTAGTCCGGCATCGTCGTCTTGGTGAAGATGATGGCGCCCGCTTCGCGCAGGCGCTGGGCCGGCGGCGCGTCGGCCTTCTGCGGCGCCATGTCCTCCGCAGCCGTGCCGACCGGCTTCGGATCGCCGCGCGTCGCGACATTGTCCTTGATCGTGACCGGCACGCCGTCGAGCGGGCCGATCGGCTCGCCCTTCGCCCAGCGCGCTTCCGAGGCGCGCGCTTCGGTCATCGCCCGCTCGGGCGCATAGAGGAAAGTCGCATGGATATGCGGCTCGAACGCCGCGACGCGCTCGATCACCGACGCCATCGCCTCGACCGGCGAGAGTTCGCGCGCCCGGTAGAGGCGCAGGAGCTCCAAAGCCGACATGCGGAACGGTTGCGTGCTCAGCGCCCCGACTTTCGCGTGTTGTGTCATTGCCACGACATCGCCGAGAGGTCGTTGACGAAGACCGGCGCGTTCTTCCACAGGCCTTTGAGCTTGGCGTCGGCGACGGTCACGTTCGGCAACTGGAAGAGGAAAGCGTTGACGCTGTCTTCGGCGAGCTTCTTCTGCGCTTCGCCGAGCGCCGCCTTGTACGCCTCGAGATTGGGCGCCGACGTCACCTTGGCGTAGATCGCCTGGAACGCGGGGCTGTCATACTGGAAGTAGTAATTCGGGTTGGCGTAGATGCCGATGTCGAGCGGCTCGACATGGCTGATGATCGTCAAATCGTAGTTCTTGTCCTTGTAGACGCCAGAGAGCCACTGCGCCCATTCGACGTCCTGGATCTTCGCGTTGATCCCGACCTCGGCGAGTTCGGCTGCGATGATCTCGCCGCCCTGGCGGGCGTAAGGCGGCGGCGGCAGGATGAGACTGAGCTCGAGCGGCGTCGTGACGCCGGCCTCTTTCAGAAGCGCCTTGGCTTTGGCCGGGTCATGGGGATACATGCCGGTGAGATCGATGTAGCCGGGGTCGTTGGGCGTGAGATGGCTGCCGATCGGCGTGCCCAGGCCGTCCATCGCGCCATCGACGATCGCCTTGCGGTCGATCGCATAGGCGATCGCCTGACGCACCTTCAGGTCGTCGAGCGGCTTCTTCTTGTTGTTCATGGCGAGGATGGTCTTGCCCTCGGTGCCGCCGACCAGCACCTGGAAGCGCGGATCGCTCTTGAACTGGCCGAGCGCCTGCACATTGGCGAAGCGCGGGAACGCGTCGACGTCGCCGGCGAGCATCGCCGCGACCGCGGCGGAGGGATCGGAGATGAAGCGGAAGGTCGCGTGGGCGAGGGGGATCTTCGCGGCGTCGCGAAAACCGTCCCATTTGTCGAGCGTAATCGAGGAGCCCTTGGTCCATGAGGCGAGCTTGTAGGGCCCGGTGCCGATCGGGTTGGTCGCCTCGGCGGTCGCGCTCTTCTCATCCAGGATCACCGCGGTGTCCATGCCGAGATGAAAGAGCGCCTCGAAACTCGGGCTCTTGAACTTGAGCACCAGGGTCATCGGATCGGGCGTCTCGATCGAGGCGATCGAGGCGAAGAACCCCTTGTCCTTGTTGGTCGAATCCTTGGCGGCGAAGCGTTCGAAGGAGAACTTGACGTCTTTCGACGAGAACGGCTCGCCGTCCTGAAACTTGACGTTCGGCTTGAGGGTGAAGGTGAGCGTCTTGAGATCGGGCGAAAAGTCCCATTTCTCGGCGAGCAGCGGGGTTATCGAGAAGTCCTCGTTGATCTTGGTCAGGCCCTCGAAAATGTTGTAGTGCACAACTTCGCCGATCGCCGCCGCGGGCGCCGCTGTAGGGTCGAGTCCCGGCGGCTCGAGCACCATCCCGATCGTCACGCTATCCTTGGCGGCCGCAAGGCCGGTCGACGCCATGAAGGCGAAGCCGAGCGTGAACAAAAGGCGATGGGCGCGGCGCATGGAGGCTCCGGGGCTTAGGAGAGGACAGCCAAGCATACCATCCGGCAAGCCGCGAGCGTCAAGAAAGAAAGGGCCGCCGTCTCGGTCGAGACAGAGGCCCTTCTATTGATCAGGCGAAAAGTAGAGTTCCGTCAGCTCGCCTGCCCGCCGCCAGGGGCCGGGCGGGCCCGGCGCTCAGCCATGAACCGCTCGAACTCTTCGCGATCCTTGGCGCGACGGATCGCGTCGCTGTATTCGGCGAACTCGCGCTGCGCGTCGTCGAGCTTGCGACGCTCCTCGTCGAGCCGGCCCAATTCCGCCGTCCGCCATTCGTCGAAGGCGGCGTTGCCGGACACCGAATAGAATCGGCTCGCGCGTCTCGCCGCGCCGCAACCCCAGGACGAGTTCGATGACATCATGGCGCGCGCGTCCCGCCATTTGTTGTTCGCCACCGTCTGCAGATCCGGGCCGCCATAGCGGCTCTGCCAGAATTTGTAGCCGAGGACGGCAAGGCCGATCGGCCAGAAGACGATAAAGCCGAGAACCATGGCGACGATTTCGAACGGCGTCCAGCGCCCTCCGCCTCGCCGCCAACGGGCGTTGACCCATTCGCTCGGGCCGAATTCCCGCGCACCGTAGGCGCCGCCAAACGCATTATCCGCAGTGCCCATCAGGGACCTCCGTATCGATCGCGAGCGGCGCACGCGAGGCGCGGCTGCTCCCATATCACATTGGCAGCCTTCTAGCGGCGCGCAAGACGTACGCCAGGAAAAATCGGACGTAAGCCCCCCGGGCCGCCGCCCGGCGCCAAAATGTGATGTTGCTCAAAGGCCTCGCCGCGGGCAAACAGTCGGCCCATGAACCAGGCGACGGCAGTCAAGGCGGAGATTCCCGCCCCTCCCGCCGGCGGAAGCATGGCCTTAGCCCTGCTCGTCGCCGGTACGTTCTTCATGGAGAACCTCGACTCGACCGTGATCACGCCGGCGCTGCCGGCGATGGCGGCAAGCTTCGCTGCGCCCCCGGTCGCCCTCAATATCGGGGTGTCGGCCTATATGCTGACACTCGGCGTGTTCATTCCGGTCAGCGGCTGGGTGGCGGAGCGCTTCGGCGCACGCGGCGTCTTCACCACGGCGATCGCAATCTTCACCATCGCCTCGCTCCTGTGCGGGCTCGCGCCCAATCTGCCGCTGTTCGTCGCGACCCGCATCCTGCAGGGAATTGGCGGCGCCCTCATGGTGCCGGTCGGTCGCCTTGTCGTGCTGCGCGCCACGCCCAAGGACCGGCTGATCGGGGCGATCGCAACCCTCACCTGGCCGGCCCTCGCCGCGCTCGTGCTCGGGCCCCCGCTTGGCGGCCTCATCGTCGACCGCGCGAACTGGCGCTGGATCTTCTACCTCAATCTGCCGCTCGGACTGATCGCCCTCGCGCTCGCCTGGCGGATCGTGCCGAAGTCGGGCCCGGAGCGAGCCGTCCCGTTCGACTGGCCGGGTTTCCTCCTGATCGGGAGCGGTCTCTTCTTTCTCATGGCGGTGGCCGAGATCCTCGCCCAGCCGGGCGCGGTCTGGCTGCCTGCGGCGGGCGCTTCGGCGCTGGCGGCGGCCCTCCTGGGACTGGGCGTGCGCCGATTGCGCACGACGCCCCATCCAATGATCGACATCGCGCCGCTCAAAATCCCGACCTTCGCGGTGACGATCTGGGGCGGCTCACTGTTCCGCATGGGGGTCAGCGCCGTGCCGTTCCTTCTGCCGGTCATGTTCCAGATCGGGTTCGGCTACAGCCCTTTCGAGGCGGGCGTCCTCTTGATGGCAGTCTTCGCCGGAAACCTCTTGATGAAGCCCTTGACGACGCCCGTTCTGCGCCGGTTCGGCTTCCGGCCGGTGCTCATCTGGAACGGGCTTTTGAACGCCGCGCTGATCGCGGCCTGCGGCGCCTTCACAACCGCCACGCCGCTCTGGCTCGCCTGCCTCGTCCTGTTCGCCGGCGGCATGGCGCGCTCAATGCAATTCACCGCGCTCAACACGATCGCCTTCGCCGACGTTCCCACGCGCGGCATGGCCAACGCCAACACGATCTTTTCGACCATGTTCCAGCTCGCGATGGGCCTCGGCGTCGCGCTCGGCGCAATCGGCTGGCGCATCGGCCAGGCGCTCTCGCCGTCCGGCTCGGCGGCCATGCCGTTCCGCATCGCCTTTGTGATGGTTGGCTTCGTCGCCCTCCTCGGGCTCATCGATTGTGCAAGGCTCGCGCCGGCGGCCGGAGCGCATGTAGCCAGAAAGACAGCGTGACGCGCTGCTTCAACCCGGCTCACGCAAGCGGGAAGAAGCAGGCCGCCCTGCGCCCCCCCTCCCCGACCGGCGCAAGCGGCGGGGCTTTCTCGAGGCACGGCGAGGAAGCGTAGGGACAGCGCGAGGCGTAGGGGCAGCCATCGCCGGGCGCATCCGGCATGGCGGGCGGCCGTTCGACGCGCGTCGGTCGGTCGAGGCGCGGGGTGGCGTCGACCAGTTCGCGCGTATAGGGGTGCGCGGGATTACTGAACAAAGCGTCGGTTTCGCCCATCTCGACGATGCGCCCGCGGAAGAGGACGGCCGTCGTTGCGCAGATATGGGCGACGACGGCGAGATCGTGGCTGATCAGGAGAAAGGTCACGCCCGCCTGGCGCTCGAGCTCGCTCATCAGGTTCAAGACCTGCGCCTGCACCGAAACGTCGAGCGCCGACACGGGCTCGTCCGCGACGACGAGCCTCGGCCTCGTAATGAGCGCCCGCGCGATGGCGATGCGCTGGCGCTGGCCGCCGGAAAACTCGTGCGGGTGCTTTCCGGCGTCGGAAGCCTTGAGGCCGACGGCCTCGAGCGAAGCTTCGACGCGGGCATGGCGCTCCGCCCGGCCCGCTCCGCCCAACGCCGCCAGCGGCTCGGCGACAATTGTCCCAACCCGCTGGCGCGGGTCGAGCGAGCCATAGGGGTCCTGGAAGACCATCTGCATGTGCGCCCGCGTTGCGCGCAATTCGCCTCGCGGCATATCGAACAGCGAGCGTCCCTGAAGCCGCACGACGCCTGAGTCCGGCCGGTCGAGCGCGAGCGCGATGCGCGCCAGCGTCGATTTGCCCGAGCCCGATTCGCCGACGATTCCGAATGAACGGCCCTGGCTCACAGAGAAGCTCACCCCGGCCAAGGCCGGACGCGCGGCCTTGCGGGTGAACGGGCCGCGCCCCGGAAGGCGATAGGTCTTGACCAGCGAAGCGACCTCGAGCAGCGGCGCTTCGCTCATGAGGCAAAGCCCACTTCGCCCGCGCGATGGCAGCGCGAGACGTGGTTGGCGCCGAATTGGGCCACAGGCGGCGCCGTCGTGCGGCAGACGGGAATCGTGAGCGCGCACCGGCCGGCGAATGCGCAGCCTGTGCGATGCTGGTCATGAGCCGGCGGCGCGCCGGGAATGGTCTTGAGCCGCGCGCCGCGCGGCGCGCCGGGCCGCGGCCGGGCCTCGAGCAGCGCCAGCGTGTAGGGGTTCCTCGGCTCACGCAGCACCGTCTCGACCGGCCCGCTCTCCATGATCATGCCCGCGTACATGACGATGACGCGGTCGCAATGCCCGGCGATCACGGCGAGGTCGTGGCTGACGAGCAGGACCGCCATCTTCGATTCCGACCTCAGGCCGTCGATGAGCGCGAGGATGGCCGCCTGCACTGTGACGTCAAGCGCCGTGGTCGGCTCGTCGGCGATGATGAGTCGTGGGCCACAGCCGATCGCCATCGCGATCATCGCGCGCTGCCGCTCGCCGCCGGAGAGCTCGAACGGATAGGATCGCGCCGCGCGTTCCGGCTCGGCCAATCGCACGCGCTCGAGCAAATCGACCGCGCGCCGGCGCGCCTCGCGCTTGTCCACACCGCGATGGAGCATGAGCGGTTCGGCGACCTGCGCGCCCACGCTGTGCAGTGGATTGAGCGCCGTCATCGGCTCCTGGAAGATCATGGCGATACGATCGCCGCGCAATCGCAGCATGTCCTCTTCCGGCGCGCCGACCAGCTCCCGCCCCTCGAAGCGGATCGACCCCGAGAGCCGCGCGCCCGCGGGCGCCAAGGCCATCAGCGCGAGCGCGGTCATCGTCTTGCCGGAGCCGGATTCGCCCACGACCCCGAGGCTCTCGCCCTCGCCAAGCGAAAAGGACGTCCCCTCGACGACCCGCTGCAATCCTCGCGGCGTCGCCACGTCGACCGTAAGATCGGCGACCTCGAGCAGCATCAGCTTCGCGCCTTCAGCTTTGGATCGAGCGCGTCGCGCAGGCCGTCGCCGAGCAGGTTGAGGCCGAGCACGCTGAGCGCGATCGCAATCCCCGGATAGAGCGCGAGCCCCGGCGCGTTGTAGAGAACGTTCTGCGCATCGGCGAGCATCTTGCCCCACGAGACTTGAGGCGGCTGCGCGCCAAGGCCGAGATAGGACAGCGCCGCTTCGGCGAGAATGGCGATCGCGAACTGGATCGTCGCCTGCACGATCAGCGCGGGCGCAATATTGGGCAGCACGTGATCGACCGCGATGGCGATCGGTCCCCGGCCCGCGGCCCGGGCGGCGAGCGCATATTCGCGCGAGAGGACGCCATTGGCCGTCGCGCGGGTGAGCTTGGCGATGATCGGCACGTTATAGACGCCGATGGCGACGATCGCGTTGACGACGCCGGGGCCGAAGGTCGAAGTCAGCATGATCGCGAGGAGAAGCGCCGGAAACGCGAAGACGAAGTCGCTGAGCTTCATGATGCCGTCTTCGACGAGGCCCTTGGAAAACGCGGCGACAAGCCCGAGAACGACGCCAAAGGCGAGGCCGATCCCGACCGCGATCACGCCGACCAGAATCGAGATGCGAGAGCCCGCCAGAATTTGCGAAGCGACGTCGCGTCCGAGATTGTCGGTGCCGAACCAGTGCGCGGCCGAAGGCGGCGCGAGCTTGTGGGGAATATCGATCGCGGTGGGCGGATAGGGGGTCCAGACGAGCGACAGGGCCGCGGCCAGGATCAGCATGGCCACCAGCGCCGCGCCGAGCCACAGACTCAAGCCCCCGCGCAGGCGAAACGGGGCCCGGAATGGGGCAAAGGTCACGCGGCCGAGGCTCTCAGCCTCGGATCGATCGCGGCGCATGCGATATCGACGACGAAGTTGAGGCCGATCACGATCAAAGCCAGGAGCATCACCCCGTTCTCGACCACGAGCGTGTCGCGATTGGAGATCGACTGCAGCATGAGGCGCCCGAGTCCGGGCAGCACGAACACGTTCTCGACCACGATTGCGCCGGCGATCAGGTTGGCGAATTGCAGCCCCATGATGGTGAGGATGGGGGTGAGCGCGTTCGGCAGCGCGTGGCGCCAGAGCGCGGCGCGGCGCGAGACGCCCTTGGCGCGAGCCGTGCGCATGAAGTCCTCGTTCAAGGCCTCGATCAGCGCCGACCTGGCGACGCGGGTCACGATCGCGGCCTGAACGACGCCAAGCGCGATCGCCGGAAGGATCAGCGCCCCAAACGCCCGCGCCGGATTCTGCCAGCCTGGAAATCCACCGGCCGGAACCAGCCTCATCGTCACGGCGAAGACGAGGACGAGCAGGATCGCGAGCCAGAAGTTGGGCACCGCGATCCCGATCTGGCTGGCGCCCATCACGATCGCGTCGCCCGCCCGGCCGCGCCGATCCGCCGCATAAACCCCCGCAGCGAGCCCGATCGCCGCGGCCAGCGTCATCGCCATCAGCGCAAGCGGCGCGCTGACCGCGAGGCTCGAGGCGATCAGGGGACCGATCGGCGAGCCATAGGCGTAGGAGACGCCAAGGTCGCCGTGCAGCGCGCCGCCGATCCAGCGAGCATAGCGGACGTAAGCGGGCAGATCGAGGCCCAGCTTGTGGGAGAGAGCCGCGACCGCCTCCGGCGTCGCCGTCGACCCCAGCATGGTCTCGGCGGCGTTCCCGGGCAGGATCTGCATGACCGCGAACACGACCACCGAGGCGATGAGCAGCGTCGCGACGAAGAGAGCGATCCGTTGTCCGACATAGAGCAGCATGGCGTTCAGGCTAGCGCGCGAGCGCCAAGGCCGGTCGAGAAACGGGCGTCTTTCGACGCCCTGACGCCGGCCGCGGCGCTCATGAGGGTTTCGCGGCCAGCTGCGCAGCGAGCCTGAGAGAAATCTCCTGCGAGAGCGCGCGCGCAAGGCGAATCTCGGCGTCCCGCGCGGCCCGCAGGTCGTTATAGCGCTGCTGGGAGCGGTCGTAAGCCGCGGCCGCATTGGCGACGCCCGACAGAACCTGCGCGCCGCCGTCGACCTTGTTCAGCGTAAACTTGGCTTCGCCGGCCAAGGTCGCGGAGGTTGCGATGTTGGTCAGCGCGCTGACTGTCGGCGTCGTCGTGGAGAGCGACACGGTGACCGTCAAACGATATTTCGGCGTCGACGTCTGGCCGGTGCCGTTGAGGTCGGTGGTGAGATTGTCGGCCAGATAGTGGCCGATCCGGGCCTTGATCGGCGCGACTTCGATCGCGCGAAGATCCTCGACCAGCCCTGGATGCGAGGCCTCGCTATACAGCGGCTGGAAACAGCCCGAAAGGCCGCCAGCGAGCGCGAGCGCCGCGAGGACGACGAGGCGCTTGGACCATGGACCTCTAGACCACGACATTGACGATCCTGTGCGGCACGATGATCACTCTGCGGGCCGGCCTATTATCCATCGCCCGCGCGACGGCGTCGAGGGCGAGCGCGGCGCGCTCGACCCGCTCCTTGTCAGCCTCCCGCTCGATCATGAGCTCGCCCCGCTTCTTGCCGTTAACCTGGACGACATAGGTGACGTCGGCCGAGACGATGAGGCTGCGGTCGGCGACCGGCCACGGGCTCTCAGCGACGAAGGTCTTGTGCCCGAGAACCTCCCAGCATTCTTCCGCGAGATGAGGCATCATTGGCGCGAAGCAATGGACGAGAATGTCGCCGGCCTCGGCGAAGGCGGCGCGCAGATCGTCCGCGACCGGCGCCTCGCTGATCGCGCCGACCGCCGCGCCGAGTTCATTGGCCAGTTCGTAGATCGTGGCGATGCAGACATTGAAGCGCAGGCGGTCGATCTCATCTTCGATCTTGGCCAGCGCATTGTGCGCAATCCGGCGAATGCGCTGCGCCTCCGCGCCATATTGCGCGGGCGCCGGCGGACGCTCCGGCCCGACGATGCGCTCGATTTCGCAAATCAGCCGCCACAGGCGCTGCGTCTGCTTGAACGCGCCCTGAACGCCGGCTTCGGTCCAGATGACGTCGCGCTCGGGCGGCGAATCGGACAGCATGAACCATCGCGCCGTGTCCGCGCCGTAGGTCGAGATGATCTCGTCCGGATCGACGGTGTTGCGCTTGGACTTCGACATTTTCTCGGTCGGGCCGATCTCGACCAGCGTGTCGCCCTCCAGGGCATAAGCCCGGCGCGCCTCGCCTTCCGTCTCGACCCGCACCTCCGACGGCGCGAGCCATCGGCCCTCGTCGCCGCGATATGTCTCGTGCACCACCATGCCCTGGGTGAAGAGGCCGGCGAAGGGTTCGTCGACACCGAGATATCCGCACTTGCGCATGGCGCGGGTGAAGAAGCGCGAATAGAGCAGATGCAAAATCGCGTGCTCGATGCCGCCGATATACTGGTCGACCGCCAGCCAATGATTGGCCATCGCCGGATCGTCGGGCGCCGAGGCATTGTGGGGATCGGTGAAGCGCACGAAATACCACGACGAATCGACGAACGTGTCCATCGTGTCGGTCTCGCGCGTCGCCGCGCGACCGCATTTTGGACAGGCGACGTGCTTCCAGGTCGGGTGCCGGTCGAGCGGATTGCCTGGTTGATCGAAGCTCACGTCCTCGGGCAGTTTGACCGGCAAGTCCTTCGCCGGGACCGGCACGACGCCGTCCGTCGGGCAATGGATGACCGGGATCGGGCAGCCCCAATAGCGCTGGCGGGAAATGCCCCAGTCCCGGAGCTTATAGTTGATCTGCCGCCTGGCCTGAGGCCGGCCGTCGATCGTGATCTCCTCGAGCCGGCGCGAAACCTCTTGCTTGGCCGCATCGACCGTCATGCCATCGAGGAAGCGCGAATTGATCATCACCCCATTGCCGTCATAGGCTTGCGTGTCGATGGTGAAACTCGCGGGATCGAGTTCGGAGGGACACACGACCGGAGTGACGCCCAGGCCATAGGCGCGGACAAAATCGAGGTCGCGCTGATCATGGGCGGGGCAGCCGAAAATCGCGCCCGAGCCGTACTCCATCAGCACGAAATTGGCGACATAAACCGGAAGGCGCCAATCGGGATCGAACGGGTGCAGAACTTTAAGCCCCGTGTCATAGCCCTTCTTCTCCGCCGTCTCGATCGCGGCGACCGACGTGCCGAGCTTGCGGGTCTCCTCGATGAACGCATGCAGCGCCGGGTCGTGCTTCGCAGCGGCTGCGGCGAGGGGATGGTCGGGCGCGATCGCCATGAATTTCGCGCCGAACAGCGTGTCCGGGCGGGTCGTGTAGATGTCGAGTTCGCTTAGCCCGGGTTCGCCCTTCAGTGCGCCGAGCGTCGCCGGATCGATGACGAACCGAACCGAGAGCCCCTCCGACCGCCCGATCCAGTTCTTCTGCATGAGCCGCACTTTTTCCGGCCAGCGCTCGAGATGGTCGAGGCTCGCCAGGAGATCGTCGGAATAGTCGGTGATTTTCAGGAACCACTGGGTGAGCTCGCGGCTCTCGACGGCTGCGCCCGAGCGCCAGCCGCGCCCGTCGATCACCTGCTCGTTGGCGAGCACCGTCTGGTCGACCGGGTCCCAGTTGACCTTCGATTTCTTGCGCGCGACGAGGCCGGCGGCGAGAAAATCGAGAAACAGCTTCTGCTGGTGCCTGTAGTAGCTCGGATCGCAGGTCGCGATCTCGCGCGACCAGTCGAGCGAGAGCCCCATCGACTGCAATTGCGCCCGCATGGCGGCGATATTGGCGTAGGTCCACTCCGCCGGGCTGGTGTTGTTCTGCATGGCGGCGTTCTCGGCCGGCAGCCCGAACGCGTCCCAGCCCATCGGATGGAGAACGTTGAAACCGCGCGCGCGCCGGTAGCGCGCCACCACGTCGCCCATGGCGTAGTTGCGCACATGGCCCATGTGGATGCGCCCGGACGGATAGGGGAACATCTCGAGCACGTAATATTTCGGACGTGGGTCCTCGTTCGAGGTCTTGAAGATTTGCGCGTCAGCCCAGGCTTTTCGCCATTTGGCTTCGGATTCGCGCACGTTGTATCGTTCGGGCCGCATTACGGGGGCGTTACTCTGAGAAAGCGGGATTGTTGCCTGTGACGCAGATATGGTGCGTGCGGCGCACAAATCACGATTTCAAGAGAGGGTCAAATGGCCTGAAGATTCCCGCAAAGACCGTTTTACGCAGGGGCTCGCAACGGCTGAGCGGAAAGATCCAGGCCGCGCAGGGAGGAGACGTTCATGGCGGATATTCGTGATCTCGTGCGACTTGAGGACCGCGTCGCGATCGTCACCGGGGGGGCGCGCGGAATTGGTCGCGAGACCGCCGAGATGCTCGCTTCCGCTGGCGCGCGCGTCGCGGTCGCCGACCTCGACAAGGCGGCGGCCGACGCCGCCGCGGCCGCAATCCGCGCGGCCGGCCTTCGCGCTTTCGCGGTCGCGGTCGACGTCGCAGACGAAGCGAGCGTGGAGGCGATGGTCCGGGCGACGCTCGAGAGCGAGGGCCGGCTCGACATTCTCGTCAACAACGCAGGCATCGCCATCCGCCGGCCGGCGGTCGAGCTCGCCCTGGCGGACTGGGACAAGGTGGTCGCGGTCAACATGACCGGCGCTTTCTTATGCGCCCGCGCCGCCGCCCGGCCGATGATTGCGAGCGGCAGCGGCGCGATCGTCAACGTCGCCTCGATCGTCGGCTTGTCCGGCGGCGGCCTCTACCCCAACATCTCCTATCAGGCGACCAAGGGCGCAATCGTCAACATGACCCGCGCGCTCGCGGTCGAATGGGCGGCGCACGGGATTCGGGTGAACGCGGTCGCGCCGACCTATGTCCGCACCGAACTCACCGCGGGAATCCTCAAAGACCCGGAATTGGTCGCCCGCATCGAGGCGATGACGCCGATGCGCAAGCTCGCCGAGCCTCTCGACATCGCGGCTGCGATCGCTTTTCTCGCAAGTCCGGCCGCGGCGATGATCACCGGCCACGTGCTTGCGGTCGACGGCGGCTTCCTGGCGCAATAGGCGGGACATTCTTCGCTCCCTTGACAAGCTTGCCGGCCCGACTACCATCGCTGGTCTGGTTGCCGGACCAGCAGCGCAGTAGCGAACCTACGGTAGAAAAAGATGAGCGTGCGCACGGCGCCAAGGGAGGTCTTCGCACACGCGCCGAATCTCAAGGCGGAGATCGGCCGCCGGACGGTGCGCGAGCAGATCAGCGATAAGCTCGCCTCGCTGGTCGCGTCCGGCATTCTCCAGGTTGGCGACGAGCTTCCGAGCGAGCGGGAGCTCGCTTCCCTGCTTGATGTGAGCCGCGAGACGGTGCGCGGCGCCATCCAGACGCTGGCCGCGATCGGCGTCGTCGCCGTCAGTCAGGGCGCCCGGACGCGGGTCGTCAGCCGCAAGATCGACACGCTGAAGATCGGGGTCACGACTCCGAGCGCGATCAACGCCTACGATCTCGAATCGGTGCACAAGGCGCGCCTTCTGATCGAGCGGGCCGTCGCGGCCGAGGCGGCGTCGCGCATCGACGACGACACGCTCGCGCGCCTCAAACAGTCGCTCGCGATCCAGAAGCAGACCATGCGGGATGCGGTGCATTTCCTGATCTGCGACCGGGAGTTCCACATCACGATCTACCGCAGCTCGGGCAACCCTTTGCTCGCCGACTTCGTGACCGACCTTTATGCGTTCATGCTCGACCACAGGAAGGTCGCGGTCTCGCAGCCCGGCGCCATCGAGAAGAGCTATCTCGATCACGTCGCGATCTACGAGGCGCTGCGGGCGCATGATCCTCAGGCGGCAACTGAGGCGTTCGGCCGGCATATCGACCGGATCTACGCCACGACCGTCGACGTTCTGGCCGACAAGCCGAACGTGAAGAAGATCCGATGAGCTCAACGAGCAAAGCTTGGGTCATCGAGGCCGGATAGTCCGGCAATCAGGGAGGAAGCCATGAAGATCAATCGCCGAACCGTCATTTCATCGATGTCCGCGGCCGCGGCCGCCGCGAGCCTCGGCCTCGGGGCCCCGTCCCGCGCGGACGAGGCCAAAGAGATCGTCTATCTCACCCCGGGTCTCGACCTGCCGTTCTGGCGCTATCTCTCGAAGGGCGTCGAAGCGGAAGCCAAGAAGGCGGGCTATTCGTATACGGCGCTCGATTCGCACAATAGCGCCGAGACGCAGCTCAAGAACGCGCAGGACGCGATCGCGCGCGGCGTCGCCGGCATCGTGATCTCGCCGACCGACAGTTCGACAGCGCCGAGCGTCCTTGCGCTCGCGGCTCGCGCCAAAATCCCGGTCGTCATCGGCGACATCGGCGCCAATAGCGGCGAATATGTCTCCTTCATCATATCCGACAATTATCAGGGCGCGTTCGGCGTCGGCGAGGCGCTGGCCGCGGCCATGAAGGAGAAGGGCTGGCAGGACGGATCGGTCGGTCTCATCACCATCTCGCAGGCGCGCAAGAACGGCCAGGCGCGCACCGCCGGCTTCCGCGCCGCGATGAAGAAGGCGGGCATCACCAAGGAAGCCGGCCTGCAGCAGATGCAGTCCTACACGGCCGATGAGACGTTCAAGTTCACCCAGGACATGCTCACCGCCAACCCAGACATGCGCGGCATGTTCATCCAGACCGACCAGCCGACCATCGGCGCGCTTCGCGCCATCAAGGCTGCGCATCGCGACGGACAGATCCTCGTGGCGGCCTTCGACGGTATCCCGGATTTCGTCGATCTGCTCAAGAAGGGCGAGATCGTCGCCTCGGGCATGCAGCAGCCCTATCTCATGGGCGTGAAATCCGGCGAATCGCTCGTCACCGCGCTCAAGGGCGGCAAGCCGGAGAAGCAGATTCTGGTGCCGATCGTCGTCGCCACCAGCAAGAATATTGAAGAGATCCTGCCGACCATAACGCAGACCGTGTTCGCCAACGAACTGAAGTGACAAGCCGGGGGCCGGCGCATGAAAGCGCCGGTCCTCGCCCCCGGGCCGGAGCGATGACGGACGTAGCAAGAACGCTTCTGGAAGCGCGCGGAATTACAAAGAGTTTCGCGCAGACGCGTGCGCTCGTCGATGCGCGCCTCAGCCTGCGTCCGGGCGTCACGCACGCGTTGCTCGGCGCGAACGGGGCGGGAAAGTCGACGCTCTCGCGCGTCATATCGGGCCATGTGCGCCGCGATGCCGGCGAGATTATGTACCGCGGCCGGCCGCTCGACGTGGGCAGTCCGCGCGAGGCGCTTGACGCCGGCATCGCCATGGTGATGCAAGAGACGAGTCTCGCCCCAGACCTCTCCGTGCTCGAGAACATTTTCCTGCCCGATCTGGGCCGGCCCGGGCGGCTGTCGCGGCCCGCCATGCGGCGGCGCGCGGGCGAAATCCTCGCCGACCTCGGCCAGGAGCATGCGCTGCCGCTGGAAGCCGAAGCTGGCGACTTGTCCGCGGCCCAGCGCCAGCTCGTCGAGATCGCCAAGGCGCTCGCGCTCAAAGCCAATCTCATCATTTTCGACGAGCCGACCGCCTCGTTGAGCCCGAGCGAAGTCGAGCGCCTGTTCGACGTGATCGCGAGACTGAAGGCCGCGCAATGCGCGATCGTCTTCGTCTCGCATCGGCTCGAGGAAGTGTTTGCGATCTCCGAAGAGCTCACGGTCATGCGCGAGGGCCGTACTGTCGCAGCCTCCCAGCCGACCTCGAGCCTCAATCAGACCGAGCTCATCCGCCTCATGGTCGGGCGCGACATCGGCGCGATCTACGCGGCTTCCCCGGCGCCGCCAGAACAACGCGGCGCGCCCATCCTCTCCGTCCGCAGCTTGCGCGCGCCCCCTCTCGTGCGCGACGTGTCGTTCGACCTTCATCGCGGCGAGATCCTGGGCCTTGGCGGCCTTGTGGGCGCCGGCCGGTCGGAAACCGTGGAGACGCTGTTCGGCCTCAGGCCCCGCGCCGGCGGCGAGGTCATGTTGGAGGGGCGCCCGTTCGCGCCGCGCGCGCCGGCTCAAGCCATTCGCGCTGGGGTTGGATTCGTCGCCGAAGATCGCCGGCGCCAGTCGATCGTGCCGGATTTGTCCGTGAGGGAGAACCTCCTGCTCGGTCATCTCGGCGCCCATCGAGGCTTCGGCCTCGGCTATGGCCGCCTCGACCGCCGGATTGCGGAACTCATGCGCCGTCTGGGGCTGCCGCCCGAACGACTCGGCGATCCGAACCTGCTCAACTTCTCGGGCGGCATGCAGCAGAAGATCATCATCGCGCGCTGGCTCCTGCTGGAGCCGAAGGTGCTCATTCTCGATGAGCCGACCAAGGGCGTCGATATCGGCACGCGCGCTTCGATCTACGCGATCCTGCGCGACATCGCCGCGAAAGGCACGGCGATTCTCATCGTGTCCTCGGAGTTCGAGGAGCTCTTGGGGCTCGCTGATCGGGTCATCGTGATCAGCGACGGCGCCTCGATCGCCGATATGCCGAGCGCCTATCTCGATGAGGAGAAACTGACGCTCATGGCGGCGCCCCGCACCTCGATGGAGCGCAATCGCCGCCTTCTGCAGGAGCTTGCCGACCAGTGCGACGGCGCGGCGTTCTGGGGGATTCTGGACGAGGAGCGGATCTTCTGCCTTAACGCTGTGACCGCGAACGCGAGCGCCGATCCGTCGCTGCGCGCCGGCGCCGCGCCGCGCTTCGATGAGACCCCGATCGGGACCGCGCTTAAACAGCGCGCGCCTGATTTCGTGGTCGATCCAGGAAGCGGACTGAAGAGCCTGGTCGTTGACGTGCAGAGCCATCGCGGCCATGAACTTGGATCGATCGGCGTCGTCGTCCCTCCGGGCGCTGCCCCGCCTCCCGCCGGGGCGATGCGCGCTGCGATAGAAGAACGTTTCCGAGCAACGCTATGAACGGAGACGCGGAGCCCCGATGAGCGTGACCGCTCCGAAAGCCGCTTCCGATGCAGGGCGCGCGGCGCCCCGGCGCTTCGGCATCCGATCGGCGCCGCTCGAATTGCGCATGCTGGCGCTGGCGATCGTCATTGCGATCGCGCTGTCGCTGCTCTCGCCGCATTTCCTCAAGACCAACAATCTTTTGAACCTGCTCGACCAGTCCGTCGTGACCGGCATCGTGTCGATCGGCATGACATTCGTCATCCTGACCGGGGGCATCGACCTCTCTGTCGGCTCGCTGGTCGGCCTCACCGGCGTCATCCTTGGCCTTTCCCTGCATCAGTTTCCCATCCCCATCGCGATCGCGCTCGCGGTATTGTCGGGCGCAGGAATTGGCCTCGTTTCGGGGCTGCTGATCGCGTATTTCGACCTCGCCGCGTTCGTGATCACCCTCGGCGTCATGGCGATCGGCAGGAGCCTCGCTTACATCTTCTCGGGCCAGACCTCGATCAGCGACATTCCCCCTCAGCTCAACGACATTGTCTACACGACCTTTCTGGGCGTGCAGACCAATGTCTGGACGTTGCTGGTGCTCTATGCGCTGGCCTTTGGTTATCTCACCTTCACCAAGGGCGGGCGCACGATCTATGCGGTCGGCTCCAACCGCGAAGCGGCCCGCACCGCCGGCCTCGACGTCATGTTCTACAGCGTGCTGCCCTATGTGGTGTCGGGCGCGCTCTCGGCTGTCGCCGCGACGCTGATGTCGTCGCAGATCCTGTCTATCGACCCGCTCGCCGGCACCGGGCTCGAACTGGACGCGATCGCCGCGGTCGTGATCGGCGGGGCCAGCCTCTATGGCGGCCGCGGCACGATCATCGGCACGCTGATCGGCGTGTTCATCATGGTGATGATCCGCAACGGCCTCAACCTGCTTGGCGTGTCGCCGTTCTGGCAGGGCTCCGCCATCGGCGCCATCATCATCGCCGCGGTTCTGGCGGAGCGGCTCTTAAGTCCGCGCACGCGGCGATAGGCTTACGGGAGCAAAGACACGTGCCCAAATTCGCCGCCAACCTGTCGATGATGTTCACCGAGCACGAGTTCCTCGACCGTTTCGACGCGGCGGCGGAGGCGGGCTTCGCCGCGGTCGAGTTCCTTTTCCCCTACGATCATCCGCCCGAGGCGATCGCCGAACGCCTGAATCGCAACCGGCTGACCCAGGCCCTGTTCAACCTGCCGCCCGGCCAGTGGGACAAGGGGGAGCGGGGGCTCGCCGCCCTGCCCGACCGGTTCGAGGAATTCAAGTCGGGCGTAGCCCGCGCGCTCGACTATGTCGCGGCGACCGGCGTCAGTCGTGTCCACATGATGGCCGGCAACGTTGCGCGCAGCGACCCCAAAGCCGAAGCGAGCTATCGCCGGGCCATCGAATACGCGGCCCCGGTCTTCGCCGAACGCGGCGTCGACCTGCTTCTCGAGCCGATCAACACGCGCAACATGCCCGCTTACTTCCTCAATGATTTCGCGTACGCGCGCGATCTGATCGCAAGTCTGAGCCTGCCCAATCTCAAGCTTCAGTTCGACGTCTACCATCGGCAGATCATGCATGGCGACGTCACGATGTCGTTCCGCGCCCTGCAACCGATCGTCGGCCACATCCAGGTCGCGTCCGTCCCGTCACGGAACGAGCCGGACGGCGAGGAGCTCAACTTCCCCTTCCTGTTCCGCGAGTTCGACCGCCTCGGCTATGACGGCTATATCGGCTGCGAATATAATCCGCGCGCCGGCACGGTTGAGGGCCTGAAGTGGTTTCAGTCCTATCGGAGGGCCTGACGTGCCGCTTCTTCTCGGCGCAGTCGCCGATGACTATACGGGCGCCTCGGACCTCGCGAACACGCTTCATCGCAACGGCCTCTCGACCATCCAGACGATCGGCGTCCCCTCCCCCGGCTTCGACGCCGGCGACGTCGAGGCGATCGTCGTCGCCTTGAAGATCCGCTCGGCCGAGGCGGCGCACGCTGTCGCTGCGGCGACCGCTGCTTATGACTGGCTCGCCTCCCATGGCGCGCGCCATGTCATCTATAAAATCTGCTCGACCTTCGACTCGACCGACGCCGGCAACATAGGGCCGGTCGGCGAGGCGTTCCGCGCCCGCGCCAAGGCCGGCTGCATTCTCGTGACGCCCGCCTTTCCGGAGACCGGGCGCACCGTCTATCTCGGGCATCTGTTCGTCGGCTCCGTTCCGCTGAACGAGAGCCCGCTCAAGGACCATCCCTTAAACCCGATGCGCGATTCCAATCTCGTGCGCGTGCTCGGGCGCCAGTCCAAAGCTCCCGTCGGTCTCGTCGCGCTGCCGACCGTCGCGGAGGGCGGCGAGGCGATAGCGCGCCGGCTCGCCGACCTCGAGCAGCAAGGCTGCGGCGCGGCGATCGTGGACGCGGTCACCGAGCGCGACCTCGAGGCGATCGGCGAAGCGGCGGCGAATGGCCCCATCTCGGTCGGCGCCTCGGGTTTGGGCCTCGGTCTGGCGCGCGCCTTGGCTCGCGGCCGCAGCGCCGGAAGCGGCGTGGCCCTGGAGCCGGTTGGCGGGCTCGCCGCCATCCTGGCTGGCTCGTGCTCGCGCGCGACGCTCGATCAGATCGCCGCGGCGGAAGGCGCCATCCCGACGCTCAGGCTTTCGCCCCAACGGCTGATCGAAGACAAAAGCGAGCCGAGCCGCGCGCTCGCCTGGGCGAAGGAGCGCCTCGCCGCGGGGCCCGTGCTCATCGCCTCCAGCGCCGGGCCGGACGACGTCGCCGCGCTGCAGGGGAAATTCGGCCGCGAGGCCTCGGGGCAGGCGATCGAGGCGGCGCTGGCCGAGATCGCCGCCGGTCTCGTCGCGAACGGCGTTCGGCGGCTCGTCGTCGCGGGCGGGGAGACGTCGGGGGCGGCGGTCGACCGGCTCGGGGTGAACGCTTTCCGGCTCGGGCCGGAGATCGCGCCCGGCGTGCCGCTCATGCGCACGATCGGGCGCGACGGCGGGGAGATGCAGATGGCGCTGAAGTCCGGTAATTTCGGGGGCGAGGACTTCTTCGCCCGCGCGCTCGCGATGACCCAATGAGGACGCCGCCATGAGCGATGAGAATCACGCGCGGGACGCGATCTGCGAGGCGGGCTTGTCGCTCTTCTCGCGCGCGCTCACCTTCGGCTCGACCGGCAATATCAGCCTGCGCCTCTCCGACGGCGGCTGGCTGATGACGCCGACCAACGCCTCGCTCGGCAGGCTCGACCCTGCGACCTTGTCGAAGTTCGACGCCGACGGCCGGCTCGTTTCAGGCGGCAAGCCCACAAAGGAGGCGTTCCTGCACTTCTGCATGTATGGCCGGCGCGCCGACGCCCGCGCGGTCGTGCATCTCCACTCGACCCATTCGGTGGCCGTCAGCCTGCTCGCCGACGTCGATCCGAAGGACGCGCTGCCGCCGCTCACCGCCTATTTCGTGATGCGCGTCGGGCGGCTGCCGCTTGCGCCCTACTTTCCGCCGGGCGACGAGACGCTGGCGAGAGCGGTCGAGGCGCTGGCCGGTGAACACCATGCCGTGCTGCTCGCCAATCACGGGCCGGTCGTCGCCGGCACGTCGCTCGAGAACGCGCAATATGCGACCGAGGAGCTCGAGGAGACCGCCAAGCTCTTTCTCATGCTGCGCGGCGAGAAGATCCGGCCGCTCACTCAAGCCCAGGTCGAGGACCTGAGGGCGCGATACAATCTGCGGTAAAGGCGAGCCGCCGCGCTTGCCCCGATTAGAATCGATGATAGACTCAAGGTTTCTGTGTCTGTCCCGTGGTGGTCATCATGGCGCAATTCGGAAGGGATTTTGCGCCCCTGTTGTCATCGCCCCCCTGTTGGTTCGCGCCGAACGGCCATCCACGCGGGTCGCTGACGGCGCGCCTTGCGATTTTGATCGCCCGCTTCGTTACATCGAGAGCTGCAACCCCCGCGGTCCAAGCGTGGCTTGATGGCCCGTCGATGAGGGCTTGATCGTGTCTGGACATAGAATGTCTCAAAGGGGGGGGACGTATGCTCGCCTCGTGTTTCAGGGGGCGACGCTCAAATCCTTACGCCAGGGAAACAAGCTGAGTTTGCGCGCCTTGGCAGGAAGACTCGGCGTGACTTACCAGGCGGTCCACAATTGGGAAAAGGGGATGAACGATCCTTCGGCGGATCTTTTGCCGCTCATAGCTCAAGAACTGGGATGCGAGATCGGGGGTCTCTATCTTGACCTCGTTACCCCGGCCTCTGTGACGACACGCCCTGCCCCGGCGGACCAAGATTTTCTGCAAGAGCTGTTTGCTGCCCTGCTGCTCGAAGGGGTTCCGCGTCAATCGGCTGAAGAAGCGCGGGACTTAGCAGCAAGACTCGTAACAGAAGCTCGCACGCCTCCAGATCGCGACGGAGGCGCGACTGCGGCCGCGGAGGCCCTGATCCGGGTGCGGACGCTACTTCGTCAGCATAAGCGGTAACGGCCTCAAGCAGTTGCTGGCGGGTGCTGTCCTTCATGGGTCTCCCAATGCCTGAGACCTAACACGGGTAGACCACAACCGGAAAGGGGTAACGATTTTACCCGGGCTGGCGACGGTATCAATTTTTTCGTGAGTGTGGGGTTCCAACAGATGTCCAGCTAATCTGTCGTTTTGACGAGCCTTGATTGAACGCCCGCGGCTTATGTCGCGCGCGTCGATAGGACAAACTTTCTACAGAGCCGCCCTCGCCGCCAAGGAGCGCCGCGCGCGGCTGGATCAGGCTAATTTGCCCTCCAAAAGGCTGGCCCGCCGCCTTCTCCGATCAGGCAAGGCGCTCGCGGATCAGAGTCCCGGCAAAAGCTGATTGCCGCCCCCTCCTCCCAAATTCTGGTTCGCCCGGCGGCTGAAGCGCGCGACTTGGCGGGGGGCTGTAGCTCAAGTATAACTTGACAATTCCGATAAAGACCGTTTTACTGCCTCGTTCTGTCCGACAGCGTCGTGGGGCTCAATGCCTCAACCGAACCTGACCTCTAAGACGTGTCAGCGCCCCCGTCTGTCGAGCGACAGGTGAGGCGCGTGGGGTCCCTTCTGAACGCCCTACGATCCCGCGAGCCGTCTATCGTCATCGCTATCGTGGTTTGCGGCGCCTTGGCGCGGTTGATCGTTCCCTCCGGGACCACGACTCCCTTTCGCTTCGAAAGCTATTATGTCGCGAAATCGTTGGTCACCACCGGCCGCTTCGCCGATCCCTTCGGCTACCCGAGCGGCCCCACGGCGCATTTGGGGATGCTGACGCCCCTTCCGTCCGCGCTGGCCTATTGGCTGTTTGGCGTGGGCTCCGCGCGCGCCGAATATCTCCTCACCGCCTGGGCGGTCTTTCTCGTTTGTCTTTCGATATGGTTTTGCTGGCGGCTCGCCATCGCCATCGAGGCGCCGCAGGGCGCGCGCATAGCCGCCGTCGCGGTCGCGGCCCTGGCGCCGCTATTCATCGCCATAGAGGTGCGGTTCGGACGGAGCTGGGAAGTGCTTCCCGCGACTGTCATTCTGATCTGGATCTTGCTCAAAATAGCGGAAGCCGACGCCGGCGTTCTGACTCGCGGCAGGTTGGCTTTGATCGGCGCCTCGGCGGGCTTTCTTTTCATCCTGAGCCCGCCGGCGGGCCTGGCGGCGATCCTTTCCCTTGCGCTGTTTCATCTCCTGCGGTCGCCCCTTCGGCAATGGTGGATCGCGCCATCCTGCGCGGCTGCCGTAGCCGGGATGCTCGCTATTCCCTGGGCCGTGAGAAACATGCACGAACTGGGTGCGCCGATCCTTTTGCGCGACAATTTCGGCTTGGAGCTCGCGATCGCAAACTATCCTGGCGCGGTGCATCCGGCCGATCCGCGCCTTGCATACTGGACCCGCTTGACCCAGATCCAGACGATGCACCTCACTGAACCTGAGTTGCGCGCGGCAGGCGGCGAAGTCGGCTATTACCGCGCCTTGAGTCAAGTGACGCGGGAATGGATTGCCGCTCATCCGCAGGATTTCCTCACGCTGTGCGGGCGCAGGTTCGTCGAATTTTTCCTGCCGCCGCGCTGGTTTTGGTCGGCCTATTCGGCTGCGCCGGAGCGCTACGCTAGCTTGCGTCAGGTCATCGTCTGGCTGGCCGCTTTGGGGGGATTGGCGACGCTCGCCGCGACGGCGCCTTTTCGGCGGCCGTACGCCTACATACTGGTGGCCGTCGTGGCCTACTCGTCGCCCTATGTCCTGGTGCACCCGGATCTGCGCTATCGCTATCCGATTTCCGCGCTGCTCATTTTCTGCGCTCTTGACGGCTCCTTCCGGCTTTTCTGGTATTTGCGCGCGCGGCCGGAGGTTCAAACTGCTAGCCACTTTCATCCGGGTTTTCGTGGAAAGTCGACTTGACTTTCGTCTAGTTTAACTTGACATTTCTATGGCGCGCGACGGAACCGAATACTAAAGGGCGACGACAGCGCGCCATTTGCAGAGACGCGGAAATGGAAGCAGCTTTTCTGACCACGGAATTTCTAACAGAGTGGGCCGACCTTTTGCGCCGGGTGTCGTCCGGCCCGTGGCGCTCGAGCGGATCGATTGTCGCCCACGAGGACCCGGACGTGACCAGCGAAATTGCCGCAGCGAGGACCCTCCCCGATGCCCAGCACCTCGCCCGGTGCGATCCCCGCACGATCGGGGCGCTTGTCGCGGAGGTCTTGAAATCGAGAGAGCGCAGTCTTTCGAACTGGCCTACCCTGGTCGTCGCCAACGATTCCCGTAATCAGAAGGCTAAATAGCCGTCGCTGGTGTCTGGTTGAGCACCACTCGAGCCTAGATTTATATATTCGACAAGCCAGCCTTAGCGCGACATTATGTCAGACAGAGCTTGCGCCTGACGCGGGTGCGACATGCCGCGAAACGCACTGATCGACGGCTTCGGTGGCGGCGGGCTGTTCGTTCCTGCCGCAATGCGGATGGCTGTTTCCCTCGCCGACTGGGGGACCAGACGAGCGCCGAAACCGCCGGGCGCAATTCCGGAGTCCCGCGAACCGCTGGCCGTGATCCTGATGCTCATTTGCGGGGTATGGGCGCGCTTCGTCGACTTGAGCAGCGCCAGTAACTGGTCCGCCTACCATACTGAATCCTATCACGTGGCCATGTCGCTGGCGTCTACCGGCCGCTTCGCCGATCCTTTCGGTTATCCTAGCGGCCCCACGGCGCATGTGGGCATGCTGACTCCGCTGCCGTCCGCTTTCGTCTTTTGGTTGTTTGGCGGCGACAGCCCTCACGCAGAATTCGTTCTGTATTGCTGGGCGGCGTTTCTCATTTGTCTTTCCATATGGCTTTGCTGGCGGCTCGCCGTAGTCTTGGAGGCGCCGCGCGCCGCGCGCCTCGCCGCTGTCGCTGTCACGGCCCTGGCGCCTCTGCAGTTCCGCCTGGAGACGAGCGTAAACCGGAGTTGGGAAATCAATCCCGCAACGGTCGTCCTGATCTGGATTCTTCTCAAGCTGGCGCAGAGCGACACCGGTGTTTTACGGGGCCGCTCACTTGTTCTCATCGGCGCGTCGACGGGCTTTCTTTTCATCTTGAATCCTGCCTCGGGCGTAGGGGCGATCCTTTCGGTGGCCTTGTTTCACAAGCTGCGAGTCCCGTTTCAACAATTGTGGATCGCACCGCTCTTTATGGTCCTCGTGGGCGGCTCGCTGGCCGGCTTCTGGGCTGAGAGAAACATGCGCGAACTGGGAGCGCCAATCGTGTTGCGCGACAACCTCGCCCTCGAAGTCGCACTCTCCAATCATACAGGAGCGTTTCACGACGCCGACCCAAACAGGGCCTATTTGACTCGCTTCGAAGAGATACATCCGACCTCGATGGCCCCGGGCGAACTCAGCGCGAAGGGCGGGGAAGTCGCTTATTACCACGCACTTGGACATGAGGTTCGGCGCTGGATTGCAGCCCACCCCTGGGAGTTCCTCAGTCTTTGCGGCACGAGGTTCATCGACTTCTACCTGCCGCCGCGCTGGTCCTGGTCCATCCTATGGGGCATCCCAGCCCACGTGCATCTGAGCGGATTGCGCCAGTTGGTGACCTGGGCTGCGGCCTTGGGCGGACTGGCCACGCTGGGTGTGATGGCGCCCCGGCAGCGGGCCTATGCCTATGTTCTGGTCGCCATCCTGGGTTGCTCGGCGCCCTATATCGTGGTGCAGCCGATCCTGCGCTATCGTTATATGATCTCGGCCCTTCTGATTTTTTGCGCGCTCGACGGCGCGTTCCGGCTCGCCGCCCATATGCGTGCGAACCTTGAACTGGGAAGGAGGCAGCGCTCGGCCCCCGGCCTATAGCGGACGAGGGCGCCAAAGCTTGCGTGATGGGGGATCCCAACCAGGCCCCGAAGAACCAGAACAGAGGCGCATGAACCGGAGACTCCCATTCATTTCGGCGGCTTTTCTTGACAAACTCAGAAATAATGCCAATATGTATTCATATTTTCAGAATCATGTCCGACTCCTCGCGGCCTGGACACGAGAGGCCACCGCTGTTTGACAACCCTGTTCAAATCACAACTTGAACGCGAGTGGGAGGCTGAGAAAGTTTTTTTGTTTTTTTCTCGCGTAACCCATTGAAAAGTCCCGTTTCCACCAAACAAATCCAAGCAAAACAAGCATTTTTGTTTGGTCTTGTTTGGCTTTGCTTGGGATTTGTTTGGCGTGAATTCACGCCCTGGTTGAATCTGGCCGTCGAGGAGCCTGCAGACGACCGCCGCACCTCTGGATGAGGACGCCTACCCCTGGACGAGAATCCGCCGCGCCTGCTCATGGAGCGCCGGATCGCCGGCGGCGATGATTCGGCCGCCCTTGGCGGCCGGCCCGTCGTCCCACGTCGTCACCACGCCGCCAGCCCCCTCGATGATCGGGACCAGCGCCACGATGTCATAGGGTTTCATGTTGGTGTCGATCACGAGGTCGACGAAACCTGCTGCGAGCGCGCAATAGGCGTAGCAGTCGCCGCCATACCGGGTCAGCCGGACCCCGTTTTCGACGCGGCGGTAGGCGGCGCGGTCTGGCTCCTGGATCAGCAGGGGGCTGGTCGTGACGAGGGTCGCCTCCGCCAGAGAAGCGCAGGCGCGGGTGTGCAGGTTGCGCGTCGTCCATTCGGAGGGCGGCGAATCGCCGTGCGAGAGCGCCAGGGTGCGCAACCTTGCGCGCTTGCCGTCGCTATAGAACCGCTCGCGGGTGAAGGGTTGCGCCATCATGCCGTAGACCGGCTGGCCGTGGTGCATGAGCCCGATCAGCGTGCCCCAGGTCGGCAGGCCGGAAACGAAGCTCTTGGTCCCGTCGATCGGATCGAGGACCCAGACATAATCCGCCTCGGGACGGTCGCGCCCATATTCCTCTCCGATCACGCCGTGATCGGGAAATGTTTGCGCGATCAGCCGCCTCATGGCCGCCTCTGCGCCTCGGTCGGCCTCGGTCACCGGGTCGAACACTCCGCCCCCCGACTTGTCGTCGGCGCGAATCGCGCTGCGAAAAAAGGGGAGAATCACCTCGCCCGAAACCTGCGCGAGCCGCTCAACAAAGGCCGCAAAGTCAACAGCGGTCATTCAAAACCCTCACGAACGCGTGAAAAATCATGCATTTTCCGCATAGCTACCATCCATCATCCTGATAACTATTGCTCCATAGATTGGAGCTATATCGTTATAAGCAGTTGTCATATTAGATCAATTTGACTCCAAAGCGGCCCGACCGAGTCAGAACCGAAATGCCACAGTGACCTGAATTCAGTGGGCGACCGCCGGTTGGGTGAAGAAAAGTCTTGCAACGGCGGCAGCCAGCGACGATATTGTTGCGGTGCGGCATTGATCTGCTGCACATGCCCTCCTTGGGCGTTTCCTCCCTAGACTCAAGGCCGCCGTGGCAACATGGCGGCCTCCTTTTTTGTCAGGTTCCCGCTTTTTGCGATTTGTGCGGCGCACTAGGCTCCGCTGCGGCGCCGCATCAGAACGGGTCGGGCCCCATTTTTTAAGCCTCGTCGCCCGCCCTCACTCGGCCGCCAGACGGCCCGCATCTGGATCCACGCCAAGCTCCAGCGCCAGCGCCTTCGCGGCCGCGAACAGATCGTCCCGCAGCGGGAGCCATTGTTCGGTCCGAACGATTTTGCGCTCGTCGAGATAGAGCGCCCGCGCGACCTCGATTTGAACCGCATGCACGCCGTCGGCCGGCGCGCCGAAATGTTCGGTGATGAACCCGCCAGCGAACGGCTTGTTGCGGCGGACCCGATAGCCCGCGCGCCTGAGGCTCGACTCCAGAACGTCGACCACGGCGGGCGCGGCGCTTGCGCCATACCGGTCGCCGAGCACAATATCGAGGCCGCTGACGTCGGCGGCGTTCGAGGGCATGGAGTGGCAGTCGAGCAGCACCGCGACCCCGAACCATCCCCGCGCGCGCTCGATCAGGGCTTTCAATTGCGCATGATAGGGCCGGTACAGCCTCTCGATCCGGTTTAGGCCGTCAGCCACCGGGATCGGCCTTTTGTAAATCGGCTGGGCGTCGCCAACCACTCGGGGGATCGTGCCCAGCCCAACCGCCACCCTTAGCGAGCGGGTATTGGCGAATTCGGGCAGGCGCCCGTCGAAAATCTGCGGGTCGAGTTCGTAAGCCTCCCGGTTGACGTCCAGGTAAGCGCGGGGAAAGAGCGCGCGCAACAGGGGCGCGCCGAGCGCGACACAGGGGAGAAACAGTTCGTCGACGAAAGCGTCTTCCGACCGGCGCAGCGTCAGCGGATCGAGCCGGGAGGCGGCGAGAAAGCGTGGCGGATAGGTCGAACCGGAATGGGGGGAGCTGAAAACGAGGGGCGAAGCAAGCCTGGTCGGCTCGATCGTCTCGAATGGACGATCGAAGTCCTGGACCGCCGTCCGCTCGACCTGTTCCATCAACCCTCCGACAAGCGCTTGCTCCGAGCGCGCCGTTCGGCTTTATCATAGCGCCTAAGCCCGGCGCGATGCGAGCCTTGCGGTCCGGTTCAATAAATTTTTACCAGGGCGCCGCAAAGTCGCAAGCATGGCCAGGGGAGAGTGATGCAGACGCCGGTCGAGATTTCCGCCAAGATCCTGCTTGCGGAGGACGATGACGATATGCGCCGCTTCCTCGTGAAGGCGCTCCAGAACGCCGGCTACGCCGTGATCTCGTTCGACAATGGGCTCTCCGCCTACAACCGGCTGCGCGAGGAGCCGTTCGAGCTGTTGTTGACCGATATCGTCATGCCCGAGATGGACGGCATCGAGCTCGCGCGTCGGGCCACGGAGCTGGACCCGGAAATCAAGGTCATGTTCATCACCGGCTTCGCCGCGGTCGCGCTCAATCCCGGCAATGCGGCGCCGAAGGACGCCCGCATCCTCTCCAAGCCCTTTCATCTGCGCGACCTGGTGAACGAGGTCGAGCGGCTGCTGAAAGCGGCCTGACAGGGGCGCGCTCACCGCCAAACACCAGGGTCGGCCCTCCCCCGCGCCCCACACAAGTTTACGCGTCTCAATTATTTCAACGGCTTAACTGCGCTTTTGCGCAACTTTTAGCACCAGAGTTTACAGCCCGCCACGATTGCAAGCTGTTGGCTTCTCCGAGGCGGCGAAATCCTGTGCGCGAAAACTCTCAGGGCCGGAATAAAGCTCTCGGCTCGCCCGGCCATGGAGCTTTTGGGGCTCGCGGGCTGGGTTCCGATTTGGCAGCATCCCATCATTATATCCAGATTTTCAGAAAAGTCAACCATTTTCGATCAGAGAGGGCTCCACGCGGCGCCGAGACCGCCTGGAGCTTTCGCGGCCGTCAGGCCCGCGCCCTCAGTACCGGTAGGGCACGCGGACCGAACAGGAGCCGTAATTCGGGAAGCAATAGAAGGGGTAAGCGGCGACCGAACCCAGATCAGCGGCGCCGCCGGCAACCCGCATCGCCACCGTTCCAATGGGGTTGCCGCTATAGTCGCGACGCCCCTGGCGGGCGTATGCGTAATGACGGTGGGCATAGTGGCGGACACCTGGATTGTGAGCGCCAGGGGCCGCGTGAGGTCCGGCTTCCGCCCAGGCTGGAGTCGGCGCAGGCGCATTGAGTGACGGCGCGGCGGCGGTCGTCGTGGGCGCCGGCGTCGGCATGCTCGTCGGATGCGCAGGCGCGGTCACCGACGGGGTCGGCGCAGGCTCCGCGGATGGGTCAGCGCGCGCCACGGAAAGGGTGGACAACGAAACGAGTGCGGCGACGCCCAACGCGAGGGTCGAGGTTCGGGGAACAGCATAGGTCATCATGACCTCCTTCGTTTGATCGGACGGTACGGCCGAGCGCGGCCTTTCCTGCTCTAGGAAACACGCACGCCGGCTAAACAGTTCCCACAACACATGGAATCAGGCGGGCAAATCGAATCAGGCGGGGCAAATCGCCGCAGCTTCGCCCAACTGGCTTCGACCCCAGATGCCGTGCCCACATAAAATCGGGCGGCCCGAAGGCCGCCCGAAGCTGAGAGTGAAGCGAATCCTGTGTTAGCGGAAGTGTGCGCCTCCGCCGCCGAAGTGGCCACCGCCGACGCCGCCCATGTGGCCACCACCAAAGCCGCCGAAGTGACCGCCGCCGAAGCCGCCCATGTGGCCGAAATTGCCGCCGGCGAAGTGGGCGGCTCCGCCGCGGAAATGACCGCCGTAACCATAACGGCCGCCATAGCCGCCATACCCCGCGCCGTAGCCGTAACCATAGCCGGGATACGCATAGCCGAAGCCACCGTAATCCGGGCCGTAACCGTAACCGTAACCGTCACAGGAGCCATAGCCATAGCCGCCGCAGTCATAGGCGCCGGCCAAGCCTGCTCCAAGGATGCCGCCAATCACACCGACGGCGGCCGCAGCGCCGGGGTTGTAGCCATTGCCGTAAGCATAGCGATGCCCGCGAAGGTAGGGGTGGGCATAATAGTGGACCGTGTGACGTCCGTGGGCGTGTGTAACGCGCCCGCGAATGGCAGGGTGGTGAACAACGGTCGCCGCGTTTGCCACGGAAAGCGGTGAAAGCAATGTGAGAGCGGACGCGCCGAGCGCGAGGGCTGAAACTCTAATAGCGCCAAGAGTCATGGTGACATTCCTTTTACCTTGACGACGCGGCCAGCGTCACGGAATCGCCCCCGTTTCATATGAGATAGATCGGCTTTACTCACCGGCTAGATCCAAAGCGATCACGATTTCGCGTGTTCCTCGTTTCCGCAGTCATCAACACGGAGAATGGCCAAAAGTTCGATTAAAACAAAGTTCAGGATAGAACTTTCAAGGCGAATACTCGGCGCGGCCTCAGTGACAGCGCTAAGCCATCCCTGCACTGATTTCTCAGGATCCCAGCGCGGTGCTCGTTTACAGGCCGGACGCAGATTCGCTGCGTGGCCGGCGCGCAAGCATCATGGGTTCCGAAGCCAATTCAACCTTAAAAACGAGCGCTCCGACGCCCTTGACGGCGGCGCGCATGACCCCTATTTGAGCGCCGTTAGCACTCGGCGCGATTGAGTGCCAGCAACCGCGCCCCTGTGCGGGCGATTTCGAAAGAGGAAACATTCATGAAATTCCGTCCCCTGCATGACCGCGTCGTCGTCCGCCGCCTCGAAGGCGAGGAGAAGACGAAGGGCGGCATCATCATTCCGGACACCGCCAAGGAGAAGCCGCAGGAAGGCGAAATCATCGCCGCCGGGCCAGGCGCCCGCGACGAAAGCGGCAAGCTCGTGCCATTGGACGTGAAGGCCGGCGACAAGATTCTGTTCGGCAAGTGGAGCGGCACCGAGGTCAAGATCGACGGCGAGGAACTCCTCATCATGAAGGAATCCGACATCATGGGCGTGATCGAGGCGACCCCCTCCTCGTCCAAGAAAGCCGCCTGAAATCAGCTTCGTCCAAACAGCATCTCGACTAATCTCTGAGGATTGAAAAAGCAATGGCCGCCAAAGACGTACGTTTTTCCTCCGACGCGCGCGATAAAATGCTCCGTGGCGTCGACGTTCTCGCCAACGCCGTCAAAGTGACGCTGGGCCCGAAGGGCCGCAACGTCATCATCGACAAGTCCTTCGGCGCGCCCCGCATCACCAAGGACGGCGTGACCGTCGCCAAGGAGATCGAACTCGAGGACAAGTTCGAGAACATGGGCGCACAGATGGTCCGCGAGGTCGCCTCGAAGACCAACGACACCGCCGGTGACGGCACCACCACCGCCACGGTTCTCGCCCAGGCGATCGTCCGCGAGGGCGCGAAGCTGGTTGCGGCCGGCATGAACCCGATGGACCTCAAGCGCGGCGTCGATCTCGCCGTTGCCGAGGCGGTCAAGGACATCGCCAAGCGTTCGAAGAAGATCAAGGAGTCCTCGGAAGTCGCGCAGGTCGGCTCGATTGCCGCCAACGGCGACAAGTCGATCGGCAAGATGATCGCCGACGCGATGCAGAAAGTCGGCAACGAGGGCGTCATCACGGTTGAAGAGGCCAAGACCGCCGAGACCGAGCTTGACGTCGTCGAGGGGATGCAGTTCGACCGTGGCTATCTCTCGCCCTATTTCGTCACCAACGCCGAGAAGATGCTGGCCGAGCTCGAGGATCCCTACATCCTCATCCACGAAAAGAAGCTCTCTTCGCTGCAGCCGATGCTGCCCGTGCTCGAGGCGGTCGTGCAGACCGGCAAGCCGCTCGTCATCATCGCCGAGGACATCGAGGGCGAGGCGCTTGCGACCCTGGTCGTCAACAAGCTGCGTGGCGGCTTGAAGGTGGCTGCAGTCAAGGCGCCGGGCTTCGGCGATCGCCGCAAGGCGATGCTCGAGGACATCGCGATCCTGACCGGCGGCACGATGATCGCCGAGGATCTCGGGATCAAGCTCGAGAACGTCACGGTGCAGATGCTCGGCCGGGCCAAGCGGGTCCGCATCGAGAAGGAGAACACCACCATCATCAACGGCGTCGGCAAGAAGGCTGACATCGAGGGCCGGATCTCGCAGATCAAGGCGCAGATCGAGGACACGACGTCCGACTATGACAAGGAGAAGCTGCAGGAGCGGCTGGCGAAGCTCGCCGGCGGCGTTGCGGTGATCCGCGTCGGCGGCGCGACCGAGGTCGAGGTCAAAGAGAAGAAGGACCGCGTTGACGACGCTCTCAACGCCACCCGCGCGGCGGTTGAAGAGGGCATCGTTCCGGGCGGCGGCGTTGCGCTCCTGCGCGCCAGGATCGCGGTCTCCAAGCTCAGAAGCGAAAACGCCGATGAGCAGGCCGGCATCAGCATCGTGCTGAAGGCGCTCGAGGCTCCGATCCGCCAGATCGCGGAAAACGCGGGCAACGAAGGTTCGATCGTCGTCGGCAAGATCACCGACAACAAGTCGCAGACCTTCGGCTTCAACGCCCAGACGGAAGAGTATGTCGACATGATCGAAGCCGGCATTGTCGATCCGGCCAAGGTCGTGCGCACGGCGCTCCAGGACGCCGCCTCCGTGGCCGGCCTCCTCATCACCACGGAAGCAATGATCGGCGACAAGCCGAAGAAGGATGCGCCCGCGATGCCGATGGGCGGCGGCGGCGGCGGTATGGGCGGGATGGACTTCTAAGTCCTCCACCCGACACGGGTAGCGGAAAGGGCGGCTTCGGCCGCCCTTTTTGTTCTTGAACCCACGGTGTTGGGCCGTGGCGGACGCCGCAATTCTCATCGGCGGCGCCTAATTTAGCGGCGGCGACTTGATCGAACTTCGCCATGCCGCCCGGAAACCCTCCCTTCTGACAACGCTCGGGCCCCTTGAAGCGGGCGGGCGCGGCTGGCACGAGCGTTGCAAAACCGAGCCCAAGCCCGATCGTCAAATCGTGAGGTGGTGTTGGAGCCGGCCGACCTCGAAGTCATTCACCTCACCAAACGCTATGGCGCCGCCACCGCGGTCGATTCGATCGATCTCAAGGTTCCGGCGGGCGCGTATTGCTGTCTGCTCGGACCATCGGGCTGCGGCAAGACGACGACGCTGCGAATGATCGCCGGCCATGAGCGGGTGACGGCGGGCGACATTCTCATAGGCGCGGCCAACGTCACCGACCTGCCGCCGGCCAAGCGCGGCACGGCGATGATGTTTCAGAGCTATGCGCTCTTTCCGCATCTCTCCTGCGTCGACAACGTCGCCTTCTCGCTCAAGATGAAGCGCGTCGACAAGGCGACGCGGCGCAAGAAGGCGATGGAGTTTCTGGAGCTCGTCGCCATGGCGCAATACGCCGAGCGGGTGCCGGCGCAATTGTCGGGCGGCCAGCAGCAGCGCGTAGCCCTGGCCAGGGCGCTGGTCACCAACCCGCAGATCCTGCTCCTGGACGAGCCGCTGTCGGCCCTCGATCCGTTCCTGCGCGTTCGGATGCGCGCCGAGCTGCGCCGTTTCCAGCGGCAGCTCAACATCCCCTTCATCCATGTCACCCACGGCCAGGACGAGGCGCTCGCGCTCGCCGATCTCGTCGTGGTGATGAACAAGGGTCGCATTGAACAGGTCGCCCCGCCGCGCGAGCTGTTTGAAAAACCGGCGACGGAGTTCATCGCGCGCTTTCTCGGCGGTCACAACGTCATCGAGACGCCGCTCGGCCCGGTCGCCGTGCGCGCCGACCGGATCACGCTGCGCCGCAACGCCAATAGCGCGGGCGCCAATGACGAGCGCCTCGTCGCGGCGGTGCGCGCGATCGAATACCAGGGCGCCCAATATCAGGTCGCGCTCGACCACCCGGGCTATTCGGAGCTGACGGCCCTGGTCAGCGACGAGGATTTCGCCGGCGAGCCGCTCAACGTCGGCGACAGCGTATCTGTTCTCTGGGCCGACAAGGATGTCCACGCGCTCAGCCCCACGCCGTGACGCGTCCGAGAACCCAAGGGCACTCAAAAGGAGAGAATGATGTCGATGAAGCGTGACAAGATGGCGGAGGGTGTTTCCCGCCGCGCCGTGCTCAAGGGAGCGGCGGGACTCGCCGGCGCAGCGGCCGGTTCGGGAGCGATCACCGGCTTCCCGGCGGTGTGGTCCCAGGAAGACAAGGTGCTGCGCTACCTCGGCACTGCGGTCAACCAGTCCGACGACATGACCAAGAAGGTGAAGCAGGACACCGGGATCACCATCCAGAACATCGTCGCCACCACCGACGACGTGACCAAGCGGGTCATCACGCAGCCGAACTCGTTCGACATCCTGGACACCGAGTATTTCAGCCTCAAGAAGCTCGTGCCGTCGGGCAACATCCTGCCGATGGACGCCAGGAAGATCAAGGAGTTCGACAACATCACGCCGGTCTTCACCAAGGGCCAGTTGCCCAACGGCAAGGTGATCGGCGACCAGGGCACGGCGCCCAAGAAGGTCATGTTCGTCGAGGGTCCGCATTCGACGAAATTCTCGAAGACGCCGACCGAATGGGTCACCCTCATCCCGACCGTCTACAACGCTGACACGCTCGGCATCCGCCCCGATCTCATCAAGCGGCCGATCGAGCACTGGTCCGAATTGCTCAACCCCGAGTTCAAGGGCAAGGCGGCGATCCTCAACATTCCCTCGATCGGCATCATGGACGCCGCGATGGTCGTCGAATCGCTCGGCAAGTACAAATATCCCGACAAGGGCAACATGACGAAGCCCGAGATCGACATGACCATGGGCGTACTCACCGAAGCCAAGAAGGCCGGCCAGTTCCGCGCCTTCTGGAAGGACTTCAACGAGAGCGTCAACCTGATGGCGTCGGGCGAGACGGTCATCCAGTCGATGTGGTCGCCTGCCGTGACGGCGGTTCGCACCAAGGGCATCCCGTGCGTCTTCCAGCCGCTGAAGGAGGGCTACCGGTCCTGGGCGTCAGGCTTCTGCATGTCGAAGGGCGTGACGCCGAAGCAGGCCGACATGATCTATGAGTTCGTGAACTGGTACCTGTCGGGATGGGCGGGCGCCTATCTCAATCGGCAGGGCTATTATTCCGCGGTGCTCTCGACGGCCAAGGCCAATATGGCGCCCTACGAATGGGCCTATTGGATGGAAGGCAAGCCCGCCGCGCAGGACATCAAGGGACCGGATGGCTCGCTTCTCGAAAAGGCCGGGGCGACCCGCGACGGCGGCTCCTACGACGACCGCATGGGCAATGTCGCCTGCTGGAACGCCGTCATGGACGAGAACGACTACATGGTCCGCAAATGGAACGAGTTCATCGCCTCGTGACGCGAGCTCATCCATTGGCTCCGATATCACCCCCGCGAAAGCGGGGGTCCCTGCCTTTTCGAGCGCCGGATGCCCGCTTTCACGGGCATGACATCCGAGCTAGCCGGCACGTTCGATGACGGCGGCCGCAGACGCCAGACCCATGTCCGCGCCGGCGGTTGGAACCGCGGCGGCCAAAAGCGCCATTGAGCGGACCGGCGTTCCCGGCTGGCTTCAGGCCATGCCGTTCGGCCTCGTATTTCTGTTCTTTTTCGTTATCCCGCTCATCCTGGTCGTCATCGTCAGTTTCTGGGACTACAACGACTATGAGATGATCGCGCGCTTCACGACGCGCAGCTACACCGAGACCTTCGAGGGCTGCCTGACGCAGCTGCCCGATCTCTGCACCATCCTGAGGACATATGTTTCAACGGTGAAGTTCTGCTTCATCGTCTGGGTGACGACGCTCCTGATCGGCTTCGCGGTCGCCTATTTCCTCGCCTTCCACATCCGCTCGGCGACGACGCAGATGGTGCTGTTCCTCGTCTGCACCATCCCATTCTGGACGTCGAACGTGATCCGCATGATCTCGTGGATCCCCCTGCTCGGACGCAACGGGCTCGTCAACGATGCGCTGATGAAGGGCCACATCGTGAACCAGCCGGTCGAATGGCTGCTCTATTCTCCGTTCTCGGTGTCGCTCGCCTTCACCCACCTCTTCACCTTCTTCATGGTGGTGCCGATCTTCAATTCCATGATGCGCATCGACAAGCGCCTCATCGAAGCCGCGTATGATTCGGGCGCCTCCGCATGGCAGACGCTGTGGAGCCTGATCGTTCCCTTGTCGAAGCCCGGCATCGTCATCGGCTCGATCTTCGTCGTGACCATCGTGATGGGGGATTTCATCACCTTCGACGTCATGGGCGGCGAGCAGATCGCCTCGGCGGGCAAGGTCGTGGAGACGCGGCTGAACGCCCTGCAGTTCCCGCCCGCCGCTGCGAACGCGGTCATTCTGCTGGCCATCACACTGCTCATCATCGTCGCCTTGAACCGCATCGTCGACGTGCGCAAGGAGCTCTGAGATGGGCGAGGGGCGCTCTTTCGCCTTCTACTGGCTCGCGGCTTTCTTCGCCGCTTTCGTGCTGTTTCTCTATGGGCCGATGATCGTCATCTTCGTTCTCTCGTTCCAGGGTCCGAGCGGCGGCCTGACCTTCCCCCTGAACGGGCTTTCGTTGCACTGGTTCCAGAAGCTTTGGGAGGGCGGGGGCATCGTCGACATCCACGACGCGTTCCTGCGTTCGCTCGAGCTTGGCCTGGTGGTCATGGTCCTCACCGTCCTGCTCTCGCTCAGCGCCGGCCTCGCCTTCCGCAAGCGGTTCAAGGGATCGAACCTCCTGTTCTTTGTCGCCGTCGCCAGCCTGATCGTTCCCTCGATCGTCACCTCGCTCGGCATCGCTCTCGAGTTCCGCCTGCTCGACGACTTTCTCAAGAACCACGCGTCCTCGTGGATCGCCGACAACGTCAAGACGACCATGGGCCTGTTCACCTCCGGCCTTGGCGCGCATCTCACCTGGACGCTGCCCTTCGGCCTTCTGGTGATGTTCGCCATCTTCAATCGCTTCGACAGCCGTTACGAAGAGGCGGCGCGCGACCTCGGCGCAACGCCGTGGCAGACGTTGCGCTACGTCATTCTGCCGATCATCCTGCCTTCGGTGATTGGGGTCGGGCTGTTCGGCTTCACCCTCTCATGGGATGAGATTGCGCGATCGAGCCAGGCCATGGGCGAGCACAATACGCTGCCGATGGAATTGCAGGCTCTGACCACGACCGTGACAACTCCGGAGATCTATGCCCTCGGCACGTCGACGACGGGCGTATCCTTCGGTGTGATTGCGCTGGCGCTGATCGCGATCATGGCTATCCGCGCCCGCCAGGCTCGACACGGGTCCGACGCCGGCGAGGCCTGAGGCGCGCTGGGGAGCGGTTGGGCGCGGACGCCTCAAAGCTGCGCTGGGCGGGCCCGACAGGTTCATTTGCGACAAGTCGCCGGCCTGGCCCCTCGCCGGCGGCCGGGCCGTTCGCCAGGGGCTGGCGAATCGGGCGCAAAACGGTAGAGTGGGACGCCGCGCAGCTGGGGGGCTCAACTCGTGCTGAACCGCGGGGTTTCGATTGAGCCAATCGGGGAGACTCTCATGGGCATGATTACGCGTCGCGGCCTCATTCTGTCCGGCGCCGGTCTCGCGACCGCAGCGTTTGTCGCGCCGGCCGAGGCCGCGACCGGAACGGTCGCGCTGCACATCGCCAGCGCCGGCTTCATATTCGGCGTCACTGGCGGCAGCGGGACTTTGCGGTTCCACGGCCAACAGTTTCCGCTCAGGGTCGGGGGCATCAGCGCGGGCGCTTTGATTGGCGTCTCGGCGACGGATCTGGTTGGCAACGCGTACAACCTTCATTCTCCAGGCCAGATCGCGGGCATCTACTCGGCCATCGGGGCGGGCATGTCCGTCGCGGGTGGCAGAAGCACGGCGCAGCTCTCCAACGCCAATGGCGTGGTGCTGCGCCTTCATGGGCGTCAGGTCGGCTTCAGCTTCTCGATCGACCTCAGCGGCATGAGCATCTCGCTGGCCTAAAGCCGAGGCCCGACAGTTCGCAATGGCGTTGCGCCGGCGCGAATTCACGGCCCTTCTGCTGGGCGGGGCGGCTGCGCTCAGCCTCGCCGGGCAGGCGGAGGCTGACAGCGATCCCCTGCCCTCGTGGAGCGAGGGGCCGGCGAAGGACGCGATCGTCAAATTCGTCCGTGCGACGACCGACGCGGCGAGCCCAGAGTTCGTGCCGGTCGTCGAGCGCATCGCGACCTTCGACCAGGACGGCACGCTCTGGGTCGAGCAGCCGATCTACACGCAGGTCGTATTCGCTTTCAGTCGCGTGCCGGAAGTCGTGAAGGAAAGGCCCGAGCTTGCGGACGAGCCCGCGTTCAAGGCCGTCCTCTCGGGCGACCGCGAATTGATCGCGAGCCTTTCGGTGGAGGGGCTGCTTTCCGTCGTCGGCGCGACCCTTACCGGCATGGACGTCGAGGTGTACCGCGACGAAGTCGCCGCCTGGCTCAAGGAGGCGCGCGATCCGCGCTGGAAGCGGCCATTCACCGAGCTCGTCTATCAGCCGCAGATCGAGCTCCTCAAATATCTGCGCGCCCATGGCTACCGCACCTACATCGTCACCGGCGGCGGCCAGGATTTCGTGCGCGCCTATTCCGAGCCGATCTACGGAATTCCGGTCGAGCAGGTCGTCGGAACGATGTTCGAGCTCAACTTCGAGCCGGGCGCCGAAGGCAAGCCCATCCTCAAACGGGAGCCGAAGCTTCTCCTCAACGACGACAAGGGCGGAAAGCCGGAGGGCATCCATCTCGTGATTGGCCGCAGGCCCCACTTTGCCTTCGGCAATACGCCGGGCGACCAGCAAATGCTGCAATATACGACGGCGGGCGCAGGCGCGAGGCTCGGGATGCTGGTTCTCCATGACGACGGCGCGCGCGAATACGCCTATGGGCCGGCCCGAGGCTTGCCAGATTCGAAGATCGGGACCTTTCCCCAGTCCCTCTACGATTTGGCGACGAAGGAGGGCTGGTTCGTCGTCAGCATGAAGAACGACTGGAAGCGCATTTTCGCGTTTGAGTAGGCTGGCGTTTTTGGCCAACAATCTATCGTTGGATCCGGCCGATGGTCCGCCAGCGGCGCCAACGCTCGGACGGCTTTCTCTCTTGCAGAAAATCAGAAGTTAGGTTAAGGTGAGCGCATGAACAATTCTGCCCTTGCCCATACCCAGGACCGCAGGCTGTGCCCGGCGGCGACAGGGACAAGGGGCAGCGAAAACTCGCGCGTCGAAATTCGTGCTTAACCCATTGATAAATCTAGATTATGACGAGAGAATCCAAGGAAATCCAAGCTTTTCCAACCCCCATTATCGGGGGTGTTCGAAGCCAAACAGCCGCGCGCGAAGAGAACCCAAATCAAGGGGATGAGCCGTCCGGCCCACCCGAAGCCGGACCGCTTCACCAGCGGATCAGCGCCGCGCCCCAGGTGAAGCCGCCGCCCATCGCCTCGATCATCACCAGATCGCCCGGCTTGATGCGGCCGTCCCTGACCCCGACGTCGAGCGCGAGCGGGATCGAGGCGGCGGACGTGTTGCCGTGCTGGTCGACGGTGATGATCACCTTGTCGCGGGCGATGCCGAGCTTGTCGGCCGAAGCGTCGATGATTCGGCGATTGGCCTGATGCGGCACGAACCAGTCAATGTCGTCGGCGGTCACGCCGGCGTCAGCGAAGCATCCCTGGATCACGTCAGTCACCATGCCGACGGCATGGCGGAACACCTCCTTGCCCTGCATGCGCAAATGGCCGACCGTTCGGGTCGTCGACGGGCCGCCGTCGACGTAAAGCTTGTCGCGATGCCGGCCGTCCGCGCGCAGGCGTGAGGCGATCACGCCGGGCGAGGCGAGCCGGCCGTCGCTCGCGCGCGCCTCGAGCACGATTGCCCCTGCCCCGTCGCCGAACAGGACGCAGGTCGTGCGATCGCTCCAGTCTAGCAAGCGCGAAAAGGTCTCCGCGCCGATCACCAGAGCGCGCTTGTGCGAGCCGGAGCGGAGAAACTTCTCCGCCGTCACGACCGCGTAGACGAAGCCGGTGCAGACCGCCTGCAGGTCAAAAGCGGCGCCTTCGACGATCCCAAGATCGGCCTGCACCTGGGTGGCGACCGCCGGAAACGTATAATCGGGCGTCGATGTGGCGACGATGACAAGATCGATGTCGGCGGCCTCGAGCCCGCCGCTGCGCAGCGCTGCTCGAGCCGCCTTGGTCGCAAGCGACGATGTGGTTTCGTTCTCGCCCGCCACATAGCGCTGGCGGATCCCGCTGCGCTGCACGATCCATTCATCCGATGTGTCGACCCTGGTCGCGAGCTCGGCGTTCGAGACGGCGCGCTCGGGCAGCGCCGCGCCAATCCCGCGTATGCAGGCGCAAATCGAGGCGGGCGCGCCGCCCTGCGAGGTTTCCGATTCCGGGCGGTGCGTGCGACGGACAGGAGCCGGAGGGGATGCAAGGTTCATGAAAGTGAGTTTTTCCGCGATCAGGACTGAACGGCGCGTGAACGCACGGGGCTGGGGCGGAAGCCGTTTGCGTGAGCAATCATGTCCCGAATCTTGCCGAGCAGCTCCTGGCGCACCATGTCATCGGCCAGTTCCACGGCGCCGGCGTAGTTTTCGGCGTCAGCGCCGCCATGAGCCTTGATGACGACGCCGTCAAGCCCCAGGAACACACCCCCGCTCGCGCGGGGGTTCATTTTAGCGCGCATCGCAGTGATCGCCTTGCGGGCGAACAAGAAGCCGATGCGTGACATGAGATCGTGGCTCACGGCCTCGCGCATATACTGACCGAGCTGCCTTGCGGTGCCCTCGGCGGTCTTGAGCGCGATATTGCCGGTGAAGCCTTCGGTGACGAAAACGTCGACGGCGCCCTTGCCGAGATCGTCGCCCTCGACGAAGCCGGAATAGCGCATGTTGGGCAGGCTGGCCTCGCGCAGGATGCGCCCCGCCGCCTTCACCTCCTCGACGCCCTTGATCTCTTCGGTCCCGATATTGAGAAGGCCGACGGTGGGGGAGTCGATGTGCAGCACGATGCGCGCCATCGCGGCGCCCATCACCGCGAGATCGACAAGATGCTGGGCATCGCCGCCAATGGTCGCGCCGACGTCGAGCACGATCGATTCGCCGCGCATCGTCGGCCACATCGCCGCGATCGCCGGCCGCGCGATGGGCGCCATCGTGTGGAGGCAGAACTTCGCCATCGCCATCAAGGCGCCGGTGTTGCCGGCGGAGACCGCGCAGTCGGCGGCGCCCGATCTCACCGCTTCGATCGCCTGCCACATCGAGGAGACACGCCGTCCGGCGCGCAAGGCCTGGCTCGGCTTGTCGCTCATCTTCACCGCGACGTCGGTGTGAAAAACGCGCGACCTGGCGGCGAGCCTCGGATGCCGCGCAAGGAGGGGCCTGATCGCGTCCTCTTCGCCATAGAGGAGAAATTCAATGTCGGGACGGCGTTCGAGCGCAATGGCGGCGGCGGCCACCACGGTCGCCGGCCCGTGATCGCCCCCCATCACGTCCAGCGCTATGCGAATATCGCTCGCCATTCCTTGGTCCGACCGCACGGGCCGCGTTGCCCGGGCGGCGCGGCGCGACAATAGCGGCTTCGTCGCGCAAGGCAACGCAAGAAACTTCCGCTCGGCTGCACCTAAGCCTTGATCCAGTTCGGCGAAGCAGGACGCTCGCGCGAATCGCCAGCACATTCGCGGGCGTTGACGGCTGCGGATTCAGCGTCAAAGCCTCCCGGAAGCGTGCGCGCCCACGCGCTCGCCCAGCCCAAGCTCCCCCGTTGGCTAAAGACCGGAGGTGCGCCCCGAGCACGGGCGCCTCCACGATTCCCCTCAACCACCGATTGAGGCCCGCCTTTCCCCATGGCAGGACCAGCCGACCGGCCGCGACTATTCCTTGACCAGCGCGAGGGCGACCTTCTGAGAAATGTATCCGAGCACCGCGCCGATGATTAGGGAGATCACGCCGACGACGAAAGGATTCTCGAGCGAAGCCGAACCGACCTCGCCAAGCTTGTTGCCGGTCAAGGCGAGACCGGCGACCGCCGCGTAGCCGAGCACGCCTGCCGGTATGTCGCTCAGCGCGGGCGCCTTGGCGGCGTAGACCAGAATGAAGACTGTGATCAGGACGCATATCCCCGCCCATAGCGGCACGCCGAGCGAGCCCCCGAGCGGAACTTTGGTGACCAGCAGCAGCGCGATCAAGGCCATTATGGCGCCAAATATGAGGTTGGTGAGCGCCTTGGTGAGCCCGGCCTCCTTGCCGCCACAATGATAGAAGGTCGCCCAGGCGATGAATGCAACCCAGATTTGCACGCCCATCCCGATAGGCGACAGGAGGACGAACGTCGCGATGCCTCCGAGCACGCCGATGCTAACCGCCAATGCAGTGATGAGATCCATGGCTTCCTCCCTCGCCATGCGCTCGTCCGATGTTCGGGTGGCGCAGAGCTTGACACCGCGCTAGCGCCTAGCGCGGTGAGGATGCGATGTTAACTTGTGATCAACTCTTATGCAATGCCTTGAACCGGCCATCCACCGGCAACATTGTTGCCCTAATTGGACCCCGGCTTCGCTCGTTCGGCCAGCGCCGAAAACGGCGAATCCGCGGGCGCGGATTCCGCACCCTGCTCGAAAGCCACGCCGGGCTTACGCGGATAAGGGTCGAGGCCGAGAGCAAAGAACTCCTGAGCGAGAGAGCCGAGATCTATTTTTCCATCTATGACGGGATCGGGTTCGTCTTCGTCGGCGAGCAAAACCGTCTCTTTTACGGGAAGCCTGGAATCGACAGCGGCCTCAGGCGCGAACCGCACGTCGACGGGCTCGTCGACAGTCGCGGGAAACGGCTCGAGCGAAACCACGCAGGTCTGGGTGAGCTCGCCGCGAACAGCGCCGGTGACTCGCGCGCCCCCGCGGCCCCAAGGCTCGACGCGCAGCGTTGCGGTCAGGGCGGCGACGGCGGGGAGCTTGAGGAACGACGCGAGCGCCTGCCTCTCGGCGGGTGTGGCTTCGATGGTCACCGTTTGGCCCTCATGCGGAAGAGCGTCGACCCGCATCACGCGCGAAAGTGGGCTGTCTTCATTCATTGCAGTCTGCGGCGGGGATCGAGCCAGGGGGGAACCGAAAGCGGCCGGTCGCGAATGTCCCGATTGGGATCGTGGCCAGGTCCGCGTCAAGCAAGGCGACATGGCGAGAGAGCGCTTCCGCCGCTCGCGCTTTGTCCTTGGCCGCCTTGCCATAAACGTTACGGGCGAGCGCCGCGGCAAGGTTCACTGCTGAGCCGCCGTCGAGTGCGGCGGCATAAGCAGCGTTGCGGCCGTAGAAGGCGCCGCCCATCGCCTTGAGGCGCTTCGCGACCGCGATATCCGAGAAGCCCATCTCGCGCAGCGTGTCGTCGAAATGGGTGAAGACGCTATTCACCAGATCCTGGGCGATAGCGTCCGCCAGGCCGCCGAGCGCCGATAACCGACGCAGCACCAGTCCAGCATGCAGGGTCAGGAGTTCGAACCGGCCGTCGATGTCATCGGGAACGCCGAGCGCCTGGTAGAGCGCCGGGCGGCGCGCGGCGGCCACGATCTCGCCCAGAATCTGCTCAATGAGTGCTTTGCTGGCGCGGCGCGCGCGCCACTGGGCGAAGATCATCCGGATGCCCCGTGCGCCCGCGACTGGCGCTTGCTCTTGTCAGGGGGCATGAGTTACGCATCCGCGTCCGGTCTGGCAAGGCGAAAGGCCGGTCGAAAGAGAGACTGGGAGACTCAATGCAAATGGCGCCTAAGGTCCATCGTCGAGCAACGCTGGCATTGGCCCTCTGCGCGGCGCTCACCGTAAGCGGGTGCCTTGGGTACGATGGCGATTTCGACCGCGGCTACCAGATCGACCAGGACACGCTGTCGCAGGTCAAGGTGGGGGCGACGACCAAGCCGGAAGCGCTCACGCTGCTCGGCTCCCCTTCGACCACGTCTACGGTCGGCGGCGACGCCTGGTACTATATCGGCCAGAAGTTCAAGCACACCCTCTCGTTCATGCCCGAACAGATGACCGACCAGCATGTGCTGGCGGTCTATTTCGACAAGAGCGGCAAGGTCGACCGCGTCGCAAATTACGGCATGAAGGACGGCAAGGTGTTCGACTTCGTCAGCCGCACGACGCCGACGGGCGGCGCCGAGCCGGACATGCTCAGGAACATAATGGGCGGCCTGTTCAAGTTCAGCTAATAGCGCGGGCGGAAATTCCGGCCTCATTGCGGCGCGCCGCCCGGGATGAAACCGGGCGCTGTCATATGATTGCGATACGCCAGGGCTGCCCGATGCGAATTCCGGGGACGTTCACGCCTCGTCGGGCAAAGGGGATGCGCGCGCCGTCCGCCGCCTTTCCGCGCTAGGCCGCGGTTCTGCGCAGCGGCTCCTTGCGCCGGGTCGCCGCAAACCCGAGGCCCGCGAAGCCGATGAGCATCATCGCCCAGGTCGAGAGTTCAGGCGCGGCGGCGGGAAGTTGCGCGCCGCCCGTCACATCGACCGCAGTGCTCCGGGCGCCATCGCCAGCCCAATCGACGCGTGTCAAAACGAGGCTGGCGGCCCCCAAATCTTGGCCGAAACGGAGCAATACATCGTTTGAAGTCCCAGACTCGACGTATTCGAGAATGTTGTCGCCCTGCGTTTGCGGCTCGTACGTCCCCGCCTCTTGCCCCGTTCCGGTGATGACGATATCATCGGCAAACAGACTGTCGCCCGGAGGGTTGATGGTGAAACTCCCCATAAGATTTGCCGTGTCGCCGTCCGAGAAGGTGAAGCTCGAACCGGCGTCGAACGTGTAAGTCAGATTCTGGGCGCTTGCCGGATCCGCAATGGCGGATGCGGCGAGCGCGAACGCCATGGCGCGAGGCGCGATCCGGCCAACGCCGGCCATGCCAGCGTCCTTACGAAAGAGATTTCTTCGCGTCCATTTTACTCCCCGGTCGACCACCGTCGCTCGCGGTGATCTTCACGTTAACGGCGTTTCACCCATCGGCCCAGCGGCCAGCCCGAACCGAACGTCTCTTGCGATGTGTTATCGCAACCCATCGAGAGATGTTGTGAAGAGGCGTTGGCATAATCATCTCATACCAAAGGTCACAGCGAGTGACCGACGTGAGGCCAGTCGCGCATTCCGATGGATGTGATCGTTTCGGGTTGAGCGATGAGCTTTCGCCAAGCGGCGCATGCAGCGTCGATGATGGCGTCGTAGTTTTCGAACACGGTGTTGGAGAGCCAGTTC